>CP136010.1:4322325-4997791 GCA_030263805.2 Pseudomonas sp. FeN3W
CGCACCACGCCCTGGCGGGCGATCTTGTGGCCGGGCAGGCCGTGGATCGGCGTGCCGTCGAGGAGAATTTCCCCCGCGGTCGGCTGATAGAAGCCGGTCAGGCAGTTGAATACCGTGGTCTTGCCGGCGCCGTTGGGGCCGATCATCGATACCACTTGCTTGTCATGTACCTTCAGCCCCACCTCGTTGACAGCCAGCAGGCCGCCAAAACGCATCATCAGGCCGCGTACTTCTAGAATCGGGCGGCTCATTGCTTCAGCTCCAGGTGTGGGCGTTGCATCGGCAGCAGGCCTTGCGGACGCCAGATCATCATCAGCACCATCAGGGCGCCGAACATCAACATGCGGTATTCGCTGAATTCGCGCATCAGCTCCGGCAGCAGGATCATCACGATGGCGGCGAGGATCACCCCGAGCTGCGAGCCCATGCCGCCCAGCACGACGATGGCGAGGATGATCGCCGACTCGATGAAGGTGAACGACTCCGGCGATACCAGCCCCTGACGTGCGGCGAAGAAGCTGCCGGCGAAACCGGCGAAGGTCGCACCGAGGGTGAAGGCCGAGAGCTTGATCACGGTGGGGTTCATGCCCAGCGCGCGGCAGGCGATCTCGTCTTCGCGCAGGGCTTCCCAGGCGCGCCCGATCGGCATGCGCAGCAGACGGTTGATCACGAACAACGTCAGCAGCACCAGCAGCAGGGCGATCAGGTAGAGGAAGATCACCTTATTCACCGAGTTGTAGGCCACGCCGAAATACTCGTGGAAGGTCTGCATGCCCTCGGCTGCACGGCGGTCGAAGGACAGGCCGAACAGCGTCGGTTTGTCGATGCCGCTGATGCCGTTCGGGCCGCCGGTGAGATCGGTCATGTTGCGCAGCAGGATGCGGATGATCTCGCCGAAGCCGAGGGTCACGATGGCCAGGTAGTCACCGCGCAGGCGCAACACCGGGAAGCCGAGCAGGAAGCCGAACAGCGCCGCCATCGCGCCGGCGATGGGCAGTGCGGTCCAGAACCCGACCCCGTAGTAGTGCGAGAGCAGCGCATAGGTATAGGCACCGACGGCGTAGAAGCCGACGTAACCCAGGTCGAGCAGGCCGGCCAGACCGACGACGATGTTCAGGCCGAGGCCGAGCATCACGTAGATCAGGATCAGCGTGGCGATGTCCACCGCGCCGCGCGAACCATAGAACGGCCACGCCAGCGCCACCAGAATCAGCGCCAGGATGATCCAGCGTTGCGTCGAGGGCAGGGTAAGGAAGCTGCCGGCACCGGCAGGCACGCTGGGCAGGTTGGGGCTGGCGGCCCAGCCGGCGGCCAGGTGTGTGCGGAACAGCTGCCAGAAGAACATGGCCACCGCGCAGGCGGCGATGATCCAGAACGTACCGGCTTCGGCGCCGTGCACTTCGACGCGGATGCCGACGGTGGTGAGCTTCAGGCCGAATACCGGCACCGCGACGGCGATGACCAGCAGGGCGCTGAAGAAGGCTGTACGGAGATTGCCGGTCATACCTTTTCCACCTCCGGGCGGCCGAGGATGCCGGTGGGGCGGAACAGCAGCACCAGCACCAGCAGGCTGAACGCCACGACATCCTTGTACTGGTCGCCGAAGATGTCGGCACCGAAGGCCTCGGCTACACCGAGCACCAGGCCGCCGAGCATGGCACCCGGAATGCTGCCGATGCCGCCGAGTACCGCGGCGGTGAACGCCTTGATGCCGGCGAGGAAGCCGATGTGCGGGTTGATCACGCCGTACTGCATGCTGATCAGCACCGCCGCGATGGCAGCCAGCGCAGCGCCGATGACGAAGGTCAGGGCGATGATGCCGTTGGTGTTGATGCCCAGCAGGTTGGCCATCTTCAGGTCTTCGGCGCAGGCGCGGCAGGCGCGTCCAAGGCGTGAGCGCGAGATGAACATCGTCAGCCCGTACATGGCGACGAAGGTGACCACGAAGATCAGGATCTGCATGTACGAAATCACCACGCCATTCATGGTGCTTTCACCGAACACCAGATTGCCCGGCATCAGGTTGGGAATCGCCTTGTCCTTGGAGTCCTGAGCCAGCAGCACGACGTTCTGCAGAAAGATCGACATGCCGATGGCCGAGATCAGCGGGATCAGGCGATTACTGCCACGTAGGGGGCGATAGGCGACCCGTTCGATGCTGTAACCGTAGGCGCTGGTGACGATGATGGCGGCGACGAACGCACCCATCATCAGGATAGGCAGTGCATCCAGGCCCATCATGGACAGGCCGACAATGGCGATGAAGGCGACATACGAGCCGATCATGTACACCTCGCCGTGGGCGAAGTTGATCATGCCGATGATGCCGTACACCATCGTGTAACCGATGGCGATCAGCGCGTAGGTGCTGCCAACGGTGAGCCCGTTGATCAGCTGTTGTAGGTAGTGGTAAAGCTCAGGCATCACTGCTCTCCCGAAGTCCCTGCAATTGCGTTTCGGTCTGCTGCGCTGCCCACGTCGAACGCACCGCACACCCTGGCACGGCGCCACTGCGGTACGGTGCCCTGCGGATCACGCACGGCATCGGTTCGAGGTGGGCCTGCTGTTCAGGCCGCTCGTTGAATTACAGGTACGGCAGGGCGGCCCGGGTGCTTTTGGCTGGGCCGCCTGCTTAAAACAAAGCCCACAAGCGAGTGTGGGCTTCGTCAGGCTGATGGAAATTACTTGGCTTCGGTCTTGGTGCCGTCCTGGTGCCATTCGTAGACGACGAAGTTGAAGTCCTTCAGGTCGCCCTTCTCGTCGAACGCGAGCATGCCGGTCGGGGTGTCGAAGGTGTTGCTGCGTAGCGCCTCGGCCACCTTGTCGGTGTCGGTGCTGCCGGCCTTCTCGATACCTTCGGCAATGACCTGCACGGCGGCGTAGGCGGGGAACACGAACGGACCGCTCGGGTCCTGCTTCTTGGCCTTGAAGCCTTCAACCAGTTCCTTGTTGCGCGGATCCTGATCGAACGATTTCGGCAGCGTCACGTACATGCCTTCGGAAGCCGGGCCAGCGATGGCGGAGATTTCCGAGTTGCCGACGCCTTCAGGCCCCATGAAGCGCACATTCAGGCCTTTTTCCTTGGATTGGCGCAGCAGCAGACCCAGTTCCGGGTGGTAGCCGCCGTAGTAGACGAAGTCCACGCCTTCGCGCTTGAGCTTGGCGATCAGCGAGGAGAAGTCCTTGTCGCCGGCATTGATGCCTTCGAACAGGCCGACCTTGATGTTCTTGCTTTCCAGGGTCTGCTTGACGGCTGTGGCGATGCCTTCACCGTACTGCTGCTTGTCGTGGATGACGGCGACGTTCTTCGGCTTGACGTGGTCGGCGATGAAGTTGCCGGCGGTCGGGCCCTGCAGGCTGTCCAGGCCGATGGTGCGGAAAATCAGCTCGTAGCCGCGGGAGGTGATGTCCGGGCTGGTGGAAGCCGCGGTGATCATCAGAATGCCTTCGTCCTCATAGATGTCGGACGCCGGCTGAGTGGAGCTGGAGCAGAGGTGGCCGACGACGAATTGCACTTCGTCGTTGACGATCTTGTTGGCTACCGCCACGGCCTGCTTCGGATCGCAGGCGTCGTCGTAGCGCACGCCCTGCAGTTGTGCGCCGTTCACCCCGCCGGCCTTGTTGATCTGCTCGATGGCCATTTCGGCCCCGATGAACTGCATGTCCCCGTACTGCGCCACTGGCCCGGTTACCGGCCCTGCCAAACCGATACGGATTGTGTCTGCGGCCAGGGTGTAGCTGGCTGCGCCGGTCAATGCCATTGCCAGAAAAATTTTCGAAAGACGCTGCTTGGTCTTCATAAGTGCTCCACTTGCATCGTTATTGTTTGAATCCTGCGGGCCGGAGTGCCGTTAAGAGGCGAACATCCCGAAACGCTCCGGCAACTGTACCGGCACAGTGTAGAAGTGTCTCCTCCGTTTGCACAGCCGGCAGATTCAACCGTTTGATGGGAATCGGGGCGCGGGTATCATTGCGCCCTTTTCGTATCTGGTGAGTCCCATGGCCGACGACGCAAGCACTCTTTATGCCAAGCTGCTGGGCGAAACCGCAGCGATTACCTGGGAAGAACTGCAGCCGTTCTTCGCCCGCGGCGCGCTGCTGCAGGTGGCTGGGGATGCCGATCTGGTCGAGGTCGCGCTGGCCGTCGCCGAGGATGATCAGGCCAAGGTGGCGGTGTGGCTCGAGGGTGGGCAGCTGTCGAAGATGCAGGCCGAGCGGGCGCAGGACTGGCTGGAACGCGATCCTGACCTCTGGGCCGTCGTGGTCGCACCCTGGGTGCTGGTGCAGGAACGCGTCGGCAAACCTGCACTGCACTGAAATGGGGCCAAGCTCGCGAGCTGGGAGTGTTGCCAGCGTCGCGTGCCCAAGGTTCAGCCGAGCTTCTTGCAGACTTCTTTGCGGTTTGGCATCTGCTTGCATTTTTCGCCGAGTGCGCGCAGTTCGCTCTCATTGTTCTTGAGCTTATGGGCGAGCATCTTTTCGACAATGAACTGTTCCTGTGAACCCAGGTGGCGTTCAGCCCGTTCAATGGTCGCAAGCGCTGCACCCGCATCGCCATTGTTCAGATGGTAGTGAACCAGTTGTTCGTAGACTTCCGGTCCCGCTAGCGACCAGTCCTTGATCGCGTTGAGCTGCGCCAGGGCACGACGTTTGTCTCCGCTTGCCATGTGGACGTTGAAGAGGCTACGACGAATGCCTGGCTGGTTAGCCACCGGAGACTTGAGGGCTCGCTCGGCCAAGGTTCGGGCATCCTTGAGATTCTTCTGAGCCAGGGCCTCGTTGGCTCCGTAGGCGTTCCTGTAAGCGTCCAGTGAGGCTTTCACGCTTGGGGCGTTGCGGACTGTAAGCCAGTTCCGTTTATTCACCCGGTTGTAGCGCTCGGCATCGTACTCGCGCTGCAGATATTGGCGCAGGTCGTCGTCGCGACGCTGGGCTGACATGTGTGAGCGGGTGAGGTGCTGGCCGACTGCGCTGACGGTCGTCATCAGGCCCTGATTGACGAACGTGTTGATCTCCTGGGTAAAGCCGTTCAGGTCGAGGCGCTGCAGCGAATCCTGCATCGCGCTCCGTCTAGCCTGTATGAAACCGGCCATGAGGGGTTCCTGCTTGCCCTGAAAGTCGCTGAGCCGCTGCAGGCTATGGCTGGCACCGCGCGGCGCGTAATGCGCGCGGATTAGCAGGTCGGTCCCCAGCAGATCTGCCTGGTCTTCCTGGGCACGACCCCAGGCCGTGTTCCATACGTTGTCCGAAAAGGTGTTGGCGAGAGAGGTGTAGAGCACTGTATCGTCGATAGCCTTTTGCGTGGCTTGCGGATTCTTGCTGACCACCTTCCACTTCGATGCCCCGCGATCCAGACGAGAGTCGGCGACCATCGTCGCAATGACCGCGGTAGTGGCAATGTTGGTCAGCAGTTCGCGCTGCTCGTTGAAGGCTTGGCGGCGATCATGGTGACGCAGCAGCACATGGCTCATTTCATGGGCCAGCATCGCCGCGATTTCGTCCTCGCTTTCTACGCTTTCCAGCATGCCGAGCGGCACGTAGAGATTGCCGTACGGGTCGGCTGATGGCCCGAACGAGTAACTGTCGGTGACCGTTACCCGCAACTGTGGCTGCTCACCAGGCCAACCCTTGGCAAGGCGTTCGACGATGCCTTGCAGATAGTTCTGCAGCGCAGGAATCAGCACCACGTTCTGTTGGCGGATTTCATTGGCTGGCAGGCTACGACCGTCATAGCTAAGTCGCAGGTTTTGGGTGTGTTGCGGATCGAGGCGGAAGTAACTGCGAACCTCCTCCTGCTCCAGGTATTTGCCCTGGAATCTGCTTTGTGTGCTTTGCCCGGCAAGATTGATCAGCGCGTCGGGTGCTCCCTTGAGCGTGCTGCATCCGCCGAGACAAGCCAGCAGTAGGGCCGACGCCAATGCGGCCGGCTTAGGCAGTAGGTCAGTTCTTCGCACAGCCGGCCCCGTAACCAATGGTGGAGAGATTGGTTGCGCTTTCTGCGCGGGCCTTGGGTAGCGCTGCACACGGCATTGGCACGGTCTTGCCTTGACTCAGGCGGACATCCACGCCGTCCAGCCAGACCAGCTGCCCGGCTACCTCGACCTGCACCAGTTCGAGATCGTCATTCCACTGCTGTGCGGCCAGTGGTGTGGCGGGTAACTCGGAGCGTGCAACCTTCTTCAGCAAACGACCCTCCGCATCAAGCAGGGCGATCGGATCGTTGGTGTATTGCTCTACGGTCAATCCGGCCGCGTAGCTGGTACTGCTGAGCAACAGGGCGCAGAGCAGGGTGAGGGGTGTGCGCATGATGACTCCTTTCGTGTGCTGGTCGAGGGGAGGGAGGGGCATTCCGGTTCTTCTGGCAATAGCACGCCAATCAGCAGCAACAAGCCGAGGATGTTCACTGGAGCGACACGCAACTGATAAAGCAGCAGGCTGATTAGCAGCAGACAGAGCGTCGCGCTGAGCGCGAACGCCAGGCGACGTCTGGACGATAGTCCTGCGCGGGCCGAGTGAAACCAGAGAATGGCCAGAGCGAAGAAGAATTCGAGCAGGTCCAGGACATCGATTTCGGTGTCCAACAGCCGCGGTGGCGCGGCGAGGTAGTCCGGGCCGTACTCGATCAGGTTATCGAGCGCCATGGCATGGGCGTAAACGCCCGGTAGCTTGCCGTGAACCGGTGAGCTGGTGAGGTCCTCGGCGGAGCTGATGGAGGCGCCGACCAGAACCAGGCGATCGCCAAGCAGCTCACGTAACAAGGCGCGCTCCTCCGGTACGGTCGTAGCCAGAGCGCTCGCGGTAATTGTCAGGTGATACGGACAGCGTGCTTCCGCAGGCGCGCTGATGCGCCAGAACACCGCCTGAGCAAGCTGGCTGAGAATTCTGCTCCAGACTCCGGATGATGAAGCACACTGGCTGATGTCGCTGACCAGCGCCTGCTCGCGCGCCGGGTCAGCGCCCCATTGCACAGCGATCGGCGGCTGCTCTCCGGCGAGCTGCGCCGTGGTTGGCAGCGGCGGGCAGACCTGGCGCGTGCAGTAGCTTCGGTACAACGCGAAGGCCGCACTGTCCATCCAGCCGTATGCGGTTTCGGCTGCCAGCGGATACTGATCTTCAAAGCCGCTCCAGCTGACGAGTGCCGGTTCGCTGACTTCGGTAAAGATCGGCAGGGCATTGGATTCAGCGCTGCCGGAGTTGGCGAGATACAGCGGCACGCCGGCAGCTCGATAGCGTTCGAACACGTTGGACAGGAGTCGGCTGCTATCGCTGTTGCGTCCACGAGAGTGGTCATAGCTGTACATCAGGTCAACCATGACCGCGGCTGGCCGATAGGCCAGGAGCTGGCGGAAAAGCTTGCTCTGTTCGCTGTAGGGCAGTGGCCAATGGCTTTCGCGCTGGCGCAGAAAAGCGTCATCGATGATGACAACGGCGATTTGCTCTCTGGCGCCGGCATCGCCGTAGGCGTTGGCTTGCAATTGGTTGAGCAGGCGGGACGATGCGCCGTCGGTGGCTGTAGTCAGGCCGAAGGGATCGAGCAGGATCGCCAGCAATGCCAATACGGTTCTTAACGTAGACAGCTGGCGCGGTAGGGCCGACACTCCATCATCCTTGATGATCTCAAAACGACATCACGGATGTTCGGTTAATCAGTTCACAAAAGTCAACGGAGTCGGCCGCGACGATTAGCCTCTTACCCAGCGCTGCCTGGCCCAGGCACTCAGGCTGTCGACCGCCAGTACCATCGCCAGCATGGCCAGGATCACCGTCGAGGCCTGGGCTTCCTGGAACAGGCTGAGGCTCATGTAGAGCATCTGGCCCAGGCCGCCGGCGCCAACGAAGCCGAGCACGCTGGCCATGCGGATGTTGTTTTCCCAGCGGTACAGCGTGTAGGCCACCAGCTGTGGCCAGAGCGAGGGCAGGGTGCCGTAGCAGAATGCCGCGATGCGTCCGCTACCGGCCAGGCGCAGGGCGTCGCCGGGCTGCGGTGGGATGTTTTCCAGCGCCTCGGCGAACAGCCGACCCAGCACGCCTGCGGTGTGCAACGCCAGCGCCAGGGTGCCGGCGTTCGGCCCGAGCCCTGCGGCCAGCACCATCAAGGCCGCCCACACCAGCTCCGGAATCGCCCGCAGCGCATTGAGCAGCAGGCGTGATGCCGC
Organism: Pseudomonas sp. FeN3W; assembly: GCA_030263805.2. NCBI lineage: Bacteria > Pseudomonadati > Pseudomonadota > Gammaproteobacteria > Pseudomonadales > Pseudomonadaceae > Pseudomonas > Pseudomonas sp. FeN3W. The sequence goes on from CP136010.1 coordinate 4,330,482, forward strand.
CTGCGCCAGCAGGCCGAAACGACCCGCCGCGGGGAGTGCCAGCAGCAAGCCGAACAGGGCTGCGAGCAATGTGCCGATGGCCGACATCGCCAGTGTTTCCAGCGTGCCGTGTGCGATCGCCTGCAGATGGGCGGCCGACAGATCCGGTGCCATGAAGCCCGAAGCGTAGGCGGCCATCTGCGTCAGGCCGTCGCGGCTGAGGAGGGCGGTGCTTTCCAGCTGCAGGAAGGCAAAGGCGGCCACCACGGCAGCGACCAGCCCGGCTGGAATCAGCAGGCGTGACAGCACCCTCATGCGAACCTCCAGCGCAGCAGACGGCTGAGCAAGTCCGCCAACAGCACCAGCGCCAGGAAGGTCAACAGCATGCTGGCGACTTCACCGCCGGCGAACATGCGCATCGACAGATCCATCTGTTGACCCAGCCCGCCGGCGCCGACGAAACCCATTACCACCGAGGCGCGGATCGCGCATTCCCAGCGGTAGACGCTGTACGACAGCATCTCGCCCGTGGCTTGCGGCAGCACGCCGTAGAGGAAGGCCTGCATCCGCGAGGCACCGGCACCGAGCAGTGCGCGGGCAGGTAGCGGGTCGACCGATTCGAAGATTTCCGCATAGACCTTGCCGAGCATGCCGGCGTAGGTGATGGCGATGGCCAGCACGCCGGCGGTCGGCCCCAGGCCCACGGCGCGGACGAACAACAGCGCCCAGACGATCTCTGGGATGCTGCGCAGCACGATCAGCAGTCCGCGGACTGGCCAGCGCAGCGCTTGCGCCCACCAGGCCGGGCGACCACCCCGGCTGAGCGCCGAGAGCGACAGGGCACGGGTGGCAAGCAGGGCGCAGGGGATGGCGACGGCCAGAGCCAGGCTCATGCCGGCAGTGGCGATCGCCAGGGTCTCCAGTGTCGCCTGCCAGAGCAGGCCGAGGAATTCGCCACCGTGCTCCGGCGGCCAGAACGCCGACAGAAACATGCCCATGGTGTCGGCATTGCTGCCGTCGAACAGCACGCCCAGGTCCAGCTCGCTCAGCCGTATCCCCGGCCACAGCAGCGCTACGGCCAACAGGGTCAGCATCAGGCGTGGCGCGGCGGCAGGATCGTGTCGGGCAACTGCGCGGTTCAGCATCGCGGAATGTTCAGTGGCGGGGTCGCTGCAGCGGGTGGCGACGGGGCGTGCTGAAGCTGCTCATTGGCGTACAGCGCGGTCAGTTCGTCCGGACCGATCTCGCTGGCAGGCTTGTCGAACAGGATGCGACCGTCACGCACGCCGACGATCCGCGGGAAGTGCTCCAGTGCCAGCTCCACCGCATGCAGGCTGGCCAGCAGAGTGGCGTTGCGACGCTGGGCCTCGCGGTTGAGCACGCCCAGCGTATGGCTGGCGAGCACCGGGTCCATGGCCGAGACGGGTTCGTCGGCCAGGATCAGCTCCGGCGTCTGGTAAAGCATGCGAGCGATCCCGACCCGCTGCAGCTGGCCACCCGATAGCTGGTCGCAGCGTACGTACAGCTTGTCGGCAAGATCGAGGCGCCCGAGCACCTCGGCAGCGCCTTGGCGGTCCAGGGGATAGAGCAGGCTTAGCAGGCTTTTGGGTAGCGACCATTTGCCGAGACGCCCCGCCAGTACCGCCGTCACCACCCGCTGTCGCGGTGGCAGCGGCGGCGCCTGGTGGATCAGGCCGATCTGTGTCCTCAGTCGTTGACGCGCTCCGCTCGAGAGTGTCCAGGGGCGCTTGCCGAGCAGTTCGAGATCGCCCTGGTCAGGCTTGAGCGACGTGGCCAGCAGGCGCAGCAGCGTGGTCTTGCCGGCTCCGGACGGGCCAATGATGGCGACCCGCTCGCCCTGCGCGACCTGCAGATCGAGCCCGCGCAGTGCGATCTGGCCGCCGGCGTGGGTGTGGCCCACGCCGGCCAGCTTCAGCGCCGGCTGCACAGCGAGGCCCTGCGCCGGCGGTGTTTGCAGCGTGCTCATTGCTGATGATTACGCGGCATCACTTGAGCAGACCGGCGGCGCGCGCGGCTTCTTCGATGCCTGCGTAGTTCTCCGGCTTGGTCTCGATGAAGCGACTGGCGGCCTGCAGATCGAGAATCGCCTTGTGCTCCGGGTTGGCCGGATCGAGGGCGAGGAAGGCTGCCTTGATCTTTTCGACCAGAGCCGGGTCCAGGTTGCCGCGCACGGTCCAGTTGTAGTCGTAATAAGGCGGGGTGGTGGAGATCACGCGAACCTTGTCGGTGTCGACCTTGCCGGCTGCGACCAGCTTGTCCCACACGGAGGCGTTGAGCACGCCGGCGTCGGCCTTGCCGGCCTCGACCCAGGCGGCGGTGGCATCGTGGGCACCGGAGTAGGCGATGCGCTTGAAGAACTGCTCCGGCTCGATGCCATCCTTGAGCATGAAATAGCGCGGCATCAGGCTACCTGAGGTCGATGACACTGAGCCGAAGGCGAAGGTCTTGCCTTTCAGGTCCGCCAGCGACTTCACTTCGGGATCGGCGGTGATGAATTTGCTGGTGAACTTTTCATCCTGCTCGCGCTGTACCAGGGGGATCGCATCGCCGGTCTTCAGGCGGGTCTGGACGAAGGTGAAGCCGCCCAGCCAGGCGAGATCGAGGCGGTCGGAGGCCAGGGATTCGACGACAGCGGCATAGTCCGACACCGGAGTGAACTTCACCGGCATGCCCAGCTGCTGTTCCAGGTATTCGCCCAGCGGCTTGAACTTGCGAATCAGCTCGGTCGGAGCTTCGTCGGGGATGGCGGAAACCCGCAGGGTTTCGGCGGCGTGAGTGCTAGCAACAGACAGGGACAGGGCAAGGCCGGCAACGGCTGCCAGGGAGCGCTTCAGCATTGAGGGTTCTCCGGTTCAATAGCGGAAAAAGCGCATGGATTATAGAGTGTGCTAGAGGCGTGGCGCCAAGGGAAAGCTGAGCAGGACCGCTGGGAACCTTCGCGTCGCGATCCACTGCAGAAATATCGTGTAACGTGACGAACTTTTTTCAGGCCCTAAACCTAAGTGATCTGTAGTGGCCGAATATGTGCAATGTGCCACCCCGCAGGCAAAGGAAGCGAATGTGAAGTGCGATAAAAAGCGTGGGTCCACCATGGTTTGGGCAGATGGCTACTCGTTCAGAGAAGTCGCGAGGATTCAGGCGCAACCTCTTGGCAGTGCGGAAGTGCGAAATGTGCCTTTGACCGAGAAGATGTTCACCGAGGCGCGCATTGCAGCTGTCCTGCTCGGCCCATTGCTGATCGATCTGCCCCAGGGCTGATAGCGCGACGTAGCTCTGGCTAGCGCCGCGGCAGCGCGATGGCATCGCGAACCGCGGCAAGGCGTTCATCGAGTCGCTCGCGCTCAGGCGCCGGTGAACAGCACCAGCAGCACCACACCGAGGATCAATCGGTAGATTACGAACGGCAGCATGCCGACGCGCTCCAGCAGTTTCAGGAAAATGTGGATGCACAGATAGGCACTCACCGCCGACAGCACCACACCCAGCCCCATCGCCGTCCAGTCAACAGCCACGCCGCCTTCCACCAGGTCGAGTGTACTAAGCACGCTGGCGAGCACGATCACCGGGATCGACAGCAGAAAGGAAAAGCGCGCAGCACCGGAGCGCGATAGTCCCAGCAGCAGGCCGGCGGTCATCGTCACGCCCGAGCGCGAGGTGCCGGGGATCAGTGCCAGCGCCTGGGCGCAGCCGATCAGCAGGATGTCCTTCCAGCTCAGGCTGTGCTCGTCGCGCGGTTGCGGGACACGTCGGCTGACCACGTCCGACCACCACAGCAGCAGGCCGAAGCCGATGGTCGCCCAGGCGATCACCAACGGCGAACGCAGTTGGACTTCGATGAAGTCCTTGAACAGCAGCCCGGCGATGCCGACCGGAATCGTCCCCAGGATCACCGCCCAGGCCAACCGGCTGTCACCTACACGCTCGCGGCGGGCTAGTGACGCGAACCAGTCGCGGGTCATGCCGAAGACTTCCTGGCGGAAGTACCAAACCACGGCGGCGAGGGTGCCGAGATGCACTGCCACGTCGAATGCCAGTCCCTGGTCGTCCCAACCCACCAAGTGCGGGAAGAGGATCAGATGAGCCGAGCTCGATACCGGCAAGAACTCGGTTAGTCCCTGCACGATGGCCAGGACGATGATCTGAATTAAATCCATTGCTTGTTTCCTGCGATGTCTTCTGATGCACGCGCGTTGCCGTGGGCGGGCGTGCGTTGAGCGGATGGGTCTGCGCGAGGCGATGCCCCGGGGCCTCCTTCAGAGGCGCTCGGCGACGGATCGTTCCGGTGGGTCGGGCAATTTGCTGGATCAGTCACAGTAGCATTGTGACAGTAGATGGTGGGCATCGAGCAGCCGAGGATAGCAGGCGGTATATCGTTTGGCCGTTCCTGGCGGTGCGGCGCTAGAATCACGACCTCGTTCGCCAAGGAGCCGCCCCATGTCCGACCTGCCAACCCTCGCTTTTGCCGGTATCGGCCTGATGGGCCTGCCGATGTGCCGACGCCTGCTGGCGGCGGGGTATCGCCTGGCGGTGTGGAATCGCTCGCCCGAGAAGTGCCAGCCGCTGGTCGAGCTGGGAGCCAAGGCGGTGGCAACGCCCGCCGAGCTCTGTGCCGAGGCGGACATCGTGCTGCTCTGCCTTGCCGATACCGCCGCCGTGCGCGAGGTGCTGTTCGGCAAAGGTGGCATCGCCGAGGGCGGCAAGGCCGGCAAGCTGCTGGTCGATCATTCCAGTCTGGAGCCGACAGCAACCCGCGACATGGCCGCCGAGCTGGAATTTCGCAATGGCATGCGCTGGGTCGATGCCCCGGTGTCCGGCGGCACGCCGGGCGCGGAAGCCGGCAGCCTGGTGATCATGGCCGGCGGCCGCGCCGAGGATGTCGAGCGGGTACGGCCGGTGCTGATGAACCTGGGCCAACGCCTGACCCATATGGGTGGGGTCGGCGCCGGCCAGGTGACCAAGGTCTGCAACCAGATGATCGTCGCCTGCAATGCGCTGGTGATCGCCGAGGTGGTGGCCCTGGCCGAACGTGCCGGGGTCGACGCCAGCCTGCTGGCACCGGCGCTGGCCGGCGGCTTCGCCGATTCCAAGCCACTGCAGATCCTCGCCCCGCAGATGGCAGCGAGCGAGTTCGAACCGGTGAAGTGGCATGTGCGCACGCTACTCAAGGATCTGGATACGGCAGTGAAGCTGTCTCGCGAGCAGGGGGCGGCGACGCCCTTGAGCGGCCTGGCCGCGCAGCTGATGCGCCTGCACGGCAGCCAGGGCAATCTGGAGCGTGACCCCGCCACGCTGGTGCAGATGTACCGGGAGGGCGACCAATGAAGATCGCCGCCAACCTATCGCTGCTGTTCACCGAACTGCCGCTCACCGAGCGCATCCTGGCCGCCCGCACCGCCGGTTTCGATGGCGTGGAGATCCAGTTTCCTTACGAAGTGCCGGCCATTCGCCTGAAGGAGCAGCTCGAGCGCGCCGGCATGCCGCTGGTGCTGATCAATCTGCCCGCCGGCGATCTGCTGCAGGGCGGACCAGGCCTGGCGGCGGTGCCGGACCGGCAAGAGGCCTTCGATGCGGCCCTGCAGGAGACGCTGACCTATGCGCTGATGGTGCGCCCGGCCAGTGTCAATGTGCTGCCGGGCCGCCTCGCCGAAGGCGTCGACCGTGAGCAGGCGTTGGAGACGCTCGAGCACAACCTGTGGAAGACCGCCGACGCCTTCGACATGCTCGGCATCCGCGTGCTCTGCGAAGCGATCAATCCGCTCGACATGCCGGGCTTTCTAATCAACAGCGCGGCGGATCTGGAAGCGCTGCTTGAGCGGGTCGATCACCCCAATTGCCTGGCGCAACTGGATTTCTACCATATGGCACGCCAGCAGCTGGACGTGCCCGGCTGCGTCACCCAATTGGGCGAGCGCATCGGTCATGTGCAGTTCGCCGACTGCCCGGGCCGTGGCGCGCCTGGCACTGGTGAGCTGGACTTCGGCGCAGCGCTGCAGGCCTTGCAGGCCAGCGGCTACCAAGGCTGGCTGAGCGCCGAATACAAACCGGGGGAGCAGGGCACCGCAGCCAGCCTGGGCTGGCTGGCCGAGTGGCGCGGGCGCTGAGCCATCGCGCGGCATAAGCGAAGGTGATGTTCGGAGACAGGATCAGGCATAGACTCTAGAGTCGTCGTCGAGTCCCGGCTGGTCTGCGGCCGGAATATAAGAACAATCGAGACCGACGTCATGCAGCCTTCCACCCAAGCATCCAACGCCTGGCGCGTGCTGTTTCTGCTGTTCCTGGCAAACCTGTTCAACTTCTTCGATCGCACCATTCCGGCGATCATCGCCGAGCCGATCCGCCTGGAATGGAGCCTCAACGATTTCCAGCTCGGTCTGATCGGTACCGCCTTCACCATCGTCTACGCCATTGCCGGGCTGCCCCTGGGGCGCATGGCGGACCTCGGTTCGCGGCGCAAGATCATGGGCTGGGGGCTCACCGCCTGGAGCGGCCTGACCGCGGTCAACGGGCTGGCCTGGAACTTCTGGAGCTTCCTGCTGGTGCGCATGGGCATCGGCATCGGCGAAGCCAGTTACGCACCGGCCGCCAACTCGCTGATCGGCGATCTGTTTCCGGCGCACAAGCGCTCACGGGCCATGGGCATCTTCATGCTCGGCCTGCCGCTGGGCCTGCTGCTGGCGTTCTTCACCATCGGTTCCATGGTCGAGGCGTTCGGCAGCTGGCGCGCGCCCTTCTTCATCGCCGCCGTGCCGGGCCTGGTACTGGCGTTGTTCATCTTTCTGATCAAGGAGCCCAAGCGCGGCGCCGCCGAGACCGTCAAGGTTTCCCAAGAGCGGGTGCAGCAGCCGATCCGCAAGGTGCTGTCGATTCGCACGTTCTGGTGGCTGGTGCTGGCCGGGCTGGCGTTCAACTTCGCCACCTATGCCTGCAACGCCTTCATGGTGCCGCTGCTGATGCGTTATCACGGTGTCTCGCTGGTACAGGCGTCGGTCGCCACCGGTGTGATCGTCGGCTTGACCGGTCTGTTCGGGCTGACCCTGGGCGGCTGGGTCGCTGACCGTATCCACCAGCGCTTCGCCCGTGGGCGCCTGATTTTCGCCGCGGTGAGCATGCTGATCGCCACCGTCGCGACCGGCTATGCGCTGCTGGCCGGGCGCATCGAAGTCGGTGTGTTCGTCGCGGTGTTCAGCATTGGTTGGCTGTTCTCCTACAACTTCTATACCTGCGTCTACACGGCCATTCAGGACGTGGTCGAACCGCGTCTGCGGGCCACGGCCATGGCGCTGTTCTTCGCCGGGCTATACCTGCTCGGTGGTGGCATGGGCACCGTGGTGGTGGGGCTGCTTTCGGACCACTTCGCCGAAGGAGCGATGCTTGCGGCGGGCGCCAGCGAGATGACCGAGGCCTTCCGCGCCGAGGGTCTGCACGGGGCGATGTACCTGATACCTGCGACGCTGCTGCTGACCATGCTGTTCCTGTTCCAGGCATCGCGGACCTTTTGCGCCGATGCCAAGCGCATGACTGCCGGGATGACGGCCGATGCGTCCGGCGCGGAGGCGGTGCCTGCCTGATACGGTGTTGCGTTATGGGGTTTATGCCCGGACCAGCGATGGCCGGGCATTTTTTTCACCTGAGGAAAGCCATCGAGCGGTCAACCGACGATAGGCCTGCATTGGCGGGCCGCCTCCTTTACACTGCGCGGCCGTTTTTTCAGTACCCGTGGAATACGCCATGCTCAACGCCCCATCTGCCCGCGCCTGCGGCATCGACTTCGGCACCTCCAACTCAACGGTCGGCTGGTGGCGTCCCGGCGTCGATCCGCTGATCGCGCTGGAAGGCGAGCAACCGACCTTGCCCTCGGTGGTGTTCTTCAATCTCGAAGAACGCCGGCCGGTCTACGGCCGCCAGGCGCTGAGCGAATACCTGGAAGGCTACGAAGGCCGTCTGATGCGCTCGCTCAAGAGTCTATTGGGCTCCAAGCTGCTGAAAAGCGAAACCACCGTGCTCGGCAGCGCCATGCCGTTCAAGGAAATCCTCGGTCTGTTCCTCGGTACCCTCAAGCAGCGTGCCGAGACGGCCGCCGGCCGGCCATTCGAGGAAGTCGTATTGGGGCGACCGGTGTTTTTCGTCGATGACGACCCGCAGGCCGACCGCGAGGCATCGGACACCCTGGCCGCCGCCGCCCGCAAGATCGGCTTCAAGGAAGTATCCTTCCAATACGAGCCGATCGCTGCGGCATTCGATTACGAGTCGCGTATCGAACGCGAAGAGCGCGTATTGATCGTCGATATCGGCGGTGGTACTTCCGACTTCTCGCTGGTGCGGCTGTCGCCCGAGCGCCGTGCTGTCGATGATCGACAGGCGGACATTCTCGCTACCGGCGGCGTGCATATCGGCGGTACCGACTTCGACAAGCAGCTCAGCCTGAGCGGGGTCATGCCGCTGTTCGGCTATGGCAGCCGGATGAAGAGCGACGCGCCGATGCCGACCAGCACCCACCTCAACCTGGCGACCTGGCACACCATCAACGCGGTCTACGCGCCGGCCTCGCTACGAGCACTGCAGAGCATGCGCTACGACATCGTCGACCCCTCCGGCATCGACCGGCTGTTCCGCCTGATCGAGCAGCGTGCCGGGCACTGGCTGGCGATGCAGGTGGAGCAGGGCAAGATCGAGCTGACCGAGGCGGAGCGGTTCGCCATCGACTTCCAGCGTATCGAGCCGCAATTGCAGGTCGAGCTGACGCGCCAGGGTTTCGAAGGTGCCATCGCGTCACTGCTCGAGCGTATCGGTGCCAGCATCGCGCAGCTGCTGGCGGATGCCGCTGTGCGCCATGATGAGGTCGATACGGTGTTTTTCACCGGCGGCTCCAGCGCCATTCCGGCATTGCGCGACAGCGTCGCCAGCCTGTTGCCGCGGGCCCGGCACGTCGAAGGCAACCGTTTCGGCAGCATTGGCAGCGGATTGGCCATCGAGGCGTGCAAGCGCTACGGTTGAGGCGAAATCTTGGTGTCGCTGACACAAAATCTTCACATTGCCGGGATAACACCTGGCGTGGCGCGCGGGTCTCAATACGGATGCTCCGGCGGAGTGTGTCATTGAGGGAATAACGCGAATGGCTTATCGAATACGCCCAGCGCGCAACGCTGCCAAAGAGGTACGCAAGGCTGCGCTGAGGCGCATCAACAAGGCGATCCAGGCGCTCTGTGTCGAACCGTCCGAGCGTGCCGAGGGCGTTCATCAGGCGCGCAAGCGCTTCAAGGAACTGCGCGCGCTGCTACGGCTGGTGCGCGAACCGCTCGGTGCGCGTTTCAACGTCGACAATCGTCGGCTGCGCGATGCCGGGCGACGCCTGGCCGAGTCACGCGATGCCGCCGCCATGCTGGAAAGCTGGGACGCCCTGGCGCGCACCGATCAGCCTCTGTTCGTCAGCGATGCGTTCCGCCAGATCCGTCTGCGCCTGCAGCAGCGCGCCGCGCCGGATGGCGAGGTGCATACCGGCTTCGATGTGGAGGTGACGCAGGTGCTGGGTGATCTGCGTGCACTGACTCGGGAGGTGCAGCACTGGAAATTGCCGGGCAAGGGCTTCGGCTTGCTCGCCGCGGGCTTTCGGCGAACCTACGCCGATGGAGTGCGGGATCTCGCACGTGCGCAGAAGGCGGACTCGGATACGCTGCTGCACGAGTGGCGCAAGCGGGTGAAGGACCACTGGTATCACTGCCAGCTGCTCTCGCCGTGCTGGCCGGGTGCGCTGGAAAGCCGTGCGGAACAGCTCAAGCAGGTCGCCGATGCGCTGGGTGACGACCACGACCTGGCAGTGATGATGCAGCTGATGCAGGGCGAGCCCGAGCTGTTCGGCACACCGGAAACCCGTGAAGCGTTGCAGCGCTGTATCGAGCAGCGGCGGACACAGTTGCAACAGGGCGCGCTGCGCCTGGGCCGGCGCTTGTATGCCGAACCGCCAAAGGCGCTGACGGAACGGGTCGGAGCGTACTGGCGTATCGCGCGCAAGGAACAGGAATAGGCGACCTGCGCTTCGTCCAGGCCGCTCTGGGAAAGGCGCCGCCTCGCTCAGTTCGAGACCGAGGCGGTTCAGCCGCTGGCGCGTTGACCTGAAAGGAAGGGCTGGCCCCCGCCTTCAGGACGCCCGAGCAAAGCGCCGCCGGCTCAACCGGCGACCAGTACCCGTATCGCCTCCAGCCGCAAGGCTGCCTTTTCCAATGCCGCCAGGCCGTCTTCGCGTTGCTGGCGCAGGGCTTCGATCTCGCTGTCGCGCACGCTCGGGTTGACTGCCTGCAGGGCTACCAGTCGCGCCAGCTCCTCATCCAGACCAGCCTTCAGCTTGCGTTGCGCCTCGGCAACGCGCTCGCTGTGGCGAGGCCCGATCTTGGCTTCGGCGGCGGCGATCTGGGTGGCCAGCACGTCGCGCTGGGCCTGGACGAACTTGTTGGCACTGGCCCGCGGCACGCTTTCCAGCTGATCGTTGAGCGTATCGAAGGCCACCTTCGAGGCCAGGTCGTTGCCATTGCCGTCGAGCAGGCAGCGCAGCGCCAACGGCGGCAGGAAGCGGCTGAGCTGCAGCACGCGCGGCGCCACCACCTCGCTGACGAACAGCAGTTCGAGCAGCACGGTGCCCGGCTTGAGCGCCTTGTTCTTGATCAGCGCGACGGCGGTGTTGCCCATGGAGCCGGACAGCACCAGGTCCATGCCGCCCTGCACCATGGGATGTTCCCAAGTGAGGAACTGCATGTCCTCGCGGGCCAGGGCCTGCTCGCGGTCGTAGGTGATGGTCACGGCCTCGTCGTCGCCCAGCGGGAAGCTGGCATCCAGCATCTTCTCGCTGGGGCGCAGCACCAGGGCGTTTTCCGAGTGATCCTCGCTATCGATGCCGAACGCGTCGAACAGCTGCTCCATATAGATCGGCAGGGCGAACTGGTCGTCCTGCTCCTCGATGGCTTCGACCAGCGCCTTGCCTTGTTCGCCGCCGCCGGAATTGAGCTCCAGCAGACGGTCGCGACCACTGTGCAGCTCGGCTTCGAGACGCTCGCGCTCGGCGCGGGCCTCGTCGATCAGCTGTTGATAGGCATCGTCGTCACCTTCTTCCAGCTGTGCCAGCAGCCGCTGACCGAAGCGGTGCTGCAGTGCGTTGCCGGTCGGGCAGGTGTTGAGGAAGGCGTTCAGCGCCTGGTGATACCACTGGAACAGGCGCTCCTGCGGGCTGGTTTCCAGGTACGGCACGTGCAGCTGGATGGTGTGCTGCTGGCCGATGCGGTCGAGACGGCCGATGCGCTGCTCGAGAAGGTCCGGGTGCGCCGGCAGATCGAACAGCACCAGATGGTGGCTGAACTGGAAGTTGCGGCCTTCGCTGCCGATTTCCGAGCAGATCAGCACCTGCGCGCCGAACTCCTCGTCGGCGAAGTAGGCCGCGGCGCGGTCGCGTTCGAGGATGCTCATGCCTTCGTGGAATACCGTGGCCGGGATGCCGGAGCGCACGCGCAGCGCGTCCTCCAGATCCAGCGCAGTCTCGGCGTGGGCGCAGATGACCAGCACCTTGTACTTCTTCAGCATCTTCAGGGTGTCGATCAGCCACTCGACACGCGGGTCGAACTGCCACCAGCGGTTCTGCTCGTCGGCCGGTTCCTGCTGACTCTGGAAGGCGACTTCCGGATACAGCTCGGCGTGCTCGCCCAGCGGCAGCTCCATGTATTCGGCCGGGCAGGGCAGCGGGTAGGGGTGCAGCTGGCGCTCGGGAAAGCCCTGCACGGCGGCGCGCGTATTGCGGAACAGCAGGCGGCCGGTGCCGTGACGGTCGAGCAGCTCGCGGATCAGCCGACTGCTGGCCTCAATGTCGCCATCGGTGGCGGCGGCCAGCAGGGCTTCGCCCTCGGCGCCGAGGAAATCGTGGATAGTTTGGTGTGCCTGCTGCGAGAGACGACCCTCGTCGAGCAGTTCCTGCACGGCTTCGGCCACTGGCTGATAGCTGGAGCTCTCGGCGCGGAAGGCATCGAGGTCATGGAAACGATTCGGATCGAGCAGGCGCAGACGTGCGAAGTGGCTGTCCAGGCCGAGCTGTTCGGGTGTCGCGGTCAGCAGCAGCACGCCGGGAATCACTTCAGCCAGCTGTTCGACCAGCGTGTATTCGGCGCTGGCGCCTTCCGGATGCCAGACCAGGTGATGCGCCTCGTCCACCACCAGCAGGTCCCAGCCGGCGGCGAAGGCGGCGTCCTGGGCGCGCTCGTCTTCCTTCAGCCACTCCAGCGAGACCAGCGCCAGTTGAGTGTCTTCGAAGGGGTTGCGGGCATCGCTCTCGATGAAGCGCTCGGCATCGAACAGCGCGACTTCCAGGTTGAAGCGGCGGCGCATCTCCACCAGCCACTGATGCTGCAGGTTCTCCGGTACCAGGATCAGCACCCGGCTGGCGCGGCCGGAGAGCAGCTGGCGATGGAGGATCAGGCCGGCCTCGATGGTCTTGCCCAGACCCACTTCGTCGGCCAGCAGCACGCGCGGGGCGATGCGGTCGGCGACTTCCTTGGCGATGTGCAGCTGGTGCGCGATGGGTTGCGCCCGCACGCCACCGAGGCCCCACAGCGAGGACTGCAACTGGGCGCTCTGATGCTGCAGGGTGTGGTAGCGCAGGCTGAACCAGGCCAGCGGGTCGATCTGCCCGGCGAACAGGCGGTCGCTGGCCAGGCGGAACTGAATGAAGTTCGACAGCTGGGTTTCCGGCAGGGTGCGGGCTTCGTTCTGCGCGGTCAGGCCGTGGTAGACCAGCAGGCCGTCGACGTCGTCGACCTCGCGCACGGTCATCTTCCAGCCTTCGAAGTGGGTGATCTCGTCACCCGGGACGAAGCGTACGCGGGTCAGTGGCGCGCTGCGCGTCGCATACTGGCGGGTTTCGCCGGTGGCCGGGTAGAGCACGGTGAGCATCCGCCCATCCTGGGTGAGGATGGTTCCGAGGCCGAGTTCCGCCTCGCTGTCGCTGATCCAGCGTTGCCCCGGTAGATACTGCTGCGCCATGCTGCCTCCCGCTGTGAAAAAGCCGGCTATGGTAACGGAACGTCGCCATCAGGGCGACGACCGATGGCGACTGCGTGACGCATGAAGTGTAGCGGTCCTGTTAAAGTTGGCCGGTGCCACGCCGATTCATCGGTAAAGAAGGGTAACCAGCATGCTGCCACCCATCCCATCAGGCGTATTCCCGGTCAACGCCCAGCAGGACGCGGTCAAGCCGCGCCCGGAGATCGCACCGGTGGTGCCCGTGCAGCCGAGTTCGGGCGAAAGTGCGGTTACCCTCGACCGACGGCATCCGCAGGAGAGCGCCGAGATGCTGCGCGACGAGCAGCGGCGGCGTCAGCGCCGGGGTTATACCCCGGAGGAACTGGCGACCGGCGAGACCGATGAGCAGGACCAGGCCGAGCTCGAAGAGCTGCCGCGCCAGGGACTCTGGGTAGACGTCGAGGTCTGAGGTGTTCATGACCGACCCTGGCCACGCTTCATCGATCGAGTTGCCGGACGCGGCACTGGACTACCGCCCGGGGTGGGCCGACAGCGAAACCGCCGATGCCTGGCTGCAGGAGCTCATCAGCGCCACGCCCTGGTCGCAACCCGAAATTCGAATCTATGGCCGCCAGGTTGCCGTACCACGCCTGGTCGCCTGGTATGGCGACGCGGATGCTGGGTATCGCTATTCCGGTCTGCGACATGATCCGCTGGCCTGGACCCCGCTGTTGCACGACATCCGTGAGCGTCTGCAGAACGAGACCGGCCACCACTTCAACGGTGTGTTGCTGAACCTGTATCGCGACGGACGCGACGCCATGGGCTGGCACAGTGACGATGAGCCCGAGCTGGGCGATTGCCCGACGGTCGCTTCGCTGAGTCTCGGCGCCGAGCGGCGCTTCGATCTGCGGCGCAAGGGCAGTGGGCGGATTCGATATTCGCTCGTCCTCGCTCATGGCTCGCTGCTGGTCATGAGGGGCGCGACGCAGCATCATTGGCAACACCAGATCGCGCGGACCAGCAAGGTGCTGCAGCCGCGCCTCAACCTGACCTTCCGCCTGATCGAGACGAGACCGAGCAAATGAGCAGCGACGAGAAGTTGATCGACTTCAGTGCAGAGCGCGCAAAGCGCATTCACGACCTCAACGACAAACGCCTCGAGGAGATGCGCAAGACTTTCGAGCAGGCCCTGCCGCTGGGCAAGGCGAAGAAGAAGGGTAAACACTCTCCGAAGAAGCGTTAACCGCGTTCCCCCTCCACATTTGCACATATCGATTCGCTATTAGCCGATCGGCTTTTGCTCCTGCCCGCTGTTTATTGCCTTCAACACCCCTGTTTTCTTGACCTGGATCAGTCGTTGCGCACGGCTGTGCGCGCTGCTTTGCGGCCATTGACCGGGGTCAATTTTTTTAGGCGGGAGCGGGTTTAACTTGAACCCATCGAACACGAATCAGGTTTCGGAGGTAGGTCTCATGTTTGTCGATAATGTGGTGCTCGCAGGGGTGGTCACGGTCGGCCTGATGGTCGCCTTCCTCGGAGGCTTCGGATATTTCATCTGGCGGGACGCGCACAAGAAGTAGTCGATTCCCGACAGATTCAAAGAGCACGCAAGGCATTTAGGCGACCTATGGTCGCCTTTTTTTTGCGCGCGATTTACCGACGTGTCTGAGGTTGGACGAACACGACCGTCGTGAATGCCGGTACCTCGAACTCCCCACTGGCGACCTTGGCCTGGCGGCTGATCGGGTCGACCGAGCCCATGAGCACCGGATGCAGCTGGTAGCCGTTCCCGCCCGGCAGGCGAATCCGCCTGTCCGAGGCATTGATCACCACCATCAGCGAGCTGTAGCGGCGGTCCAGATCGCGGCCGTCACGTGGGCCATCGGCAAGGCTGAAGGCGATCACGCCGGGCTGCTGTTCGGAGCCGGTGTTGTGAAACTGCAAGCGTCGCTGCACCTCGCGGGCGCTGTCGAGCTGGAACAGTGCGCTGTCGCTGCGAATTTTCAGTAGCTCGAGAAAGCGCCGCTTTGCGGTGACGATGTCGGCAGCGCCCGGTTCGGCTTGCGGGTCGGCGATGATCCTGCGAATCAGCGGCCAGTTGTCGCCGTCCTTGTCTGCACGCGGCAAACCCTTGTTCCAGTTGTTGTCCTGGTAGCTGAAGTCCACCGCATTGAACCAGTCTCCCGAGTCGTAGCTGTCGCGCTGCATGGACTTCGACCGCAGGATGTCGGAGCCGAGATGGATGAACGGCACGCCCTGGCTGAACAGCGGCACCGACAGCGCCAGCAGATGCAGGCGGGCCCGGTCGGCAACCGACAGGCTGCTGGCGAACTTGTACTGGTTGTTGTCCCACAAGGTCTGATTGTCGTGCTTGGAGACGTAGTTGACGGTTTCCTGCGGGTCCAGCGTATAGCCCGCGGGCTGGCCGTTGTAGTCGATCTCGCTGCCCTTGCGCGTGCTGCCGTCGGCGGTGACGAACTCGTAATCACGCAGCCCGCCGGCGATGCCGACGCGGATCAGATCGGCGGCGTGCAACAGTTGCGCTTTTTCCTGCGCCCCGGCGCCGCTCGACTCATTGGGCCACAGATAGAGGCCGTTGGCGAAACCCTGGTTGCGACGGATGCTGTCGCCGCCGTCGAAGGGGCTGCCGCCACGGACCGCATCGCGTTGCCGGTCGTTGAAGGTGCCGACACCGGTACCGGCCATGTTCAACTGGTTGGCGTTGATGCCGCGCGCATTGCCGGCGACCTCACCGAACTCCCAGCCTTCACCGTAGAAGTAGGTGTCGCGATTGATGCGGCGAACGGCGCGATAGGCATCGACGATCTGCTCGCGCATGTGATGCCCCATCAGGTCGAAGCGAAAGCCGGCGATCTTGTAGTCGCGGGCCCAGACCTTCAGCGAGTCGATCATCAGCTTGGCCATCATGCGATGTTCGCTGGCGGTGTTCTCGCAGCAGGTCGAGGTTTCCACCGCGCCGGTGGCGGGGTTGCGGCGGTGGTAATAGCCGGGCACGACCTTGTCCAGGACGGACTTGTCGGCCAGGCCGGAAGCGTTGGTGTGGTTGTAGACCACGTCCATCACCGTGGCCAGGCCATTGCCGGCCAAGGCCTGCACCATCTGGCGGAACTCGATGATGCGCTGCACGCCTTCGGCGTCGCTGGCGTAGCTGCCCTCGGGCGCGGTGAAGTGGAAGGGGTCGTAACCCCAGTTGAAGTCATCCAGCCCGCGCAGGTCGTTGTACAGCGATTGCGCCAGGCCGCTGGCCGGGTCGAAGCCCTCTAGCACCTGACGGATGCTCGCTGCGCTGCAGTACTGGGCCCAGCGCTGACGGGCCTGGTCCGACAGGTCGCAGAGCTTGGCGAAGGGGTCGTCCAGATTGAGCCGCTGCGCGGGGTCTTCATCGATGGTGGCGATGTCGAACACCGGCAGCAGCTGCACGTGGGTGAGTCCGGCTTTCTGCAAGTCACGCAGGTGGCGCATGCCGTTGCTGTGCTGCTGGGTAAACGCGGCATAGGTGCCACGCAGCGCGGCCGGCAAGCTGGTGTCGCTGGCGCTGAAGTCGCGCAGATGGGTTTCGTAGATCACGCTCGCCTCGGGGCGCTCCGGGTGCGGCGGACGCACGGCATCCCAGCCGGCAGGCTTGAGATCAGCGGCATTCAGGTCGACGATCTGGGCGTACTGGCTGTTGCGTGACAGGCTCAGGGCGTAGGGATCGCTGACCAGCGTCGTCTCGACCCTGCCGGTGCTTGGCCGGTAGGCGGTGACTTCGTACTGGTAGTACTGGCGATCCAGCGAGCGCGGGCCTTCCAGACTCCAGACGCCGAGCCGCTCCCGCATGAGCCTGGGATAGCCAGGCAGCAGCCGCTTGGCGGCATCGAACACATGCAGGCGAACCCGCTGTGCGGTCGGTGCCCAGAGCTTGAAGGAAACGCCTCCGGCATCGAGCGCCGCACCCAGCTCGCCGTTGTAGGCGAACAGCATGTCGAGAATGCCGGCGGTCTGCACTTCGGTGGCATCGATGACCCGGTCGTCCGCGTCATAGGCGATTACCACCAGTTGGCTCATCACGGCGCGGCGTATGTCACGTACGCCTGCCGTGACCCGGTATGCAGAGGCATCGGCCAGATGTGGGTGTTGGCGCCTGAGGCCGTTGCGCAGGGTGGACGGCTGCAGTGCGAGGATCTGTCCGCCGCTGACGGTGCGCGCTTCGCCGTCGATGCGGATGCTGGCGTCGTTGGCATAGCGCAGTTCGGCCCGGCTGGCGCCCGGCGCACCGCCCACCAGTACGAGCGTGAACGGATCGAGCCAATGCGCCCGCGCGCCCTTGATCGCCACGGTGCTGCCACTTAGCGGCGTGCTGGACAGCTGTGGGTTGCCGCTGGCCGTGAAGACACGACGGCCCAGCTCGTCGAAGCGCCAGGTCAGGTCGCCACCGCCCAGGTCTTTCTCGTCGCCCTTGTGCATGATCAGATTCAGGCAACTGGCGTCGGCGCTCAGAGGGATGCGGTACAAGGCGCCGTACTGCGGGTCGGTATCCACCGCCGCGAGCGGTTGCGCCCAGCTGGTTTCAGCCGCACTGCCACTGCAGTCGGCGGTGTTCCACAGATGCGGACCCCAGCCGTTGTAGTCGCCATCGGCGCGCTGGTAGTAGAGCAGGGCCTCGTCGGGGCCAGGGTCGAGCGGGGCAGCCGAAGCGGATTGCATGGCCAGCGAGAAGCCGGCAAGGACGAGCGCCGCCAGGCGCCGATAAGCGATCGAGCGAGTAAGCATGGGGAGGGTCCCGTTGTTGTTCTTGTTGTACTGCTCGCCGGATGGTCGGCGCGGAGAATCCGACACGCATCCTCCGCCAGGGAACTGCTCGGGGCGTAGGCCAAGGCGGTAATGGCGTTCTGCTTGTCCCCCGTGCCGGGCACGGAGGGATGGCTGGAAATGCCGAGGGCGCCAATTAGGCGCCCTCGGATTGCCTCCGTCGCGACGGGGCAGTGAACACGGGAATGCTCAGCCGATGGTGATCGCCGGCAGTTCCTTCAGTTCGACGGTTTCCTGCTTGCGTGGCGCGAGCACTTCGGCTTCGCCGTCGACCACCTGTTCATCGTTCTGGTTGAACACGCGGGTGGCGATGCGCACGCGGTTCTTCGGCAGCTTCTCGAGGATTTCCAGGCGCACGGTCAGGGTGTCACCGATCTTCACCGGGCGGGTGAATTTCATGGTCTGGCCGAGATAGATGGTGCCCGGCCCCGGCATGGTGCAAGCCACGGCGGCGCTGATCAGCGCGCCACTGAACATGCCATGGGCAATGCGTTCCTTGAACAGCGTACCGGCAGCGAACTCGGCATCCAGGTGGACCGGGTTGCGGTCGCCCGACATGGCCGCGAACAACTGGATGTCCCGTTCTTCTACGTGTTTTTCGAAGCTCGCCTGCTGGCCGACTTCCAGTTCGGCGTAGGGCGTATTGCTGATGGTGCTCATGGACTGTCCTCAGGTGCTGGGGCGGCGCGTCAACTGCTGCGCCTGATCGAATCAGATTCCGCGCAAGCCGGCACAGCCCGGTCCCTGCGCGCTGGGGCTGCATTCTAGAGGCATGCAGCGCGATTGTCCCGGGCGAGGACGGCCTCGGCAGCGTGACGAAAGATTCACAGCAGTGATTTGTACGGCTTGGGCTGTTGCGTCGCGATGCCGACCTGATAAGTTCGCCAGAGTCCGCCGTGCGCGGGCCAGACACTCTCAGGTAACGAGGCCAATAACAATGCAGCCTGAATTCTGGAATGACAAACGCCCCGCAGGCGTACCCAACGATATCGATCTAGCTGCTTACCGCTCGGTCGTCGAAGTGTTCGAGCGTGCCTGCAAGACCCACGCGGACCGCCCTGCATTCAGCAACATGGGTGTTACCCTCAGTTACTCCGATCTGGAACGGCACTCCGCCGCTTTTGCCGCCTGGCTGCAGCACCACACCGATCTGCAACCTGGCGATCGCATCGCCATTCAGATGCCCAACCTGCTGCAATACCCCATCGCGGTGTTCGGTGCATTGCGCGCCGGTCTCATCGTGGTCAATACCAACCCGCTGTACACCGCGCGGGAGATGCGTCACCAGTTCCAGGATTCCGGCGCGCGGGCGCTGGTGTATCTCAATACCTTCGGTCACAACGTGCAGGAGGTGCTGCCTGATACCGCCATCGAGCACCTGATCGAAGTGCGCATCGGCGACATGTTGCCGCCGCTCAAGGGCGCGCTGGTCAACGCGGCGGTCAAGCACCTGAAGAAGATGGTGCCGGATTACAGCCTGCCGCAAGCCGTTTCCTTCAAGGACGTGCTACGCGATGGCGCACGCCACAGCCACAAGCCCGCACCGCTGGAACTCGACCACGTCGCCGTGCTGCAGTACACCGGCGGTACGACCGGAGTGGCCAAGGGCGCGATGCTGACCCACGGCAACCTGGTGGCGAACATGCAACAGGTGCGAGCCAACATGCAGCAACTGGACGATCAGGGCCACCCGGTCATCCGTGAGGGCCAGGAAGTGATGATCGCGCCGCTGCCGCTGTATCACATCTACGCCTTCACGGTTAACTGCATGTGCATGACGGTGACCGGCAACCATAACGTGCTGATCACCAACCCGCGGGACATCAACGGCTTCGTCAAGGAATTGCAGCGCTGGCAATTCTCCGCGTTCCTCGGGCTCAACACGCTGTTCGTCGCGCTGATGGCTCACCCGCAGTTCAAGAAGGTCGACTTCTCTCGGCTCAAAGGCACCAACT
The DNA here is from genome assembly GCA_030263805.2 of Pseudomonas sp. FeN3W. Classification (NCBI taxonomy): domain Bacteria; kingdom Pseudomonadati; phylum Pseudomonadota; class Gammaproteobacteria; order Pseudomonadales; family Pseudomonadaceae; genus Pseudomonas; species Pseudomonas sp. FeN3W. The sequence continues at coordinate 4,350,245 of CP136010.1, forward strand.
CGGGTGGCACTGCCCTGGTTTCGGCAGTCGCTGAACGCTGGAAGAGCCTGACCGGCTGCACCGTCGTCGAAGGCTACGGCCTGACGGAAACCTCGCCGGTCGTCTGCGCCAATCCCCATGGCGAACATTCGCGCCTCGGCACGGTGGGGCTGCCGGTGCCCGGCACCACGGTCAAGGTCATCGATGACGAAGGCAACGCCTTGCCGCTCGGCGAGCGCGGCGAGCTGTGCGTCAAGGGGCCGCAAGTGATGAAGGGCTACTGGCAGCGTCCCGACGCGACGGCCGAGGTGCTGGACGAAGAGGGCTGGCTGAAGACCGGCGACATCGCGGTGATCGACGAGGACGGCTTCGTCAGCATCGTCGACCGCAAGAAGGACCTGATCATCGTCTCCGGTTTCAACGTCTACCCCAACGAGATCGAGGATGTGGTGATGGCCCACCCTAAGGTCGCCGCCTGCGCCGCCATCGGTGTGGCGGACGAGAAGTCCGGCGAAGCGGTCAAGCTGTTCGTCGTGCCCAGCGATCCGAGCCTCACCCAGGAAGAGCTGCAGGCTTACTGCCGGGAGAATTTCACCGGCTACAAGATGCCGCGGCACTACGTGTTCCGGGATGCATTGCCGATGACACCGGTGGGCAAGATCCTGCGCCGGGAGTTGCGCGAGAGCGCCTGATAACGACAGGCGCAGCCCGCAGTGGGCGGCGCGATCTGAGTGACCGGGACATATGTTCCGGTCACTTTATGTCGAATCGACGCGTTCCGGACTCTGTTCGCTCCTGGGCAAAGCTGCTAACCTCGGGCACGCTTTTAGCCCGATCAGTGGTACAAAAGTTAACAAATCACAACAAAACAGCTGCCATCGCGCAGTAATAAAGCTGTTGCTTAGGAGTGGGGTTCATGACCGATAACTTCTGGAAGGATAAGTATCCTGTTGGTGTCGCCAGCGAGATCGATCCCGATGAGTATCAGAACATCCAGGCTGTGCTCAAGCAGTCTTGCGAGCGTTTCGCCGACAAGCCGGCCTTCAGCAATCTCGGCAAGACCCTGACCTATGGTGAGCTGTACAAGCTGTCCGGCGATTTCGCCGCCTACCTGCAGCAGAACACCGATCTTCAGCCCGGCGACCGCATCGCCGTGCAGCTGCCCAACCTGATCCAGTATCCCATCGTGGTGTTCGGTGCCATGCGTGCCGGCCTCATCGTGGTCAACACCAACCCGCTGTACACCGCGCGGGAGATGGAACACCAGTTCAACGACGCCGGCGCCAAGGCGCTGGTCTGCCTCGCCAACATGGCGCACCTGGCCGAGGAAGTGCTGCCCAAGACCGGCATCAAGCACGTGGTCATCACCGAAGTCGCCGACATGCTGCCGCCGCTCAAGCGCATGCTGGTCAACGCGGTGGTCAAGCATGTGAAGAAGATGGTCCCGGCCTACAGCCTGCCGAAGGCGGTCAAGCTCAACGATGCGCTGGCCCTGGGTCGCGGCAAGGCAGTGCGTGACGTATCGCCGAGCAGCGACGAAGTCGCCGTGCTGCAGTACACCGGCGGCACCACTGGCGTCGCCAAGGGCGCGATGCTGACCCACCGCAACATCGTCGCCAACATGCTGCAGTGCAAGGCGCTGATGGGTTCGAACCTCAATGACGGCAGCGAGGTGCTGATCGCCCCCTTGCCGCTCTACCACATCTACGCCTTCACCTTTCACTGCATGGCGATGATGCTCAGCGGCAACCACAACATCCTGATCTCCAATCCGCGCGACCTGCCGGCGATGATCAAGGACCTGTCCAAGTATCGCTTCAGCGGCTTCGTCGGCCTCAACACGCTGTTCGTGGCGCTGTGCAACAGCGAAGACTTCCGCAAGCTGGATTTCTCCGCGCTCAAGGTCACCCTGTCGGGCGGCATGGCGCTGCAGCTGGCGACAGCCGAGCGCTGGAAGCAGGTGACGGGTTGCTCGATCTGCGAAGGCTACGGCCTGACCGAAACCAGCCCGGTGGCCTCGGTCAATCCGATCGAGCACATCCAGATCGGCACCATCGGCATTCCGGTTCCTTCGACGCAGTTCAAGGTCATCAATGACGATGGCCAGGATCTGGCGCAAGGCGAGATCGGCGAGCTGTGCATCAAGGGCCCGCAGGTGATGAAGGGGTACTGGCAGCGCCCCGAGGCCACTGCCGAAGTGATCGATGCCGAAGGCTGGTTCAAGTCGGGGGACATCGGTGTCGTTCAGGAAGACGGCTACATCCGTATCGTCGACCGCAAGAAAGACATGATTCTGGTCTCCGGCTTCAACGTCTACCCCAACGAGCTGGAAGACGTGCTTGCCGCCCTGCCGGGTGTGCTGCAGTGCGCCGCCATTGGTGTGCCGGACGAGAAGTCCGGTGAGGCGATCAAGCTGTTCGTGGTGGTCAAGCCCGGTGAGAGCCTGACCAAGGAGCAGGTCATGCAGCACATGCACGACAACCTGACCGGCTACAAGCGACCGAAGTTCGTGGAGTTCCGCGACAGCCTGCCGACCACCAACGTCGGCAAGATCCTGCGCCGCGAGCTGCGCGATGAAGAGTTGCGCAAGCTGGGCCACAAGAAATAACGCCCCTCCGCACCTCGACGAAAACCCCGCCTCGGCGGGGTTTTTTTGTTTTTGCGAACAGCGTCCATCGGCAGCGTGCCGCACAGCTTGAATTAGCGCTTGGTAGCGTTCAGGCCGGTGAGTCACTGGATGCCATCTCCGCTCTGATCGGCACCATCAATTCGATGAACGCGCAGATCGCCGCCGCCGCCGAAGAGCAGACCGCCGTGGCCGAGGAGATCAACCGCAGCGTGCACCATATCGCCGATGCGATGGATGGCGTGGCCAGCGATGCCGTCCATGGCGCGCAAACGACACGTGAACTCAATGACTTGGCGGAACGGCTGCAGCGGTTGGTGGGTCAGTTCCGCATTTGATGGGCAAACCGCTCTAGCACGGGCGATCGCGAAACCCTGCCAGGCAGGGTTTCGTCGTTCAGGGGGGTAAAGAAAGATCCGCCCAGGTCGACAACCCGAAGGTACTTGCGCGATTGGTGCTTAAGCCGCGCCTGTTTTTTGTCGCAATTTCTCTTGCTCCAGGTACCTAAGGGGTCGATCAGAATGCTCTCCAATCTTCGTTTGCGAATGAAGCTGCTGTTGCTCACACTGGGCCCGATTCTACTGCTTGCCATCCTGCTCAGCGGTATCGCCGTATACGAACTGCGCGCTCTGGCCGAACAGCAGGAAGCGCACACCCGCAACAGCCTCATTCAGGACCGGCGTGCCGAGCTCAAGCATTACGTGGAACTCGCACGCAACGCCATCGGGCCGATCCACGAGCGCTCCGCCGAAGGCGACACGCAGGCGCGCGATCAGGCGGTGGCCATTCTCGAGCGGATGTCCTACGGCAAGGACGGCTATTTCTGGGGCTACGACACCCAGGCCGTGCGCATCCTGCAGGGCAACACCAAGGACAAGATCGGCCAGAGCTTCTACGACTACCGTGACCCGAACGGCGTCTACGCCATTCGCGAGCTGGTGCGCGCCGGTCAGGACGGCAGCCACTACGTCGACTACAGCTTCGTGCTGGGTGACAGCAGCGTGCTGGTACCCAAGGTCGGCTATGCCGAATTCCTGCCCAAATGGAACATGGTCTTCGGCACGTCGTTGAACCTGGATGGCGTCGAGCGTGACGTGCAGGCCGCCCGGGCAGAGTTCCAGGAGCGCATCGATGGGCTGGTAGCCATCATGCTGGTGTCGGCGTTCGCGCTGCTGGCGTTGATGGCGCTGTTGGCCGTCTTCATGAGCAATGCCCTGCTCAGTCCGCTGCTGCTGATCAAGCGCAACCTGGATGACATGGCCCAGGGCGACGGCGACCTGACCCAGCGGCTGCCGATCACCAGCCAGGATGAGCTGGGTGAGCTGGCCATGTCGTTCAACCGCTTCGTCGAGAAGATCCATTCGCTGGTACAGCAGGTCGCCGGTACCACCACGCAGTTGAGCGGGCTGGTCGGTGCGGTGGCCAGCCATGCGCAGCGTTCGGAACAGGCCATGGCCGATCAGCGCAGCGAGACCGATCAGGTCGCCACGGCGATCAACGAGATGTCGGCCGCGGCCCATGAAGTGGCGATGAGCGCCCAGCGTGCCGCCGAGGCCGCGCGTGAAACCGATCAGCAGGGTGTCGCGGCCAAGCAGATAGTCGATCAGAGCATCCGCCACATTCACGAACTGGTGGGCGAGCTGCGTGGTAGCGGTGAGTCGCTGGAAGGATTGCAGCAGGACGTGAAAGGCATCGTCGGTGTGCTCGACGTGATCCGTGCCATTGCCGAGCAGACCAATCTGCTGGCGCTCAACGCGGCCATCGAGGCAGCCCGTGCCGGTGAGGCGGGGCGCGGTTTCGCCGTGGTCGCCGATGAAGTACGTGCCCTTGCCAGCCGTACCCAGCAGAGCACCGGTGAAATCCAGGGCATGATCGACCGCCTGCAGAGCGCCACCTCCAATACCGTCGTCACCATGTTGCGCGCTGGCGAGAAAGGCGAGAGCACCCGTGGCCAGGCCAACCAGGCCGGCGAATCACTGGACGCCATTTCCGCACTGATTGGCACCATCAATTCGATGAACGCGCAGATCGCCGCCGCTGCCGAGGAACAGACCGCCGTGGCCGAGGAGATCAACCGCAGCGTGCACCACATTGCCGATGCGGTGGACGGCGTGGCCAGCGACGCCGCCCAGGGTGCCCAGACCTCCCGCGAGCTCAATGGCCTGGCCGAACGCCTGCAGCAGCTGGTCGGCCAGTTCCGCATCTGATCGCGACGCTCTCCGGCGGCCGGTGCAATGCCTGCCGCCGTTGCCGGACGGTGCTGCTCGCAGCACCGTTCCGTCAGGCGCCACTGAAGCACCTCGCATGAAGTTCCCTGCAGCCCGATCAACGGCGCTACCGGCGGGCGGCTGTCTCAGAACCGAGACGGCGGCCGTTCGGTCTAGCTCCCTATGGCCGCGTCCGCTGAAAGCAGTAGGGGACGATGGCGCAAGCCACAGGCGGCCTGCCCATCAATCCGTTGCAAGGATGAGTTACCCATGCACAAGAAAAACAATGCTGTTCGGGTAGTTGCTTCTCTCGCATTACTCACCGGCAGTGTCGCGTTCGCGGCGCCGCAGGTAGACACCTCGCAATTCAACGACTTCTGGACGCCGGACAAGCCCAACGCCGCGCTTTGCCGTTCGCCCTTGCTGGTCGGCACGCCGGTCGGTTTGCCGCGCTGCATGCAGGCGAGCAATGTCATGAAGCACCTGGAGGCGTTGCAGGACATCGCCACGATGAATGACGGCAATCGTGCGTCCGGTCAGCCCGGCTATCAGGCTTCCATCGACTACGTGCGCAGCCGCCTGCAGCGCGCCGGCTATCGCGTCGAAGTGCAGACCTTCCCGTTCCTCGCGTTCTATCCGGTCAGCCCCGGCACGTTGAGCGCCGTGGCGCCGCAGCCGGTGCAGTACGTCTGGGAGGAGGATTTCACTTACGCCGATCAGACCGATCCGGGCAACGTCAGCGCGCCGGTCGTGTCGGTCGACCTGGCTCTCGGCGCTGGCAACACCTCCACCAGTGGCTGTGAACCCGAGGACTTCGCCGGCTTTCCGGCTGGCGCCATCGCGTTGATGCAGCGCGGCACCTGTCCGTTCGGGCAGAAGGCGAGCAATGCGGCAGCGGCCGGTGCAGCTGGCGCCATCATCTTCAACCAGGGGGATACCGAGGACCGCAAGGGGCTGCTGGTCGCGACCCTGGGCGAGGACTACAGCGGCGGCATCCCGGTGATGTTCTCGACCTATGACAACGGCGTGGCCTGGTCGCAGAGCGCGGGTCTGCAACTGAGCATGAACGTCGATGTGGTGCGCGAGCAGACCGAGACCTACAACCTGCTGGCCGAGACGCGCCGCGGCGATCCGGGCAACGTGGTCATGGTCGGCGCGCATCTCGACTCGGTATTCGAAGGGGCGGGCATCAACGACAACGGCTCGGGCAGCGCCGCACTGCTGGAAATGGCCCTGCTGATGAGCAAGGCGCGGCCGGAAAACAAGGTGCGCTTTGCCTGGTGGGGGGCGGAGGAGTCCGGGCTGGTCGGCTCGACCTACTATGTCACGCAGTTGCCGGACGAGGAGAAACAGCGCATCAAGGCCTATCTGAACGTCGACATGATCGGTTCGCCGAACTACGCCAACTTCATCTATGACGGCGATGGCTCCGATTTCGGCCTGCAGGGCCCACCCGGCTCGGCCGCCATCGAACGCCTGCTGCGCACCTATTTCCAGCTGCGCAACGCGCCGTCGGAAGGCACAGAGATCGACTTCCGCTCCGACTACGCGCAGTTCTTCGAGGACGGCATCGCCTTCGGCGGACTGTTCACCGGCGCCGAGGACATCAAGACCGAGGAGCAGGCGCAGCGTTACGGCGGCGCAGCCGGCCAGTCGTTCGATCCGTGCTATCACAACGAATGCGACGACCTCGGCAACATCTCCATTGAGGCGCTGGAGTTGCACGGCGATGCGCTGGCCTTCGCCACCAGCTGGCTATCGCTGTCGACCCGGATGATCGATGACGAAATCGCCGCGGCGGCCGAGCAGAGCATCGGCAGTATGCGCATCCAGCAGGTGCAGGAGAAGTCGCGCTGGGGTCACTGGATCCGTTGATCGGCTGAATACCGCGCCGGCATGCCGGCGCGGTCCCTGCACAAACACCCTTGCCCTTCGGCCGGCCGGGCAAATCTGCGACAATCGCGCCCTTCACGAATTGCCCCACGGCTGTCCATGACTGACGCAACGCCCGCTATCGATACCCTGCTGAAGAATCTCGACCAGGCCCTGTTCGCAGATCGCCACCGCCTGCGCCGGCAGCTGCACGAGCTGAGAAAGAAGCCCGACGAGGCCAAACTCGCCCAGTGGCTGGAGCGCTTCCAGGCGTCGGTGGCCAAGGTCGAGGCGCGCCGGCAGAGCGTGCCGCGCATTCGCTACGACGACAGCCTGCCAATCGCGGCCAAGCGCGACGAGATCAAGGCCGCGCTGGAAAAGCATCAGGTGCTGGTGATCGCCGGTGAGACCGGCTCCGGCAAGACCACCCAGCTGCCGAAGATCTGCCTGGAGATCGGCCGTGGCGTGCACGGGCTGATCGGCCATACCCAGCCGCGCCGGCTCGCGGCACGTAGCGTCGCTACCCGCGTGGCCGAGGAAATCGGCACGCCACTGGGTGAGCTGGTGGGTTATCAGGTGCGTTTCGAGGATCAGAGCAAGGACAGCTCGCTGATCAAGCTGATGACCGACGGCATCCTGCTGGCCGAAACGCAGCACGACCGCTTCCTCGAGCGTTACGACACCATCATCGTCGACGAGGCCCACGAGCGTTCGCTGAACATCGACTTCCTGCTCGGCTTTCTCAAGACCCTGCTGCCGCGGCGGCCGGATCTGAAGGTCATCATTACTTCGGCGACCATCGACCTGCAGCGCTTTTCGGAGCATTTCGACGGTGCGCCCATCGTTGAGGTCTCCGGGCGTACCTACCCGGTGGAAACCTGGTATCGGCCACTGGCGGCCGAGATCGACGAGGACGGCAACCGGGTCGAGGACGACCTGACCGTCGACCAGGGCATCCTCGCCGCGCTTGACGAGATCGCCGCCCACGAGCAGAGCGTCGGCAAGCGTCCCGGCGATGTGCTGGTGTTCCTCCCCGGTGAGCGCGAAATCCGCGACGCCGCCGAGGTGCTGCGCAAGGCAAATCTGAAGTTCACCGAGGTGCTGCCGCTGTACGCGCGGCTGACGCCGGCCGAGCAGCAGAAGATCTTCCAGCCGCGACCGGGGCGCAAGATCGTGCTGGCCACCAACGTCGCCGAGACCTCGCTGACCGTGCCGGGCATTCGCTACGTGATCGATTCCGGCACCGCGCGCATCAGCCGCTACAGCTACCGCGCCAAGGTTCAGCGCCTGCCGATCGAGGCGGTGTCCCAGGCCAGCGCCAACCAGCGCAAGGGGCGCTGCGGGCGGGTCGAGCCGGGTATCTGCATTCGCCTGTACAGCGAGGAAGATTTCCTCGGTCGGCCCGAATTCACCGATCCGGAGATCCTGCGCACCAACCTCGCCGCGGTGATCCTGCAGATGCTGCATCTGCGCCTGGGCGATATTCAGGATTTCCCCTTTATCGAGCCGCCGGATGGCAAGGCCATCAGCGACGGCTTCAACCTGTTGCAGGAGCTCTCGGCGGTCAACCGCGAGAACCAGCTGACCCCGCTGGGCCGCCAACTGGCACGCCTGCCGATCGACCCGAGACTGGGTCGCATGCTGCTGGAAGCCGCGCAGCAGGGCAGCCTGGCCGAGGTGCTGATCGTCGCCAGCGCACTCTCGGTACAGGATGTGCGCGAGCGTCCGGCCGACCGCCAGCAGGCCGCCGACCAGGCGCATGCGCAATGGAAGGACCCGGATTCGGACTTCGCCGCGCTGATCAACCTCTGGCGTGGTTTCGAAGAGAAGCGCCAGGAACTGGGCTCCAACCCGCTGCGCAGCTGGTGCCGGAAGAACTTCCTCAACTACCTGCGCCTGCGCGAGTGGCGCGACGCGCATCGCCAGCTGACGCTGATCGCCCGCGAACTCAAGCTCGGTTCTGGCAGGTCGGTGGATGGCTCCGGCCAACCACAGCACGCCGACAAGGCACGTAGGGTGAAAGACGGCGAAGCCTCTTCCACGCGTCCGGCCGAGGCTAGCGCCCAACCCGTCCCGACCAAGGACACCAAGGTCAACGTCATCCTCCGCCAGCAGGCCGAAGCCAGCGAGGCGGCGCAGAAAGCCAAGAGCTATGCGGCGGTGCACAAGGCGATCCTCGCCGGCCTGCTCAGCCAGGTCGGCAACAAGACCGAGGAGGGCGACTTCCTCGGGGCGCGCCAGCGGCGCTTCTGGGTGCATCCATCCAGCGTGATCGGCCGCAAGAAGCCCAATTGGCTGATGGCCGCCGAGCTGGTGGAAACCACCAAGCTGTTCGCGCGCATGGTCGCCAAGATCGAACCGGACTGGATCGAGCCATTGGCCGGGCATCTGATCAAGAAGAACCACTTCGAGCCGCACTGGGAGAAGAAGCGCGGCCAGGTGGTGGCCTACGAGCAGGTGACACTCTACGGCATGATCGTCGTCGGCCGCCGGCCGGTGCATTACGGGCCCATCGACCCGCCGGCGGCGCGTGAGCTGTTCATCCGCGAAGGGCTGGTGCGCGGCGAGATGCACAGCCGCGCCCGCGCGCTCAGCGCCAATCGCGAGCTGCTCGAACGCCTCGACGAGCTGGAAGCCAAGGCGCGGCGCCGCGACATCCTCGCCGACGAGGAAACCCTGTTCGACTACTACGATGCGCGGCTGCCGGCGGACATCTACCAGACCGCCAGCTTCGAGAACTGGTACAAGCGCGAAAGCGCGAAGAACCCGCAGCTGCTGATCATGCGCGAGGAAGACGTGCTCGCCCGCGAGGCCAGCGAAGTCACCGCCGCGCAGTACCCGGATCACCTGCGCATCGGCGAGCTGCAGTTGCCGCTGGAATACCATTTCGAACCCAACCATCCGCGCGATGGCGTGACCTTGCGCGTACCGGCGCCGCTGTTGCCTCAATTGCGCAGCGAGCGGCTCGACTGGCTGGTGCCCGGGCTGCTGGAAACCAAGGCCGTGGCGCTGGTGCGCAACCTGCCCAAGGCACTGCGCAAGAACTTCGTGCCGGTGCCGGATTTCGTCGGTGCCGCGCTGGCCAAGATCGCTTTCGGCGAAGGCGCGCTGCCCGAGGCGCTGGGTCGCGAGCTGCTGCGCATGACCGGCGCGCGGGTGCCGGAGGAGGCCTGGGCCGAGGCGGCTGCCGGTTTGGAGAACCACCTGAAGATGAACATCGAAGTGGTCGATGCGCGCGGCAAATTCCTTGGTGAAGGGCGTGACCTGGCTGAACTCACTGCGCGCTTCGCCGAGGCCAGTCAGGCCGCGCTGGCGCCGCCGCAGCAGAAGGCCGAGCAGAAGCCGGTCGAGGCCAAGGGTTTTGCCCAGGTCGCGGAAAAGGCGCAGGCGAAGATGGCCGGGCTGTCGATGACGGTCTATCCGGCGCTGGTGGAAGAGGGCGGGGTGGTCAAGGAGGGGCGTTTTCCGACCCAGGCCGAGGCCGAGTGGCAACATCGCCGCGCGCTGCAGCGCCTGTTGCTGCAGCAGCTGGCGGAACCCGCCAAGTACCTGCGCAACAAGCTGCCGGGGCTGACCGAACTGGGCCTGCTCTACCGCGATATGGGCAAGGTCGACGCGCTGGTCGAGGATATCCTGCTGGCCAGCCTGGACAGCTGCATCCTGGACGGCGAGGCCCCGCTGCCGCGTGACGGCGCCGCCCTGGCGTCCCTGGCCGAGCGCAAGCGCGGCGACTGGACCGCACATGCCGAACGCCTGGCGCGCCTGACGCTGGAAATCCTCAAGCACTGGCACGGCCTGCAGAAGCGCTTCAAGGGCAAGATCGACCTGGCCCAGGCGGTGGCGCTCAACGACATCAAGGCGCAGCTGGGCAACCTGGTCTATCCGGGCTTTGTCCGCGAAACGCCTGCCGAGTGGCTGAAGGAGTACCCGCGCTACCTCAAGGCCGTCGAGCAGCGCTTCGAGAAGATCGGTGCGCAGCTGCAGCGTGACCGGGTCTGGTCCGGTGAGCTCACCGGCTACTGGGAGCAGTACCAGGCACGCCTGAAGAAGCACCTGCAGGAAGGCAAGCGCGATGCCGAGCTGGCGCTGTATCGCTGGATGCTCGAGGAATATCGCGTCTCGCTCTGGGCGCAGCAGCTCGGCACCAGGATGGCGGTATCGGACAAGCGTCTGAACAAGCAGTGGAGCCAGGTCGAGCCCTGAGGCCGGGGCCGGTACGCATCGTCAATCGCAGGAAGCCCATGGAAACTCGGAACAGGCTGGCGGGCGTGGCGGGCTCGCTGGGAGCCTCGACGCTCTTCGCCACGCTGTACTACTACACCACGCTGCTCGAGCCGCTGAGCGGTCAGCAGATCTACGGCTGGCGCATTCTGCTCACCGCGCCCTGCCTGGCATTGCTGCTGCTCGCCATCGGTCGCTGGGGCGAGGTCCGCGAGATCCTGGCGCGCCTGCCAGCCGAATCGCGGCTGTGGCTCGCGCTACCGCTGTCCTCGGCGCTGGTCGGCTTGCAGCTTTGGCTGTTCATGTGGGCGCCGATCAACGGCCACGGGCTGGACGTCTCGCTTGGCTATTTTCTGCTGCCGCTGACGCTGGTGCTTACCGGGCGCCTGGTCTTCGGTGAGGCGATCAGCCGCCTGCAACGCCTGGCCTGTCTGCTGGCGGCGGTTGGCGTGGGCAATCAGCTGCTGCTGGCCTCGTCGCTGTCCTGGCCGGTGCTGGCCGTCGCGCTTGGCTACCCCGGCTACTTCGCCCTGCGCCGTTGGATCGGCACCGCCAACCTGGGTGGTCTGTGGCTCGATTTGGTTATCAGTCTGCCGGTCGCCGCACTGTTCGCCTTCGGCAGCGGTGACACGTTGGACCTGCTTGTCGGCAATTCCCGCCTGCCCCTGCTGATCGCTGGCCTGGGCGCGCTCAGCGCGCTGGCCCTGGGGCTGATGATCAACGCCAGCAAGTACCTCAGCCTGACCCTGTTCGGCCTGCTCAGCTATGTCGAGCCGGTACTGTTGGTGGTCGTGGCGCTGTTACTCGGCGAGAGCATCGCCCCGGACCAGTGGCTGACCTACGGGGCGATCTGGGCGGCGATCGCTGCGTTGGTCTTCGAAGGATTGCGGGTGCTGCGTCGGGGGCTAGGGTAGCGTTCGGTGGTGCTTGATCAGGCGCCGAGGATTCGTCGGGCAGCTACGCCAGCAGGTAGAGCGCGAAGCCGCACTACTTATGCCGCCGTTGCAGCCCGCTAGTTGCTAGATTATCCGCTGCCCGAGGAGGCCTGCGACGATCGCCAGGGCCAGCGCGCCGAGCAGCGCGGCGAGGCGCCAGGCCTTTCGTGGACTTTCGGTGGCGGCCGCAGCGGTCGTGGGGGGCGTGGCGAGGTGCAGCGGGTTCGGTGTGGCAGGCCGGGGCCGCGCAGGTTTAGGCTGGGCAGCGACCGCGGCGGGAAGGTCGGCGGCGCGGACGAAGACGGTGGCGTCTTCATCGACGACTTCCGGGGCGCTGACCTTGGGACCGATCACCAGCAGCGTGGTATTGCCCAGCTGGATCTGGTCGCCCGGCTGCAGGACGGCGGTCGTGACCTTTTCGCGGTTCACCAGCAGGCCGTTGGCCGAGGCCAGGTCCTTGACTTCCAGCACATCGCCCTTGAGGTAGAACTCGGCATGGCGGCGCGACAGCTCGGCATCGCTGAAGCACAGTTCGCACTTGACCGAGCGGCCGAAGGTCATCGAGCCGGTGATGTGGTACTTGTGGCCCTGGTTCTCGCCCTTGACTACCTGCAACAGCCAGCGTGGAGCGCTCGTGACCTTGGCGCCGGCCTTGGCCGGATCGACGATCTGCAGTTCCAGCGCGCCCAGGCGCAGGCGGTCGCCGGAACGGATCTGGTAACGCTCGCCGATCTTCTCGTCATTGACGTAGGTGCCGCCAGGCGTGCCGAGGTCGGTGAGGTAATAGAAGCGGTTCTCCAGCAGCAGTTCGGCGTGAAATGGCGCGATTCCGGCGTCGTTGGCCACCAGCTTGTTGCTGCGGTCCGAACCGAGGGTGAAGCGTTCATCGGCAAGCCAGACCGGACTCTGGCGATTGTCAGCGAAGTGGATCCTGAGCATGGCGCGGTACCTTCTAGCGGAGCGGGCGACGGCCTGGGCCGAACGGCGCTCGCGAATTATTGGTTGAATATCCGGTTCCACAGGCGCTTGACCGGGTTGGGCGGCGCTTGCGAGGTCTGCGTGTTGGTTGGCGCGGCGCGTGAGGTGCTGGCCGTTGTGCGTTTCACCGGGCGCGGCGCCCGGGCTTTGGCAACCCGCTGAGCATGCGCATCGTGCAGCGCGAGCAGGGGCGCATATTCCGGAGTGGCTTCCAGGCCCTGCTGGATGTATTCCAGCGCCAGGGCGAACTCGCGGCGCCCGTAGGCCGCTTCGGCCAGTTCGACATACCGCTCGCTGACCTGCACCAGCCCGTTGCGGGCTGCCTCGTTTTCCGGCAGCCAGCCGAGCACCTGCTGGTAGTAGTGCACCGCGCTGTCTTCGGCCGGTTGCAGCAATTGATCGTCTGCCAGCCGTTGCGCCGCCAGTTCCAGTGCCTGGGCGATACGTGCATCGAGCACGCGGCGTATGCCGTCGAGGGCTTGGGCATTGTCGGAATCCAGGCGCAGGGCCTGGCGATAGTAGTAGTCGGCATTGTCGAACGCCGGTGCAGTCAGTTGCCCCTCACCCAGGCGCGTTTCGGCGCGAGTCAGGTAGTCGTTGATGCGGCTGTACTGCAGCCACTGGTAGCCGCCGGCAGCCAGTGCGGCCACTGTCACGAGCAGCGCTGCACCGATCGCTGCCCAGCGGCCGACGCCACGACGTCGCCGGCGGCGTCTGGTCGGCGCCTCGATGAATGCTGCCGGGGCGATGCGGGTCTGGTCCATGTCCGGTTCGGTGAGCGTGTCGATGGCCGCCAGCAGCTCGCGGCAATTGCCGAAGCGCTCGTCCGGCTGCTTGGCCAGCATGCGGTCGAGCAGTGGCTGGTAGGGCGCGAGCGCTGGCGGCAGTTGCGGCAAGGGCATCTGCAGGTGATTGAGCACGGTTTGCGGATAGCTGCTGGCGCGGTAGGGATTGGTCCCGGTGAGCATCTCGGCGAGGATCACGCCGAGGCTGTAGATGTCGCTGCGGGCGTCGAGTGGCTGGCACTGGGCCTGTTCCGGGCTGCTGTAGGCGGGGCTGCCGACGGCGATGCCGAAGTGGGTGAGTTCGTTATCCAGTTCCACGGCCTTGGCTACACCGAAGTCGGTGAGTACCACGCTGCCGTCGTCACGGAAAAGAATATTGGCCGGCTTCACGTCGCGGTGAACCAGCCCGCCGTCGTGCACCACCGCCAGGCCGCCGGCCAGCTGGCGAATGATGTCCAGTGCGCGGGACGGCGAGAAGACGATGCCGCGATGCTGCGCCAGGTCGCCACCGCCGATGTATTCCATGGCCAGGTAGTGCCGGCCGTCGGCGATCTGGCCGATGTCGTGGATGGTGATGATGGCCGGGTGGCGCAGCGAGGCGACGATATGGCCTTCCTGAATGAAGCGCTCGGTGAACGCCGCATCCTCCGTACGCAACAGCACCTTGACGGCTACCTCGCGATCCAGCGAGAGCTGGGTGGCCAGGTAGACCTCGGCCATTCCGCCTTTTCCGAGCCGCTTGTGCAGGCGATAGCCCGGTATTTCCAGCATCCGATGCATTGTGAAAACTCGTGCTTGCTTACGACTTGAGGGGTTTTAACAGCATGTTGATGAAGCGCCGCCCGCGGGACTCGACCGCAGGGGGTGGAGCGGTGCGGCCGATGACGATGCAGGAGATGTTGTCGCGACCGCCATGTGTGTTGGCCTGGTCGATCAACTGTTCCACCAGGTTTTCCAGGGTGTCGGCGAAGGTGCAGCTGGCATGGATCTGGGCGTCGGTCAGTTCGTTGGTCAGGCCGTCACTGCACAGCAGCAGCAGCTCGCCGGGCTTGAGGGTGCCGTTGTGGGCACCAACCTCCAGCGGCGCCTCGCGCCCCAGGCAGCGCAGGATGATGTTGCGCCAGGTGTGGCCTTGAGCCTCGGCCGGCTTCAGCTCGCCGGCATCGATCATCATCTGCACCCAGCTATGGTCCCGCGTCAGCTGCTCGATCCCGTTGGCGGTGACCAGATAGGCGCGGCTGTCGCCGACCCAGGTGAGTTCGAAGTCGGCGCCCTTGAAATGTGCGGCGACCAGGGTGGTGCCCATGCCGTCGTCCACGGCGGCGCCCAGTACCGCCTGGTTGGCCTGCTGGACCGCCGCCTGCAGCGGCTCGCCATCTGCGATCGCCTGCTGCAACGCCGACAGCGCCAGGCTGCTCGCGACCTCCCCGCACTGATGCCCACCCATGCCGTCGGCGATGGCCCAGAGCCCCAGTTCCGGCGCGCAAAGCAGTGCATCTTCATTATGGCTGCGCCTGCGCCCGGGCGAGCTTTGCCCGGCGTGGTCCAGCCATGAATCGGAAAGGGTAGGTTGCATGCGAGGGCCCTGCGGCACGACGTCGAGCGAGCATGATGCGTGGGGCATGTGCGACTGTCATCGATTGGCGCTGGAGCAAGCGCAAAACTGTTAACTCGTGCAAAGGCGCAGAATTTTTACTCTGCGCGTACTCCATTCATGGAGGTTCGAGGCCGCTTCGGAAGGCCACCATTCAAAGAGGGCTGATGCTTCGGTGCTCTATCTGCTGAGCTCGTACGTACACATGTTGACCGTCGCCGCCAGGTTCAGCGATTCGATGGCGCCGCAGCCGGGAATCGTGAAGGGCTCGGCCTTCAGGACGCTCAGTTGCTCGCGGGGCACTCCGCGGGCCTCGTTGCCGAACAGGTAGCAATCGAAGGTTCGGAAACGCGCCGACTGCACCGGCTCGCCATTCATATCCAGGCAGGCGATGCGCTCGAAGCGGCTGTGCAACGAATCCAGCGCCACATCCAGTTCCATCGGCGCATGGAAGATGGCGCCCATGCTCGAACGCACGGCCTTGGGGTTGTACGGGTCGACGCTGCCGGGGCTCAGCAGGCAGCGAAAATTGCCGAACCAGGCCAGGGTGCGCAGGATGGTGCCGAGGTTGCCCGGGTCCTGGATTTCATGCAGGTAGATGGCGCGTTCGCCCGCGACGGGTGCGGCAATCGACGCGCCTGTCGCCGGCATCGGCACCAGTGCAACGATGCCTTGCGGGGTCTTGGTATCGGCGATCTGCGCCATCTGGCGGTCGCTGATCAGGTGGGTCCTGAACGGGCTTTGCCAGTGCTCGTAGGCACTGGTCACATACAGCTCGCTGCGCTCCAGCTGCGGGTTGCGCAGAGCCGCCTTCTGCAGCTCCAGCGCCAGATGCTCACCCTCCACCAGAAAATGCCCGAACTCGGCCCGGTATTTCTTCTGGTGCAGCTTCTTGATGTCGTCGAGTTTCATCAGGGCGGTGCTCAGTTGCTCTGCACTTCGGGCTGGCCCAGGTCAGCCAGCATCGACTTGGCCAGGGCCTCGGCGACCTTGATGCCGTCCACGCCCGCCGAGAGGATGCCGCCGGCGTAACCGGCGCCTTCACCGGCCGGGTACAGGCCGCGCAGGTTGAGGCTCTGCAATGTCTCGTTGTCGCGGGTGATGCGCACCGGCGACGAGGTTCGGGTTTCGATGCCGGTGAGCACCGCGTCAGCTCGATCGAATCCGCGGATCTGCTTGCCGAATGCCGGTAGTGCTTCGCGGATCGCCTCGATCGCATACTCGGGCAGCGACGGCGCCAGATCGCCCAGGCGCACGCCCGGTTTGTAGGAGGGTTCGACCTCGCCGAACTCGGTCGAGGGCACGCCGCGAATGAAGTCGCCGACCAACTGCGCGGGGGCGCAGTAATCGCTGCCACCCAGTTCGTAGGCACGCGACTCCAGTCGTTCCTGCAGCTCCACGCCGGCCAGCGCATCGCCGGGGAAATCCTGCTCGGGGTTGATGCCGACGACGATGCCGGCATTGGCGTTGCGCTCGTTGCGCGAATACTGGCTCATGCCGTTGGTCACCACGCGCCCCGGCTCGGAGGTGGCGGCCACCACGGTGCCGCCCGGGCACATGCAGAAGCTGTAGACGGCGCGGCCGTTCTTGGCGTGATACACCAGCTTGTAGTCCGCCGCACCCAGCTCCGGGTGGCCGGCGTACTTGCCCAGGCGGGCCTGGTCGATCATCCCTTGCGGGTGTTCGATGCGGAAACCCACGGCAAACGGCTTGGCTTCGATGTATACACCCTGGCGATGCAGCATGCGGAAGGTATCGCGCGAGCTGTGGCCCAGCGCCAGCACTACGTGGCGGCTGCGCAGCGTCTCGCCATTGGCCAGCACCACACCTTCGAGCTGGCCATCGTCGATCACGAGATCGGTCACCTTGCTCTCGAAGCGCACTTCACCGCCGAGGGCGATGATTTCCTCGCGCATCGCCGCAACCACGCCGGTGAGGCGGAAGGTGCCGATATGCGGCTTGCTGACGTACATGATCTCTTCCGGCGCGCCGGCGCGGACGAACTCGTGCATCACCTTGCGCGCGTAGAACTTCGGGTCCTTGATCTGGCTATAGAGCTTGCCGTCGGAGAACAGCCCGGCGCCACCCTCGCCGAACTGCACGTTGGATTCCGGCGTCAGGGTCTTCTTGCGCCACAGTGCCCAGGTGTCCTTGGTACGGCTGCGCACATCCTTGCCGCGCTCCAGCACGATGGGCTTGAAGCCCATCTGTGCCAGCAGCAGCGCGGCGAACAGTCCGCAGGGGCCGAAGCCCACCACCAGCGGCCGCTCGTTCAGCTTGGCTGGCGCCTGGCCGACCGGGTAGTAGCGGGTATCCGGCGCCGGGCGCACGTGGTTGTCGTTGGCGAAGCGCGCCAGGATCGCCGCCTCGTCGCGGGCCTCCAGATCGATGATGTAGATGAACAGAATGACGCTGTTCTTCTTGCGCGCATCGTAGCTGCGCTTGAACACGGTGAAGTTCAGCAGGTCGGCGTCGCTGATGTTCAGGCGTTTGACGATGGCCTGGCGCAACTCATCGGCGGAGTGATCGAGGGGCAGGGACAGTTCGTTGATGCGAATCATGGCGGTAATCCTGGCCGGTGACTCCGGCAGAGGAAGAAGGGGCGGGGGTAGGGCGCGGATTGTACCCGTCGCCACGCGCCCCTGTCAGGCTGCGCTGAGGACTTCCAGGGCCTGTGTGCCGCGACCGGCGCCCGCGGATCGGCATTATCGGCTTATAATCGCCGCCACTTTGCGTCCAGCGGTTGCGCCTTGCTCCGCCTGTTGGTCCGCGCCTCACCTTGATTCTCCGTGGTTGGCTCTATCATGAAACGATCCAAAAGCAGCCGTCGTTGGCTGGATGAACACGTCAACGATCCCTTCGTCAAACGCGCCCAGAAGGACGGCTTGCGCTCGCGCTCCAGCTACAAGCTGATCGAGCTGAACGAGAAGGACAAACTGATACGCCCCGGCATGCTGGTCATGGACCTCGGCTCCGCGCCTGGTGGCTGGTCACAGGTGGCCGGCGGCATCGTCGGCGAGAAGGGCAGGGTACTGGCCACCGACATCCTGCCGATGGGCGGTCTGGACAACGTCGATTTCGTACAGGGCGATTTCACCGAGGATGCCGTGTTCCAGCAGATCCTCGACATGCTCGATGGCCGGCAGCCCGATCTGATCGTCTCCGACATCGCGCCGAACATCAGTGGCGTCGCAGCCGCCGACCAGGCCGCCTCGATGTATCTGGTCGAACTGACCCTCGACATGGTCCGCCAGGTGCTCAAGCCCGGTGGCAACTACGTGGTCAAGGTCTTCCAGGGCGAAGGCTCGGACGACTTCCTCAAGGACGTGCGCAGCTCGTTCGAGAAAGTGTCGATCCGCAAACCGGAAGCATCGCGCCCGCGTTCGCGTGAGGTCTATCTGGTGGCCAAGGGCTTCAAGGGTTAGTGATTCGGTGTGGCAGAAAGGCTGGCCCGAAGGCCAGCCGGTACATTTCAGATTCTAGCGATGCTCCGTCTGCAAGGACTTGGGCGCGCTCGCTAATCCCTTCTCATGATCTAGTTTTTTCAATTCCTTACGAGTCGCTGCTAGCGGTAGAAATCGGTCAGAGGCAGTAGGCACGCCAGCTGTGAGGCTAAAAGTGCTCTAGGAAAGTGGTCTACTCACAGCTTGGCTGAGCGGATTGCGGGATGCCTTTGGCTATTTCGGCGGTGTGCCGGAGGCGCTGTTCAATAACGCCAGCACGGTCATCCTTGAGCGCGAAGCCTACGGCGGGGGCTGCATCGCTGGCGCCCACGGCTGGTGGCGCTTGCTGATGAGTATGGCGCCGGCCAATCTCGATGCGATTGGCCCGTCGGACTCGTGAGGAATTTCGCTCACAACATGTCGTTCAAGAAGGCAGCGGGATTCGCGCCGATTAAGGCTCTGTTGGCGAAGGATTTCCTCTCAGCGACGCTTTAATTGACCTGAGCATCGCTGGCTTCTCCTCGTTGTGCCTGATGACCATGGAGCTACCCACTGAGCTGTGGCCCTCGTAGTCCAAGAGATCAGAGATCCGGGACACCAACCAGCAAGTGAGACGGCGGAGTGACCTCCGCCGTCTCTATCCCTACAGAGTGGCAGTCTGGTTCACGTTCGCAATGGCCTGTTCAAGTCGCTGCTTGCTCTGTGCAGAGACTTTCTGCAGCCCTATAGCACGTGCCATGGCATAGAGCAGGTTATCGACCAGTTCCCCGCGCGCCAGGGCTTCTCGCGCCAGAGCCTCAAGCTCCTTCTGACTGATCTCGTCCACGGCGCGTAGGCTGTCACTATCGACAGCCTTTCGGAACGATACTGCGCTGTCATCTTCGAGATGGGATGGCCAATAGAAGTCGCCGACATCTTCTATCGTTTTGCGGTGCGACTTCTCCGCTAGCCGGCTGACGCGTTCCCGAATGCGATTGCCGGTGCGTACCCAGCCATGTGCCCGTGCAATCCGCTGAGCCAGGATAACGTCAAGTACTGGGCCCTCATGGACCACGACGTGAGCGATCATGGCGGCCAGGACGTCGTTGTAATGCTCCTCGAAGAATGCCACCGGGTCGACGGACGTAACGGCGGCAAGCGGATCGACCTTACGGTACACCGCCGACTGCTGTTCACGTATTGCACCAGAAGTGGGGGTAGATGCCCTCGCATATTGGTTGCTGACCGGAGGGGCGTCGGCCACGCTGTCAGCAGGTAGGGCGATCTCCTCTATCGGTGGTGCGTCTTCGCTGGTGACCTCGACTTCCTCTTCTATCACCTCAGCGTGGTGTGCCAAATCGGCTTGCGCACTGGCGTGGCGGGCACGGCTTTCAGTCAGCAGAGCTTCCAGGCGTTCATGGAGTTTTTCGGCGGTTCCGATGGGGTTGATCCACCAGTCGGTCGACCAGACACGCAATATCTCCCAGCCGAGGCCACGTAGCACCTGCTCGCGGAGCTTGTCGCGGTCCCGGGCCGTGGCGCTGCGATGATAGGTGGCACCGTCACATTCAACGCCCGCGAGGTAGCGGCCCGGAGCGTCCGGGTGAACCACGGCGAGGTCAATCCGGAACGCAGAGACGCCAATCTGCGTCGCAACATGCCAGCCCTTGCGGCCCAACGCCTTGGCTACCTGTTCCTCGAATGGGCTGTCGAAGCTCCCCAGGCTGTCTGCAGTCGCCTCGATGATTGCCCGCGGACCGCGCTCGGCGAATTCGAGGAAGTGCTTCATGTCTCGTACGCCGATGGACTGGGTGCGGGCCAGATCGATGAGGTCCGGGCTCATGGTGGAGAACACGAGTAGCTCATGGCGAGCGCGGGTAACCGCAACGTTCAAGCGGCGTTCACCGCCTGGACGGTTCATTGGCCCGAAACTCATCGTCATATGGCCTGCGGCATCCCGGCCATAGGTGATGGAGAAGTAGATGATGTCCCGCTCGTCGCCCTGCACGCTCTCCAGGTTCTTAACGAAGACCGGTTCCAACTGCGTATCGGCGAAGTGGCTCTCGAGTGAGGGGTCCTTGCGTCGCTCGGCATCAAGCAGGTCTTCAATGAGGCGCTGCTGCTCGCCATTGAAGGTAACGACGCCGAAGGTCAGTTTGTTCTCCTTCGCCTCGCGGGTGCGCAGGCGTGCCACGAGATGTGCCACTAGGGCTTTTGCTTCGCCCAGGTTGGTGCGTGAGCCGCCCCTGTCATAGACGCCTTGAACGATGTTCAGGCTTACCGCTCGATCTGATGTGACCGGTGCCGGGAAGGTGACCAGGTTGCCTTTGTAGTACCGATGGTTGGAGAAAGTGATCAGGCTTTCGTGCCGGCTGCGGTAGTGCCAATTTAGATCGAGCGTTGGCAGGTTTGCACTCAGGCACTCGTCCAGGATGCTCTCCAGATCCGGTTCGATATCATCGTCTTCATTCGTCGTTTCAGCGCGATCGAAGAAGGAGGTTGGTGGCATCTGCTTCGGGTCCCCAACCATGATCACTTGGCGTCCCCGTGCGATGGCGCCGATGGCATCCCACACCGGAATTTGTGAGGATTCGTCGAAAATGACCACGTCGAACACAGTCGATGTCGTCGAAAGGTATTGTGCAATGGATAGTGGGCTCATCAGCATGCATGGCGTGAGTTTTGCCAGGGCTGATGGAATCGTCGACATCAGTTCACGAAGTGGCTTGTGCCGAGTTTTCTTCGAAATCTCGTGGCGCAGTACGCCCCATTCCGAGGCTTGAGTGACGCTGTCGGGAGTCGGCAGTCCTGCACACAGACGAGCTCGCAGCAAATCTCGGGTGAGGACGGTAAGTTGCTCGTCGAGCGCGCGGAAATCTCGGATGCGTTGTTCATGCTCAACGCTGACGAAGTTGCGAATAGTCGGCTCTTGGTCGACCGTCGCATTCAACCACCAGCGAGCATAGTTCGCTTGGAACACTTTCTTGATCGTGCCTTGAGCAAGGAGACCATCTTCAAGGGCTTGTATGAGCGGTCGGAGCCCCAGCACGGATGCTTCGTCGCGGACTTTGCACCATGCGCTCCAAGCATGCAGGCTGTGCTCGGCCTGGATGATACCTTCACACTGCTGACGTAGCGCGTCTAGGGAAAGGCTGCCAATACGTTCTGCGCCTTCGATACTGAATTTCCCAGCCGAGGCCAGTCGCTCCAAGCTGCTATTGAGCTTTGCCGAGGAATCCAGATACTGCCGACCATATTGGTTAACCAGCCCTTGCGGTTCGAGGAGGGCGTTGCCATCACCCAGTAGCTGCGTCAACGCCGACTTCAGGGCGGTGATTTCGTCGGAGGTACGTGCTAATTGGGAAACGGCGGTTGCGATGTGCCCTTGGAAATTCACTGCGGCCAAAGCCATGTCTGTCTTGGTGTGTAAACCGGTCCAGATGCCGGCAGCGAGGTCACGCAGCTCTGCGTATTCCTTAAGGCCCCGTTCGCTGTTTGCCCGATGTTCGAGCAAGTTGTGCTCTGCCTGCAGTGCCGGCCCACACTTGCCGCTGGCGATCAGGTCATGGTCCTGTTCCAAGCACCCTTCCTCGGCTATCGCACGACGTTCTTTCTGAAATGCAATCGCGGCAGCGAGATTGGTTTTACTGGTGTTGAGACCCCGCCATAGGCCTGCGTCGGCTAACTTCAGAGACTCGCCGTGGGCCGTAATTCTCCGCTCAAGCGCGCGTTGTTCACGCATCGCGTCAAGTGTGCCCTTCAGCGCAGGGCCGGCCACACCCTGACTGATCAGTTCAAAGCCTACATCTTCCCAGCCACGGTTCTCCTTGGCTGCTTGAATGGCGACTTGAAGCGTTTTCACTTGGTGGATTACAGCCGGATCTGAGCTCGCTCCCCGCCAGAACTCGGCGGTTTCGGAATCGAGCCGCAAGCCTTCTATCTGCTGACGCACAGTTCGGATTGAGGCCAAGTTCTGGAGGTCGACGGGGATGTTGGCTTCGGAGTTTCCGTCGATGACCTGACTTAGTTGCTGCTTGATCCGCCGCTTACTCAGCCAGGACTTAGGCCAGAACGATTGGTCGGCCTGGTTCCATTCGTCAAGTAACGCGGCGACATCCAGATCTTCAATGCCGGGGCCGTAGGTAACCGATAGGCACTGATGCAGTGCTGCGATTTCGTCAAACAGCTTGAGTGCCTGTGACAGCACGACCATGGTCGGAACGGAGAGTGGCTCCGGCAACGACTGCGTCAGCCGGGTGTGCTGTTCAAGAAGCTCTAAGCCATCCTGGCATGCAGTAATCGTGGTTTGCGACCAGGGCGCTGGAAGCTTGCCGTTGATCTCGCGATGCAAGTTAACCAGCTCACAACCTTGTTGTAAGCGCTGTGCAATGAGGCGGGCATCTGGCCTAAGGGCGAATCGCCAATCCTGTCCGGCTGCCTGGGGCAGGGTGGTGGCGAGAGCGGAGAGGCCGTCGCGCACGGTAAGAGTGAGCTCTGCGTTGGGAAGGTTAGCCGCCCCAATGAAGTTTGCTGCGTCCATCGCAACCGAATTGATTGCTGGGATAACCTCGCGCGCGGCTAGGATTACCTGCTGCTGCCAGGTTGGTGACCAATCATGCTGGCTAATAGCGCCAAGGGGGTGTTCGGTCAGCTTGTGGTACCCAATCGATTGCGCATTCACTTCCAGGCGATCAGTGATTTCCAGCAGGCGATGCAACGCCTCTCGGTCATGCATCAGCGGTGTGGGCCATGACAGCGAAACAACGGGCAGGTCTTGGCCGGCGATGGTGGCGCCGATTGCGTCGTAGATACTCAGCCCATTTGGGTAACGATGGTGCAATCGATCGACGTAGATGTTGAGGCCCGTGCGCAGCGACTCAAGGCGTTCGGCCTCGACTTTCCAGGTCTCAGCGTCCGCGTTGCCGCGAGCCTGCCAAGCGGCATTGAGTTGCGACAGCACATCCGTCTTGCTCGCCTTATTGGAGTGAACCTCCAGGCAGAACTCGCCCAGCCCCACTTCGCGTAGGCGGCGGTACACCACATTGAGCGCCGCGATCTTCTCCGAGACGAAAAGCACGCGTTTATCTTCGGCGATGAACTGGGCGATCATGTTCACGATGGTTTGGCTTTTGCCGGTTCCCGGCGGCCCGATCAGGACGAAGTCCTTCTGCTGTGACGCAGCCAGCACCGCCGACAGCTGTGACGAGTCATAGGGTAGGGGGCAGAAAACCTGCTTCGGACTGTACTCGGCGTCGAGCCTGTTGCTGGCAGGGAAGGGGGTATTAGTGGCTGAGGCATACGCGTCGCGGGGCGTATCCAGCAGATGACGTACCACTGGGTTGTCCCGCAGAGCATCGGTGCGCTCGGTGAGATCCTTCCACATCAGATATTTGGCGAAGGAAAACATTGAGAGAACAACGTCCTCACTCACTTCCCAGCCTTTGATGTCCTTGACTGCATGCGCGACGTTGCGCCAGATCGCATCGAT
Source organism: Pseudomonas sp. FeN3W (assembly GCA_030263805.2). Classification (NCBI taxonomy): domain Bacteria; kingdom Pseudomonadati; phylum Pseudomonadota; class Gammaproteobacteria; order Pseudomonadales; family Pseudomonadaceae; genus Pseudomonas; species Pseudomonas sp. FeN3W. The sequence goes on from CP136010.1 coordinate 4,374,352, forward strand.
GTCCAGGCCCGATTCGTCTCGCGGCAACTCACCCTCGGCAACGCCAAGGTTCAGATCGTAGTCCTGGCGCAGCATTTCGATCAGGGTCGGGTTAAAGCGTGGTTCGTCGTCATGCAGGATGATCGTAAAGCCCGAGCGCGCACTTTTCCGCTCCAGCGTCACCGGAATCAGGATCAGCGGTGCACGATAGCGTTGGTTGTCCCGATCCTCCCGTGTCCATGAAAGGAATCCAAGAGCGAGGAACAGGGTGTTGGCGCCCCCTTCCTGAAGGTTGGTCCTGGCTCCCCGGTACAGCTCGATCAAGCGGCTGTCGAGTTCTGCTTGCGACAAGGCGATGAATACCTCATTACGCTTAAGTGCATCCAGTGCGTGTTGCCTCCGAACGTTTTCATGCTCACGGGCTTCGTAAAGCTCCTTGTCGCGCGGATCTGCACCATCCATCAGATCCGGTCGTGTCATCAGTTTGATTTGCTTGCCGGTGGCTAACAAATCTTCGAGCGCGCCTGGGTTAGGTGCCTCCAGCTTGAGCGCTTTTTTTCCGGCTTTGAAGTTGAGCAGGTTGTTTCGTAGAGACAGGTCGAGCAGCTTGCGCTGCCAGCGACCGAGACGATCCCGAGGGTCGAGGCCGGCGATATCCATGGTATCCGCGACATCGCTCGGTAAGGCCATGGGCGCTTCGATTTCGGGGGTAAACACTGGAGTGGTTTCTTCTTGAGCGGCACCACTACCATGAACTTGCGCGTCGCCGCTGGCCATTGGCTTGATTCGCTGCAAGCGTGCTCGACGAATGTCCAACGCCATTTCGAACGAAGTCTCTTTACCTTCGGCAAGGTGATCCGCCCCACGCTCGATGGCGTAACGCAACCCCACCGACGGGCGCTGGGTTACGAGAGTGGTTTCGAACAGCACAAGTTCGTTGAGCTTCATGCGCTTGCGCAGAGCGGCGATATCGTCGACGACAGTTGTCGTGAACTCTTCGTTCTTCAGCCATACGCCGGCAAAAGCGTGGCCATGCGTGAAGATGATCAGAGGATTAAGGCCTGCTTGCTCAAGTAGGGCACAAAACAGCATGGTGGTGTCGAAGCAGGTCGCAAGACCGTGCTCAGCCAAGTGGCTGGGGCTTCGCACTTTCTGCCCGTCTCTCTCGAAACTGGCCGGCGGTAGCGCATAGTCCAGCCCCATGGACACCACCGTACTCCAGACTGCGGAAACGATTTCCCAGGCATGCTCTGAGCCGCTCGTATAACCATCGAGAGCGGCGCTCTTGCCGTTCTTGCGCAGCAGTTCGGCCGCCTTCTTAAGCAGGGCCTCCACGGCCAGGTCGTTGGGCTGCACGAACGCGGCCGTTAATTCCGGAAGGTGGGCCAGGCCTCCCCACTGATTCCGTGGCAATACTTCCAGCGGGAGTTCAGTCTGAGCAATGACTGCGCGGGGTTCTTCCGGAGAGTCAGCTCTGCAGGTCAGGACGAAGTTGAGTGTCGAGTGCTCGGCCTCGGTCAGTTTGGCAAGCATGCCTCCATCGACGGCCAGGTCGAGCCCTGGAATTTGCCGAAAAACCTGCGCCCCGAGCTCAGAGATATGCCAGGTTTTCGGCTTGAAAACTGTTGGGTCGGAGGACAGCGTAAGTTCTAGATCGCCGTACTTCGTTGTGGTCTCGTTGATGACGCGTAGTTCACGGATAAGCGGAACAGCATTCTGATAGTCGGCGAGGTTGAGCTTGGCGACGATGGTGGTTTGGATCTTCACCGTTTTGACTGACGGGGGCTCGATTGGCTCAATTGGCGACGTGTCTTCGACAGTCAAGGACTCGGAGGTTGGGGCAGCTACCTCATGGCTGTGCAGGTCGTTGCTTCCGCTTTCAACTACATCATCGCTCATCTGAGCCTCCCTGGCGCTTAAGGTCAGCCGTTGGCCAAGCTGAGCCCTCTGAAGTTAGTTTCGGTACGTGCCGCGGCAACGCTATCGGCGAGCCCGTCCAATAAAAAACTAGCTGGAGGATTGTAGGCTGCTCGACTGCAGGTCAAGCGCGTGTAGGGTATCCAGCTGTTTCCCTATGCAAGCATTTCGCCGCTAGAACAAACACTCCACATGATGGTACCTGTTTCGTGGGAAGGGTGGACATGGACTGAACTCAGCGGACGGGAAGTGTACCCAGTGGGTCCACACTAGCTAGTCCGCTTCTGGCCGATACCCCAATACTCTCCTTCATCCCGCAACACAGCCATGTAACGGACTGACCATCCAAGCAATCCTCCCCAATCCTCCAATACTCTTTTTCGTCCAGGACTGTGAAAGGCAACGCCTTACGCCATCGCCTGCAGAAATCGCCCAATCCGCTCCAGTACCACATCCGGTTGCTCGCGATGCGGTACATGGCCTACGCCTGGCAGCAGCGCCTGTTCGACATGGCCGCTGGCGTGTGTAGCGATCAGTTGCAGGTGGCGTTCCGAGCCGAATTCGTCGTTGTCGCCATGGATGGCCAGTGCCGGGCAGCGTACTTGAGGCAGGGTGTGGGCGAGGGTCCAGGAGGCGAAGTCGGGGGCGAGCCAGGTGTCGATCCAGGCGCTGAGCACCCAGTCGCTACGCTCGTCGTGGTAGCGGCGCAGGCGTTCGCGCTGTGCGGGGTTGGCGAACCAGCTTCTGGCTTGGCGGATGCCTTCCAGCGTGCGTGCTTCGACGAAGGTGACCGCCGACATGGTGATCATCGCCTGGCAGGCTTCGGGATATTGCGCGGCGCAGTGCACCGCCATGCTGCCGCCGACGCTGTGGCCGACCACCACGAAACGCTCGATACCCAGATGTTCCAGTACATGGGCGAAGCCATGCGCGGCTTCATCCTCGACGAAGGTCGGCGCGGGCGGGGCATTCAGTCGGTCGGAGCGACCGAAGCCCAGCCGATCATAGGCGACCACCGTGCGGCCGGTGGCATTGGCGAGCGCGGCGGGAAAATCCTTCCATTGTTCGATGCAGCCGAGCGACTCGTGCAGCAGCAGGATCGGTGCTCGGTTCGGGCGCAGGGTGCCAGCGTCGGGGAACCAGCTGCGGACGAACATCTGCCCAAACGTGCTCTGTACCCAGAGATCGGTCGGGGCGCTGCCGAGCGTTGCGCTAGTGGTCATGGAGGCGTTCCTGAGCGGTGCGGACCGCATAGCAGTACTGGTCTTTTACGTAAACGTCAACATGCGGTGATGGATGTATCCGTTATCGGTTGCTGCGATTGGGAGAGGCGGGCAGTTGCAACCCGCGCTGCGCTACACAGCGTCTGGCGACTGGGTCGGCTCAGTTGGATTCATGGCGATCACGCCCGCCACAGGGGGCACCTCAGCTCAGATAACGTTGGAACCAGGCGATGGTGCGTTGCCAGGCCAGCTCCGCCGCCTGCTCGTCGTAGCGCGGGGTGCTGTCGTTGTGAAAGCCGTGCTGGGTGCCGGGGTAGATGTAGGCCTCGTAGTGCTTGCCGGCCGCCTTGAGCGCGGCCTCATAGGCGGGCCAGGTTTCATTGATGCGCTCGTCGTGTTCGGCGAACTGGAACAGCAACGGTGCCTGGATCTTCTCGACATCCGCCGGATCGGCCTGGCGCCCATAGAACGGCACCGCTGCCGCCAGTTCCGGGTATGCGACTGCGGCGGCATTGGCCACGCCACCGCCATAGCAGAAGCCGGTAATGCCGACCTTCCCGGTAGTCGCCTCATGGGCCATCAGCCATTCGATGGCGGCGAAGAAGTCGTTCATCAGCTTTTGCGGGTCGACCGCGGCCTGCAGTTCACGGCCCTTGTCGTCGTTGCCGGGATAGCCACCGACCGAACTCAGCCCGTCCGGCGCCAGGGCGATGAAACCGGCCTTGGCCACGCGCCGGGCGACGTCTTCGATGTAGGGGTTGAGGCCGCGATTTTCGTGGACGACAACGATGCCTGGCACCTTGCCCTCGGCCTTGGTCGGACGGACCAGATAGGCGCGCACCTCACCGTGGCCGCTGGGTGATGGGTAGTTGACGTATTCGGCGACGATGTCCGGATCGGTGAAGGCGACCTGCTGGGCCAACGCATAGTTGGGCGTGAGCGCATCGAGCACCGCCACGGCGGTCGTGCTGCACAGGGTGAAAGCCGCGGCGCGGTCGAGGAATTCCCGCCGGCTGAGCTTGCCGTGGACGTAGAAGTCGTAGAGCTCGAGCAGTTCGGGGGCGAAGTCTTTCGCGGTAAGACGTTCCATCGGCGGCTCCGTCGAGTATCGAAAGCGATGCTGGGTGTTTGCGCTGACAGCGGGTGCAGCAGCCAGTGTAGTCAGCCGGGCAGGAGATGCCGCGTTTGCAGACGATCTTTACGGCGTTCAGCGCGGGCGAGCTGCCTCGATGGGCGTCAGTTGGCCGTCCTTGCCCAGGTGCAGGCGCATGAAGTCTTCGGCGAGCAGCAGCTGGCCGGCGTAGAGCGCGCTGGCTTCGGCGCGCAGGTCGTCGATCGAGTGACCACGTCCGGCGTTCTTCTGATAGCGCGCGCTGAAGTGGGTCAGCACCAGGTTCTGCAGTCCGACCGTTTGCGCAAAGCGCGCTACCGATGCCGCAGTGCTGTGGCCGAAACCGTTGCGTGCGTCGTTGGCCACCGCTTCGGTGTAGGTCGCCTCGTGCACCAGCAACTGGGCGCCGCGACAGGCGTCGGCAAGCAGTTCGGGCCGATCGTTGTCACCGCCGATGACGATGCGTTGCGGCGCACGGCTGAAGCTCAGGTAGTCGTCGCTGCGCAGTATCCGGCCTTCGTGCTCGACATCGAAGCCGCGCGCCAGTTGGCCCCAGAGTGGCCCGCGGGGTACGCCGTCGCGTTCGAGGCGGTCGATGTCCAGGCGCGGATCGGGCCGGGCCTCGGTGAAGCTGTAGCCGTAGCAGGGCACGCGGTGGGACAGGGCGGTGGCCTCGATGCGCATGTTCGGGCTGCGCCATTCGCCCAGCGATTCGACTGCATGGAATTCGAGGTCGTAGCCCAGCCAGCTCTGGCTCATCTCCAGCGTCGCGCGCACCCAGGTTTCGATGCCGTGCGGGGCGATGATCGTCAGCGCGGCCTTGCGCCCCATCATCCCGGCGCTGGCGAGCAGGCCGGGCAGACCGTAGCAGTGGTCGCCGTGCACATGGGTGATGCAGATGGCACGCAGGTCGTGCAGCGACAGTGGTGTGCGCAGCAGCCGGTGCTGGGTGCCTTCGCCACAGTCGATCAGGTACCAACTCTTGCCGGTGTCCTCCAGCAAGGCGAGGGCGGACACGTTGCGGGCGCGGGTGGGGGTGCCGGATGAGGTGCCGAGAAATAACAGATCCACGCCACTGTTCCTTCTGCAGTCAGGTGATCACGATTGGTCGAGTGTTGCCGGCGCGGTCGCCGTTGCGTTTCTCCCGACATATCCCCTCACAGTTGTGCCTGTTTTCATGGGGCCGGGTAAAGGTTGCTGAAAGCTTGGCTTCGTAGTCTCCGGGTTTAGCTGTTTCAGCTGGATAAAAATAATGAGGAGATAAGCTGTGTTGACCTTGATTGGTCTGTTGACCATTTGCAGCCTGGTTGTGTTGTTGCTCGTCGGGCGCATGGCGCCCATTCTGCCGCTGATCCTGGTGCCCCTGGCAGGCGCCTTGCTCGCAGGTTTCGGGCTGGAGGCCATTACCGGGTTCTTCGCCGATGGCCTGGGCAAGGTGATCTCCATCGCCACCATGTTCGTCTTCGCCATCACTTTCTTTGGTGTTCTGCAGGATACCGGGTTGTTCCGCCCCATTATCGGGACAATGGTGAAGCTGACTCGCGGCAATGTCATCGCTGTTACGGTGGCCACCGCCGTGATCGGTATGTTGGCGCACCTCGATGGCGCCGGTGCGACTACCTTTCTGCTGACGATTCCCGCCTTGCTGCCGCTTTATCGACAGCTGCGCATGAGCCCTTACCTGATGTTGCTGTTGCTGGCCCTCGGTGCCGGCATCTTCAACATGGTGCCCTGGGCAGGGCCGCTCGGCCGTGCGGCGGCGGTCACGGGTATCGAAGTCACCGAGCTGTGGCGTCCGTTGATCGCCATTCAGGGCGTCGGCGTGGCGCTGTTGGTGGCGCTGGCGGCGTTGCTGGGCTGGCGTGAGCAGCGGCGCATCGCATCGGGCGTCGGTGGTGCCGATGTCGATGTACTGGTCGAAAGCCACCACAATCTCCACGAGCCCACCGAAGAAGAACGTGCGCTGGAGCGCCCAGGCCGGCTCTGGGTCAATGGTGGTCTGTTCCTGCTGGTGCTGATCTCGCTGTTCGCCGGTGTGCTGCCGGCCGGCTACATCTTCATGATCGGGCTGTCGTTGGTGTTGCTGGTCAACTACCCCGGCGGCAAGGCCCAGATGCAACGCATCGCCGCCCATGCACCGGCTGCGCTGAGTATGGGCATGATCATTCTGGCGGCCGGCTCGATGCTGGGTATTTTCACCGGTACGGGCATGCTGACGTCCATTGCGCAGGATCTGGTTCAGGTGTTGCCAGCCTCGATGGTGCCCAATCTGCACATCATCCTCGGCGTGTTCGGTCTGCCGATGGAGCTGATGTTGAGCACCGATGCCTATTACTTCGGCCTGCTGCCGGTAACGCTGGAAGTGGTGGCGAACCATGGTGTCGAGCCGGCGAGCGTTGTTTATGCCATGACCATTGGCAACATCATCGGCACCTTCATCAGCCCCTTCTCGCCAGCGCTCTGGCTTGCTCTCGGGCTGGCCGGTCTCGACCTGGGCCGGCACATCCGCTACTCGCTGTGGTGGATGTGGGGCTTTTCCCTGGTGTTGTTCTTCGTTGCCTGGGCGCTCGGTCTGTTCTGAAACCTGCATGACCGTGGCAGGCTCGGCGCTTTTGAAAACGATCATTCGAAAGCGCCGAGCCGGCAACCGTGCTGGCAACAGGCGCGGGCTGAGCGGCCATTGTTTACAGATACTTGAGCCAGGCGATGTCCCGACGGCGTGCCTTGAGATCGGCGAACCAGCGCACCGCCGGGAACAGCACCACTGCCAACACCAGGGTGCACAGCCACAGCGGCCACACGGCGTCGAAGCCGAAATGAGTACCGCGATTCAGCCCCCAGATCGCGACGGCGGCGAGGTAGAGCAGCTTCAGCACGTACAGGTGCAGCAGGTAGAAGAACATCGGTGCCGCACCGAACACGCTGAGCGTTCGCAGCCAGGCACGGCCCTGCTGGCGTTCGAAGTGACGCAGCAGAAGCAGCCCGCCACCCAGCGTCAGGCACAGGAACAGTAGCGACGGCGGGTACTTGGTGACGTTGAGCAGGCTCATCAGCGTACGCAGGCCGTCCTCGCCGACGACCCAGGGCTGCTCGCCGTAGCTGTTGATCAGCCGCAGCAGAACGAAGGTGAGCAAGGCGCCTTGAGCCCAACCGCCCAGGTAGCTCTGGCGTCGTTCTGGATCGGCGTCCCTGGCGAACCAGGGCCCGACAGCGTAGCCAAGGGCGATCACGCCGATCCACGGCAGCAGCGGATAGGAAGTGCGCAGCCGCAGGTTTTCCGAAACCTCGATCCAGCCGCGGTCGTGCAGGATGGCCCAGGGGACGTGCAACGCTGAGACTGCGGAGAACTGCAGCGGATCGAGCAGGTTGTGGCCGCCAATGATCACCAGTCCCAGCACGATCAGCGCAGGGCGCGGAAGCCAAAGCAGCGCCGAGAGCGCCAGCATGCTCAGGCCGATCGCCCAGATCACTTGCAGATAGATCACCTGCGGCGGGAACTGGAACGTCCAGGCGAAGTTGACCAGGGTGAATTCGAGCGCCACCAGGAACAGCCCGCGTTTGAGCAGAAAGCTCGACACTGCACGGCGGTCCTGGTGCTTTTCGCCATAAAGGAAGGCTGACAGGCCGGTCAGGAAGATGAATACCGGCGCGCAGAGATGTGCCAGGGTGCGGCTGAAGAACAACGCCGGCTCGGTGACCGCCACGTCCATCGGGTCGGGCACCTGCATATGCAGCAGAAAGGTTTCACGGACATGGTCGAGCAGCATGAACAGGATCACCAGGCCGCGCAGCGCGTCGATGGATTGCAGACGCGCCGCGGCTGGCGGAGTGAAATCGGGGGAGGGCATGAGCGGCTCACAGCAGGATGATCGCAATGCAGGCGCAGACTCGTTGCGCCCGCCGAAAGGTGCGATACGTTATAACAAAAGTCGCTGCCTCCCCAGATGCGAATCAACCACGATAGTCCCTGGCGTAAAAGGGCTGAATGCTTCAGCCCTGCTCGCAGTTAACCATCCACGACACGCCGAAGCGGTCGGTGAGCATGCCGAAACGCTCGGCCCAGAAGGTTTTCTCCAGCGGCATGATCACCGTGCCGCCCTCGGCCAGTGCGGCGAACAGCTTTTCGCTTTCGTCCACGCTGGTCGGATGCAGGGAAACCGAGCAACCCTTGATGCCTTCGTACGGCCCACCGCCACAGGTGTTGGGCAAGGAGTCGGAGGCCATCAGCACACCATCGCCGAGGTTCAGGCAGGCGTGCATGATCCGCTCGCGGTACTCGGCGGGAAACTGCTCGGCATCCGGCGCCTGGGCAAAGGTCATCATGTCCAGCGTGCCGCCCAGCACATCCTTGTAGAAGGTGAACGCTTCGCGGGTGGTGCCGTCGAGAGTGAGGTAGGTGGTGATCTTCATTGCTTGCTCCTTGCGGTCATTGATTGAGTTGCGCGCGCAGGCGGTCTTCCTGCTCGCGCAGTTCGGGGGTGAACTCGGCGCCGAAGTCTTTCGCTTCGAATATCTGGCGAATCTCGATTTCCGTAGCGCCGATGGCCGACTGCGGGCAACGCTTGACCCAGTCGACGGCCTCCTGCAACGAGGCGGTCTGGAACAGCCAGTAGCCGGCGATCAGCTCGTGGGTTTCGGCGAACGGGCCATCGGTGACGCTGCACTGGCCGCCGTTGAAACGGACCCGCGCGCCCTTGCGACTGGGCTGCAGGCCTTCGCCGCCGAGCAGCACGCCGGCATTGGCCAGGTCTTCGTTGTAGCGGCCCATCGCCGTGAGAACGTCCTCGCTGGGCATCTCGCCGGCTTCGGTTTGTGGGGTGGCCTTGATCATCACCATGAAACGCATCGGTGGACTCCTTCAGTGGAATGGAAAGAGCCTAGACGGGCATACGGCAATTTCCGCCGACTCCGATCATTGGTCGAACGGGCGCGGTAGGAATCGACAGGTCTTTGAGAACTTCTTTGCTCAGGGCAGCGGATAGGTCAGCAGAAGCAGATGCAGGCTGTTGACCGCACCGTGCAGCAGTACCGCGACCCACAGGCGGCCAGCGGAGTAATGGAAGGCCAGGCCGTAGCCCAGACCGGCCAGCGTGGCGAGCCCGGCGAAACCGAAGCCGGCCGGCAGGTGCGCGGCGCCGAACAGGGCGCTCGCCAGACCGATGCCGACGACCGCACCGAAGCGGCCGACCAATGCACGCTGCAGCAGGCCGCGAAAGATCAGCTCTTCGGCCAGGCAGGTGATGCCCAGGTTGATCAGCAGCCAGGGCAGGAACAGCGCCGGCCATTTCGGTTGCCAGCCCAGCACGCCAGAGGCCAGCGCCAGCAGCGGGACGAGAATCAGGCAGGCGGCCGACGCAAGCAGGGTGAGCCTGATCGAGCGCCAATCGGTTCGTGGCTGGCCCAGCCACCAGGCCAGCAGCAGTGCCGCGACCATCGCCTTGTCCGGGCTGATGCGCAATTGCCAGGGCGAGGCACCGCCCAGATCCTGCGGCGCGCCGAGCGGCAGCGAGCTGAAGCCGGGTAGCAGATGCGCGGCGAGCAACAGCGCGCCAAGCAGCGTGCCGAGCAGCCACAGCGGGTTGGGGATACGCGGCTGGGCGACAAGCCAGCCAGCGAATAGCAGCACAGCCAGCGCGCCGATCGGCTCGAGCATGCCGAGGATCAGGCCGAGTGATAGCGCGACGACCGGCATGCAGTAGCGCAGCCGGCGAATCACACTATTGCAGCCGATAACGCGCGAGCTCCTTTGGCGTGAGCACGCGCATGCGCCACGGTTCGATCAGCTGCATGTCGTCCACCAGCCGTGTATTGACGCCCATGTCCCGGAAATAGATGCGTGGTGCGCGGTGTGGTCGCTGGCTGATGGACAGCGCCGACTCGCCATTGGCGACGTAGGGCCGATGCAGGCCGACATGGCCGCGCACGGTGCGCTGCCGTCCCGCCGCCAGCAGATAGATGCAGCTGCCCTGGCAGACCGCGGTGGCCGGTACCAGGGCGTCGAAACCCGTCTCGCGCAGCAGATAGCCCATGCGCATGGCTTCCGCTGCGCTGCCGCCGATGTTGTCGAGGATCAGCAGCCGGCGCGCGTGTTTGCCCGGGTGGGCCATGATGCCCTTGAGCAGCGCCTCGTAGTCGCCCGGCGCGATCTGTTCGGTGACCCGTGCGACCAGCACCAGGCCCTGATCTTCATGCTCCAGCGGCAGCACCTCGACCTTGGCGTGAGCAGAGCAGGCGAACAGCGCCAGTGCGCAGAGGGTGACGAAGCGAAGCATCGAGCGGGCAGTCCTGAAATGGGAGGTGGCGAAGATACCCGCAGCGTGGCATTTCGCCTACTGCCTTGCAGCTGGGCGGTCGGCCATCCGGGAAGCGCTGACGACGGCGTTGCGGCTCAGGCGTCGCTGGCCCCGTAGAGGCGCTTGTTCCAGTCTTCGACGGCATTCGCTTGCAGCCGTCGCTCGACCAGGGTGCGCCAGTTCGGCACCAGCGGCAGTTCGGCCAGTTCCACCAGCGCGTCCCGTTCGAGCGTGCGCCGGTAAAGCACATCCATTACCCGCGTCAGCGACCAGCGCGGGAACGGCCGCTGCTCCAGCACGAGCGCCTGTCCGACCTGCAACTGGCCGGGCTCCAGCACCTGGTAGTACCAGCCGGTCATGCCGCTCTGCTGCACGCGCAAGGACATGTCCGCGACGCCGAACCGATCGTTGAGCTTCCAGCACGGCTGGCGGGTCTGGGCGACCTGCAGCAACGCATCGCCACAGCGCAGCACATCACCCAGGCACAGATCGGCCTCGACGAGTCCACGGGTGCTGATGTTTTCGCCGAAGGCGCCGGGTTGCTGCAGCAGCGGCGAATCGCCGAGCTGTTCGCGCCAGTTGCGATAGTGCTCGAACGGGTAATGGTGGACCGCCTTGTACGGACCGCCGTGAACGCGGCGATCACCCTGTTCGTCGCCCTCCAGCCCCTCGGCCCCGACCGCCACGGCGCCTTCAACCGGCTGTTTGGCGATGGCGCTGCGGCTGCCGGGGCGGGTAAAGGCTACGGCCTTGCCGATGAGCAGTCGTTCGATCCTGGCCAGCTGCATGTTTCCCTCCGGATGACGGCTCGCAAAGGCGCGATTGTGCCGCATCGGAGGGAAGACGGTGCGTTCCGCGTCGATCAATCAGGCGCTGGCTCGGTGGACAACGCACGGATCATCGCCGTGGTGAGATACAGCCGCGGCGCGATGCTCGACAGCTCGATGTACTCGTCTTCCGCGTGCAGCCCGGCGCCGACCACGCCCATGGTTTCCAGCACGGCCGGCTTGTCGCTGCCCGGCACGTAGGCGTAGCCGGCGTCGGTGCCGAAACGCATGGCGATCGGCTCGATACGCTGGTCGATTTCGCCATACAGGCGCTGCGCCGTCGCGACCAGGCGCTCCGATGCCGGATTCTTCGCCAGCGGTGGGCGACCCTTGTCGATGCGCAGCTCGACGCGGGTGTCGTCGATCAGCCTGTTCTCGATGATCTTCTGCGCATCGGCGAGCACGCGGTCGGTCTCGCTGATGTCGGAGTAGCGCATGTCCGCTTCGGCGGTGGCCTTGTTCGGGATGATGTTGCGCTTCTCGCCGCCGGCGATCATGGTCCAGTTCACCGTGGTGCCCTTGTCCGGATCGCCCAGGTCCTTGAGTTGCACCAGCTGGTGCGCCAGTTCCAGCACCGCGTTACGACCGTCCTCCGGGGCGGAGCCGGCGTGGGAGGATTTGCCCTTCACCTCCAGCATCACCGCGTTGATGCCATTGGTGGCGGTGGTCACCGCATCGCGATCCGGCGGCTCGTAGGAGAAGACGTAGTCATGCTTGCGGGCCAGTTCGGCGATGATCTTCTTCGAGCCGGCCGAGCCCATTTCCTCATCCGGGTTGAACAGCACGGTAATGGTGCCGTAGTCGTCGAACCGCTGCGCCTTGAGCAGTTCCAGTGCATGCAGAATCATCGCTACGCCGCCCTTGGCATCGGCCACGCCGGGGCCGTAGGCGCGCCGCTCGTCCATGCGGAACGGGCGTTCTGCGGCGGTGCCTTCGGCGAACACCGTGTCGTAATGCACCATCAGCAGGAAGTCCTTGCCGCCAGTGCCCTTGAGGGTGCCGACGATGTTGTCGCCGGCCGACGGCGTCGCCGCGCTGGTGCTGACCTCGGCACCCAGCGCCTGCAGGCGTTCGACCAGCATCTGGCTGACCGTGGCCAGACCCTTCGCCTGGCCGGTGCCAGTGTCCACCGCCACCAGCTTTTTCACGGTTTCGAGATAGGCGCTCTGTTCGGCCCTGGCCTGTTCGAGCAGTTCGGCGGGCTTGAGCTCGGCGGCCATGACAGACAGTGAAGACAGGCAGAGCGCGACTGCAGCGGCAATCGGGGCGACAACGCGTACGTGCATCGGAATAACCTCGGATCGCGGGGTGATGAGCTTGAGAGCGCCGCCAAGCCCGCAACGTTCCGAAGCATCGCTGCACAGGTCGCAGCCGCGCGGAGAATGCTAATGTCTGCCTTTTCCACTTGCCGGAGAACTCCAGGTGTCCCTGACCACGCCCTATGACCCGCAGAACATCTTCGCCCAGATCATTCGTGGCGATGCGCCCTGCTACAAACTCTACGAGGACGACGACGTCCTGGCCTTCCTCGACCTGTTCCCGCAGTCCTTCGGCCACACGCTGGTGATTCCCAAGCGCTCGGCGGCCTGCAACATCCTCGATGTGGATAGCGAAGCGCTGGCCAAGGTCATGGGCGTAGTGCAGAAGCTCACCCGCGTGATCGTCGACGAACTGCAGCCCGATGGCGTGCAGGTCGCGCAGTTCAATGGCGCGCCGGCGGGGCAGACGGTGTTCCACATCCACGTGCATATCGTGCCGCGCTACTCGGGCGAGGGGCTTGGCATTCATGCCGCCGGCAAGGCCGATCCGGCCGATCTGGAACAGCTCCAGGCGCGCTTGCTGCAGCGTATCGCCGCGCAGGGCTGAGCCAGGCGGCGATGTCGTGGCGGGGTCAAGCCCGCTGCGACCATCGCAGCAACCAACAGGCACCAAAGTACAATTCGTGGCCGGCAGGGGGCTTCGTACCCTGCGGGCATGATGTCTTCATTGCCCTTCCTCACCCGGTTCGTTCTGCGCGCTCGCCGTGCGCTGCTGGCGCTTGTGCTGCTGCCCCTGTGGGCGCAGTCGCAGGAGCTGCCGGTGCTGACCCTCAGCGTGCTGCAGTTCGGCACGCCACACTGGGAGCTCGAGCACCTCAAGCGTCGAGGACTGGACCGTGCCAACGGCTTCGAGCTGAAGGTGCGGCTGGTGGCCGATGTGCCGGCTTCGCGCCTGGCATTGACCAGTGGCAGCGTCGACGGCGCGGTGAGCGACCTGCTCTGGGCGCAGGCGCGTTACCAGGCCGGCACGGCCTATCGCTACGTACCCTTTTCCTCGCAGATCGGCGAAGTGCTGGTGCCCGAAAGCAGCGCCATCCGCACGCTGACCGACCTGCGCGGCAAGCGCATCGGCGTCGCTGGCGGGCCGGACGGGCTGGGCTGGCAGTTGCTGCAGCATGCCGCGGCCCAGGACGGTATTGATCTGGCCAGACAGGCGACCGTTCAGTACGCCGCACCGCCTCTGCTCAGCCAGGCCCTGCGCCGCGGTCAGGTCGATGCGCTGCTGACCTTCTGGCATTTCTCCGCGCGTATGCGTGGCGAGGGTGGTGTGCAGGTAGCGTTCGGCCTGGCCGATCTGTTGCAGGCGCTGGCGCTCGACCCTGACCTGCCGGTGCTCGGCTATCTGTTCCCCGAATCCTGGGCCGTCGAGCATGAGGCGCTGTTGCGGCGCTTCGCCACGGCGCTGGGCCAGACCAAGCACGAACTCGCCAGCGAGCCCGCGCACTGGCAGGCGCTGCGGCCGTTGATGCGTGCCGACGAGGATGGCGTGTTCGCCGCGTTGCGCGACAGTTTCCTCGCCGGCATCCCGCAGCCGCTGGATGAGCGGCGTATCGCCGACCTGCAGCGACTGTTGACCCTCACCGGTGCCGATCCGGCGAAACTGATGCCGGCCGCGTCGTTCCAGAGCACGCCATGAACGGCTCGCGCTGGGCCTGCTGGATCGCCCTGCCATGCGCGGTGGCACTCTGGACGCTGCTTGCGCTGGTCGTGCAGACGCCGCTGCTGCCCACTCCGGCCGCCGTCTTCGACACTTTCTGGCAGGCCACGCAGAGCGGTGAGCTGCCAGAACACCTGCTGGTAACTCTGCGCCGCGTGCTGTTCGCCTTCGTGCTGGCGATGGTGCTGGGCACGTTGCTCGGCGTGTGGATGGGCCGCTCGCGGCTGGCCAATGCCGTGCTCGATCCGCTGCTGGTGTTGTTCCTCAACCTGCCGGCGCTGGTCACCATCATCCTGCTCTACGTCTGGTTCGGCCTGGTGGAAGCCGCGGCGGTGCTGTCGGTGGTGATCAACAAGGTGCCGAACGTGGCCGTCACCGTGCGCGAGGGCGCCCGCAGTATCGATCCCAAGCTGGAACAGATGGCCCTGGTCTACCGCTTCACACGCGGGCAGCGGATCAGGCATGTCTGGCTGCCGCAGCTGTTTCCCTACCTGATGGCGGCGACCCGCGGCGGGCTGGCGCTGATCTGGAAGATCGTGCTGGTGGTCGAGCTGCTCGGGCGTTCGGATGGCATCGGCTTTCAGCTGCACATGGCCTTTCAGGTGTTCGACGTGGCGAGCATCCTCGCCTACAGCCTGGCCTTCATCGCCGTGGTCCAGTTGATCGAACTGGCGCTGTTGCAGCCGCTGGAGCGACGTGCATCGTCCTGGCGAGAAGCGGGTGTGCGCCATGCTTGAGCTGCGCCTGGATGGCCGTCACGCCGTGCTGGGCGCGATCGATGCGCAGGTGCGCGAAGGCGATCGCATCTGTCTGCTCGGGCCATCCGGTGTCGGCAAGACCACGTTGCTCAACGGCATCGCCGGGCTCGATCCGCAGCTGCGGCCGATGATCGAGCAGCGCGCCGGCTTGCGCGTCGGCTACCTGTTTCAGGAACATCGCCTGCTGCCCTGGCGCACGGTGCGGCAGAACCTGGCGCTGGTCGGCGCGGGCGCGGCGGATATCGAGCGGCTGCTGGCCGAGGTCGGGCTGAGTGGCGCGGCTGACCGCCTGCCGGATCAGCTCTCGCTGGGCATGGCGCGCAGGGCGGCACTGGCGCGCTGCCTGGCGATCAAGCCGGATCTGTTGCTGCTCGACGAACCCTTCGCCTCGCTGGATGCCGAGCGCGCCGCCGAGCTGCGCGGGCTGATCGCCCGCCTGCTGGATCGGCAGCCGGCCATGGCGATGATCTGCGTGACCCACGATCCGCGCGATGCCGACGACCTGGCCAACCGCCTGTGGTACCTGAGCGGCGCCCCGGCGAGCTTGCGCTGCGATGAGCCGCTCGGCAGCGCCGTCAACCTCAGCCAACTGAGCGAGCGCCAGCGCCGCGCCTGAGCGGCATTCAGCCGGCCACCAGCTGCGTCAGCGCATGCAGTGCCAGGCCGACCAGCCCGCCGACCAGGGTGCCGTTGATGCGGATGTACTGCAGGTCCTTGCCGACGCTCTGTTCCAGCTGCTCGACCAGTTCGCGGCTCTCCCAGCTCTCCACGCGCTGGGCGATATAGGCGCCGATCTGCCCGCGGTAGCGTTCCAACAGGCCGGGCGCAGCGGCCAGCAACTGCTCGTTGATCCAGTTGCGCATGGAGTCGTCAGCGGCCAGGCCGTCACCGAGGCCGCGGCAGAGGCTGACGATGCGTCGGCCGATGCGTGAGTCGTCGCTGGCCAGGTCGCTTTCCAGCCAGACCGTGAGTTCCTGCCAGAGATTGCCGAAATAGGCGCTGGTAGCCGGGTGCTCCAAGAGCTGCGCGAGGATGCGCTCGACCTCCAGGGCGTATTGTGGGTCCTGTTCCAGGCGCTCGATGTATTCACTGACGTGCTCGTCGAAGCGCTGGCGGATCAGGTGCTCGGGGTCGGCGGCGATCTCGGCGATCAGCGCCGACAGGCCGTCGACGAACTTGTTCGCCGACCAGCCGCTCACCGGCCGGCTCAGGCCGAGGTAGCGCAGAGTGCGGATTTCCCGGCTGATGGCGTCGGCGACCAGCGCGCGGGTTTCCTCGTCCTGCATGATCGAGTCGAGGCGGATCAGCAGCTCGTCGAGCATCGCCTGATGCCGGCCCTGGCTGGTCAGCACGCGCAAGGCCTGGGCCAGCGGGGCGGAGAGGTCGAACTTGCGCAGCCGCGTGGTCACCTTGGCCTCGACGAAGGCGCGCACGCGCTCGTCATGCAGCGCGGCGATACCGAAATGTGCAACGCCGGTGAGTCGGCGGCCGACCGCCTCGGCATTGCTCGGATGGCGCAGCCAATCGGCCAGGCGCGAGGCGATGTCGAGTTCCTGCAGCTTGGCCAGCACCAGCGGCGTGGCGAGGAAATGCGTGGTGATGAAGCTGGACAGGTTCTGCCCGATGCGCGCCTTGCTGCGCGGGATGATCGCCGTATGCGGGATCGGCAGGCCCAGCGGGTGGCGGAACAGAGCGGTGACGGCGAACCAGTCGGCGATCGCGCCGATCATGGCGGCTTCGGCGAACGAGGCGACGTAACCCCAGGCCGGATGACTGGCTTCGAAGCGTGTCGCGACGATGTAGAGCAGGGCGGCCATTAGCAACAGAAGGCCGGCGACCAGCTTCATGCGCGAAACCGGTGACTGCCAGGCGCTGATCATGGAACGCATGCAGGTCCTCGTCGTGTAGGGCGGATGGAGGTTCCAGCCGGTAGACAGCAAAGCGGGGCGATGAGGTCGGCGCTTGCAGCAAAAGCGCAAACAAAGAGGTGGCGAACAGCGCTCGGGTTCGCAGCGGAGCAACTGCAGAAATGCTTCGGGTCGGGCCGATGCTGCAACGCGTGTGGGCAAGGCTGCGCGGTTGTCCACCCTACGAACGCGGCACGTTCGCAGGGTGAATGTGATCGCCGGCGCTGGATCAGACCTCGTCTTCTTCCTCGCGGATCAGCACGTACTGGCCTTCGGCATCGTTCAGGCAGTCCCAGACGTAGAACATCGATATCCGGCCCGGGGTTTCCGTGACGGCGGCATAGTCGCCGGGTACGGCAGTGAAGTAGACGCCGGAGTCGGGCGCCGCCTGGCAGGCGATGCGGGCGACGACGAAGGCTTCCGGCGCGGTGCCGTCGAAGTAGTCGTCACGGTCCTTGGCATCCCACTCGGCTGGCGCTTCGAAGGGGCCGCTGATGACGATGCGCGCGTCTCCCAGGTCCTGCTCTTCCGCCTCCTCGTCGTACTCATCGGGGCGGTACAGGGTGCATTCCAGGGCGTCCGGGTTTTCGAGAATGGCCGCGCGGGATTGTGGGGTGAGTGTCTGCATGGAATCTCCGACTGCGGTTGGGTGTGAGTGGGCAGTGTGGTGGAGCCGCCAGGGCAGTGCAATCGCAAGCGTAGTCGCAGGTGCTCAGCGTGAGCTGTGGCGCCGATCAGGGCTGGCGCCACAGACTGCGTTCTCGCGGTTCAACGTCAGGCGCGGAAGCGATCGACCTGCGTGCGCAGTTCCGCTGCCAGCCTGTCCAGTTCGCTGGCGGTTCCAGCCAGGTTGGCGACCACTTCGCGCTGTTCCTGATTCGCCAGCGCGATGCTCTGCAGGTTGCTGCTCAGCAGGGTCGCGGTGCTGCTCTGCTCCTGAGTAGCGGTACTGATGGCACTGAATTGCTCGTCGGCGCTGCGACTCTGTTCGTCGATAAGTGTCAGGGCTGCGGCCACCTTGGCATTGCGCTGGAGACCGTCATCCATCAGGCGTTGGCCGAGCTCCATGGTGCTCATGGCGTTACCGGTTTGCGTCTGGATCTGGCCGATCATGCCGGTAATGCGCTCGGTGGCTTCGCGAGTGCGCGAAGCGAGGCTGCGAACCTCGTCGGCGACCACGGCAAAGCCACGTCCCTGTTCACCGGCGCGGGCCGCCTCGATCGCAGCATTGAGTGCGAGCAGATTGGTTTGCTCGGCAATGGCAGTGATCACGCCGACGATGCTGCCGATTTCCTGCGAGCGCTGATCGAGGCTTTCTACCACGCGCGCCGTGCCGCTCAGCGCCGTGGCGATCTGTGCCAGTGCGTCGGATGCCTCGTCCATGGCGGCGCGGCCCACGCTGGTCTGCTCGGCATTGGCGCGGGCCACGCGCTGGGTGTCGCGCATGTTGTCGGCGATGTTCAGTGACGTGGCACTGAACTCTTCGACCGCACCGGCCATGCTGGTGATTTCACCGGACTGCTGCTCCATGCCTTCGTTGGCACCGCCGGATAGCCCGGCCAGCAGTTGCGCACGTTGGCTGACTTCGCCTGATGCATTGCGGATGCGCGCGACCATCTCCGATAGCGCTTCACCCATCCGGTTGAAACTGTCCGCCAGCTGGCCGATCTCGTCGTTGCTGCGTACCTGCGAGCGCACGCTGAGATCACCGGCACCGAGCGCCTGCGCCTGCTGTACTACTGCCGCCAGAGGCTTGAGCTTATGGCGCAGCAGCCAGATGGTGGCGGCGACCGCAAGAAGCATCGCCAGCAGATTGCCGATGGCCAGGCGCAACCCGATGCTCCAGGTTACGTCCTGGATTTCCGCGGCCGGCATGCTCGCCAATACCGTCCACGGGCCGCCCTCGAACAAGGTCGCGACGCTGTAGATATCGGAGCTGCCATCCGTCCAGTAAGCGCCCTTGCCGCTCTGACCGCCCAGCTCGGCGACCCGGTCGGCCGCCTGCTCCGGCTGGCTCAGGTCAGGCGGCGCCACCAGCCACTGTTTTTTCTCGTCGAGCAGGGCGAGCGAGCCGCTTTCGCCGATGCGAAAGCGTGTCAGGCCATCGAACTGCACGCGCTGTGCCTCGGTGTAGTCGAAACCGACGAAAAGTACCGCCGTCACCCGGCCGCTGGCATCTTTGACCGGCGTGTACTGGGTCATGTAATGGCGATCGAACAGGAACGCGCGGCCGATGTATTGCTTGCCGCTCAGCAGTAGCGGATAGGCCGGGTGCTGGCGGTCCAGCAGGGTGCCGATGGCACGGCTGCCGTCCTGCTTGGTGACTGAGGTGCTGACCCGCACGAAGTCATCGTTGTCGCGGGCGAAGACGGTGGCGACACCGGCGGTCATCTCGCGGAAATCGTCGACCACGCTGAAATCATTGTTCAGCGGCGCGCCCTCATGCATCAGTGCTGGTGTCATGACGCCGCCGACCTCGATGCGCTGGTCGGGGTCGAGCTGCAACCCATCGGTAAAGCGCTTCTCGAAAAGACCGGCGAGACGCTGGGTATTCTCGCGCAGCGTGCCATGGAAGGTGGCCAGCTGATCGGCAAGCAGCCGTGCTTCGCTGGCGAGATGTTGTTCGCGGGTATTGAGGTTGGCAGCGTTCAGCGAGCGAAGGGCGAAGAGCGTACTGCCGGTGATGACCACGGCGAGGATGAGCGCAAGTGCCACGCCAAGTTGCGTGGCGATCCGAGCACGGGGCTGTTGCACGATGATCTCCTGACCGAGCGGATAAGGGCGGGACGACACTGCTCGATACATTTAGGGATATCGGCGAACTGCCATGGAGCTTTAGTGGCCAGCGCCTGCGTGAAGCGTCGCCGGATGGCCCGTTCGCAACCTTCGGACCGCCGGTGCCGTGCGGTTCGAACGCCGCGTGGTTTGTCGCCTCCAATCGGTATCAGTCACTCACCCGCGAAAGCCGAGGCGACCATGAAAGCAAGTGACCAACAGGCAGGCGATGAGCCTGATGTGACGATGACCGACGGCGGCGAAAAGAACGCCGGCGAAGATCCGGATTACGACGACCAGCCCTCGCCGCTGGACGATCCTGACGAGCCTGAAACGCTGCCCGACGATCCGGACATCCAGGGAGAAGACGGCTCCAACGAGCCGAGCTGAGCCCCACCCACCCATGACAATCGCTGCCTAGAGGAATCGTCATGAACCTTTATCAGGTCAGACCCACCGAAATGGGCTGGGAATTGGAAGACCAGCAGACCCAGAAAACCGTATTGCGAACCCTGACCAAGGACGAGATGTACAGCGCGCTGGATGCCTACATGGATGGCCGCACCGCGTCGGTCGAGTGTTCGGTCGCGACGGCGAACTGGAAAAGGCGCGGCCCTATCCGGGCAGCCATCACCTGTAGGCATAGTGGCCTGTTTGGTAAGTTCAGTCGGGTCTCCACCAACTCACCGCACAGGCCACCAGGGCAATTTCCTTCAATACCATGCCCCTCATGCGTCCATAGCCTGCTCACTCCTTCCACTGGTAAGCAGAGTACTCATGGACCTCTACCTCTCGATGGTCGCGTTCGCCCTGGCTTCGTCGATCACCCCTGGCCCGGTCAACCTGGTCGCGCTCAACTGTGGCGCGCGTTTCGGCTTTCGCGCCAGTGCTCGGCACATCACCGGCGCAACGGTTGGTTTCACCCTGTTGCTGCTGCTGATCGGTCTCGGGCTTTACGAGCTGCTGGAGCGGGCGCCGATGCTGATGCGTGGCATCCAGTGGGGCGGGGTGGCCTTCCTGCTCTACATGGCCTGGCGGCTGGCAGCCGATGACGGCCGGCTGGAACCCGCGGCGGCCGGCAACGGCCCCTCGGCGCTCAACGGCGCGCTGATGCAATGGCTCAATCCGAAGGCCTGGCTGGCATCCGTGGCGGGCATGGGGCTGTTCGCGGCGAACGGCGATGTCCTGCGGGTCTGGCTGTTCGCCGGCCTGTATTTCGTCATCTGTTATGGCTCGATTGCCTGCTGGGCCGGCGCTGGCGCTTTTCTCAGCCGCTATCTGCAGGAGCCGGGGCGGGTGCGCTGGCTCAATCGAACGATGGCGCTGTTGCTGGCCGGCAGCGCGCTCTATCTAGTGGCGGGCTGAGCCCGGTATTGCCCGGGCGTCGCCGCCAGCTGACGCTTGAAGGTACGCTGGAAGTGCGCCTGGTCGGCAAAACCCGCGGCCAGTGCCACTTCAGCGAGGTCATGACCCTGGCGCAGCCAATGCTGGCTGCGCTGGATGCGACGGTTGAGCAGATAGGCATGCGGGGTCATGCCGTAGTGCTGCCTGAAGGTGCGGATCAGATAGGACGGCGACAGCGCGGCAGCCTGACAGATGTCTTCCAGACGCAGCGCCTCGGTGCAATGTTCGGCGATATAGTCGGCCGCCCGTCGCAGCTGTTCGACGGGCTCGGCGGCCGGGCGGGCGACTGCCGGGGCGAGGGTCTGCTGCAGCAGGCTGAAGTACTCGACGGCCGCGCTCTGCCGCTGCAGCGTGTCCGCCTGCGGGTCGAGCAGGGTGGCGTACAGCCCGGTCAGCCCGGCGAACAATTCCGGGTCGAGGCTCTGGATCGGTGCGTAGGGGATGAAGCGGCCGTCGGCGCTGACGCCCAGTTCATGCTGCAGCGCGCCCAGCCAGCCGGTGTCGACATAGAACATCAGGTACGACCAGGGCTGGCCGTCGATGGGATTGCAGGCGTGCACCGTTTGCGGATTGATGATCACCACCGCGCCGCGGGCGATCCGCTGGCGTGCTGCGCCGTTGAAATAGGTGCTGGCGCCGGCGGTGATCGCACCGATGGAAAAGGTCTCGTGACAGTGCGGTGCATAGCAGACCTTGCGTCCATCGGCGACGGCCCGCGCCTCGAGGAAGGGCAGGGCGGCGTCGCGCCAGAAGCGTGGCTGGCTGTCGTCTGGGGCGTTCACGGTCGGTGGCCTGTGCGGTGAGTGGGTTGAGGCAAGTTTGGATGAACATGGCTTCGAGACAAGGCGCTGCGACGCGCCATAGCGGGGCCATGGTGAGGAGCAGCAACGCAGTAGCGGGGCCATGGCCGCCGAAATTGTCCAACTGAACCTACCAAACAAGCCACTAACTGCGCTCATCGATACGAAACTGTGGTCAGACTCTAGCAATCATTCGGCGCTCTGGCATGCTCGACGCCCAGGTTCGCCATTTCAGCCTCAGCCAAGGAGTTTCCATGCGCCTGCCCCTCGCTATCACTGCACTGCTGTCGCTGGCTGGCTGTTCGTCCTGGCAGCCCGATGCCGAGGACATCGAACCGGTGCCGGCCGAGCGGGTGCTGGCCTACCAGCAACCCCTGGAGAACGCCGGAGAGGTGGTGGTGACGCGGGATTTCGGCTTGCGTGGCGGCGGCTGCTACATCGCCGTGCTGATCGATCGTGAGCTGGCGGCGCGTATCCATGTCGGCGAGGTGGTGCGTTTTCAGGTGCCGGCCGGGGCGCGGATCGTCAGCATCGGCACCGATCCGCTGGACGACACGCTGTGCGGCAAGCTCAGCCTGCGCCGCGAGAAGCTGGCGCAGGTGCAGGCGGGGCAGACGCTGGAATATCGCGTCATCAGCGACAATCGCATCGGCTTCGACATCCTGCCGGTCGAGCCCTGAGGCGGCGGATTACTTGATCACTGTCCGCGCGGTCTTCAGATAGTCCGCGCCGTAAGTGCTGACTTCTTCGGCGCTCTCGGCTTCCGAGGCGATGTGGATTTCCTCCAGGGTGTCGTTCAGCCCGTCCATTTCTTCGACGATTTTCTCCAGCGCCGCTTTCAGCGTGTAGGTCAGTTCGTGGATCTGCGCCATGTTCTCGGGCGTCTGCTCCTGCGCCAGGGCCTGATCGAGGCGGGCGTTGTACTCGGAGAATTGCTTCACCGCCTCGGCCAGGTTGCGGGGTGGCGGTGCGTCGGCGAAGGCATGGCTGGCGATGATGGCGGTCAGCGCCAGAACGGCGGTGCGGATAAGCGTTTTCACGGCAGGTCCCTTGCTGAATTTGGTCGGGCGCGAAGGTATCACCTGCGGGTACTGACGCTGTGCAGCAGCGCACAGTCTGCACTGCGCCATTAGTCGCATGCGGTGGCGTGCGGCATGGCCGATTCGGGAAATTGCAGGGCGACGTTACTGTCGCCTGCAAGGCCGACGCAGCTGCAGTAATGGCCTTTTTGGCCGCTCTGGCATGCACCTTGCGAAGATTTTTGCGTTAAAGAGCCGACATCCGCGGCCGATAGCGTCTCGCTTGCTGGCAATCCGCTTTGTGCCTGGCAGGCCTCGCAGGCGCAACAACAGACGCAACAACAAGATCACGTGCCTGCTTCCTCTTCCGCGATGCACGTCCTGCAACAGGACCACGCGGCACGTCCCTCGCCCGACGCGCCGGTTCGACCGTTATGCCTCACTTTTGCCAATTTGCCGCTCTTCACGAACGGCACGCCATATGGAAAAGAACGAATGATGCAGCAACTGACAATCCGTGCCCGCCTGTTGATTCTGGTCGGGGCCATGCTTGCGGCCTGTCTGGTGATCGGCCTGACCGGGCTCAATGCCCAGCAGCGCAGTGTCGCCGGACTCAACACCGTGTATCTGGATCGCGTCGTGCCGCTGCGTGACCTAAAGCTCATCGCCGACCTGTACGCGGTGAAGATCGTCGATACCACCCACAAGACCCGCAGCGGCATGCTCAGTTATGGCCAGGCGCGCGACGATGTGCGCAACGCCCGCGCGGAGATCAGCCGTCTCTGGAGCGCGTACCTGAACACCCGCTTGATCGACGCCGAGCGGCAGCTCGCGTCGCGCATCGAGACCCTGATGAAGGCCGCCGACGAGCCGTTCGATGCCCTCGAGCGCACGCTGGACCGGCATAGCGAGAAACGTCTGGCGGCGTTCGTCATCAATGATCTGTATCCGCTGGTCGACCCCATATCCGAAAGCTTCTCCCAACTGATCGAGCTGCAACTGGGCGAGGCCAAGGCCGAGTACGAACAGGCGCAGGCGCTCTATCAGCGCAACCGCCTTTTGAACATCGGCCTGTTGCTGGCGCTGCTGGTGGGCGGCGGCCTGTTCGCCACGGTGATGCTGCGCAGCATCAGCCGGCCGCTGGAGGAGTTGAAGCAGGCCGCGGCATCGGTGGCCGCGGGTGACCTGAGCCGCAGCATCGAGTGTCGCGGCAAGGACGAGATCACCGAGGTGCAGCAGTCGATCCGCCAGATGCAGCGGACATTGCGCGATACCTTGCAGGACATTCAGGGCTCGGCGACCCAGCTGGCGTCGGCTGCCGAGGAATTGCACGCGGTCACCCAGCACACCGCCCAGGGCATCCATCAGCAGAACGAGGAAGTGCAGATGGCCGCCACGGCGGTCACCGAGATGTCCGCTGCGGTGGACGAAGTGGCCGGCAATGCCAATCGCACCTCCGATGCTTCGCGCGATGCCGAGACGGTCGCCGACGACGGGCGTCGCCAGGTGACCGCCACGCGGCAGACCATCGACCAGTTGAGCGACAAGCTGCAGCAGACCGCGGCCACCGTGACCCATCTGGCCGAAGAGGCGGCGAGCATCGGGCAGGTGGTGGATGTGATTCGCGCGATCGCCGATCAGACCAATCTGCTCGCGCTCAACGCCGCCATCGAAGCCGCGCGGGCCGGTGAGGCCGGACGCGGATTCGCGGTGGTCGCCGACGAGGTGCGCAACCTCGCCCAGCGCACGCAGAGTTCGACCCAGGAGATCGAGCGCATGATCGGCTCGATCCAGAGCGCTACCGAGCAGTCGGTGCGCGACATGCAGCAGAGCAGTGAATTCGCTACGCGCAGCCAGAGCATGGCCGGCGAAGCGGATCAGGCGCTGGGGCTGATCGCCGAGCGCGTCGGGCAGATCAACGAGATGAACCTGGTGATCGCCAGCGCTGCCGAGGAACAGGCGCAGGTCGCGCGGGAGGTGGATCGCAACCTGGTGGCCATCCGCGACATCTCCGAGCAGAGCGCCACCGGTGCGCAGCAGACCTCGGTGGCCAGCGACGAGCTGGCGCGCTTGGCGACACAGCTCAATCAGCTGGTCGGGCGCTTCCGCCTGTAAGCGAAGAGAGACGGGTAGGCGCGGCCGGGACATGCATTGTCGCAATCCGACCGCGAACCTGGCTGCACGAATGCATTCCTATGTACGGAGTTTCCCGATCCGTACTGAAACAGGAGTCGCGCGTGAAAACAGCCGTGTCCGCCCTGGCGCTTGCCGCCGGTCTAACCCTGAGCCTGCCGCTGCTGGCCGAAAGCCGAACCGCCTACGGCCCGCAGCTGGAAGGCTTCAGCTACCCGCACCCGCTCAAGCACTACCGTTTCGAATCCCAGGGCAAGGCGCTGGAAATGGCCTTCATGGATGTCGAACCGCAGGGCAAGGCGAACGGCCGCACGGCGCTATTGCTGCATGGCAAGAATTTCTGCGGGGCGACCTGGGAGCGCACCATCGAGGTGCTCAGCAAGGCCGGTTACCGGGTCATCGCACCCGATCAGGTCGGTTTCTGCAGCTCCAGCAAGCCCGAGGGCTACCAGTTCAGCTTCGCCCAGCTGGCGCACAACACCCAGGCGCTGCTGGAACAGGAGAACATCGAACAGGTCACCGTGATCGGCCATTCCATGGGCGGCATGCTGGCCGCTAGGCTGGCGCTGAACTACCCACAGCGAGTCGAGCGGCTGGTGCTGGTCAACCCAATCGGTCTGGAGGACTGGCAGGCCGAGGGCGTGCCCTATGCCTCCATCGATCAGCTCTACCAGTCGGAGCTCAAGACCGATTTCGACAGCATCAAGGCCTATCAGCAGAAGTTCTACTACAACGGCGACTGGAAGCCGGAGTACGACCGCTGGGTGGAAATGCTTGCCGGGATGTACGCCGGAGATGGCAAGGAGCAGGTCGCCTGGAATCAGGCACAGACCTCGGAGATGGTCTTCACCCAGCCGGTGATCCATGAGTTTTCGCGGATCAAGACACCGACCTTGCTGCTGATCGGCGGGCTGGATCGTACCGCGCCGGGCGCCAACCGAGCGCCGCAGGATGTCGCCAAGCGCCTGGGCAACTACCCCGAGCTGGGCCGCCAGGCTGCCGCGATGATTCCCGATGCCAAGCTGGTGGCCTTTCCCGATCTGGGGCATTCACCCCAGGTCGAGGCGCCGGAAGCGTTTCACCGTGCCTTGCTCGAAGGCTTGGAGGCCAAGCGCTGACGTCGGTCAGCCGCGCTCCGCGGCTTTTGCCTGTGGCGGCTGCGCGGCACCCAGGCGCTGTTCGCCGGACTCCAGCAGCGCCTGCAAGGCACGGCCATAGGCAGCGAGCGCCACGCGCAGGCTGTTGTTGTGGGTGGCGCCCTCGACCAGCAGCAATTGCTTGGGCTGGCGCGCGGCTTCATACAGCTGCTCGCTGAAGCGCGGCGGCACATAGCGGTCATCGGTGCCGTGCACCACCAGCAGCGGCATGCCGATCTGGTCGATCTTCTCCAGCGAATCGAACTTCTGCGACAGCAGCCAGCGCACCGGCAGCGTGGTGTCGGAAACGGCCGTCGCCACGTCGGCCAGTGAGGTGAAGGTCGACTCGATGATCAGCGCGCGGGCTTCGGCCGGTGCGTTGTCGCGCTCGGCCTGCTGTCCGAGTTCGGCGGCCAGGTCGACGGCCACAGCGCCGCCGAGGGAATGCCCGTAGATGAAGCGTTTGCCGGCGTCCGGCTGCAATGTTTTCAGGCGCTCCCAGCCGATGCGCGCGTCGGCATAGACGCTGCGCTCCGACGGCAGGTCGCCGAGGCTCTGGCCGAAACCGCGGTAGTCGATGGCCAGCACCGAAAAGCCCAGCGCACGCAGCTGCTCCAGGCGGAACAGATGGCCGGTGAGGTTCCAGCGCACGCCGTGCAGGTAGAGCAGCGCCGGTGCGTCGGCGTCGGCCGCCGGCCACCACCAGGCATGGATATTCTGCTCGTCGCCGAATGCCGAATCGGTCAGCTGCAGCTCCTCGACGCCACGCGGCAGCCCGCTGAACCAGGATGCGGTGCCCGGTTCGATACGGAACACCAGCTCGCGCTCCTTCTGCTCGAGTACCGAGCAGCCGACCGGCAGGCCAACGGCGAACAGGGTCATCAGCAGCAGGCCGATCCGGCGGGCTCTGCTGCGCAACAGGTAGAAATGCTGCAAGGTCAGGGTCTCGAAAAATCAGCAATCGTAGATAGGACCCGCTTGCCGAACGATCTGCAAGGCGGGTCATCGCTTCACTGATTACTGCATGTTGCGCGCCACTGTCGCCGCCAGCGGACGGCCGGCTACGGCCTCAGGAGCAGCAGGTCGCCGGCCCGGTGTCGGCGTCCTGCACCGCGCGCTCGATCTTCCAGGCCCAGGCGAACACCAGCAGGCCACCAACGGCGGTGGCGGCGCCGATATAGCCGGTCGAAGTCCAGCCGAAACCGGCGGTGATCGCCAGCCCGCCGAGCCACGGGCCAAGGGCATTGGCGATGTTGAAGGCGGCGTGATTGGAGGCGGCGGCCAGGGTCTGCGCATCCGCCGCGACATCCATCAGATGGGTCTGCAGCGCCGGCGACAGCGAGACCATGGTGCCCACCGCGAACACCGCCGGAAAGATCGTCCACACCGAGTGCGCGGCCAGCGGGAACACCAGCAGCACCAGTGCGCTCCACAGCAGCAACCAGGCGACGGCCTTGAAGCGCAGCCGATCGAACAGCCAGCCGCCGACCAGATTGCCGACGATGCCGCCAAGACCGAAGGCGGCGAGCGCGAAGGGAATCCAGCCGGCGCCGACGCCGGTGACATCCAGCAGCGTCGGCGCCATGTAGCTGAACACGCAGAACATCCCGGCGAAACCAATGGAGCTGATCGCCAGCGCCAACCAGACCTGCGGCCGGTTGAACGCGCGGATCTCATGCAGCGGGCTGTTACGCGGCTCGGCACGGTTGAGCGGCAGGAACAGCGCCACCAGCAGCACCGTCAGCAGGGCGATGGCGCCGACCAGGGCAAAGGCATAGCGCCAGCTCAGCCATTGCCCGAGCCAGGTGGCCAGCGGGTTGCCGATCAGGATCGCCACGGTCAGGCCCATCAGCACGCGGGCCACGGCCTGGGCGCGCCTGTCCGGCGGCACCATGGAGGCCGCCACCAGCATCGCCACGCCGAAATAGGCCCCATGGGGCAGGCCGGTGATGAAGCGGAAGATCATCAGCGTCGAATAGTCCGGTGCCAGGGCGCTGGCGAAATTGCCGAGGGCGAAGAAACCCATCAGCAACAGCAGCAGGTGCCGGCGGAACAGCCGCGAGCCGAGGATCGCCAGCAGTGGCGCGCCCACCACCACGCCCAGCGCGTAGGTGCTGATCACGTTGCCGACCTGGGGCTCGCTGATGCCCAGCCCTTCGGCCACGTTCGGCATCAAGCCCATGATGGCGAACTCGCCGGTGCCGATGGCGAAACCGCCCATGGCCAGCGCCAGCTCGAGCAACAGCACGGCGCGGGCGGAAAGGGGTGGAGTCGCTGCGGTGGCTGGCGCCGTCATGGTTACCTCGTCGCATGGAAAAGGGGCGGCATTATTCACACTGGTGCGCGCAGGTAAAGCCCTACTGCCGAAGAAGGAGATGCACTGGGTGTCTGGGAGTGCTTCGGCGCGTCGGAGTTCGCCGGTCCCGAACGGAAAGGCGTTTGTTCATAGCGGCCAGATCCAGAGGATCGCCGGCACGCTGCAGAGCACCACCAGAATCGACAGCGGCAGGCCCAGCCGCCAGTAGTCACCGAAGCGGTAGCCGCCCGGCGCCATCACCAGCGTGTTGGACTGATGCCCGATGGGTGTGAGGAAGGCACAGGAGGCACCGATCGCCACGGCCATCAGAAACGGATCGACCGACACATCCATGCCGCGTGCCAGGCTGATCGCCACCGGGGCGGCGAGGACCGCGGCGGCGGCATTGTTGACTACGTTGGAGATCAGCATCACCGCCACCATCAGCAGCGCCAGCGTCGCCGCCGCTGGCAACGACGGCCCCAACTCCAGCAGCGCTTCGGCGATCAGTTGCGAGCCCCCGCTGGTTTCCAGCGCCTCGCCGACCGGCAGCATCGCGGCCACCAGCACGATGACCGACATATCGATGCTGTCGTAGATGCGGCCCACGGGAACCAGTCCGACCAGAATCATCACCAGCGCGCCGCTGACCAGCGCGGTGGCGGCCGGCACTAGGCCGAAGGCGATGGTCGCCAGGGTGATGGCGAAGATGGCGCTGGCCAGCAGCACGTTGCGTGGCGTGGTGATGCTCAGCCCGCGCGACGCCAGCGGCAGGCAGCCCAGGCTGTTCATACTCGACTGCAGGGCATTCTCGCGGGCCTGCAGCAGCAGGATGTCGCCAGTGGCGAAGCGGATCTTGCCGAGCCGCTGGCGCAGCCGCTGCCCCTGGCGGGCGACGGCCAGCACGTTGACGCCGTGACGTTCGCGCAGGTCGAGGCCACTGGCGGTCGTGCCCACCAGTATCGAGCCGGGGGAGATGATGGCTTCGGCCAGGGTCAGCTCGCCGTGCCGGCTCTTGTGATTCTTCTCGGTCTTTTCGTCTTCGACCGCCTGCGCGGTGTCTTCCTGCGCTTTCTGTGCTTTTTCCTCCTGCTCGTCGACATTGGCCGCCAGCTCGACGCCGGTGACGTCGAGCAGCGCCTTGAGGCTGTCCGAATCCGCCTCCACCAGCAGGATGTCGCCCTCGCGCAGTACCTCGTAGGTCGACGGCATGCGCTGGCGCTCGTCGCCGCGCACCAGGGCGATCACCTGTACATCGGCCTCGTCCTTCACCTCATTGATCAGCGCGTGCAGGGTGCGCCCGGCGTACTTGCAGCTTTCCGGTACCCGTACTTCGGTGAGGTAGGCGCTGATCTCGAACAGGTCACCGTTGCCTTCTTGCTCCTGGCGCTGCGGCACCAGCCGCCAACCGAGCAGCGCGATGAACAGCACACCGGCGACCGTCACCGCGGCGCCCACCGGGAGAAAGGCGAACATGCCGAACGGTGCCTCGCCGGCCTCGGCGCGATAGCCGGCGATGATCAGGTTCGGTGGGGTGCCGATCAGCGTCAGGGTGCCGCCGAGCAGCGAGCCGAACGCCAGTGGCATCAGCAGATACGACGGTGAGCGCCCGCTCTGGCGCGACATCCAGATCGCCACCGGCATGAACAGCGCCAGCGCGCCGACGTTGTTCATGAAGCCCGAGCTGAGCGCGACAATCCCGGTCAGCGCGGCGACCTGTGCCCACGGGCGCTCGCCGACCTGCATCAGCCGCCGCGCCACGGAATCCACCACGCCGGCATTGAGCAGCCCGCGGCTTAGGACCAGCACCGCAGCCACAGAAATCACGGCAGGATGGCCGATGCCGGAAAACACCTCGTCAGCCGGCACCACACCTGTCAGTGCGCAGGCGAGCAGCGCGCCGAGGGCGACCAGGTCGTAGCGCCAGCGATTCCAGACGAACAGCACCAGCGTTGCCGCCAGTACGCCAAAGACGATCAGCTGTTCGCCGGTCATGTACTTTTCTCCGAGCCGCCAAAAACCCGCAGCGCGTAGGCGCCGTAGTTCGGGGCGGTAATGCCAGTGGGAACCACGATGAGGTGTTGCGCTGCAGACCACCTGCCTGCAGGGGTAATGCGGCTGTCATGAAACAGACTGCGGCCGCTGCGCAAAGGTGCCGGCAGGTTATGGCAAAAATGTGCGCTGCGGGGCAAGGTGGCGGCACAACAATTCGAAAGGTCCTTGCCATGCCCGAGTCCGTTGCCCTGCACTGCACAGATGGTTTCACCCTCGCCGCGCAGCTGTGGCGGCCGCCGGGTATCGAACGCGGCGCGGTGATCATCAGCTGCGCCACCGGTGTGCTGTCGCGCTATTACGCACGCTACGCAAGCTTTCTCGCCGAGCACGGTTTCGTCGCGCTGACCTACGACTTTCGCGGCATCGGCGGCTCGCGACCGCAGCGCCTGGGCGACATGCAGATGCGCTGGCGCGACTGGGGCGAGTACGACTTCGACGCCGCTGTGCGCTATATGCGTGAGCGTGATCCGCACGGGCTGCTGGTCGCGGTGGGGCACAGCGCCGGTGGCTTCATGCCGGGTTTTGCCGAGGCGGCCGGCGAGGTGGACCGCTACCTCAACGTGGCCGGGCAGTACGCCTACTGGCGCGACTACGCCGCCGATCAGCGCCTGCGCATGTACGCCAAGTGGCACCTGTTCATGCCTGCGGTGACCCGGCTGGTCGGTTATTTTCCCGGGCGCCGCCTTGGCTGGCTGGAAGACCTGCCAGCGGGTGTCGCGCTGGAGTGGTCCCGGCGCGGTGCGCGGCTGGAAGACAGCTATCCGCCTGACGAACACGAACTGCTGTTCAGCCGTTTTGCCGCGATCCGTGCGCCGATGCTGGCGGTCAGCACCAGTGACGACGAGTTCGCCACGCCCGCTGCGATGCGCCGCGGGCTCGGCTACTTTCGCAATAGCCCACGCCAGCTGGTGCAGCTCAATCCCCGCGCGATGGGCTTCGAGCGCATCGGCCATTTCGGCCTGTTCCATGGCCGCCACCGCAATGGTTTCTGGTGCGAGACACTGGAGTGGATCGCCGAGGGCCGTAATCCCTGGCTGGCCGATGCGGTGATCGAGCCCGGCGCTGCACCGGACAGCGATGACGCCATTCCCTTCGGCGCGCCGTCGGGCTATAAGCCTGGCCCATGAACAAGAGCGCCCTTCAGCAGCAGATCATCGCCACCCTCGAAGCCGACCGCGAAGTCGCCAAGACCGTGCTGGCCGCGACCCACGAGGCCGCCACCCATGCCGAGAGCAAGGCCGAGAACAAGTACGACACCCGTGGCCTGGAAGCCGCCTACCTCGCCGACGGCCAGCGCCGCCGCCTGCATGAGATCGAGACGGCACTTGCCGCCTATCGCAACCTGCAGCCGACCATCGGTTCGGACGAGTGCGTTCGGGTCGGTGCGCTGCTTTGCCTGGAGCATGATGGCGTCGAACGCTGGTTCTTTCTCGGCCCGGATGCGGCGGGGCTGAAGCTGAGGCATGAAGGGCGGGAAGTCCTGGTCATCTCGCCGCGTTCGCCGTTGGGCCAGGGCCTGCTCGGGCGCGAGGTGGGGGACGAAGTGGAACTGAAGGTGAACGGCCAGTCGCAGCGCTACGAGGTGCTGGAGATTCATTAGGGCGGCTGCTTGTGGCGGGCTGGTCTGCTGTAGGCGCCATTCCACGCTGCGCCTACTGAGTCTGGAAACGAACCACCCGCTAGCTGTGGCTCAGTCTGCGGTTGCCGGCTTGCGTCGGCGAGCCGTTTTGCGTGGCGCGCCGCTGCGTTTCTTCTTCCATGGTTTTCCCCCGCGTCTGGCCGCGACCGGCGGGCCACTGATGGTCATGCGCAGCCCGGCGCAGCGCTCGACCAGCTTGCTCATCCAAGCCGATTGCTTGGTGACGAATTCTTCCAGCGGCATCTCGCCGCTCTGCACCATGTCCAGCGCCTGTTCCCAGATTGCCGTGGTGCCCGGGTCGGCGATCGGCCGCGGCACGGCGTCGATCAGGCTGAACGCCGCCGGCGTTGCCGCCAGCGCCTTGCCCTGGCGAACCAGATAGCCGCGGTCGAGCAGGCCCTGGATGATCCCGGCGCGAGTCGCCTCGGTGCCGATGCCGGTGGTGTCCTTGAGCTTCTGTTTCAGCCGCGGGTCGTCCACCAGCTTGGCGACGTTCTTCATCGCCTTGATCAGGTCGCCTTCGGTGAAGGGCTTGGGCGGTTGGGTCTGCTGGTCCTTGAGCGTGATCTCGCCCACCGCGTAATCCTGGCCCTGTTGCAGGGCTGGCAGGCTCTGCGGCGCGGCTGCTTCACGATTGCCCCGTGCCGGCGCCAGCGCTTCGGGCATGGCGCGTTTCCAGCCGGGCTCGGCGATCCGCTTGCCCACCGCGCGCAGCGCCTGGCCGGCGCAGTCGAAGTCGGCCTGGGTGCGGTCGTACTCGTGGTTGGGCAGGAATTGCGCCAGGTAGCGCGCGCGGATCAGCTCATACACCGCACGCGGGCGCCCGGCCAGGCGTTCCAGACCACGCGCCGCGACGGTGGGGATGATGCCGTGGTGGGCGCCGACCTTGGCGTCATTCCAGGCCCGCGAGCGGCGCGACAGGTCCAGATGCGGCTCAAGCGCGGCGAGCGTCGGATCGGCTTGAGTCAGCGCCGCGACGATGGCCCGCGCCTCGCCGTGCTGGCTCAGTGGCAGGTAGCCGCAGTCGCTGCGCGGGTAGGTGATCAGCTTGTGGGTTTCGTACAGCGCCTGGGCGATATCCAGGGTTTCCTGGGCGCCGAGGCCGAGCTTCTTCGAGCAGACTTCCTGCAACGTGCCGAGATCGAAGGGCAAGGGTGCCGCTTCGCGCTGACGCTCGGTCTTGAGCTTCAGCAGGCGAGCGCTGGCAGCGTTGCGCATGGCGTCCGCAGCCTGCTGCGCGCGGGCCTGATCGAGGCAGCGACCCTGGTCATCGCAATGCTCGTCCGGCGCCTGCCACTGCGCGGTGAACGTGGCACCATCAGCCAGCAACTGCACGTCGATGGCCCAGAACGGCACCGGGATGAAGTCTGCGATGCTGCGGTCGCGGTCGACTACCAGGCGCAGCGTCGGCGTCTGCACGCGGCCCACCGGCAGCACGCCCTGGTAGCCGGACTGGCGGCCGAGCAGGGTGAACAGCCGGCTCATGTTCATGCCGATCAGCCAGTCGGCACGCGAGCGGCCGAGGGCGGCATGGTAGAGATTGAAAGTCTCGGCGCCGGGCTTGAGCGCAGCCAGCGCCTTGCGGATCGAGGCATCGTCCAGCGCCGACAGCCACAGGCGGCGGATCGGCCCGCGGTAGCGGCAGTGATCGACCAGCTCGCGGGCGATCATCTCGCCTTCGCGGTCGGCGTCGGTGGCGATCACCAGTTCGCTGCATTCGCCGAGCAGGCGCTTGACCGCCTTGAACTGGCTGGCGGTCTTCGGCTTGACCAGCATCTTCCAGCGCTCCGGCACGATCGGCAGGTCGGCCAGGACCCAGCGCTTGTAGCGTGGGTCATAGGCGTCCGGTGGGGCGGTTTCCAGCAGGTGGCCGATGCACCAGGTCACCGTCACCCCGGCGCCCTGCAGGCAACCGTCGCCACGCCGGTTGGCGCCGAGCACTTTGGCGATGTCGCGGGCCTGGGAAGGTTTTTCGCAGAGATAGAGTTGCATGGAGGCTGTGACGGCAGCGGTCGATGACGCGAAGCATGTGCACAAACGGCGCTTCAGGCAATCATTATCTGTATGTGCATACAGTTGTTGTGCGCCGATGCTCGTCGTTCTTGAGCATGATCAAGTCTGGCGGCGGCGAGGAGGTTTAGCCTGTGGCTACTGCAACAACGCCCGAAAGGCACTCGCAATGGCCAAGAAATTCCCCCTCGAACCTTCCCACCCCGAACGTGTGTGCTGGGGCTGCGACCGCTATTGCCCGGCCACGTCGATGGCCTGTGGCAACGGCGCGGGCCGCACTCAGCATCCGGCGGAAATGTTCGGTGAGGACTGGTACCTGGACGAATGCTGGGGCATCGACCCGGAGCTGATCGCCAAGACCCGCAAGGAGTCGTCGTCCTGATGCTGCGCTAGTCGCGATCGGCGAAACGCTGCACCACCACACTGCCAATGATGTCGCCCTCGACGTTGACCGCCGTGCGCACGGTATCCAGCAAACGGTCGATCGGCAGCAGGATTGCCACCGCTTCGGCCGGCAGGCCGACCGCCTGCAATACCATCACCATGGTCACCATGCCGGCGCTGGGAATGCCCGGGGCGCCGGTCGAGGCGATCATCGCGGTGAAGAACACCACCGCCTGCTGCGCCAGGCTCAGCTCGATACCCATCAGATTGGCGACGAACAGCGCTGCCGCCGCTTCGTAGAGCGCGGTGCCGTCCATGTTCATGGTCGCGCCCAGCGGCAGCACGAAGCCGGCGATGCCCGGGCGCACCTTGAGATTGTCCTCGGCGCAACGCAGCGAGATCGGCAGCGTCGCCGCGCTGGAACTGGTGGCGAACGCCGTGATCAGCGCCTCGCGGGTACCGCGGAAAAACCACAGCGGCGACTTGCCGGTCGTTAGGAAGAGGATGCCTGGCAACACCACTATGCCGTGAAACAGTGTGGTGGCGAACACCAGCGCGATGAAGCCGCCGACGGCACTGAGCAGCGCCACATCCTGCTCGGCCACCAGTTTGATCAGTAGGGCGAGGATGCCCAGCGGCGCCAGGCGCATGATCCAGCCGATGATGCGCATCATCAGCTCGAGAAATTCCTGCAGCACCACGAGGATATTGCGGTAGCGGTCGCCACCGGCTACCAGGGCGATGCCGATGAACATGGCGAACACCACGACGGCCAGGATGCTGCCGTTGGCCAGCGCGGCGAAGGGGTTCTGGAACAGGTTGGCGAAGAAGTGCAGGAAGAACTCCGGCAGCGTCAGCTGACGCGCCTCGAAGTCGTTCATCGCCTCGGCGAACAGGTCCAGCGACAGGCCCGTACCCGGCTTGAAGAGGTTCGCCGCGACCAGCGCCACCAGCATCGCCGCACTGGTGGTGAGGGTGAAGTAGACCAGCGCGCCGCCCCACACCCGATGCACCTGGTGATGTGCCTGCAGGTTGGCCACGCCGACCACGATGGAGGTGAAGATCAGCGGGATCAGCACCATCTTCAGCAGGCCGATGAAGATGCTCCCGGCCAGGGTGCTGGCGTAGAGCACGCCCTCGCGCACGGGTGCGTCGGTTGGCAGCGTGCCGGTCAGCCAGCCGATGGCGACACCCAGGCAGGCCGCGATAAGAATCTGCAGGTTGAGACTGGGCAAAGGGGTGGCTCCTCGAATCGGTAGCGGTGGCGCTGAGCAAGAGAATGAACGCTGCGGCAAAAGTTCGCATCGCGCTGGGTGCAATCATACAGACGCGACGCAACCGACGTGCCAATGACCTGGCGTCGGCCGGCCGCTGACAAAGTCACGCAGCTGGGTTTTCATGACGGGGCAGGTAGAAGAGGCGCGAGTCATGAGCGATCAGGACATCGAACAACGCATCGCCCGCGACATCGCCAGATGGCAGCGCGGCGTGCAGGAAAAAGGCGAACCGCTGGTGGTGGACGAAGGCTGGCTGCAGACGCCGCCGGGCCTGCGCTTGCCGTTCTCGGTGCTGAAAAGCGCCGGGGTGCCGCCACGGGAAGTGGAGTTGCTGGCGCAGCGTGCCGCGTTGCGCGAACGGCTGGATGTCTGCAGCGATGCGCAGCAACGTGCGCGGCTGGAGCGCGAGCTGAGCGAGCTGGAGCAGCACATCGCCTTCCGGCTGGAGGCGTTGCAGCGCCTGGGCCGCGGTTGAACGCTGGCAACTGGTGTTCGCACGGCGCTGGAGTAGCATGCGTATTCGGTCAATTCCTACAGGGAGAAGCACGTGGCTACAGCACGAATCGGATTTCTGCCGGCGGCGTTGATCGCCGCGGCGGTGGCCTTCGCCGGCTGGTCGGTGGGGCAGGGCGTGGAGCGTTTTCGCATGGCCGACCGCACGGTGACGGTCAAGGGCCTGGCGGAGATGGACGTGAAGAGCGACTTCGCGGTGTGGACGCTGGGCTTTCGCCGTGGTGGCGATCAGTTCGCCGAGGTGCAGAAGGGGCTGAGCGAGGATCGCCAGCGGGTGCTGGACTTCCTCCGCGAGCAGGGCTTCACCGACGAGGAACTCGAGGTACGGCCGTTGCAGGTCCAGGATCTGCTGGCCCGCGAATGGGCCTCGCGTGATGTGGCGCTGCGCTTCAACGGTCAGGGTCAGGTGCTGGTCAAGTCCGAGCGCGTCGATGCGGTGGGCAAGGCGGCCAATGCCATCGATCCGCTGATCTTGGCCGGCGTTCAGCTGGATACCGAGATGAACGGTTTCGCCGGGCCGCGTTATCAGCTGCGTGGCTTCAACGAGCTGAAGCCGCAGTTGCTGGAGGCGGCCACCAGCAATGCCCGTGAACAGGCGACGCGTTTTGCCGAGGATGCTGGTGCCACGCTGGGGCGCTTGAAGAATGCCAACCAGGGGGTGATTCGGGTGATCGATGACGATGGCAGCGATATGGACAGTGGGCGGACCGTGGGGAAACGGCTGCGGGTGGTGAGTACGTTTGAATACACGTTGGATTGACAGAGGCGAGTTGAGCGCCGGTGCCGGTATGTCGAGCGTGGCTGTCTGTGTTTCTTAGCGGATGCGAGCGCGTTTTGGCGGTTCGAATCAGGACGATTACCGAGTGTGCTGACAGTGAGCCGAATAGCCGGCATTATCGGCTCACCATATGAGCCGAATAGCTCACCTATCTGGCTCACAGACGAGCAGTCCTTATGAATACCCCCTTCTGGATCTGGCAGCAGCCCGATTGGCCGCACTTCAGCTGGCAAGCCGACGCACTTGCTCCGCTGCTGCGTACCTGCAGCCAGGCTCAGGGCCGCTTGCTCGGGATGCTCGGTGCCGTGGGCAATGACACAGAGGTGCAGAGCAGTCTGGATGCCATGCTGCAGAACATCGTCACCTCATCAGCCATCGAGGGTGAGCAGCTGGATGTCGGCTCCGTGCGCTCGTCACTGGCGCGGCGTCTGGGGCTGAACGAAGAAGGCCGCATCACCTTGCGTTCCGAAGGTCTGGCGGAACTGCTGCTTGATGCCACCCGCGCGTATCAGCAGCCGCTCGATACGCAGCGGCTGTTCACCTGGCATGGCTGGCTGTTCCCCAGCGATGGTCACTTACTGGCCCGCCCGTTACGCATCGGTATGCTGCGTGGCGAAGAGCCCATGCAGGTGGTTTCCGGGAGACTCGACCGCCCTACCGTGCATTTCGAAGCGCCACCCCGCGCCGGGCTGGAAGAACGACTGGGCGACTTCCTTGCCTGGTTCGAGAGCAGCCGCAGCGATGCAGGCTTTGACCCATTTCTACGAGCCGGCATTGCGCACTTCTGGTTCGTCACCCTGCACCCCTTCGATGACGGCAACGGCCGCCTTACGCGCGCCATCACCGACCTGGCACTGGCCCAGGGAGAACAGCAGGCCATCCGCTTTTACGCCATGTCGGCGAGCATCCTCGATGACCGCGCCGGCTATTACCGCATCCTGGAAGCGAGCCAGAAAGGCACGCTGGATATCACCGCCTGGTTGCAATGGTTCCTAGCCACGCTGCTCAAGAGCTTGGAACAGGCCCTTGCTCGTATCGACCGCGTGCTGGTCAAGACACGCTTCTGGCAGGCTCACCGCAGCCAAGCCCTGTCTGCCGAGCAGATCAAAGTGCTTAACCGTCTGCTCGATGGCGGCGAGAGAGGTTTCGAGAACGGCATCAGCGCTGCGCAATACCAGGCTGTGGCCAAGGTCTCGAAAGCCACTGCCACGCGCCATCTGAGCGATCTCGTCGAGAAGGGTTGCCTTGCCCGGCTGCCCGGCGGCGGGCGTAGCACGCGCTACCAGATACAGCACTCGGCGTACGCTTGAAAAAGTGAGTCGCCCAGCAGGGCGAAACCAGGCTTTCATCAACTCCTTGAATAGCCCTGGTTCCGCGTAGCCGACCGGTCCGAAAGCCTCAATGCCCCGGCTGCCAGGGCTGCCCCAGCGACACCGGCGCGTACAACCGCGTACGGATCGCATCCCGCGAGAGCAGCACCAGCACCAGAATGGTCGCCACATACGGCAGCATCGCCAGCAGGTTGCCGGGGATCGCCAGGCCCAGGCCCTGGGCCACCAGATGGAGGATGCTGGCCAGGCCGAACAGGTAGGCGCCGAGCAGTACGCGGCTCACACGCCAGCTGGCGAACACCACCAGGGCCAGGGCGATCCAGCCGCGGCCGGCGGTCATGTTCTCCGCCCACATCGGCGTGTACGCCAGCGACATGTAGCCGCCGGCAAGCCCGGCCATAGCGCCGCCGAACATCACCGCCAGGGTGCGCACGCGCAGCACCGGCAGGCCCATGGCGCTGGCGGCGTTGGGGTTTTCGCCGACCGCCTGGATGATCAGGCCGATGCGGCTTTTCAGCAGCACCCAGGCCACCAGCGCGAACAGTGCGAAGGACAGGTACACCAGCAGATCCTGGGCGAACAGCATGCGGCCGATCACGGGGATCTCGCTGAGCAGCGGAATGGCGATCGGCTCGAAGCCGGCCAGCGGCTTGCCGACCCAGCTGGCACCGACGAAGGACGACAGGCCGACGCCGAAGATGGTCAGCGCCAGGCCGGTGGCCACCTGATTGGCGTTGAAGCCCAGCGCCACCATGGCGAACAGCAGCGACAGCAGCACGCCGGCCAGGCAGGCGAACAGCACGCCGAGCCAGAGACTGCCGCTGGCGAAGGCGACGATGAAGCCGATCACCGCGCCGAACAGCATCATGCCCTCCTGGCCGAGGTTGAGTACGCCGGTCTTCTCGCAC
Source organism: Pseudomonas sp. FeN3W (assembly GCA_030263805.2). NCBI lineage: Bacteria > Pseudomonadati > Pseudomonadota > Gammaproteobacteria > Pseudomonadales > Pseudomonadaceae > Pseudomonas > Pseudomonas sp. FeN3W. The sequence goes on from CP136010.1 coordinate 4,413,801, forward strand.
ACCAGCTCGCCGAGGGCGACCAGCAGCAGCGGCGTACCGGTGCGGATCATGGCGTAGAAGATATTGGTCAGTAAGTCCATGTCCATCGGGGTATTCACCTCGTAGAGAACAGCCGGAAGCCAGAAGCTCGAAGCTGGAAGTAAAAGTGCAGAGTCAGGATTGGATGGAGGGCTTCAAGCTTCCAGCTTTCCGCTTCCAGCTCCGCGCGAAGCGCGGCCGATAGAGGATCAGCACGTCGCAGGCGAGCAGGAAGAACAGCACCATGCCCTGGAACAGCTGGGTGATGGATTGCGGCAGGTTGGCCGCCATCTGCGCGTTCTCGCCGCCGAGGTAGAGCAACGCCATCAGCAGGCTGGCGAAGAGGATGCCGATGGGGTTGAGGCGGCCGAGGAAGGCCACGGTGATCGCTGCGTAGCCGTAGCCCGGCGACACCTGTGGCACCAGCTGGCCGATCGGCCCGGTGACTTCGGCGACACCGGCCAGTCCGGCCAGGCCGCCGCTGATCAGCAGGGCGATCCACACCAGCTTCTTGTCGCGGAAACCGACGAAGCCGGCGGCGCGCTTGTCCAGGCCCAGCACCTTGATCTGGAAGCCGAGAAAGCTCTTCTGCAGCAGTACCCAGACCACCACCAGCGCCAGCAGGGCGAAGTAGAAACCGGCATGCACGCGCAGGCCTTCGATCAGCTCGGGCAGCCGCGTGGCGTCGCCGAACATCGCCGACTCCGGGAAGTTGAAGCCTTCCGGGTCCTTCAGCGGGCCGTGCACGGCGAACAGCAGCAGGTTCAGCGCGATGTAGTTGAGCATGATGCTGGTGAGGATTTCGTTGGCGTTGAACGCCGTCTTCAACCAGGCGCAGAGCCCGGCCCAGGCGGCGCCGCCCAGCGTGCCGAGCAGCAGCGTCAGTACCAGCGCCCAGCGCGAATCCCAGTCGATGATGTTGACCGCCAGCGCGCTGCCGGCCAGGGCACCGATGAGCAACTGGCCTTCGGCGCCGATGTTCCAGATGCGCGCGTTGTAGACCACCGCCAGACCCAGCGCGCAGAGCAGGATCGGCAGCGCCTTGACCATCAGTTCGGAGACGCCGTAGAGATCGCCGAGCGGGTCGATCAGCAGCACCTTGAGGGTTTCCAACGGCGGATGGCCGAGCAGGGCGAACAGCAGCGCGCCGCTCAGCAGTGTCAGCAGCGCGGCCAGCAATGGCGAGAACCAGAGCATGGCCCGTGAGGCCTCGCCGCGGGGTTGCAGGGATAACAGCATGATGGATTCTCGTCAGGCGGCAGAGGTGGAAACGGGGGTGTCGCTGGTGTCGAACTGGCCGGCCATCCAGCGGCCGACTTCGACCGGGCAGGTGCTGGCGGTGGCGCGCTGTGGCGACAGCCGGCCGTCGCTCAGGGCGGCGATGCGGTCGCTGATCTGGAACAGCTCCTCGAGGTCCTCGGAGATCACCAGGATCGCCGCGCCGGCATCGCGCAGTTCGATCAGCGCGCGGTGGATCGCCGCCGCCGCGCCGACATCCACGCCCCAGGTCGGGTGTGCGGCGATCAGCAGCTTCGGCTGCTGCAGGATCTCGCGCCCGAGGATGAATTTCTGCAGGTTGCCACCGGACAGGCTCGCCGCCGGGGTCTGTGCGTCCGGTGTCTTCACCGCAAAACGCTGGATGACTTGTTCGGCGAAGGCGCGCACCTTGCCGCGGCGGATCATGCCCTGCTCGACCATACCGGTCTGCTGGAAGGCGGTGAGCAGGCCGTTGTCGGCCAGGCTCATGCTCGGCACCGCGCCGTGGCCGAGGCGCTCGGCCGGCACGAAAGCCATGCCGTGGCGACGGCGGGCGTCGGGGCGCAGGTGGGCGACGTCGTCGCCGAGAAAGCGGATATGCCTCGCCTGTGCGGCCGGCAGACGCTGTTCGCCACTGAGCAGGGCGAGCAGTTCATCCTGGCCGTTGCCGGCGACTCCGGCGATGCCGACGATCTCGCCGGCGCGAACCTCCAGATCCACCTCTTCGAGCGACACGCCGAACGGATCGGCGTTGTGCCAGGACAACCGCTCCACCCGCAGGAACGGCGCGCGGCCCTCGCTCTTCGGGTATTCGGCTTCCAGCCCCTCGGCATCGCCGACCATCAGCCGCGCCAGTTCCAGGTCCGAGCATTCGGCCGGCACGCACTCGCCGGACACGCGACCGGCGCGCAGCACCGTGGCGCTCTGGCACAGCGCGCGCACTTCATTGAGCTTGTGGCTGATGAACAGGATGCTGCAGCCCTCGGCAGCCAGCCGGCGCAGGGTGACGAACAGCTCGTCGGCCTCCTGCGGGGTGAGCACCGAGGTCGGTTCGTCGAGGATCAGCAGGCGGATGTCCTGCATCAGGCAACGGATGATCTCCACCCGCTGGCGCTCGCCGATGGACAGGCTGTGCACCAGCCGTTGCGGCTCCAGCGGCATGCCGTAGCGCAGCGAGACCTCGCGGATCTTCGGTTCCAGCTGCTTTGGCGTACCGGCCTTGGCTCCCAGGGCGAGGGCGATGTTCTCCGCCACCGAGAGCGTCTCGAACAGCGAGAAGTGCTGGAACACCATGCCGATGCCGCGTTCACGGGCCTGGGCCGGGTCGCGCATGGTCACCTGTTCGCCCTGCCAGTGGATTTCGCCGGCGTCCGGCTGGGTCACGCCGTAGATGATCTTCATCAGGGTGCTCTTGCCGGCGCCGTTCTCGCCGAGCAGGGCGTGGATTTCGCCCGGCTGGATCGACAGGTCGATACGGTCGTTGGCCAGGCAGCCTGGGTACTGTTTGGTGATGCCGCAGAGCTTGAGGCGCGCGGTCTGGGATTCGGGCATGGAGGCATCCGCTGGGTTTTTCATGACCAGGGTGTAGCAAAAAGCTGGCCAGGCAGTCAGGAATTGAGGTGTGACGTAGCCAGTGGAGCTGCGCCACCGGTTGGCCATGCGACGATGTTAGCCGGTGCATCGCTTTGGTGCTTCACTCGGTAACGCGGTTATGTGGATGCACTGCAATGGGGCGGGACGACCGCGGGCCGGATGGGCTGCTAAGCTAACCGTCCTTTCCGCTCCCACCGGTTTGCCTGCAATGAACCAGATGGACCTGCATTCCACTGAGGAAACGATCGCCCAGCGTGCCGCCCTGGCGCGATTGATCGACGGCCTCATGCGCGACGACGGCATGCATCCCACCGCCATCGACGATCTCTTCCTGATCCGCTGCAGCGCACCGAGCGACCTGGTGCACGGGCTGCACAAGCCGGCGCTGTGCATCATCGTGCAGGGCAGCAAGGAGGTGCGGCTGGGCGATGAGCTGTACACCTACGATGCGCTGCATTACCTGGTGGTATCGGTCACCGTACCGGTGGCCGGCCGCGTGCTGGAGGCCTCGTCCGGCGAGCCGTACCTGTGCATCCGCCTGGATATCGACCCGGCGATGGTCGCCACCCTGGTGGCCGAAAGCACGCCGTTGAGCCAGCCCCTGGAAGGACCGGCGCGCGGGGTATATCTGGATCGCATCGATGCGCCGTTGCTGGATGCCACGCTGCGCCTGGTGCGGCTCTTGGCCAGCCCGCAGGACATCCCGGTGCTGGCGCCGCTGGCGATGCGCGAGATCTTCTACCGCCTGCTCTGCGGTCGGCAGGGGCGGCACCTGCACGAGATCGCGGTGCGCGACAGTCAGGGGCATCGCGTCACCCGCGCCATCGAATGGCTTAACCGCAATTACGTCGAGCCGCTGCGTATCGAGGAGCTGGCGCAGCGGGTCAACCTCAGCAGCTCGACGCTGCATCACCGCTTCAAGGCGATCACCGCGATGAGCCCGCTGCAATACCAGAAGCAGTTGCGCCTGCAGGAGGCACGGCGGCTGCTGATCGCCGAGGGGCTCGACGTTTCCAGCGCCGGCTACCGGGTCGGCTACGAAAGCCCCTCGCAGTTCAGCCGCGAGTACAGCCGCCTGTTCGGCGCCTCGCCGGTGAAGGATTTGGCCCGACTGCGTAGCACTGCTTAACTCAGCGTGCGACGGAGTCCGGCACCTCGCGCAATGCCTGGGCGGCGTCGATGGCGCGGGGAAAGCCGGCGGTCACGGTGGTCAGGTAGACCACCTCCTTCAGCTCCTCGCGAGTGACACCCAGACGCAACGCGTAGCCGGCGTGGACCTTCATGTACTGAAGATTGCCCTGGGCGGCGAAGGCGGCGATCACGGCCAGCTGGCGGGTGCGGTCATCCAGCTCGCTGCGCCCCCAGACATCGCCCAGCGCGTATTCGGTGATGCCCTCGGCGAGAAACGGATAGTCCTCGCGCAGCGCTTCGAGCACGGGTTGCCCGGCGCCGCCGGACAGGTGATCCATCACCTCGACGCCACGTTCGTGGCGCTCGTTGCCGGCAGCTTCCAGCGAGGCGAAGGTCAGTGAGCCGAATACGGCCAGGCAGACTGCCGCCAGGGTGTTGCTGGTACGAAGGCTCATGGCGGCGTCCTCAGTAGGGGCTGGCGGTGGGGCGCACCACCAGTTCGCTGATGTCGACTTCTGCCGGCTGGTCGATGGCATAGGCGATGGCGCGGGCGATGGCGTCGGCCGGAATGGCGATGCGGCGGAAGTCGTCCATGGCCGAGCGGGCGCTGTCATCGGAAATGCTGTCGGCCAGTTCCGATTCGGTGACGCCGGGCGAAATCAGGGTGACGCGAATATCGCCGCCGACCTCATGACGCAGGCCCTCGGAGATGGCGCGCACCGCATACTTGGTGGCGCAGTACACCGCTGCGGTCGGGCTCACCGCGTAGGCACCGATGGAGGCGATGTTGACGAACTGGCCGGCGCGCTGGCGCTGCATCAGCGGCAGGCCGGCGGCGATGCCGTGCAGCACGCCACGGATGTTCACGTCGATCATGCGGTTCCACTCGTCGACCTTCAGCGCGTCCAGCGGCGAAAGCGGCATCACCCCGGCGTTGTTGACGATCACGTCGACGCGGCCGAAACGCTGTTCGGCGAAGTCGACGAAGGCCTGGGTGTCCTCGCGGCTGGTGACGTCCAGCGCGCGACAGGCGGCAACGCCATCGCTTTCGCCGATCTCGGCGACCAGCTTTTCCAGCCGTTCCAGGCGCCGCGCGCCCAGCACGACAGTTGCGCCCTGGGCCGCCAGCAGGCGGGCCGTGGCTTCACCGATGCCGCTGCTGGCGCCGGTGATGAGTACGATTTTGCCGGTGATGTTCGACATGGGGTTGTCCTCCGCAGGATTCGGGCGACGTCGGTGACGCCGTGGTTCGAATGCTGCGATGGAGAACGGTGCCGGGGTTATGGCGATCCTGCCGGGCGCTTGCCTGATTCTGGCGCTGCCTACCAGATGCCTTCGTGCAGGGCGGCAGCCTCGTCCTCCAGCAGCGGGCCGACCACCTCGACCTTGCGCTGGCCGGCTTCGAAGACGATGCGGCACGGCAGGTCCAGCGTCGGGTTTTCCGGATGGTTGCCGGTGAGGTCCTTCAGGCTGCGCTCGGAGAGCCCGTAGACCACGCGCCCCAAGCCGACCCAGTAGGCGGCGCCGGCGCACATGGCGCAGGGCTCGGCGGAGGTGTACATGCTGCAGCGCGAGAGGAACTCCGGCGTGTAGCGGGTTGAGGCGCGGGTCATCAGCACCCGCTCGGCATGGCCGGTCATGTCGTGGTCGGGCATGTAGGCGTTGCCCTGTTCCAGCAGCACCTCACCGTCCGGCCCGACCAGGATGGCGCCGAACGGATGGGTGCCGTTTTCCAGCGCGCGGCGGGCGACGTCGAAGCTTCTGCGCAACAGGGCGATATCGTCGAGAGGCATGGTGTTATCCAGACTGAAATGAATGAGCGGGTGGGCTCAATGCCCACCCTTGGGCAGGCTCCAGGGAAAGAAAACCTTCTGCAGCAAGCCGATCAGGTGGAACAGCACCAGGCTGATCACCACCAGCATCATTAGCGCGGCGAAGGCCTGCGGCACCTGGAACATCGAGGTGGAGAAGTTGATGAAGTAGCCCAGGCCCTTCTCCGCGGCGACGAACTCGGCCACCACCGCGCCGATCACCGCCAGGGTGATGGAGATGCGCAGCGCCGAGAACAGATGCGGGATGGCGTAGGGCAGGCGGATGTTGCGGTATTCGCGGGCCTTGGAGGCGCCCAGCGAGCGCGACAGTTCCACCAGTTCCTCCGGCGTCGCCAGCAGGCCGGTGACGCAGGACACCACAATGGGGAAGAAGGCGATGAGGAAGGTGATGAACACCCGCGGCAGGTCGCCGGCGCCCATCACCACCACGATGATCGGTGCGACCGCGACGATCGGCGTGGACTGCACGATCACCAGCAGCGGATACAGCGTGCGCGACATCACCCGTGAAGAGGCCAGGGCGATGGCCAGCGGGATGCCGATCAGGATCGACAGGCCGTAGCCCATCAGCGTCACTCGCAGGGTGGCGAAGATATGCTCGGCCCAGGCAGCGAGGCCGACCTTCTGCGTTGCCGCGAGAATGGCGCTGGGCGCGGGCAGCACGAAACTCGGCAGCTTGAGCAGGCGGCAGGCCGCTTCCCAGACCAGCAGCAGGGCGAGCAGGGCGAGCCAGGGCGCCAGGCGGTCGGCCTGGGCGCGCAGCTTAATGGTCGGCATGGCGCGAGAAGACCTGGCGGCGGATATGGTTGGCGAGCTCATTGAAACGGGGCTCCGTGAGGGTTTGCATGGACCGCGGGCGCGGCAGGTCGACGTCGATGATTTCCTGCACGCGGCCGGGGCGCGCCGACATCACCAGGATGCGGTCGGCCAGCAGCAGCGCTTCGGGAATCGAATGGGTGATGAACAGCACCGTCTTCGGCCGCTGGGTCCAGATGTTCAGCAGCTCCAGGCTCAGCTCGTCGCGGGTCAGCGCATCGAGCGCCGAGAACGGCTCGTCCATCAGCAGGATTTCCGGATCGTGCAGCAGGGCGCGAGCGATCGCCGCGCGCTGCTGCATGCCGCCGGAGAGTTCGTCCGGGCGCTTGTTGCCGAATTCCTTCAGCCCCACCAGTTCCAGCAGCTCCTCGCCGCGGGTGATTTCCTGGGCGGTGACGCGACCGTACTTGTGGCGCATGGGAAAGGTCAGGTTGTCGCGGATGTTCAGCCAGGGCAGCAGCGTCGGCTTCTGGAAGACGATGCCGATCTCGTCGCGCGGGCCGTCCACCGGGCTGCCGTAGATGCTGACCTGGCCGTGGGTCGGCCGTACCAGCCCGGCGAGGATGCGCAGCAGCGTGGACTTGCCGCAGCCCGAGGGGCCAAGCACGGCGATGAACTCGTGGCGGCCGATATCGAAGCTGGCATTGTCCAGCGCTACCACCTCGCTGCCGTCGGAGGAGGTGAAGACCTGGCTGACCCGGTCGAAACTGATGTTCGGGCGCGGCGTGGCGGGCAGGGCGGCGGCATTCATGGCTTCACTCGCTCAGGCTGGCGTCGATGGCGCTGGCCGGGTCGAGGGCGTCTATCTGCATGCCCTGCGCCTTGGCGACCCATTCCCAGGTGGTGGCCAGACGCTTGGCGTCGAAGCCCGGGCCCTCGGCATCGCTGATCTCGTTCTGCATCAGCGGCACGGATGCAGCGAATTGCTCTTCGGCCTGCTGCTCGTCGACTTCGGCGACCATTTTCTTCAACGCGGCGGCTGCGGCAGCCGGGTCGGCGATGGCATTCTTCTGCGCCTGCCGGTAGGCCTTGACGAACTTCTTCGCGACCTCGGGATTGCTCTGCACGAAGCGCTGCGACGCCACCAGCGACAGGCCGTAGCCCTCGAAGCCGTATTCCGACCAGGGAATGGTCTTCAGCGTCTTGTCCGCTTCGCCGAGGGCACGGACGAAGCCGGGCGCCACGGTCAGCCAGTTGATGGTGGCGTCCACCTTGCCGGTGGCGAGCATCGGCGCCAGCGCGCCGGGGTCGAGCTTGAGCAGCCTGACGCTGGCCGGGTCGATGCCGTTGCGCTCGAGCAGCAGCGGCCAGACCACGTTGGAGGCGGAGAAGGTCGGCGTGGCGACGGTCTTGCCGACGATGTCCTTGAAGCTCTCGATGCCCGAACCCTCGGTGGTGAACAGGGCATCCGGCTGCTTGTTGTAGATCGGCGCGACCGCCACCACCGGCACCTCGCCCTGGGCCTTGGCCTGCAACAGCGAGGCCAGGCCGGCGGAGCCGAAGTCGGCGCTGTTGGTGGCCAGTTTGGTCACCACGTCGCTGCCACCGCGGGCACTGGCGATTTCCACTTCGATGCCTTCTGCGGCGAAGAGGCCCTGTTCGACACCGAGGTAGATCGCTGCCTTGTCGCCGGCCGGCAGCCAGTCGTTGAGCCAGCGCACCTTGTCGGCGGCCAGGGCGGATTGGCTGAACAGCGCGAACAGGGCGCTGGCGAGCAGGGTTTTGTTGAACATGGTGAAGCTCCTTGAAGGTTCGGCGTAATGAGCGCGATGCAATAAACGGGTCAGTGCACGGAATGTGGATGGCGCGTGAAGAAATCCAGCAGGGCGGCGAGCAGCGCGTCGGGCATGGCCAGTTGCGGCGCATGGCCGCAATCGAGCCGTACCTGCTCGGCGCCGGGCACCAGCTGTTGCATGCGCTGCTGCACCCGTGGCAGCACGGAGCGGTCCTGAGTGGCTTCGATATACAGCCGCGGCAGGCGGCCGAAACGCGCGGCTGTCCACTGCGCGGCGATATCGCGGCCGCCGTCGGGCTGCACCGTCAGGCGGCGTGCGGCAGTGATCGCGGCCTGCACTGGTGCATCGTGAAAGAACACCGCGCAGGCAGCATCGCTGGGTACGCGGCTGCCACCGGGGGCGGCTTCGAGATAGGGACCGATGCCGCTGACTTCAGGAAAGTCGCTGGCGAGCTCGGCGCAGAGTTCAGCGAAGCCCATGCCGCTGGGCAGCATCATCCCGGCGACATAGGTGACCCCGGCAATGCGCTCGGCGTAATGCTCGGCCACGGCGGTGGCGGTGATGCCGCCGCCGGAATGCGCGACCAGCTGGATCGGGCCGGGCAGCGTCTCGATCAATGCGCCGATGTGTTCGACGTAGCGCTGCAGCGAGACCTCGGCGAGCGGCGTGGCGTCGCTGCCATTGCCCGGCAGGTCGACCGCGTGGGGCCTGTGGCCGGCGCCGCGCAGGCCGTCCTGCAGCGAGTCCCAGACCCAGCTACCGGCCCAGGCCCCGTGGATGAGGACGATGTCAGCCATAGGTCCTCCGGTACATCTCGCGGTGGTGCTCTTCCACCGTGACCGCGGGGTAGCGCGGCGCCTCGCCGGGCGCGAGGCAGGTCGGCAAACACTCGACCACATGGTCCGGGTTGCCGCTGAAGAAGAACGGCACGCTGTAGCGCTCGCGTCCGGAAATGTTGACCACCCGGTGCAACGTCGAGCGGTACTGATCGTTGGTCCAGCGGGCGATCATGTCGCCGAGGTTGACCACGTAGGTGCCGGGCACGGGCGCCGCGTGAATCCAGCTCTTGCTGTGGCGATCCCAGACCTGCAAGCCGGGGTTGTCGTCCTGCAAAAGCAGCGTCAGCCCGCCGAAATCGGTATGCGCGCCGCAGCCCTTCTCGCCGGGCGCGGCGTTGGCCGGCTGCGGCGGGTAATGCAGCAGGCGTAGGGTGCTCATGGAGTCGCGGCAGAAGCTGGCGAAATGTTCCTCTGGCAGTTGCAGCGACAGCGCGATGGCGCCCATCAGCCGTGCCGCCAGCGCATTCATCGCGTCGCGATAGCGCTCCATGGTCGGGCGAAAGTTCGCAAGCTCGCTCGGCCACTGGTTGGCGCCGTGGTTGAAGCGCCCGGCCAATACCCGCGGGTCGTCCTCGGCCAGCTCCTCGCCGATGTAGAAGCCCTCCTTGAGATCGGCCGGCGCACCGGCTTCCAGCACCTGCCCGCGCAACGGCTCATAGCCGCGATTGGCCTTCGAGAACACCTTGTCCAGCGCACGCTTGCTGGCCTCCGGTTGGGCGAAGAAGTCTTGTGCCTGCTCGAACACCGCCTGCTGCAGCGCCGGGTCGACGCCATGGTTGGCGATGCAGAAGAAGCCGACCTCGCGACAGGCCGCGCCGATGCGTTCGGCCACGGTGCGGCGCTCGGCAAGCTCGGGAGAAAACAGCCCGGCGATGTCGATCAGCGGCAGCGCCGCGGCTTCGAGGTGGCGGGCACAAAGGGCGTCGTTCATATGTCAGTCCTGCTCTGCCGGCGGCGGAATGGCGGCCGGCGAGCGCAGTATCTGGCGGGTCTTGCTGTACGCAGAAGCAGAGAATATCGAGCACGCCGATGCTGTTTCGGCAGCAGCGGTCAATGCCTCATTGCGAGGCGGTGATTGCGTGTTAATGGTGCGTTTCGAGAGGTGGCGAGGCTTCTGGCTTGGAGAGGCAGCACGCTATTGAAAGGACGGGCGAGCGCACCGTATCAGAGCGCTCGGCGATCCATTTCAGGCGTAAATATTTTTCACCGTGCGGCGTGTCGCGGCTTGGGCGTCCACGCTCCAGCTTGGGAACGACCGGTTTTGAGGTTAGGCCTAGGTGGAGCGCGGAGGGTGCTGCGGGTGGGAGAACGAGCGTCATCGGCAAATTACAGAGGCATGGCCAGGCCTAGGTCGATTTGCCCGCGCTGGCTGAACCGATGATCGATATTTTTTCACTGTTGCGCTCCTTCGGGCATATCGCCAGGCGTTTGATCAGGCTGTGTGTGCCGCGAGCAGTCCGTAGGGGGCTCGTGCCACGGCGCTTTGGACGCCAGGTGAATGTGCTTTCGCTTTGCTGAAGTAAAGGCGCTGTCCAGGGTACCCAAAGCGATCGAGATCCAGTCGGAGTACTCGCCATGGTCTTTCGACCAGAACAGCGAAGAACCGCAGCGAGTGCAGAATTGCCGTACTACCGATGCGGATGACGTGAAGAACGTGATGCTCTCTGCACCCGTCAGGATGCGAAGGTCGCTACGCGAAACACTGCCGTAACTGGCGAACGCGGCCCCATGACTTTTCCGGCACTGATTGCAATGGCAATGGCTTACTGCTTTTGGTGGGGTGAGCGTTTCGTATCTCACCGTGCCGCAAAGGCAGCTGCCTTGGAAAGCTTCGGTCAAGTTGTGGCGCTCCGTTCAAGGTAAGCGGTAATTCGATGTAGGGCATTTGGGCAGCCATTCCAATCGCGTCTGCGCATATATCGGTCAGCAGCCGAGCGTGGCTCAGTCAAGCAACGCTGTCTCTTGCCTGAAAATGCGGAAACCTCGCGCCTGATAGTTTGCAAGTGCTGCAGGATGGTCCAGGGTGCAGGTATGTACCCAGGCCCGCCGGGTCTCAGGCCATGCCCAGGCGCTCTCGATTGCATGGCTCAACAGGGGGCCACCGAAGCCTCTGCTCAGAAACTGCGGTGCCAGGCCAAAGTAGCGAATCTCAACGTTGAAGTCGGCAGCCTGATGCAGTTCGTAATAGCCGGCGATGGCGCCTTTGTAATAGGCGACCCACGTTCGATGGCAGGGTTGTTCGACTAACGCCTGCCAGTCCGCGATGCTCCATGTATCCAGATCGCTCCATTCCCATTGCTTTCCCACCAGTTGGTACAGAAAACGGTTGAGTTCCGGCTGAGGCACTTCGCACTCGATGATCTGAAGCTCGGCGGGCAACGGTTTTGGCCGGAGTTCAGTAGCGGACATCATTTCCAGGTAGTAGGTGGTGTACGTGCGGTCCATCTGGAGCCTTCCGTAGATGCAGTAGCTCAGCCTAACATCAGAAGCCGGGACGACAGAAAGGACCGGGGCGGACACGCATCTTGATCAGGCTTTGCCAATTGCCTGCCTTGGCTCCGGCGCCGTTTTCAGGTGGCGAGGCCGACTGCAACGCCATTCCATCGGCCGCTTCGCTTGTTGTCCTCGGACTGCTTTGAACGCCTCCACTACGCAGACTGTAACCATTGCGCCTTGGATCACACGCCGGGCTGGCCCATGATCGGCCTTTGCCTTCGCGGGTCGCCTGCATGTCTCGATTCTCTCGTCCCTCGGCTTCGGCGCTGGGCCGCTTTCTGCAACTGGGTGGCACCGGTGCGCGGATCGCCGGCAACCTGCTGGTGCAGCGCATCACGCCGGGCAAGGCGCGTATCGACTGGGTGCCTGTCGGCGAACTGCTCGGCGACGTGCTTGGACAGATGAAGGGCCCGGTACTGAAGCTCGGTCAGCAGGCCTCGCAATGGCAGGACCTGCTGCCCGAGCCGGTCAGCGCCGCGCTGGCGCGCTTGCAGAACCAGGTGCCGTCGCTGCCATTCGATGCGCTGCAAGCCAACCTGCAGCGCGTCTACGACGGCAGGCTGTACGAACTGTTCGAAGCCATCGAGCCGGAGCCCGCGGCCGCCGCCTCGCTGGGCCAGGTCCATCGCGCCCGGGATCGGCAGGGCAGAGCGCTGATCATGAAGGTCCAGTACCCCGGCATCCGCGCCATCTGCGATGCCGATCTGCGCCAGCTGCGTCGCCTGATGCCGCTGGGCCGCTTGTTCGGCACGCCGTCCGCGCGTCTCGATGCGGTGTATATCGAGCTGCAACGGGCCATCGCCGAGGAACTCGATTACGACGCCGAGCGGGTCAATCTGGAAGCCTTTCGTGAGCACTTCAGCCGCTGGCCGGGCGTCCGCATTCCCTATGCCGCCGCCGAACTCTGCCGGCCCGGCGTGCTGGTGCTGGAAGACCTGCCGGGCCGCTCCATGGCCGAGGTCGAACAGGCTTCACCGGAAGTGCGTCAGCGCCTGGCCGAAACGCTCTGCGCATGGTTGGCCGAGCAGGCGTTCGGCCTGCAACGGCTGCATACCGACCCGCATCCCGGCAACCTCGCCTGGACCGAAGCCGGCGAGCTGGTGGTCTACGATTTCGGCAGCGTGCTGCGCCTGGAACCGCGCCTGCTGGCCGGTTACGTGCAGATTTTCGAGGCGCTGCGTGGCGCTTCCAGTGAAGGGCTGGAGGCGGGTTTCCAGATGCTTGGCGGGCGTCAGCCTGGCAGCATGCCGCCGCATGGGCTGTACCGGCGTATCCACCTGATGCTGCATCCGCTGCTGCAACCCGGCGCGCAGTGGGACTTCCGCGAAGCAGCGCTGCACCAGCAGCTGTCCGAACTCTTCCCCTTGCTGATGTCGGCCCTCGGTAGCCTGCAACCGGCCTCCGGTACGCTGCTGATCAATCGCACCCTGGAAGGCCACTACTGGAACCTCTACCGGCTCGGCGCCTGCCTACCCATCGCCGACCTGCTCGCCGAACATATCGAACGCTGGCGTAGCGAAGCCGACGTCCGTCGACCGTAACCTGGGGATCGTCATGCCGTTGGAATCCTTTCCCGAGGGTTTCGCGGGTTGGCCATCGGCGTATCCGGCGGCGTCGGCGCCACACTGGTCGATGCCTCGCGCAGCGATCCGCGCTGCGCTTCGGTCATCGCCCTGAGTCGTTCGTTCGTGCCGGCGCTCGACCTGACCAGTCCCGCCCGCATTGCACAGGCCGCAGCCAGCGTGGCGGGGCAGGGGCCGTTTCACCTGATCAACAACGCCTAGCCACGTCGGCTCGGGCCTGTCGGGTCACTCGCTCAGGCTGTTCTTGAAGGACGTCAGCTTGTCGAAGGGGACCAGGTCGACGCGATCATAGAGATCGACGTGCCCGGCACCCTCGACCCAAAGCAGCTCCTCCAGCTCGCCCGCCAGGCGATAGGCCGTTTCGCTGAACTCTTTCGAGTGCGCCTCGTCACCAGAGATGAACAGCATCGGGCGTGGCGAGATCGTCTCGATGTCATTGAACGGATAGAAGTTCATGAACTTCACGTTGCTGGTCAGCGTCGGGTGCGTGGTCAGTTCGGACGTTGAGCTGGACGGCGTGAACTCGCCGCGTGGCGTGCGATAGAAGTCATAGAACTCGCGTTGGATCGGGTGGGTGTCGGCGTCCAACTGGTGCACCGTGCCGCTGGTATAGCGGGTCTCTCCACCGGTGAATTCGACGTAGGGGCAGCGGAGCTAACGCCTCTTCTTGCAGACCGGATCAGGCCCGTGTGGTAGTGGCGTCGGGATGGTCGTTAAACCTTGATGGGGTAGGGCTCGCGGAGGGGATCGCGGCCGTCATGCGCCGCAGCAGGCTGCAGCGCATCGACGTTCAACGCCGCACATGGGTTGTGCCACGTTAAGCGGGATGGTTACTGCGCGCGGTAGATGGCGCACAGTTTGTTGCCGTCAGGGTCGCGCACATAGCTGAGGTGCATCGCCCCGAGGCTGGTTTCGCGCAGTCCCGGCGGCTCCTCGCAAGTGCTGCCGCCATGGGCGACGCCTACATCGTGAAACGCCTTGACCTGCTCGGCCGAGCTGCACTTGAAACCAATCGTGCCGCCGTTGCCAACGGTCGCTTCCTCACCGTTGATGGGCTCGGTAACAGCGAACAGGCTGCCGTCATGGCGATAGAACAGGCGCGTGTGCCCCGACGGCGCCACATTGCGCAACGGCTCGCCTGCGCCGAGTACACCGAGCACGGCATCGTAAAACCGCTTCGACCGTTCAATATCGTTCGAACCGACCATTACATGGTTGAGCATGGGGGCCTCGCTAGATGTTGGAGTTGTGCGGGTATCGAGCGAGCACTCTAGCATCGGGATGGACGAGGGCGGTCATACGGTGGATAGAGTGGCGGGCACAGATGCCCCTAAACCGAAGATTAGGGGGCAGCTGTCGGCCAGAAGCGGCCATCCAGAGTCTACGAAATCTAGGCCGATTCATAGCTTATTGCTGACTTATGTTTCTTTATGGGAAACCTTAACCAGAGCTCCGCACTCGTACTCGCCAGCTCTTTCTAAGGATCGGCTTTCACCGTAGGAAATTATTGTTATGTCTGTTTGCTCAGGAACCAAGGCGTGCTCAATTATGAAGTCTTTTGCTGCCCTTGCCTTTCGCTCGCCTATTCGTTGATTGTATGCATTTCCACCTTTTTGATGTGTGAAACCTTGAATCTCTATGCTGTCCGCATAAAAAATATCGGACTCTCTCCAGAAATGTTTATACGAGTCAATAATGAATGAATCTTTTGAAACTGGAGCTGAACTATCGGGAAAGAATAAAATACACCCTTTTTTTGCAAGGGCTTCTACGCTTTCTTGAAACGTCTGAGGTCTCGGTATAATCAAATCATATATAGCTTTGGCCCCAGCTATTGCCGCTGTGATAGACGTAATCACAAGTGTTATGGCGACCAATATGGCGAAAAACTTGTTGTTTTCAATCTTCTTTTTGTATCTTGACACAAGAGTTTCATAGCTACTCATGGCGTGATCCGCTCTGTTTTAAGCATAACATTTAATCTAATAGGCCTGCGCTAGTTGACCCGGCAGTCCCCGTTTTTAGCGTTCGCTAGAAGTAGAGATTAGTCCATTAGGGCCAACTTCTGTTTGGGAGGTAATGCTTCCCAGTCTTGCCCTTTTTCCACCTGATCTTGCCGAGAGGTACGAAATTGCCGGTCAGCTGAGGGCCGATGATGTTCTTCGGCTTGTACTCACTGTCTTGCTTGATCCGGTCTCCCACACTCAAAATCGATTTTGAAAGACACCTGGTCAGCTAACGGCTTGCTCGCGCGCTCCGCTTGCTAGTCCATACCAGAGAGTCGCAGCGGTGCGGCCTCGCTCGATGGCTCGCCTTGCTACGGTGTTCTAGCTGTAACGGGTTGCGCTCGCGGAGGTGCGCTGGCGATCTAGGGCCAGCGAGACCCCGGCACAGCAAGAGACGAGCGGACGTCGACCTGCACCATGCCTCCATTGCACCTTAGTGCGAACCACAGAGAGGAAGTGAAAAATAGACAATCGCTCTGTCGACGATTCGAGTCTCTCACTTCCACGGCTGAACTCTCAGTCGAAGGCTTCCCTTGATACCTGGTCTTCCATCTTGATTGAACGGCAGCAGGATGTCGCGACAGCTGTGCTCGTTGTCAAACAACAGCTTCTGCTTGATACGTTTGGCTTTCAGCACTGCCCAAGCCAAATCAATTTGCCACTCTCCACCGTCGTGCTCAGGAGGGGTTAGATGGACGATCGCCTCATCACGAAACAGGTCGGCGCCTTCGAAGTGTTCATTGCGCCAGAAACGGCCACCAACTACATAGTCGGGTACCTTGGCCGCAACACTCATCTTGTAAGTGAGACACGGCGATTCATCAACCTTTGCCCATTTCGATAGGAACACGCTGGAAAGATAAATGCTTTTTCGACTCGAACCGTCACTGGTGAGTTCTTGGTGGGATCGGCAGGCCGGGGAATCCTCCACGGACTGCCTGCGTGTCAAAAACCAGCGCTTACCCTTCGGAGTTGCGAGAAACTCGAACTGGTACCCAGCCTCAAGTGTCTCCCCTTTCACTATCGCTTGCTCAACCCCCACCGGGAGCGAGACCTTTTCAATTTCCAGGTGGATATCAACACGCACGTCGCCAAAAAGAAATCGGACCAGGTTCTGATAGCTTTCCTCGGAGTTTACGATCCCGTAGTAACCGGAATGGGAGCGAAAAGCATACGCCGTGGCTACTTCCTGATGACTGTTCTCGATTAAGTTGCCACTGGCGTCAGTGTTGATCCCCCAGAGCGAAGCATTATCAATGCGCACAAGGCCGTCGCTACCATTGCCAACGAATGCACGAACGGCACCATGCAAAGGCTCATAATCACCACGGTTTGTACCGACCATGCAGAAGATGCGCTCCGGTGGGAGGGCTGAACGGGGGATCAGGTCAACACGGTTGTCAAATTGAGCGGTAACTTTCGTTAGATTCAGGTACTCCGCCATTTTCTTGCGATTGAATGTGTCAACTTCCTCGGCGGTCAGCCAGCTAGGGACGTTAAACCTCCCCCCTACATCTATGCCGTTATGTGGCGTTGCAATAGTAAATAGCTTGTCCACGGTGGCACGCGCATTGCTGTATTCGCCAGCGCCTTGCAAAAAGGCTCGTGCAACCAGGCCTCCCATAGAGTGGGCGACCAGATAGCAACGGAAGTTCTCCTCTGGCATTACCGCTTTGCCTTTTTCCTGGTACTCGGCTACCCGTTGCCTTACCTTCAAGATCAACTCGTTGAGCCGGCGAGCGTACTCGGTGATATGACGCGCCTTACCGTCACCGAAGAAGTCAGATCCGTCGTCGTAGTACCTCAGGATTACAATCGAGGCGGGCGCTATACCAGGGATGGGCTTGCCCTCTTCGTCGCGCGCGGGCTCCCAGCAAGGGTCCATGATGTCGTAACCGTCCTGGTACACATGCTGATACTGGAACTCGCTCATCAACCGAACCACTGGTGACTCGAATACAAGCTTCTGAGTCGGTCTATCTTTGCGGTCCAAGGCCCTGTACACCGTCGATCCAACGTTGAATCCACAGAACGGATCGGCGGCGGTTTCGTTGCGCTCGCCTGTGGTCATTGCGTAACCGCGGATGTAGATAATCGGGTATCGAAGCGCCATGTCACTCTCCCTGTCTGCATGAACCCAGCTGGACACCGCACTTCCTCAGCAAGCACTGCTAGTCAGTGAAGGTCGAAATAACCGCGTGTCAAGTCCGCCAGGCAACGGCCATGAGACACGACCACTAACACGCACAGATGCATGGTTACGTCTGCTCCAACCGTCCTTCTCGCAGGACTTTCGGAAGTACGTTGCCTGGCTCGATCATGTCCTTGATATCAGGCCGACGGCCAACGAGCGGCTCGACGCGAGCGAGTATGACTTTCGGGTGTTCGATACGCATGACGCGCTGCATGAGGCGATCGAAGCGCGAAACGGGGAGAACAAGGCACGGGTGGTGGCCGGCTACACACCAGAAGTTGGTCAAGCCACCACTGGCGACCGGCCGCTCTTGGCCGATTCTGTTGAAAAGTCGATTTGCGGCAGCCAGCCCATCAGGTGTGCCTGCTGTTGAAGTGGCTGCAAACCACTTCACGTTGCCTTCTGGCGCTTTGCTGAGCGTCCGCGCTCAGGATTGAGGGTTTCTGCTCGTCGTAGGTGCACCTATCCCGTGAGCGGTGGCCCTTGAGGCAAACGCTTGGCCATGCGTCGCAGGTTTTGCACAGTCGCGGCCAAGGTGAATGCGTCAGTCGCCCCTGTCAGGCCACGCAGTCGTAAACGGTGGCAAGAAATCCGCCCCCTTTTGCACTACCGCCTCGGCGCTTGCCTGCCCATCGCCGTTCTGCTCGCCGAACGCTGGCGCAGCGAAGCCGGCGTTTGCCGCTCCTGAACCTGCTGGAGATCGTCTGGCCTGCCGCGCGCCCCATCGCAACATGAGGACACAAAGCGGCTGAGCGGCCAGGGTGAAAAGGGAAAGAAAGGGTTCTATGCCTGACCGCAAGCCTACCGAAGCTGCAGCCGTGCGGTTTCGATTCATGACGCCGCACCACAAGTGTCTGCAGATTGCAGTGTGTAATCCACGCCTGCCGGTGGTCCTAGTAATTCCATGACGCCTTTGTCATGCCCGACAGCAACCACGATGAGAGCAGGGACCACCCTGTCATGCCATTTACCAGCTCGATTGCAAGGCGCGCGCGGCGTAATGCCTCAGGCTCATGAGCCGCGCGTTCGATCAGCACCCGACGATGAGGAAAATGAACATGAGCGACTCGACAGACGACAACGGCCTGTCACGCAGGGAGGTCCTTGCGCTAAGCCAGGGGCTCCTGGTGCTGGGCGCTGCGCCCATGAGCGTATTGGCGGCACCCGCCCCGACCGCCGAGGAACAATCGCCCGTACGCAACACGGTCACCTCGAAGGTCTCCTTCAAGGTCAATGGCCAGCACCGCGAGCTTGAAGTGGACAACCGCACCACCCTGCTCGATGCCATGCGCGAGCACCTGCATCTCACCGGCAGCAAGAAAGGTTGCGACCATGGACAGTGCGGCGCCTGCACCATGATCGTCGACGGCCAGCGGATCAACAGTTGTCTGAGCCTGGCGATCATGCACCAGGGTGCCGAGATCACCACCATCGAGGGCCTGGGCACACCAGAAAAGCTGCATCCCATGCAGGCGGCCTTCGTCAAGCACGACGGCTATCAGTGCGGCTATTGCACGCCGGGGCAGATTTGTTCGGCGGTGTCGGTGCTCGAAGAAATCAAACAAGGCATCCCCAGCCACGTCAGCGGCGACATCACGGCGGCACCGACGCTCAGCGTCGACGAGATGCGTGAGCGCATGAGCGGCAACCTCTGCCGCTGCGGCGCTTATTCCAACATCATCGATGCCATGAGCGATGTGGCCGGAGGACGCGTATGAAATCCTTCACCTACGAGCGTGCCGGGTCCCCGACCGAAGCGGCTGCAAGCGCCGCCCGGACGCCGGGCGCTAAGTTCATTGCAGGCGGCACCAACCTGCTCGATCTCATGAAGCTCGAGATCGAAACTCCGATGCACCTGATCGATGTCAACGGCCTGAAGCTGGACACCATCGAGGCCACCGGCGAAGGCGGCTTGCGCATTGGCGCGCTGGTCAGCAACACCGCGCTGGCGGCTGACCCCCGGATCAGGCAGGACTACGGCGTGTTGTCCCGTGCCTTGCTGGCCGGTGCCTCCGGCCAGTTGCGCAACAAGGCGACTACCGCCGGCAACCTGCTCCAGCGCACTCGCTGCCCCTACTTCTATGACACCAACCAGCCCTGCAACAAGCGTCAGCCCGGCAGCGGTTGTGGCGCGCTGGAGGGCTACAGTCGTCAGCTTGCGGTCGTTGGTGTCAGCGATGCCTGCATTGCCACTCATCCGAGCGATATGGCCGTCGCCATGCGTGTGCTCGATGCGACGGTGGAAACGGTTCGCCCCGATGGCGCCACACGGCGCATCCCCCTTGCCGATTTCTATCGCCTGCCAGGCGATACCCCGCATATCGAAAACGCCCTGGTGACGGGCGAGCTCATCACGGCAGTCACGTTGCCAAAGCCCCTTGGCGGCGCGCACTTCTACCACAAGGTCCGTGACCGGGCCTCGTATGCCTTCGCATTGGTGTCCGTCGCGGCGGTGGTGCAGTCGGACGGCAGCGGTCGGGTTGCGGTTGGCGGCATCGCGCACAAGCCGTGGCGGCTGGAAGCGGCCGAGGCACATATGGCCGATGGTGCAAACGCGGTCAGCGAGCACTTGCTGGCAGGCGCCAAACCCACGCATCACAACGAATTCAAGCTCACACTGGCCCAGCGCACGCTCGGCGCCGTGCTGGCAGAAGCGAGGGGCTAAGCGATGAAGTTCGAAACCGCCGCAGGCACCAACCCGATCGATCGGCAAAAGATCGTCGGCAAACCCGTCGACCGTATCGACGGGCCACGGAAAACTACCGGAACAGCCACCTACGCCTACGAGTGGCATGGTCAGGTCAGCAATATGGCCTACGGCCAAGTGGTCGCTTCGGCAATCGCCAAAGGACGCATCGTCAGTCTCGACCTGAGCCATGCGCGCCGCGCTCCAGGAGTCATCACGATCGTGACGGCCGACAATGCCGGCCCCCTCGACAAGGGCCCGCGCAACAATGCCACGCTGCTCGGCGGGCCGGAGATCGAGCACTATCATCAAGCCGTGGCGCTTGTCGTGGCCGAAACCTTCGAGCAGGCGTGCGCCGCGGCAGAGTTGGTGCAGATCAAGTATGAGCGCACCTCCGGCAGCTTCGATCTCGACACTGCGAAGGGCTCGGCGGTCAAACCCGAAGACATTTCCGGCAATCCGCCCGATACCGCCGTCGGCGATTTCGATGCCGTGTTTGCCGCTGCGCCGGTACAACTCGACGCGACTTACACCACGCCCGATCAGTCCCACGCCATGATGGAACCCCACGCTTCGATGGCCGCCTGGGATGGCGATCGGCTGACGCTGTGGACCTCGAATCAAATGATCGACTGGGGCGTCCAGGATCTGGCGAAAACACTGAAGATGCCTGCTGAGCACATTCGCCTCGTCTCGCCCTATATCGGCGGTGGCTTCGGCGGCAAGCTTTTCCTGCGCGCAGACGCACTGCTGGCGGCTCTGGGTGCCCGCGAGGCTGGCCGGCCGGTAAAGGTTGCGTTGAGCCGGCCGCTGATCGCCAACAACACGACCCATCGGTCAGCCACCATCCAGCGCATTCGCATTGGCGCGACCGAAGACGGGCGCATCACCGCCATTGGTCACGAGAACTGGTCGGGTGACTTGAACGCAAGCAGTGCCGAATCCGGGGCGATCTACTCCCGGCCGATGTATGCCGGCGCCAACCGCATGACCCAGACACGCGTGGCCGCGCTCGATCTGGCCGAAGCCAATGCGATGCGCGCTCCCAGTGATGCACCAGGATCGATGGCAGTCGAGGTGGCCATGGACGAGATGGCTGAAAAACTCGGCCTCGACCCCGTCCAATTCCGCATCCTGAACGATACCCAGATCGATCCGGAGCAACCCGAGCGCTCCTTCTCGCAGCGCAAGTTGATCGAATGTCTGAGCGAGGGCGCTGAACGCTTTGGCTGGCACGAGCGTGTCGCGCAGCCGGGCTCCCGGCGCGAAGGCGCCTGGTTGATCGGCATGGGCATGGCCGGCGCATTTCGTGACAGCCCGGTCACCAAGTCCGCCGCGCGGGTTCGCCTGGACGGCAATGGCGTCATAACGGTCGAGACCGACATGACTGATATCGGCACCGGCAGCTACGTCATCATTGGCCAGACCGCCGCTGAAATGATGGGCGTGCCCCTTGAGCGGGTGGTGGTAAAACTGGGCGATTCGAGCTTCCCGGTATCGGCCGGTTCGGGCGGCCAATGGGGCGCCAACAGCTCCACCTCCGGTGTCTATGCGGCCTGCGTCAAGCTGCGCGCTGCCGTGGCGCAAAAGCTGGGCTTCGACGCCGACCAGGCAGTGTTTGCAAATGGCGAGGTCAGCCAGGGTGACCGCCGCGTACCGCTCGCCGAAGCCGCCACCGCTGGCAACCTGGTAGAGGAAGACGTCATCGAGTTCGGCGAGCTGGATGAGCGATACCGGCTCACCAGCTTCGGTTCCCACTTCGCCGAAGTGGCCGTGCACGCCCATACGGGTGAAGTGCGCATACGGCGGATGCTCGCCGTCTGCGCCGCCGGGCGCATCCTCAATCCCAAGACAGCCCGCAGCCAGATCATCGGCGCCATGACCATGGGCGTCGGTGCCGCGCTGATGGAAGAACTGGCCGTCGACAAACGCTACGGCTTTTTCGTCAACCACGACCTTGCAGGCTACGAAGTGCCCGTGCACGCCGACATCCCACATCAGGAGGTGATCTTCCTGGAGGAAGTCGACCCGCTGTCATCGCCGATGAAGGCACGGGGTGTGGGTGAGCTGGGCATCTGCGGTGTGTCAGCAGCCGTGGCCAATGCCATCTACAACGCTACCGGTGTACGCGTCAGGGACTACCCGATAACCCTGGACAAGTTGCTTGATGGCATGCCGCAGGCTGTTTGATTGGACGGGAATAAAAGCGGAATGAATTGTCGAGGCTGGATATCGGGCTGCTTTTCGCTCATGCATATGCCACCCCCGAGAAAGGGCGCAGATCGATGTTGGGTCAGGTTGAACGGCAAGCCGGAGGTCGCCACCTCTTCCTGACCTCAAAGCAGCCTCTACCCGTCATCCGGTCCCGGCGTAACTTTTTCCAACCTTGGACAAGCCCACTCCACGAATGCCCGCACCCTTGGCGACAGCTGCAAGGCGTGCGGGTAGACCAGTTGGATCGGTAGGTCCTTCGGTTCGTAATCCCTGAGCACCCTTACCAGACGACCATCAGCCAGTTCATCGGCGACCTGATAGTGCATCAGCCGCGTGATGCCGAGGCCTTGCACGCAAGCCAGGCTGGCGGTGCGGATCTGGTTGCAGGTCAGGCGTGGGGTGATTTCTTCGGCCTGTTCCTTTTCGCCGTGGCGGTAGTACCAGTGGCGGCCCTGGGCGGCGAAGAGGATGCAGGCGTGGTCCTCCAGTGCTGCCGGGGTGTCGATGGCGGGAGCGGTGCTCAGGTAGTCCGGGCTGGCGCAGGTGACCAGCCGGGTGCTGCCGATCTGCCGGGCGACCATGGCTGAGTCGGGCAGGTGGCCGATGCGCAGGGCGAGGTCGAGGCGTTCGTCGAGCAGCGGGACGATCTGGTCGCTCAGGTTCAGCTCGACCCGGATCTCTGCATGCTCCTTGAGAAATTCATTCACTAGCGGCGCGACGTAACGCTGGCCGAACTCCACTGGTGCGGTGATGCGCAGTAGGCCGCGGACGGCGCCGTCGCTGGCCTCCAGGCGCTGCTCCATGTCGGAGAAGTCCGCCAGCATGCGCCGGCTCCAGGCCAAGTACTCAGCGCCCTCGTCGGTGAGTGCCATGCGCCGGGTGCTGCGGTTCAGCAGGCGCACGCCGAGGTGGCGTTCCAGCGCGGCCAGTGAGCGCACCACCGACGCCACGGACTGTCCGGTGGCATCGGCGGCCGAGCTCAGGCTGCCGTTGTCGACGATGCGAACGAAGTTGGCCATTGCCTTGAGCTTGTCCATTGCCACCCCTGGATTTGTGCGATTGCTGCATAGATGTTGTCAGGCCGGCGGTATAGGTGAAACCCGCAGGGCGGCTGACACTTCAGGGACTGAGGTCTCCTGGAGTTTCGCACATGAATCAATCAGCCAGTCCCGCCCGCATTCTCGCCTACGACCACATCGGTATTCGTGTCAGCGACCGACCGCGGGCGATGGCCTTCTACCAGGCGCTGGGCTTCGTCGAGAGCGCCAGCTTCCCGCTGTTCGAAGCGAACGAGATGCTCAGCCCGGACGGTGTGCGCATCAACCTGATCTTCAACGGTGCGCGTGCGCCTGATGCGCACAACGTGCTGCTGGATGCGCCGGTCAAGCGGCCCGGCATGACCCATCCAGCCTTTATCGTCGATGACCTGGCGGCGCTCCAACATTGGCTCGAGGCGCAGGGCATCGTCATCACCGAGGGACCGCATCCCATCGGCCCGCGGCGGATCGCGCTGTTCATCCGCGACCCGGACGGCAACGTTCTCGAATTCAATCAGCTCATCAGAGGAGGTGCGCAATGAAACTGTATGACCTGGGACCATCCGGCAACTGCTACAAGGTGCGGCTGTTCGCTGCGCTGGCAAATATCGACCTTGAACTGGTAGCCGTGGATTTCGCCAATGGCGCGCACAAGAAGCCGCCGCTGTCCGAGCTGAACCCGCTGGGGCAGTTGCCGATTCTGGACGATGGCGGGCATATCGTCCGCGACTCGCAGGCCATTCTGGTTTACCTCGCCGGCGCGTACGGCGGCCTGGCGTGGTGGCCGGACAACCCGCGCGGGCAGGCGGAGATCGTGCAGTGGCTGTCCTTCACCGCCAACGAGATCCAGCAGAGCCTGAATGCGGCTCGGCTGGTGCAGAAGTTCGGCTACCCGCTGGACAAGGCCGCGGCGCTGGCCAAGGCACCGGCGGTGCTCAAGCTGCTGGACGAGCATCTGCAGCGCCACGACTGGCTGGCGGTTGACCGGCCGACCATCGCCGATTGCGCGGTTTACCCCTACGTGGTGCTGGCGCCGGAAGGGGATGTGGACCTGACGCCTTACAGCCATGTCGCCCGCTGGATGGGGCGGCTGGAAGCGTTGCCGGGTTATCTGCCCAAGCCCTGAGTGTCGATCAGGTAGGCAGGTTTACTGACAAAACCGCTGTCGGCCAGCATTCCGAGTTACGGCCTACCTGCTAAGAAGATACCGCGGGATGTGGGCTGCTCGTCGAGTTAGCTGTTGGCGGCAGCTCACCACCCATAAGCTCAATGTAGTGATCAAGTTGTTCCGTTATCCAGCTCTTGAATATATTGCACTTGGAACTTTCATCCAAAGCTTTGGGTGATAAAAGGCAATATGTTGAACCGTCTCGGATAAAGCCATACGGCGCAACTAGCTGGCCGGACTCCAGTTCGGCTTGAACCATAAATAGGGACGCCATTCCTACTCCTAATCCTGACGTCGCCGCCTGAATGGACAGGTAGAAATGCTCATAGTCGACCTTTATAGAGCCAGAGAGATCCACTCCCGTAAGGCGTAGCCAATTATCCCATGCCATCGGGCGAGTCTTGCTGTGTAACAGGCTTAATTTGTCCAGCCGTTTCTTGTCGGGAGTATTTGGCGGCGTACAAACCGGCCCGATCCACTCTTCGCAGATTTTCACGCTGTGTACAGAGCTGCCCCAATGAAAGTCATCGCGGCGGATTGCGAGATCAGCCCCTGAGCGGGCGAAATCAATCGGCCCGCCGGCGGCCAATAATTGGATCTGCAAGTTCGGATGCGCTTCATGAAA
The DNA here is from genome assembly GCA_030263805.2 of Pseudomonas sp. FeN3W. Classification (NCBI taxonomy): domain Bacteria; kingdom Pseudomonadati; phylum Pseudomonadota; class Gammaproteobacteria; order Pseudomonadales; family Pseudomonadaceae; genus Pseudomonas; species Pseudomonas sp. FeN3W. The sequence continues at coordinate 4,439,032 of CP136010.1, forward strand.
AGCAGGAAGTCGAGGGATCAGCCACTTCATGGCGATGGTGGGCTCACAGGAGAGCACAAGGACGTCTTCTCGACCCTCTCGCTGTAAGCGATAAACGGCATCTTCCAACTGATCGAACAGGGGCGCTGTCACGTTAAGAAGGAGGTGGCCTGCCTGGTTGAGAAATATTGCCCTGTTGCGCCGATCAAATAACTCGACCCCGATAGCTTCCTCCAGCAGCCGCACCTGACGACTAACGGCGCCGTGAGTTACGTGCAGTTGCTCAGCTGCTTTGACGAAGCTCTGAGTTTTGGCTGCAACAGTGACTGATTAATAGATCCTGGCGGTAGGCTAGTCTTACCGCCTCGGAGAATGTAGATGAACGAATTGTTTGCAGTGGCCGCCATTACTGTCTTAGCTGTTGTCAGTCCAGGTCCCGACTTTGCCATGGTGACCCGCAATAGTTACTCGTTCGGGCGGAAGAATGGTTTGACGGCTGCGCTAGGTATTGCTTGTGGCGTGCAGGTCCATGTTTTTTACACGGTTTTCGGAATCGCTGTAATAATTACCCACTCACCCATACTGTTCATAAGTATGAAGATGCTCGGCGCTGGCTATCTCATTTACTTGGGAATTAAATCGTTGATGAATGCTGGAGCCCTGACGATAGGGGAGGCTGACGGACGTGAGTCTACAGCTTGGAAAGCATTTCGGACTGGTTTTTTTACTAATGCGCTCAATCCAAAAACAATGTTGTTTGTGGTTGCAACTTATAGTCAGGTAGTGCGCGCCGATAGCTCTCTATACGTTAATTTTGCTTACGGTATATTTATGTCGTTGTCTCACTTGGTTTGGTTTAGCTTAGTGGCGGTATTCTTTTCCGCTGAGGCTCTGCGTAGACGCATACTGAGAAAGCAGCACATTGTTGACCGGGTTATTGGTACCGCGCTGATTGGTCTTGGCGCGAGCTTAGTATTGCCTGGCGTTGGGCGATGATTCAGGAGAGGCTTATGAAACTGGCCTGCATAGATCTAGAGGGTGTTTTGGTCCCGGAGCTTTGGCCAATCATTGCCGAGCGTACAGGCATCGATTCCCTGGCACTGACCACGCGCGAGGTGCCAGATTACGATTTGTTGATGCGAAATCGCATTGCGCTTCTGCGTGACAACGGCTTAAGACTCAGCTGTGTCAGCCGAATACTATCCCATGTTGAGCCTGTTCCCGGCGCCAGACAGTTTCTTGATGAGCTTTCTTTTAATGAGTACGAGATAAACATTATTTCTGACTGCTTTCTCGAGTTGGCAAATCCGCTCTTCGACTTGTTAGGCGGGCCGACAGCTATGTGTCATCGCCTGAATGTGGATCGTTTTGGCTTTGTGACGGATTGCAGTTTTTATAAGCGCGCCGGTAAGGAAGACCATGTGGCCCAGGCGCTTTCTGAAGGGCGTTATGTGTTGGCAGTAGGTGATGCCTTCAATGATCTCGCGATGTTGCGAATGGCGAATAAAAGTTATTTAGTCAGCCCGTCTGCAGCGACGCGCGCAGCTGCTCCAGATATTAAAACTGTGGCAAGTGTCGATGAGATTATTCCTTTGCACGTTCATGAAAGAGCTGCGCTGGAATGAAGCGGCTGGAGGCGCTTCCGGGCTATCTGCCCAAGCCCTGACCTGCGCTGAGTCAGGCCCGCTCTTGCCCCTCGGCCTTGAGGAAATCGACGAAAGCCCTGAGCGGCGAGGGCATGTGGCGGCGGCCGTGGTAGTAGAGATAGGGGCCGTCGAATGACTGCCACCAGTCTTCGAGGATGGGCGTCAGGCGGCCGTCGGCGAGCGGCTCGCGGATGAAGTCCTCGAAGGTGTAGATGATGCCCAGGCCGTTGATCGCCGCGCTGGTCTTGAGGTCATGGGAGGAGGTGACGAGCTGGCCTTGTGGCGGTATGCGCAGGGTTCGGCCGTCCTTCTCGAACTCGAAAACACCCACCTTGCCGCTCTCGAAACGATGGCCGAGCAGCTGGTGCTCGGTCAGCTCGGACGGGTGCCGCGGCGTGCCGTGCGCGGCGAGGTAGGCCGGTGCGGCGGCGGCGACGAAGCGTTGCCGGCGCGGGCCGATGGGGATGGCGATCATGTCCTTGGCGAGGCTTTCCTCGTAGCGCACCCCGGCGTCGTAGCCCGCCGCGATGACATCGATGAAGGTGTTCTCCATCACCACTTCGACGTTCACCGCCGGGTAGAGCTTGAGGAAGCGGCTCAACAGGTCCGGCAACAGGAAGCGAGCCACCGGCACCGGCACGTTGAGCTTGAGGGTGCCGACCGGCCTGTGGGAGTCATCGTCCAGATCATTGAACGCGGCGCTGATTTCTTCGAGCGCCGGTCGCAGGCGTTCCAGCAGGCGTTCGCCTGCACTGGTCGGGGTGATGCTGCGGGTGGTGCGGTTGAGCAGGCGCAGGCCCAGATCGCTTTCCAGGCGGCGTATGCAATCGCTCAGCGAAGACGCCGACATGCCGCGTTTCTGAGCCGCGGCGCGAAACCCTCCGGCTTCGACCACGGCGGCAAACAGCGCGACATCACTCAGGTTGGGTTGACGCATGGAGCCTCCTTGAATTCGTCGACTGTACGATTGGGCGAACAGCCCGTCCATGTTTGCCTGGATTATCAGCCTGTGCTCGTACGCTGATACTTCGTCCGTCGGCCGCCTCCGCCTGAGGCAGGCCATTCACGACGACGAGGAAACGATCATGGCGCAGAGAAACGCAACCGAGCCGGGCGGCCATGCCCGGCCATTGATGAAGCTGGCCAGAACGCTGATCGCCGGGGTGGTGCTGGCTGGGTCACTGGCCGTCGAAGCCGCCAACCGGCCATCGCCAAAACCCGATTGGAGCCTGGCCGACATGCCGGCTCAGACCGGCCGCATCGTGCTGGTCACCGGCGGCACCAGCGGTATGGGTTACGAGGATGCACTTGCGCTGTCGCGCGCTGGCGCGGAGGTGATCATCGCTGCGCGCAATGCCGAGCGCGGGCAGGAGACGATCGAGCGGATACGCGAACAGGTGCCGGATGCCCGCGTGCAGTTCGAGGCAGTGGATCTGGCCAACCTGGCCTCGGTGCGCGGCCTCGCTGAGCGCCTTCAGGAACGCTTGCCGCGCCTGGACGTGCTGATCAACAACGCGGCAATCATGGCGCCTCCTGAGCGGGGCACTTCCGCTGACGGCCATGAGCTGCAGCTGGCGACCAACTACCTCGGGCCGTTCGCTCTGACCGCGTTGCTGATGCCGCTGCTGCTGGAAAGCGACGATGCCCGGGTGGTCAGCCTGTCCAGCATTGCGGCGGGTCGAGGTCGCCTGAACTTCGCGGACCTGCAGGCCGAGCAGGACTACAACGCCTACGCCACCTACGCGCAATCCAAGCTGGCGGTGCTGATGTGGGCGATGGAGTTGCAGCGCCATAGCGATGCCGGCGGCTGGGGCATTCGCAGCATCGCCGCGCATCCCGGCGTCGCGGTCACCGAACTGGTCGAGCGCGGGCCGGGGCTGAATAGCGAGTTCGCCGCCAACTGGGCCAAGGACCGCGACGAATACCACTCCGCCGCCCAGGGCGCACTGCCGACCCTGTATGCCGCGACTGCGCCGCAAGCGGTCGGCGGCGCCTATTACGGGCCGACCGGCGAGGAGGAGAAACGTGGCCCGCTGGGTTTTGCCAGGGTTCCCGACGCTGCCGCGAACCAGGCGGATACGGCGAAGCTGTGGCAGCTGTCGGAGCGTTTGACCGGCGTGCGCTACCCCTGAACCCTCGGGCGTGGGCCGCCTTGCGCTCGCGCCCCGTTATCTCTCTTGCTTTTTCAGGAGCGCGCCCATGAGCACGCCATCCGTTGTGCATCGCCTGAGCTCCACCGTCAATGCCGAGGAACACGAGCTGCGCCCGGCGCTGAGCGGCTTCCTGCTGTTCTTCTGCCTGTTCGCCGGCTATTTCATGCTGCGCCCGATCCGCGAGGCGATGGGCATCGCGGCGGGGGTGGAAAACCTGCAATGGCTGTTCACCGCGACCTTCTTCGTCATGCTGGCGGCCGTGCCGTTGTTCGCCTGGCTCAGCTCCCGTGTACCGCGTCTGCATTTCGTCGACTGGGTGTACGGCTTCTTCTGCCTGAACCTGCTGGGCTTTTCCGCGCTGTTTCTGCTGCAGGGCGAAAACCCCTGGCTGGCGCGGGTGTTCTACGTGTGGATTTCGGTCTACAACCTGTTCGTCGTGTCCGTCGCCTGGAGCCTGATGGCGGACGTGTTCGACAGTGCTCAGGCCAAGCGGCTGTTCGCCTTTATCGCCGCCGGGGCGAGCGTTGGCGGGCTGGTCGGGCCGGCGCTCAGTGCGTTGCTGATCGCCGGCCTGGGCGAGTCGGGTCTGATGCTGCTCGCCGCCTTGTTGCTGGGTGCGGCGCTGGCGCTCAAGTTCTCGCTGATGCGCTGGCGCGAGATCGGCGGAGCGGGGCGCCCCGGCGCGGTCCCGGCGGAGAGCACGCGCAAGCCGGTGCCGGGCAACCCGTTCAGCGGAATGACGCGGGTGCTGCAGTCGCCTTATCTGCTCGGCATCGCCGGCTTCGTGGTGCTGCTGGCCACCGTGACGACCTTTCTCTACTTCGAACAGGCGCGCCTGGTGGCCGAGTTGTTCCCCGACCGAGCCGTCCAGGTTCGCGTGTTCGGCACCATCGACGTGGTCGTCCAGGCCGGCGCGCTGCTGTCACAACTGTTCATCACCGGACGGCTGGCGCAAAGGCTGGGTGTGCGTGTACTGCTGGCCATCGTGCCGTTGCTGGTCTGCGTCGGCTTTGTCGGCCTCGCGCTGATGCCCAGTTTCGCCGTGCTCGCGGCGCTGATGATCGTGCGCCGCATCGGCGAGTACGCCTTCGTCCGACCCGGCCGCGAAATGCTCTTCGCGCCGCTGGATGCGGAAAGCAAGTACAAGGCGAAGAATGTCATCGACACGGTCGTCTATCGCGCCGGCGATGCCGTCAGCGGCTGGGCGAAGACGGCACTGGACATGTTCGGGCAGGGCGCCGGCCTGGTTGCCGTGGCCGGCGCGATCTGCGCGCTGCTCTGGGGCTATCTCGGCTGGCAGCTCGGCAAGCAGGCGGACAGGCGAACGGAGGTGACTGGAGTGGCGGAAGCCACCTGTTGAGACAGCGGCGTGCGAAAGCGCATTGCGAACGAGGGGCTGGCGTCATGTCCAGAGGGCGAGCCGGCTAGTGAGCACGTCGATGCGGCGCTAGCCGGCTCGCTTTTTCCAGATGCGCTTACTTCTCAACGAAAGCGCGTTCTATGACGTAATCGCCCGGCACGCCCTGGCTGGGTGAGGCCTGAAAGCCGAGGGCGTCGAGTTGGCCGGTGAGGGTGTCGAGCATCGCCGGGCTGCCACAGAGCATCACGCGGTCGGTCTCGGGGTTCAGCCGCGGCAGGCCGAGATCGTCGGTCAGCTTGCCGGTCTCGATCAGCGTGTTGATACGGCCGGTGTGGCGGAACGCCTCGCGGGTCACCGTCGGGTAATAGAGCAGTTTGGCCCGCACCGCTTCGCCAAGGAATTCGTGCGCTGGCAGTTCCTGGGTGAGGTAGTCGTGATAGGCCAGCTCGCTGACCTCGCGTACCCCATGCACCAGCACGATCTTGTCGAAACGCTCGTAGGCTTCCGGATCGCGAACGATGCTCATGAAGGGCGCCAACCCCGTGCCGGTGCCGAGCAGGTAGAGGTGCTTGCCGGGCCTGAGGTCATGCATCACCAGGGTGCCGACCGGCTTGCGGCTGACGATGAGCGAGTCGCCGATCTTCAGGTGCTGCAGGCGCGAGGTCAGCGGGCCGTCTGGCACCTTGATGCTGAGAAATTCCAGGTGCTCGTCGTGGTTGGCGCTGACGATGCTGTAGGCGCGCATCAGTGGTTTGCTGTCGACTTCCAGGCCGATCATCACGAAGTGGCCGTTCTCGAAGCGCAACGCCGGGTCGCGGGTGGTGCGAAAGCTGAACAGGGTGTCGTTCCAGTGATGCACGGATAGAACGCTTTCGGTGCCGAGTGCAGACATGGGGCCTTCCTCTTTCGTGGATTGAGTCGATCAGAACAGGGTCAGCAGCAGGCTCGTCGTCAGCAGCAGCGCGGCGCTGAGCAGGGCCAGGTGGGCGAAGGGCTGCCAGCCCTGGGCAAACAGGTCGCCGACACGGGTGCGCATGCCGAGCGCGGCCATGGTCAGCAGCAGGCAGGCCTGCGAGCCGGCGACCAGCGCCTCGCGCAGCGCGGCCGGCAGCCAGCCGAGGCTGTTCAGCGTGAACAGACCGAGAAAGCCGAGCAGGAACAGCGGAAAGTCCGGGCTGCCCGGCTCCTGCCGACGCAGCAGCAGGCTGAGCACCAGCACCAGCGGCGCGAGCAGGGCGACGCGCAGCAGCTTGGTCAGGGTCGCGACGTCGCCGGCGGTATCCGATACGAGGTACCCGGCACCGGCCGCCTGGGCGACGTCATGGATGCTGGCGCCGAGCAGCAGGCCGCTGTCGAGCGCATCCAGCCCGAGCAGGCCGGTCAGCGGCGGGTAGAGCAGCATCGACAGCGTACCGAGGGCCGTCACGCCGACCACCACGGCGAGCAGCCGACGCTCTTCCAGGCGCCCGGCCGGGATCACCGCCGCCACGGCAATCGCCGCCGACACGCCGCAGATCGCCACCGCCGCGCCCGCCACCAGGCTGTGCAGGGTCGGCAGCCGCAGCAGCCGGCCGAGTAGAAGCGCCAGGCCGAGCACCAGCGGCACCGTGACGAGCACCAGCAATAAAGGTCGCGCACCGACCGCTTCCAGCTGTGCGACGCCGATGCGCGCGCCTAGCAGCGCCACGCCGATGCGCAGCAGTTGCCGGCTGCACAACGCCACGCCCGGTTGCATGCGTGCCTCGCTGCCCTGGCTGGCGAAACCCAGGCCGAGCAGCAACACCATCAGCAGCGCGGGCGCGCCGTAGTGATCGGCAAGAAAGCTGCCGGCCAGTGCCAGCACTGCACACAGGGCCAGGCCTGGGTAGTGCTTGCGGCACAGCGCGACGGGCGGGGCGAGCGCTTCAAGCCGGGCATTCATGCCGGATCGCCTCTCGAGTCGCCGGGGGCGCTGAGGGCGCCGAGGTCACGCAGGTAGGCCCAGGGGTACAGGCCGCGGAAATGACCGTCGCTGAAATACAGCTGCAGACCGCTGATGCCGGACAGCTCCAGGCGGTTCACGCCGACCTCGGCGTCGATCAGCGTCAGTGCGCCGGTCTGCTGGATGCGCTGGCAATTGGAGCAGGCGCAGGCCCGCCGCAGCGTCAGGCAGCTGATGCGGCTCTGTACGCCATCCGGCCAGGTCAGTTCCAGCATGCGCTGCGCCTTGCGCAGGCGGATCTCGAGGGGTGGGTCGATCAGCCGTTGGGGCGTGGCGTGCTGGGCGATAACGTCGGAGTCGGTTGCGGCAAAGGCGTTCATGTAAACCTCCGGGCCGGCGGCCCTCTAGCGGAACAACAGCGTGACGAGGCCGGGCGGCACCGGCGCCGGGCCGCCGCTGACGACCAGCGCCGGCGCTTCCGGGCTGCGCACGAAGCGCTCCGGCGTGTCCACCGGGCGGGCGCTGCCGAGCGTGGCGGCACTGACCGTGACCAGCGCCAGCACGGCGTGGCGCAGTCCACTCGTCATGACAAGTTGGGGCATGCTTCAGCGCTCCAGAAACGCCAGCTTGCCGCCCTGGTCGACCCAGGTTTCGGCCTCGGCCAGCGGCGAGGCGCTTTGGGTGATCACCGGCCAGACTTCGGCCAGCTCGGCGTTGAGTTCGAGAAAGTGCTGTTGGCCTTCGGGCAAGGTGTTGTCGGCGAAGATCGCATCGGCCGGGCACTCCGGCGCGCAGAGGCTGCAGTCGATGCAGGTCTCGGGGTTTATGACGAGGAAGTTGGGGCCTTCGTGAAAACAGTCGGCCGGGCAGACTTCGACGCAGTCGGTGTATTTGCAGCGGATGCAATTCTCGGTAACGACGTAGGTCATGACGTTGGCTCCTTGTGGTAGCGGCCCCTCACCCCAGCCCTCTCCCCGGCGGGGAGAGGGGGCAGTCGGTGCGCGGCCCGGGCTGCGGCGGTGCGTTGTAGGGGCGGGTGAGCCCGCCCTGCGGATATTCGGTCCCTCACCCCAGCCCTCTCCGCGGCGGGGAGAGGGGGCAGTCGGTGCGCGGCCCGGCTGCGGCGTTGCGTTGTAGGGGCGGGTTGAGCCCGCCCTGCGGATATTCGGTCCCTCACCCCAGCCCTCTCCCCGGTGGGGAGAGGGGCAGTCGGTGCGTGGCCCGGGCTGCGGCGTTGCGTTGTAGGGGCGGGTTGAGCCCGCCCTGTGGATATTCGGTCCCTCACCCCAGCCCTCTCCGCGGCGGGGAGAGGGGGCAGTCGGTGCGTGGCCCGGCTGCGGTGCTGCGTTGTAGGGGCGGGTTGAGCCCGCCCTGCGGATATTCGGTCCCTCACCCCAGCCCTCTCCGCGGCGGGGAGAGGGGCAGTCGGTGTGCGGCCCGGGCTGCGGCGTTGCGGCGTGGGTCCATCAGGCCGCGGCGTCGAGCTTGGACATGGCCCAGCGCGCCAGCTTGCGCACGTCCGGGTCGGGGTCGTCCATGGCCAGTTCGACGAAGGGGCGGCCATCGTTGTGTGCGATGGCGCCCAGCGCGCCGATGGCGGCCTTGCGCAGGTTGCTCATCGGGTCGCGGGCGCAGACGCCGAGGGCAGGGATCGCACCCACCGCACCGAGCTTGCCGAGCGCATCGACGGCCTTTTCCCGGACCTGCCAGAAACCGTCGTGCGTGGCCTCGACCAGGGGCTGCAGCGCGGCCTGGTAGTCGAGCTTGCCGATGCTCACCGCGGCTTCGACGCGCACCTGCCAGTGTGGGTCGCGCAGGATGCCGATCAGTGCCGGGCCGACCTGTTCGGGCGCGGCATAGACCAGCGCGCCGGTGGCGGCGCGGCGGACGTCGGCATCGTCGTCGTGCTGCGCCCGCTCGATCAGCGCCGGCAGATTCGCTGGCTGCTTGAGCCAGCCGATCACCGCCACCGCTTCGCGGCGCACGCCCGGGTCGGCGTGCTGCATCCGCGCCAGGGCCGGCACCTGCGCCTGCGGATGGCGCAGCGGCTTGAGCGCCCGGAGGATGCCGGCGACGACGAAGGGATCGTCGCTGCCGGCCAAGGCTTCGAGCAACGGCAGCGCGGCGGCGGGGTCCTTCAGGTCCGCCAGCGCATGGGCGGCGGCGTTGCGCACCACCTCGTCGCTGTCCTGCAGGGCGGCGATCAGGGCGTCGGCGATGTCGGCGGCGTCGAACTCGTCGACCACCTTGGCTGCTTCCTGGCGCACCGACGGGTCCGGGTCGTTCAGCGCCAGGATCAGCAGCTCGGCGGCTTCCGGTTCGCCGCTGTCGACCAGCTCGAGCACCGCCACGCGGCGGATGCCGGGGTCGCTCGAGGCCAGATTGGTGGCGATGTCCTGCAGCAGTGGGTCGTCGTAGGTTTTCATCGGTCGGCCCTCAGCGCAGCAGATAGGGAATGTTAACTTTCACCGCATCGGTCGGGCAGTCCGCCTCGCAGGGCATGCAGTACCAGCATTCGTCGTACTTCATGTGCGCCTTGCCGGTGTCCGGGTTGATCCACAGGACGTCCAGCGGGCAGACGTCGATGCAGACACGGCAGCCCTTTTCGGCGATGCATTTTTCTTCGTCCACGATGACCGGGACGGCGGAACGGTGGGTGGCGACGGGCATGGTTGATCTCCTCGGTACGGTCGGCTCGCTGCCGGCCTGTAGGGGCGAATTCATTCGCCCATGGCATCAGGTGTTGGGCGAACGAGTTCGCCCCCACGGTCAGGCATTGGCGGCCTTCTTCACGCGCAGGCGGTTGTAGGCGTCCTTCTCTTCGCCGAGCGGCACGATGTAGTCGGCGATGGGTCGCTTGCCGTGGGCCATCTGGCCGTTGGCGTCCTTGAACAGGCGGGTGTGGCAGAACCACTCGGCGCTGTTCTGCTCGGGGTGGTCGACGCGGTAGTGGTACAGCCCCCAGCGCGACTCGGTGCGGTACAGCGAGGCGCGGGCGGCCATCTCGGCACAGTCGATGATCGACTGCACTTCCAGCGCACGGAGCAGTTCGTGCGGGTCGGCGGCGGCCAGCCGTGGGACGTCCTCGCGCACGGCGAGGATGCGTTCCAGGCCGATCTCCATCTTCTTGGTCACCTTCGGCGGCTGCAGGTAGTCGTTCACCAGGCGGCGGACCTTGTATTCCATCTGTTCCGGCGGGATGCCGTCGGTGACGTTCAGCGGTGCCTGGATGCGGGCGAGTTCGGCAGCGATGAAGGCTTCGTCCAGCTGGGGTTCGGCGCGGTCCTTGACGAAGGCCGCTGCGCTCTCGCCGCAGATCTGCCCGTAGACGAAGGCGCCGAGCATGTAGTTGTGCGGCACCGAAGCCATGTCGCCGGCGCAGAACAGCCCGGGCACGGTGGTCGCGCCGGTCTCGTCGGTCCACACGCCCGAAGCCGAGTGGCCCGAGCAGAAACCGATCTCGGAGATGTGCATTTCCACCATGCGCTGGCGGTAGTCGATATGCCGGCCTTCGTGAAAGCGCCCACGCGAGGGCCGCTCGTTGGTGTGCAGGACGGTCTCGATCTCTTGAATCGTTTCCTCGGCCAGGTGGTCGAGCTTGAGGAACACCGGGCCGGTGCCGGATTCGAGCTCCTTGAAGAACTCCAGCATCATCTGCCCGGACCAGTAGTCGCACTCGATGAAGCGCTCGCCGTAGGCGTTGGCGGTGAAGCCGCCGAGCGGGCCGGTGACATAGGCACAGGCCGGGCCGTTGTAGTCCTTGAGCAGCGGGTTGACCTGGAAGCACTCGAGGTTGGCCAGGTCCGCACCGGCGTGGTAGGCCATGGCGTGGCCGTCGCCACAGTTGGCCGGGTTCTCGTAGGTGCCGAACAGATAACCCGAGTTCGGCAGGCCGATGCGCCCGGCGGCACCGGTCGCCATGATCACCGCCTTGGCGCGGATGATGATCGGCTCGGCGGTGCGGGTGTTCACCCCGATCATGCCGGCGATGTTGCCGTCCGAGTCCTTCAGCAGGCGGGTGGCGATGAAGCGGTTCTCGATGTCCACGCGCACCCGGCGCAGGCGGCGGTAGAGGATCTTCTTGACGTTGTGGCCCTCCGGCATCGGCAGCACGTAGGTGCCGAGGTGGTGGACCTTCTTCATGTCGTAGTCGCCGGTCTCGTCCTTCTGGAAATGCACGCCCCAGGCGTCGAGCTGCTCGATCATCGAGAACGAGCGCGTGGCGTAGGCCATCAGCGCCGGCTGGTGAACGATGCCGTCGTTGGCGATGGTGATTTCCTTGACGTACTGCTCGGGCGTGGCGTGGCCGGGCACGACCGCGTTGTTCAGGCCGTCCATGCCCATGGAGATCGCCCCGGAGCGCTTGACGTTGGCCTTCTCCAGCAGCAGCACCTTGAGCGTCGGGTCCTGCTCCTTGACGGTGACGGCGGCCATCGGCCCGGCGGTGCCACCGCCGATCACTAGTACGTCGGTTTCGATGACGGGAATGTCGTGAATCGTGGTCATGGTGGTCTCCTCTATTTCCGGTCGACCCGGAACTGGTACTTGAAGGCGTCGCCGCGGTAGCACAGGTATTCGAAATCGATCGGCCGACCGCTGCGGTCATGGGTCAGCCGCTCGACGCGCAGGATGGGTTCACCGGCCTTGAGGCCGAGGTAGGGCTGGTGTTCGTCGTCGGCCAGGGTGGCGTCGAGGCCGATGGCGGCATGGCCGAGGCCGATGCCGAAGCGGTTCTCCAGCAGCGGGAAGATGTCGCCGGACAGGTCCAGGCCGAACAGCCGCTGGCCGATGTCCAGCGGGAAGTAGCTGTGCTCCAGGCATACCGGGGCGCGGTTGAGAAAGCGCACGCGCTTGACCTCGACCACGTCCGCACCGGGCGCGAGGTTCAGCGCGGCGGCTGCCGGCTTGGGCGGCTTGCGCTCCTGAATCGACAGCAGCCGTGCGGTCGCTTCGTAGCCCTGGGCGGCCATGGCCTCGCCGAAGCCCTGCAGGCGCTGCACGTTCTGCACTGCCTTGGGCTTGCTGACGTAGGTGCCCTTGCCCTGGGCGCTGAACACCAACCCCTCGTTGTGCAGGTCGCGCAGCGCTTGGCGGATGGTGATGCGGCTGACGCCGAAGGCGGTCATCAGCTCGTTTTCCGAGGGCAGCCGTTCATGCACGGCATAGTCGCCTTCGAGGATCTTGCGTCTGAGGGTGTCGCGGATCTGCACGTACAGCGGCAGTGGCGACTGACCTGGGGCGAGCGGTTCGAGGCGGCTCATGGGCGTGGCTCCAGCCTGTCATGACAGGTCATGTCGAGCGTGGGCGCAGGCAAGGGACGAATCTGCATGGCTCAGCCTCCGTTCTGCTGTTGGAAGGCGCGCAGGGTTTCCTGGCGGATCAGGTCCAGGCACTGGCGCTTGTAGTCGATGAAGGCAGGGTCGGTGAGCAGGCTCTGCTCGCGCGGTCGCGTCAGCTCGACGCGGATGTCGGCGATGATCCGTCCGGGGCTGGCGCTCATCACCACGATGCGGTCGGAGAGGAACACCGCCTCGTCGATGTCGTGGGTGACGAACACCACGGTGTTCTTGAACTCGCGCCAGATCTCCAGCAGGTTCTCCTGCATCATGATCCGGGTCTGCGCGTCCAGTGCGCCGAACGGCTCGTCCATCAGCAGCACGCTGGGATAATTGGCCAGCGCGCGGGCGATGCCGACACGCTGCTGCATGCCGCCGGACAGCGTGCCGGGATAGGCGTCCTCGAAGGCGGCGAGCCCCACCAGCGAAAGGAAGGTGCGCGCCACGCCGGTGGCTTCGTTACGTGAAGCGCCGGCCATCAGCGGGCCGAAGGCGACGTTCTCGCGCACCGTCTTCCAGGGGAACAGCGAGTGCTGCTGGAACACCATGCCGCGGTCCGGGCCGGGTCCGGCGATGGGCTGACCGTCGACGGTCAGCTCGCCGCGGGTGGGTTTGACGAAGCCGGCGATGGCGTTCATCAGGGTCGACTTGCCGCAGCCCGAGGGGCCGAGCAGGCAGACGAACTCGCCGGGGCGAATCTCCAGGCTGGCCTGTTGCACCGCGGCGCGCTTGCCGCCGGCGTGGTCGAATTCGATGGACAGCGCACGCACGCTGACATGGCCGCGCCCGTCGCCCTTGGCCGCGGCCTTGGCGCGCAGCCGGCTGTGGTCGAGCACGGCGAGGCGGTTGTCGGAGACGATCGCATTCATGACCGGCCCCCCTGCTGCTGCCAGCGCAGCAGCGGCACGCAGGCCTTACGCACGAGCAGCGTGCAGAGCGTGCCGAGCCCGCCAATGGTGAGCATGCCGATGATGATTTCCGGGTACTTGACCAGGGTGTAGCTGGTCCAGGTGAAGTAGCCGATGCCGTATTGGCCGCTGATGATTTCTCCGGCCAGCAGCGAGAACCAGGCTACGCCCATGCCGATCGCCAGGCCTGCGACGATGCTCGGCATCGCGCCGGGGATCACCACGTGCCAGAGGATCGCCCGGTTGCTGGCGCCCAGGCTGCGGGCGGCACGCACCAGGACGTCCGGCGTCTGCTCCACGCCGTGCACGGTGTTCAGCACGATGGGGAAGAAGGCGCCGAGAAAGGTGATGAAGACGATGCTCGACTGCTCGGTCGGTAGCATCAGGATCGCCAGCGGAATCCAGGCCACCGCCGGAATCGGCCGGAACAGCTCGATGTAGGGCAGCAGGATGTCTTCGGCCCAGCGCGAACGGCCGATCAGCACGCCGCACAGGACGCCGAGCACTACGGCGTAGGCATAGGCCAGCGCGATGCGTTCCAGGCTGTGGACGATGTGCAGGTAGAACTCGCTGCTGCCCAGCTGCTGGATCAGCGTCTGGCCCACCAGCAGCGGTGCCGGCACGTTCTCGAAATTGATGAACAGGTTGAAGCCCGTGGCGGTCGCCAGATGCCAGATCAGCAAGGCTCCCAGCAGCGCCAGCACGCGCACCAGGTAACGCCCGGCCATCGGCGGCAGGCGGCGCGGGGCGGAGGTGGCGGCAACCGGCGCTGGCTGGGGCGCCGGCGCAGCGGTCAGCAGCGGCCGGTCGGCTTCTGGCGTTGCCGGTTCGCTATCGAACAGGGGGGTCGGTTTGACGCTCATGCGGTCACTCCTCGGCTTGAGGCGCGGCCCGTGGCACGGGCCGCACAGGGGCTCAGTCCAGCATCGCCACGGGGGCGCCGGTCAGCAGGGTGCTGCCGCCGTGCTGGGCGATGTGCTGCTCCGAGTCGCTTTTCTTCATGAAGGCCAGCACCTCGCCGCTGGCGTCCTTGACCAGGTAGGCCGTCTTGCCGAACAGCTTCAGGCCCGTGAGGTTGTCGTAGACGTAGGTGGCGTTGATGGCTTTGCCCGATGCCTCGGCGTCGGCTTCGGCGGCGAGCATGGCGGCGGTGCTGTCGTAGGCGACGATGCCCTGCTCGGCGAACCAGATTTCCGCCGGTTTGCGCCCGGCGGCGCGTGGCGTCGGGCTGACCACGCTGGTGACGGCCGCGGCGTAGTCCAGGCCCAGGTCGGCGTAGGCCTTCTTCAGGTAGCGGTCGTCGATCCAGGCGGCGAAATCCAGATCGGGAATCTGCATTTCCTGCTGCAGCAGGGCGTGGTCGTATTTCATCGCCTCGACCCACTGCGGCTTGATGCTCGCCTCCATGGTCGAAATGCCGCCCTGGCTGAAATACAGGTACAGCACTTCCTTCTCCACGCCGGTCCACTCGGCGACCTTTTCCGCGGCGCGCCGCGGGTCGTCACTGATCCATTGCTGCGCGGCCAGGGTGGCCTTGAGCACGCCCTCGACCACCTCGGGGTACTGCCGGGCGAAGTCGTCGCGCACCACGATGCCGTGGAAGGTGGGGATGCCGGCCTCGCTGCCGTCGTAGATCTTCCGTGCGGTGCCGCGGAACTCCATGATCTCGGACCAGGGGCAGAAGTCGGCATGCGCGTCGATCTTGCCGGCGGCAATGTTCGCCGCGCCCACCGGTGGGCTCTGGTTGACCAACGTCACCTTGTCGGACAGTCCGGCGTCGCGCAGCACCTTCAGCGTCATGCCCCAGGCCGCACTGCCGACCGGGGTGGAAAGGCTCTTGCCGGCGAGGTCGGCGAGCGACTGCACGGGTGAGTCCTTGGGCACCACGATGCCGTTGCCGGTGCCCTTGAGGTTGTAGCCGGTCACCGCGATGAAGCGCGTCTGCTGCTTGCCGGTGGCCTGGAACTTGGCGCCATTGACGATCAGCGGGTAGTCGCCCATGACGCCGAAGTCGAGCTTGCCGGCAAGCATCTGGTTGGTGATCGGCGGGCCGGAATCGTAGTCGCGAAACTCGATCCGGTAGTCGGCGTCCGCATACTTGCCCGTGTGCGGCAGGTGCTTGTTCAACAGGTCGAGCTTCTCCAGCACGATGCCGCCGGAGACGGTGTTGGTGACCATGCTCTGATGGCCGATTCCGATGCGGATGGTTTCCGCCGCCAGCGGGCCGCTGAACAGCAATACCGATCCGAGTAACGAGGTCGCAAGCAGGCTATTCCGGTTGTCCATTTGTCTTCACCTTGGCGGTTGAGCAACTTGTACTAACAGGGCATGACGCCTGCTTTTGAAGGTGCACCGGCTGTGCCAGAACTCCGCGGATCGGGACTATGTTCCTGTTTTGAGAATGGATTTCGGCCTGCGACTGACCAATCGATCAGGCGGCTGCCCAGCGCTATGGCGCCCGCCGATGGTGCGCACCGGGCCACACCGTCCCAACGCGGCGCAGCCGGCGCTGCCACGGTTAGAACAAGTGGAACAAGTGCGCAGAAGGGAATCGATTCAGACCATCGATCGGGTACGGCCGCCCGTACTCACGAGCGGCAGCAGAACTGATTTGGCACGGCCAGGCGTAGCGCAAGCTTGGTCAGGCGCTGGGCTGAGAGGAGGTTGCCGGTCCGCAGGCACCAAGATGTCCTGACCTCAGCGCTCAGCATCCACCTCGATATCGAAGGCGATGCTCCAGTTGTGCAGCGGGTAGGGCTGGTGCACCAGTGCCTTGATGTTGGCTTCGGCAGGCATGAGGTCGGGCAGGTATTCGTAGGTGGCGTCGGCGTGCATCGGGTCGCTGTCGCGCAGCTGGCCGGCGCCGCCGACCTGGTGACTGGCGTAGCTGATGCGCGGTTGGCCACTGAGCTCGCGACCGGCGCGCAGCCGCACCACGGTATCGGCGGCGATTTCGACGGCTTCGATGGGGACTTCGCCCTGGTCGTCATGCAGCACGAAACCCTTGTTCTCCACGTCGCGGGCCTGGTGGCCGATGTACGGCTGGTCGAACTCTAGCGGCGGGTGCGGTACGTAGTAGTCGATCAAGACGTCGCGGCCGTCCGCCGTGGCCTGGCGCGGTGCGAGTGGGGTCCAGCCCTTACGCTCGATGACGACGCGATGGTAGACCTTGCCGAGCATCTGGCCGAACCAGCGATAGCCGTTCGCCGACAGGTGCACGCCCTTGTCGGTGTAGGGGTAGACCGGGCCGACCAGGTACCAGCCGGGTTCTTCCTGGGCCAGCTCCCATTGCGCCATGCCGATGGCGAGCGAGCCGTCCTTCACCGAGGATTTGGCGTCGGTCTGGTAGCTGAAGAAGGCCGGCATCTGCTCCTGTCCGCTGATGGCCTGGGTGTCCGCGTAGAGGTCGTCGCGCAGCTGGCGCAACAGCCGCTTGTAGCGGGCCTTGTCGTTGACGCCGCCATTGGTGTGCGAGTAGTCGAATTCGCCCTGCAACCAGAAGAAGGCGCTGACGGCGTAGCTGGCGTTCTCGGCATCGGCGAGGGCCTTGGCCTGGTCCATGGCCTGCGCCACCCGCCGGTATTCGTGGGTGCCGCCTTTCTTCGACAGCTGGGCGATCGAGCGGCCGGAAGTCGAGGCATTGCTGGCGACGAACAGGTGTTCGGGGTCGGTGTCGCGACCGAGGTGATGCAGATAGAGCCGGCGTGCCATGTTCAGCGCGCCGACTTCCACCGATTCGCCTTCTTCCTGCGCCTGCGGCGCCAGCTTGCCGACCTTGTCCGCATCGAGCACGACGGCCGCGTTGCTCTTCTGCTGCACCACCGCCCGCAGAGGGGTGAAGGCGGCCTCGCCGACTGGCTTGAACGTGGCGCCGCTGTAGGTCGCCGAGCGTACCGCCTGGCCGAGCATGAGGTTGTCGTAGCGCGGCTGGCTGGATAGCGCCGGCCAGCCTTCGGCTGCCGAGGCGAGCGACTGGCCGTAGGTGATGATGTGGTTGTACTTCGCCGTCGGCGCGGCCGACAGCCGATTCGTCTCCGCCATCAGCTGTGCGCTCAGGCGCTTGTTCTGCGCGTCACGCTCGGCGAGTGAGCCGTTCGTTGCGAAGGCGGGCAGGGCAATGGTCGTCGCCAGCAGCGCGACGACTCCGGTGCGCAGATATCCGTCACGTCGCGCAGAGCGCTTTCCTGCTCGGGGCAGGGCGCTCGGCGCCATTGGTTTCTCGTCCCGTTTCGACCGCATTTCGGCTCCGTTTGCCACTTGCTGGAAGCCGTTTCGACGATGACAGGCTGCAGAAGTTCG
This sequence comes from Pseudomonas sp. FeN3W, assembly GCA_030263805.2. Lineage (NCBI taxonomy): Bacteria > Pseudomonadati > Pseudomonadota > Gammaproteobacteria > Pseudomonadales > Pseudomonadaceae > Pseudomonas > Pseudomonas sp. FeN3W. The sequence goes on from CP136010.1 coordinate 4,456,634, forward strand.
GTACCTAGCGGTCTTCACTGATGGCTATTTGACACTTCAATCGGCTGCGCAAAACGTCTCGAAATAATTTGACGCATCTACTGCGTCTGGCTAAATTCGCTGCCTCGATCGCAAATGATAATAATTCTGATTAAGTTTACTGAAAGGAGGTCGCGGTGAACGCATGGGCTCACGCTGTACCCTCTGGCTCCCATCGGAGCCGCATATTCGCTCCCAGTTTCCGTTTCTATTCGCCGTCGGGCGGGGTCGAGGCCAATGGCTGTTTCGCCACGCTGGCGACGCCCGCCGAGGAGGACGGCCAGGCGCTCGAACGTAGCGTGCAGCGGGCCTTGGGCGAGGCGCGCGCGGCGGGGCTGAGCAATCCCGCCGTGGTCGGCGTGATTCCCTTCGACAAGTGGCAGCCGTCGCAGCTGTTCATCCCGCGGCATCTGGCCTTCCTGCAGCCGGCGTCGCCGCCGACGTCGATCTGCGGCCTGCCTTGTGGCACGGCACGCAGTTGTGTCGAACAGCCGGGCCGCGATGGTTTTCGCCAGGCAGTCAACCAGGCGCTGGACCTGCTGCGCGCCGGCCGTATCGACAAGGCGGTGCTGTCGCGGCTGTTGCAGCTGGAGTTCGACGAGCCACCATGCGCGCAGACGATCTTCCAGGGCCTGCGTCAGCAGAATCCCGAGGCCTATCACTTCGCCGTCGAGCTGCCCGATGATGGCGTGCTGATCGGTGCCAGCCCCGAATTGCTACTGCGCAAGCGCGGCCGGGCGTTTGCCAGCAACCCGCTGGCCGGTTCGGCCAAGCGCTCCGACGATCCGCTGGTGGACGAGTGGGCGGCGCGAGGACTGCTGGATTCGGCCAAGGACCAGCACGAGCACCGCCTGGTCATCGAGGAGCTGGCCGGCCAGCTGCGCCCGATGTGTCGCAGCCTGAGCATCCCGCTGGCACCGACGCTGCTCAAGACCGCGAGGCTTTGGCATCTGTCCACCCAGATCGAAGGTGAGCTGGAGGACGATCTGTCCGCGCTGCGCCTGGCCTGTCGGCTGCACCCGACGCCGGCGCTGTGCGGCTTTCCCACCGCCGCGGCGAAGCAGGTTATCACCGAGCTGGAGCCGTTCGACCGGGGCGTGTTCGGCGGCATCGTCGGTTGGTGCGATGCCGCCGGCAACGGCGAGTGGGCGGTGGTGATCCGCTGCGGCATCATCCAGCAGACCCGCGTGCGTCTGTTCGCCGGCGCCGGCCTGGTCAGCGCCTCCTGCCCGGAAGCGGAGTGGCGCGAGACCGGCACCAAGCTTGGCACCATGCTCGCCGCCTTCGGCCTCGACAAGGAGGCGGTGTGAGCCTGATTCCCTTCACCCGCTGGCCCGCCGCGTTCGCCGAGCGTTATCGGCAGGCCGGCTACTGGATCGGCGAGCCGCTCAGCCACATGCTCGCGGTTCAGGTCGAAACGCAGCCGGACGCCGTCGCCGTGGTCTGTGGCGAGCGCCAGCTGAGCTACGCCGAGCTGGATGCGCTGTCCAGCAACCTCGCGCAGCGCCTGGCCAACCACGGCCTCGGCCAGGGCGATCGGGCGCTGGTGCAGCTGGGCAACCAGGCCGAGCTGTACATCGTCTTCTTCGCTCTGCTCAAGGCCGGGATCGCACCGGTCAACGCGCTGTTCAGCCACAGCCGGTTGGAGTTGCATGCCTATGCCGAGCAGATCCGCCCGCGCCTGCTGATCGCCAGCCGCCTGCACCCGCTGTTCCAGAACGACGACCTGTTTCTCGCCGAGCTGCAGCAACGGGTACCGGAGCTCGACACGCCGTTGCTGTACGCCGATGGCCAGGCGCAGCGCAGCCTGGCGGCCTGGCTGCAGCCGGTCGCGGCCGAGCGCGATTTCGCGCCGACGCCGGCGGACGAGGTGGCCTTCTTCCAGCTCTCCGGCGGCAGCACCGGCACGCCGAAGCTGATCCCGCGTACCCACGACGACTACTACTACAGCGTGCGCCGCAGCGTGGAGCTTTGCGGCTTCGACCGCGATACCCGCTACCTCTGCGCATTGCCGGCGGCGCACAACTTCCCGCTCAGCTCGCCGGGCGCGCTGGGCGTGTTCGTCGCCGGTGGGCGCGTGGTGCTGGCGGCGGATCCGGGGCCGGCCAGCTGTTTCCCGCTGATCGCCGCGCAGCGGGTCGACGTCGCCGCGCTGGTACCGCCGGCGCTGTCGCTGTGGCTGCAGGCGGCGCCCGGCCACGAGACCGAACTGGCGTCGCTGCGGCTGCTGCAGGTCGGCGGCGCCCGGTTGCCGGACGCGCAGGCCCGACGCATTCCGCAGGTGCTCGGTTGTCGCCTGCAACAGGTGTTCGGCATGGCCGAGGGGTTGGTCAACTACACCCGCCTGGACGATGACGACGCGCACGTCTACCTGACCCAGGGGCGGCCGATGAGCCCGGACGACGAAGTCAGGGTGGTCGACCGCGACGGCCGTCCGGTGGCGCCGGGGCAGACCGGCGCGCTGCTGACCCGCGGCCCCTACACCATCCGCGGCTATTTCCAGAGCCCCGAACACAACGCCCAGGCCTTCGATGCCGAGGGCTTCTACCGCTCCGGCGACCTGGTGCAGTTGCGCGCGGACGGCTACCTGGTGGTGGTCGGGCGGATCAAGGACCAGATCAACCGCGGCGGCGAAAAGATCGCCGCCGAAGAGGTGGAAAACCTGCTCATGGCGCATCCGGCCGTTACCCATGCCGCGCTGGTATCCATGCCTGACGAGACGATGGGCGAGAAGAGCTGTGCCTTCGTCGTCAGCGCCGACCCGGCGCTCAAGGGTGTCGCCCTGCGCAGATACCTGCGTGGCCTTGGGCTCGCCGACTACAAGCTGCCGGACCGCATCGAGCGGGTTGCCGCACTGCCCATGACGGCGGTGGGCAAGGTGGACAAGACCCGCCTGCGCCGCCACCTCGCCGAACGATTGACCGTTACCGAATAAGGACTTCGCATCATGGCTATTCCTTCTCTCACGCCTTACGCACTGCCGACCGAATGGGCGGTGAACAAAGTCCAGTGGCCGGTCGAACCCGGCCGCGCGGTGCTGCTGATTCACGACATGCAGGACTATTTCTGCGATTTCTGGGGCGCGGACAGCCCCTTCGTCACCGCGCTGGTCGAGCGCCTGGCCGCCGTGCGCGAGCGCTGCAAGGCGCTGGGCATTCCGCTGGTCTACACCGCCCAGCCCGGCCAGCAGGCCGCCGGCGAGCGAGCGCTGCTCAACGACATGTGGGGTCCCGGCATCACCCTGCACCCGGCGCGTCAGGGCATCGTCGCCGGTCTCGCGCCGGCGGCGGACGACACGGTGCTGGTCAAATGGCGCTACAGCGCCTTCCAGCGTTCGCCACTGGAGCACATGCTGCGCGAACTGGGCCGCGACCAACTGATCATCGGCGGCATTTACGGCCACATCGGCTGCCTGATGACCGCCTGCGACGCCTTCATGCGCGACATCCAGCCGTTCCTGCTGGCCGACGGCATCGCCGATTTCAGCCAGACCGACCACCAGATGGCGCTGAACTACGTGGCCACCCGCTGCGGCCGGGTGATCGAGTGCCGCGAGGTGCTCGAGCTGGGTCGCCCGTCGCGCCTGGCGCTGACCCGCGAGGTACTGCAGACACGCCTGCTGGGCATGCTCGACGAGATCGACGAACCGTTCGACCCCGACGAGAACCTGCTGGACTACGGTCTGGACTCGATCCAGGTGATGGCGCTGCTCAGCGAATGGCGCGAGCAGGGGCTGGAGCTGAGCTTCACCGACCTGGCCAAGACACCGACCCTCAACGGCTGGTGGGCGCAGATCCAGCAGCACGGAGGTGCCGCATGAGGCCGCTGGGCAATGCGCAGCAGGGCCTCTGGTACGGCTACCTGCTCAACGAAGACCGTGCCATGTTCAACACCGCCGAATGCATCGCCTTTGCCGGCAAGGCGCAGGCGCCGCTGCTGATCGCCGCCGTGCGACAGGCGGTGGGCGAATGCGAGGCGCTGGCCGGGCGCTATGTCGTCGACGGCGAGGCGGTGCTCTTCGAACCCTGCGAACTGCCGCTGGACGTGGCGCAGCTGGACGTACCGGCGTGCGCCGATGCCGAGGCCTGGGTGCGCGACTGGGCGCTGGCCGATCTCCGCCAGCCGTTCGACCTGGAGCGCGAGCTGGCCTGCCGCTTCGTGCTGCTGCAGGCCGCCGGGCAGGATTTCCTCTACAGCTGCGTGCACCACATCGCCCTCGACGGCTACGGCACCAACCTGCTCTACCAGCGCATCGCCGAACTCTACAGCGCCGCCGTGCGCGGCGAGCCGGCGCCGGCCTGCGGCTTCGGCCGCTACGCCGAGGTGCTCGCCGAGGATGCCGCGCGCGACGCCCAGGGGCGAACTGCCGCCGCGCGCGGCTACTGGCTGGAGACCTACTCGCGGCTGCCAGCGCCGGTCAGTTTCAGCGAGCGCAGCGCGCCGATCTCGGCGACTTTCGTGCGCCACGGCGCGCGCTTTCCGGCACCGTTGTGGCAGGCGCTGAACACCACCGCCCAAGCCCATGGCGTCGGCTGGGCCGATCTGCTGCTGGCCGGGCTCAGTGCCCAGCTGCGCCAGGTCAGCGGCAGCGATGCCCAGGTATTCGGGCTGATGGTGATGAACCGCATCGGTTCGGCCGCGTTCAACGTGCCCTGCATGCAGATGAACATCGCCCCGCTGTGCCTGGAAACGGACGCTGGCGCCGACCTGATCGCCAGCGCCCGGAGCATCGCCAAGCTGCGCCGTGGCAGCCGCAAGCACCAGCATTACCGCTACGAAGCGCTGCGCCGCGACCTCGGTCGCGTCGGCGGCGAGCAGCGGCTGTTCGGCCCGCTGGTCAACATCATGCCGTTCGATCGCCCGCTGGCCTACGGCGAGCTGCCGGCGCGCACGCTGAACCTCAGCGCCGGGCCGGTGGAGGACCTGACCCTGGAGGTGCAGGTCGGCGCCGACGGCATTCCGCAGCTGGACTACGACGCCAACCCGGCCTGCTACAGCGCCGCGCACCTGCAGGCGCTGCAGGAAGAACTGTTCGAGCTGCTCGGCCGCTGGCTGGCGAAACCCGAGACGCCGCGCGACAGGCTGCTCGAGGCCTGGATGGCCGACTACCGATTTCGCCAGCGCCTGAACGCGCCGGCCGCGGAACAGGCGCAGCTGGGCGAGGTGCCCAGCGTGCTGGCGGCGATCCGCAACCATGCTGCGCGCCAGCCGGAACGCATCGCGCTGTGCCAGGGCGAGCGCCGGCTGAACTATGCCGCGCTGCTGGCGCGTGCCGAGGAGATCGCCGCGGCGCTGGCGGAGCAGGGTGTGCGGCCCGGCGAGCGGGTCGGGGTGATGCTCGCGCGCTCGCCCGAGGCGATCGTCGCCCAGCTCGGTGTGCTGCTGGCGGGCGCCGTCTATGTGCCACTGGATGCCGAGCAGCCGGCCGAGCGGCAGCGACTGATCTGCGCCAGTGCAGAACTGGCGCTGGTGATCACCGAGGCGGCCTACCGCCATCGCCTGGCGGACAGCTACGCCGGACCGATCCAGCTGCTCGGCCAGCTCGCCAGCAGCACGCGTCGGCATGCGCCGCGCAGCGGCGAGGCGGCGGCCTACCTGATGTTCACTTCCGGCTCCACCGGCGCGCCGAAGGGCGTGGAGATCAGCCATCGCGCGCTGGACCACTTCAGTGCGGCGGCGCGGCTGCGCTACGGCGTGACGGCGGACGACCGCATGCTGCAGTTCGCGCCGTTCAACTTCGACGCCAGCATCGAGGAAGTCTTCGTCAGCCTGAGCGCCGGCGCCACCCTGGTGCTGCGTACCGATGCGCTGCTGCAGTCGATCGATGCCTTCGTCGACGGGCTCCAGAAGCAGGCGATCGGCATCGTCGACCTGCCCACGGCGTTCTGGAATGAGTGGGTGGTGGCGCTGCGCAGCGGCCAGGCACGGATTCCGGCCGGGCTGAAGACGGTGATCATCGGCGGCGAGGCGGTATTCCCCGAACAGCTGGCCGCCTGGCAGCGCGTGGCCGGGCCGCAACTGCGGCTGATCAACACCTATGGGCCGACCGAGGCCACGGTGGTCGCCAGCAGCTGCGACCTGCAGCAGGTCGATGCCAGCGCCGCCTGCCTGCCCATCGGCCAGCCGCTGGCGACGGTACAGACGCTGGTGCTCGACCGCGGCGACCGCCCGGCCGCCGAAGGCGAGCTGGTGCTCTGCGGTCCGCAATTGGCCAACGGTTATCTCAACAGCGACTCCGCGGCCTTCGCCCGCCTGCGCATCGGCGCGCAAGAAGAAACGGTCTACCGCACCGGCGACCGCGTGCGCCACGTCGATGGCCAACTGGTCTACCTCGGCCGGCTGGACAACGAATTCAAGATCAGCGGCTACCGCATCCAGCCCGGCGAGGTCGAGGCGCGCCTGCTGGCGCTGGACGGCGTCGACGAAGCCTGCGTGCTCGGCCTGGAACTGGGTGGCGGCCTGCGCCGGCTGGTGGCCTTCGTCGCCGGCCCCTGCGACGACCTGCGTGCTATTCGCCGTGAGCTGGGCCAGGTACTACCGGCGGCGATGGTGCCGACCGACTACCGCCACTACCGCGCCCTGCCGCGTACCGGCAGCAACAAGCTCGACCGCAAGCGCCTGCAGGCCGAGTACCTGCAGGGTGCGACCACGCGGGCGCTGGACGATGCCACCCAGCAGCGGGTCAGCGCCATCTGGCAGCAGATCCTCGGCGTCGGCGGCATCCAGGCGCAGGACAACTTCTTCGAGCTCGGCGGCCAGTCGTTGCAGACCATCCAGATCGTCAACCGCCTGGCCGCCGAGTTCGGCACCGCGGTGAAGGTCTCGGACGTGTTCGACAACCCCTGTCTGGCGGATTTCTGCCGCTTCCTCGATAGCCGCCTGCGGCAGGGGCAAGCGCAGGTGGAAACGGTCTGGTGAGGAGATGCGGATGACACAGCAGATGGATTTTCACGGGCGGCACATCTGGGTCACCGGCGCCGGTCAGGGCATCGGCCGCGCGGTGGCCGAGGGTTTCGCCCGGCTCGGCGGCGAGGTGGTGGGGCTGGACCAGGCCTTCCCGGAGTGTGACTACGGCTACCGCACCTATGTGCTCGACGTCAGCGATGCCGCGGCCGTGCACCGGGCCTGCGCCGAACTGCTGGCGCCGGGGCAGGGCATCGACGTGCTCGCCAGCGTCGCCGGCATCCTGCGTCTGGGCGCGATCGAGGAACTGAGCTTGGCCGACTGGGACGACTCGCTGCGGGTCAACCTGTCCGGGCCGTTCTACCTGCTGCGCGAGCTGCTGCCGCGTTTCAAGGCGCAGCGCCGCGGTGCGGTGGTGGCGGTGAGCAGCAATGCGACCCGGGTGCCGCGCATGCAGATGGCGGCCTACGCGGCGTCCAAGGCCGCGCTGACCAGCTTGATTCGCACCGCCGGGCTGGAACTCGCGACCTGCGGCGTGCGCTGCAACCTGGTGTCGCCGGGTTCCACCGATACCGCCATGCAGCGCGGCATGTGGGCCGACGACAGCGGCCGGACGCGGACCATCGCCGGCTTCCCCGAGCAGTTCAAGCTCGGCATCCCGCTGCAGAAGATCGCCACGCCCGAGGAGGTGGCCAACACCGTGCTGTTCCTCGCCTCGGACCTGGCCAGCCACATCACCCTGCAGGACATCGTCGTCGACGGCGGCGCCACCCTGGCAGCCTGAGAGGTAGCAGATGCACGACAACATCATCGGTCTGCTCCGGCAGCTCGCCGGGCAAGGCGTACACCTGGCGCTCAACGCCCAGGGCCAGTTGGTCTCGCAGTCGAGCAAGGAGGCGCTGACCCCCGAGCTGGGCCAGCTGATCCGCGACCACCGCGACGCCATCGTCCGCTGCCTGCGGGCGCGCCAGGCGTTCGAGGCGCCCATCGAGCCGCGTCACGCCGAGGCCGGCCCGCTGTCCTCGTCGCAGAGCGGGCTGTGGTTCATCGAGCAATACCAGGAGCACTCGCACCTGTACAACATGCCGGTGTTCTTCCGCCTCGACGGCGAGCTGGACGTGGCGGCGCTGGAGTTCGCCTTCGATGCCCTGGTGCGGCGCCACGCCAGCCTGCGCACGCGCTTTTTGCGCAACGCCGAAGGCAAGGGCGAGCAGCAGATCTTCGCCCATCGCGGCTTCGCCCTGGTCCACGAAGACTTCACCGGGCTGGAGGCGTCGGCCCGCGAGGCGCGGGTGGCCGAACGGGTGCGCGAGGAAATCGAGCGGCCATTCGACCTCGCCAGCGGCGAGCTGACCCGCGTGCACCTGCTGCGCCTGGGTGCGCGCGAGCACGTGCTGCTGATCAACCAGCACCACATCATTTCCGATGGCTGGTCGGTGAAGAACATGTTCGCCGACCTCAAGACCGCCTTCCTCGCCTACCAGAATCGCCAGCCGCTGGACTGGGGCGAGCCGCCGCTGACCTTCATCGACTACGCGCACTGGTTCAACTCGCCGCTGTTTCGCGATTACCACGCCGAATACAAACCGTTCTGGGTCGAGCGCCTGGCCGGTATCCCCGAGGTGCACAGCCTGCCGCTGGACCGGCCGCGCCCGGCGCAGCAGACCAGCGGCGGCGCGCTGGTGTTCTCGACCATCGACAACGACCTGTGGACGCGCTTCAAGCAGCTCTGCCAGCGCCACAGCGCCTCGCCGTTCATCGGCCTGCACGCATTGTTCGCGCTGCTGCTGGCGCGCCACAGCGGCGAGCGCGACATCGTGATCGGCACGCCGCTGGCCTACCGCGAGCGCCCGGATATCGAGGCGCTGGTGGGCTTTTTCGTCAACACCCTGGTGCTGCGCACGCAGCTGCCCGAGCGCCAGGCATTCAGCGACTATCTGCGCCAGTGCCGGCAGGACGATCTGGAAGCCTTCGACCACCAGCTGTACCGCTTCGAGGCCCTCGGCGAGGCCCTGGGCATGGACCGCCACACGGCGATCAACCCGATCTTCCAGATCATGCTGGTGTACCAGGCGCGGGTGGATTTCAACGACCTGATCCCCGGTTGCAATGCAGTGGAGGAAACCTCCCCGGCGCTGCCGGCCAAGACCGATATCTCGGTGAAGGTCACCGAGCTGATGGACTCGGTGCGCATCGACTGGTTGTACGCCACCGCGCTGTTCGAGCGCGGCACCGTCGAAGGCTATGCCAGCCGCTTGCTGCGGCTGCTGCAGGCGGTGGTCGCCGACCCCGCGCAGGACATCTGGCAATTGCCGCTGCTCGACGACGAACTGCTGCGTGCCACCGGCGAGCGGCTGGCGGCGCTGCCGAAGGCCTATCCGCGTGGGCTGACGCCGCTGTCGCTGTTCGAGGGTTGGGCACGTCGACAACCGCAGGCCGTGGCGCTGCATGAAGGTGACGGCGGCATCGGCTACGCCGAACTCGATGCGCGAGCCAACCGCCTGGCGCACTGGCTGCAGGCCGAGGGCTGCCAGCCTGGGGCGCTGATCGGGGTGCTGGCGCGGCGCGAGAACGCCTTCGCCGTCGCCGCGCTCGCGGTGTGGAAGGCCGGCTGCGCCTATGTGCCGCTGGACCCGGATTACCCGGCCGAGCGCATCGCGCACATCGTCGCCGACGCCGGGCTCGACCTGCTGCTCGGTGCCGGCGCCGCGCCGTTCGCGCTGGATGGCCTGCGTTGGGTCGACCTGAGCGCCGCCGCGCTGTGCGCGCAACTTGATGCGCAGTCGCCCGCGCCGCCGCGCAGTGACGAACCGCAGCAGCTGGCGCAGGTGATCTATACCTCCGGCTCCACCGGTTTGCCCAAGGGCGTGATGGTCGAGCACGGCGCGCTGGCCAACCTGCTGCTGGACCACGGCCGTCGCCTCGAGATCGGCCCGGGCGACCGCATGCTCGACTGCATGTCGCTGTCCTTCGATGCCGGCAACATGTGCGCGCTGCTGCCGCTGAGCCACGGCGCCTGCCTGCTCTGGGCCGACCCCGGCGAGGGGCTGCTGGACGAGATCGAGCGCACGCGCACCAGCCATATGATCTTCGCCACCGCGCTGCTGGCGACCCTGCCGGCGCGGCCGCTGCCGGCGATGAAGGCGGTGGGCTTCGGCGGCGAGGCCTGCCCGCCGGCACTGGCCGAGCGCTGGGGCCGGCAGTTCCGCCTGATCGACATGTACGGCCCGACCGAGGCCACCGTCACCGCGCTGACCAAGCTCATCGAGCCCGGCGCGACGCCGAGCATCGGCCGGCCGATCGACGGCATGCAGGCGCTGGTGCTCGATGCGCACGGCCGGCTCTGTCCGGTCGGCGTGCCGGGCGAGCTGTGCCTGGCCGGGCTGGGCCTGGCGCGCGGCTACCTGAACCAGCCGCAGCGCAGCGCCGCGGTGTTCCGCGAGCACGAGATCGCCGGGGTCAGGGTACGCCTGTACCACACCGGAGACCGCGCACGCCTGCTGGGCAACGGCGAGTACCAATACCTCGGTCGCATCGACGAGCAGATCAAGCTGCGCGGTTATCGCATCGAGCCCGGCGAGATCGAGGCGCAGCTGGGCATTGGCTGCCCGGCGTTGCAGCAGATCAAGGTCATCGTCACCCGCCAGGGCCGGCGCCAGGCCCTGGTGGCCTACGCCTCGGTCAAGCCGGGCACCGCTGTGCCGGAGGCGGACGCCATCCTCCAGGACGTGGCGCGGCGCCTGCCGGAATACATGGTGCCGGTGCGGCTGATCCTGCTCGAACGTATGCCGCTGACCGCCAACGGCAAGCTCGACCTGCGCCGTCTGCCGCCGGTGGAGCTGGCCGAGGAGGCTGCCCCGGCAGCACCGGCCGATGCGCTGGAAGCCGAAGTGCTGGCGATCTGGCAGGGCGTGCTGGAGCGGCCGCTCGGGGTCGAGAGTGACTTCTTCGCCCTCGGCGGCGATTCGATCCTGAGCATCCAGCTGACTACCCGCCTGCGCGATGCCGGCCATGCCTGCACGGTCAAGGAGGTGTTCGAGGCGCGCACCGTACGCCGGCTGTGCCGCGTGCTCGGTCAGCCGCGTGAGAACGTGGCGATCCGTGCCGAGCAGGGCGTGTTGGAGGGCGAGGCATTCGCCCTGCAACCGATCCAGCGCTGGTTCTTCGAACAGCCGTTCGCCAGCCCGCAACACTGGAACCAGGGCGTGGTATTGCGCCTGCCGGCCGGCATCGATGCTCTGCAGTTGATGGATTTCATGCGCCAACTGCTGCGCCACCACGACGCGCTGCGGCTGGCGGTGACTGCCGACGGCCAGCGCTACCTGGCGCATGTGGCGCTGAGCGAACCGGCGCAGCTGGATGCGGCGGCGCTCGGCGAGGACGGCCTGCAGCAGGCGCTGACCGAGCTGCAGGCACACATGCAGCCGGCGCAGGGACGCAGCCTGGCCTGGGCGCTGCTCGACAACCTCGCCGGCGGCATGCGCGGACTGTTCATCGCCGTGCATCACCTGGCGATCGACGCGGTGTCCTGGCGCATCCTGGTCGAGGACCTGCGCCGGCTGGCGCGCGGCGAGGCGCTGCCGGCCAAGACCAGCAGCTATCGCCAGTGGGGCGAGGGGCTGGCCGCCTATGCCCGGCGTGCCGAGGCACAGCTGCCGTACTGGCTGGCGGAGCTGGCCGGCATGCCGCAGACGCTACCCGCCAGCTGGGCCGGTGCTGGTGCAGCGCGCGAGCAGAAGTTGGAGCTGAGCGAAGCGCTGACGCGGCGGTTGCAGCAGGCCACCCGGCATTTCGCGGTGGATCTGCGCGAATTGCTGCTCGCCGCGCTGACCCGCTCGCTGCGCCAGCTGGGCCTCGGCGAGCGGCAGTGGATCATGCTCGAAGGCCACGGCCGCGAAGTCATTGATCCGGTGCTGGACGCCAGCCGCACGGTCGGCTGGTTCACCAGCATGTTCCCGCTGGCGCTGTGCGACCAGGCGGACTGGTTGCAGCTGCTGCGCCACGCCGCCGAACAGTTGCGCCGGGTGCCGGACAAGGGCGTCGGCTACCTGCCGCTTCGCGCCAATCCCGCGCATCGGTCGCAATTGCCGCTGCCGGCGGTGGCGCTCAACTACCTCGGCGTCTACCAGAGCGGCACGGACGCTTGGCATGCGCTGCCGGTCGCCCCCGGCCGGCCGAGCGCGGCGGACAACCCTTCGGCGGAGCTGATCAGCCTGCACGGCGGCGTATTCGACGGCCGCCTGACCCTGCGCCAGATCGGCCGCCTGCGTGCCGAGCTGAACGATCAACTGCTGGCGCTGCTGCAGGCCAATCTGCTGGCGCTGGCCGAACACGTGGAGGTCAGCCATGAACACGCTTGAGCGGCATTTCACCGAGCAGTTCCAGCGTCATGCCGCGCGCCCGGCGCTGGGTTGCCTGGGTGACAGCTTCAGCTATGCGGAGCTGCAGGCGCGGGTCGCGGCCATCGCCATGCAGCTGCGCCAGTGCGGCCTGCGGGCCGGCGAGCGCGTCGGCATCCACCTGCAGCGCTCGCCGGACCTGGTCGCCAGCGTGCTCGCCTGCCTGCGCGAAGGGCTGTGCTTCGTGCCGCTGGAGCCGGAGTTTCCGCTCGAGCGTCTGCAGGGCATCGCCGCCGATGCGCAGCTGAGCCTGGTGCTGCAGGACCAGCCGGTAGCGTTCTCGCAGCCGACCTGGCAACTGCGCCCGGGCCTCGCCGGCGAGCTGGAATGGTCCGAGCAGGACGAGCGCCTGCCGGCGTACATGATGTTCACCTCCGGCTCCACCGGCAGGCCCAAGGGCGTGGTGATCAACCGCGTCGCGCTGGGCAACTTCCTCGCCGCCGCGACCGCACGCCTGGACATCGGCCCGGCGACGCGCTGGCTGTTCACCACCACCCCGGCCTTCGATATCTCGCTGCTGGAGATGCTCGGTCCGCTCTGGCGCGGCGGCTATGTCGAGGTGATCTGCGCGCCGACCCACAAGGACCCGGTTGAGCTGCTGCAACTGCTCGAGCGGCGCAGCGATCTCAACACCCTGCAGGCCACCCCGGCGTTCTGGCGCATGCTGCTCAAGGCTGGCTGGCAAGGGCGGCCCGGACTTTTGGCGCTGTGCGGCGGCGAGGCGCTGGATGCCACGCTGGCGACCCGTCTGGGTGGCTGCGTGGGTGAGTTGTGGAACTGCTATGGACCGACCGAGGCGACGGTGTGGTCGCTGATGGCGCGCGTCGAACTGCCGCTCGGCGAGGCCGGCGTGCTGCTGCGCCAGTCGCTCGACGGCTATCGCCACTGGCTGCTCGACGAACACGGCGAGGCGGTCGCGGTGGGCGGCGAGGGCGAGCTGTGCATCGAGGGGCCGTCGCTGGCCGACGGCTACTGGCAGCGCGACGACCTCAGCGCGCAGGCCTTCATTGCCTGGCGGGGCCGGCGTCTGTACCGCACCGGCGACCGTGTGCGCCGCGTCGGCGAGGATGCCTACCAGTATCGTGGGCGGCGCGACGACCAGATCAAGCTGCGTGGCTTTCGTATCGAGCTGGGCGAGATCGAGGCCAGCCTGCGCCGGCTGGCCGGCGTGCAGGATGCCGCGGTGCGCCTGCATGGCGAGGGCGACGAGGCCTGCCTGGTGGGTTATGTTGAGTTGCGCGAGCCGGGCGTGCTGAGCCGGGTGGCGATCCGCCGCGCGCTGCAGCGCAGCCTGCCGCACTACATGGTGCCGGGGCGCATCGTGCTGCTGGAGTGCCTGCCGAAGACCGCCAGCGGCAAGATCGACCGCAAGCGGCTACCCGAGCCGGTGTAACAAAGGATCTTCTTTGATGAGGCATGGGGCTTGATACTGGATTGGCAAGTTAGTGTGTGTTGAATGAAAGTTTTGCTTTCATGAGGCGTTTAGCGAGTTGCTTGGAAGCTTGGTTTCGCCCTGCTGGGCGACTCACTTTTTTCAGTCGCGAAAAAAGTAAGCAAAAACGCTTGCCCCTGCATACGGCCCCGGCTGCGCCGGGGTTCGTTCGCTCCATCGCCGCTCCGAGGGTCGTCGTACAAGGGCCATCCATGGCCCTTTACGACTCTCGCCGCGTCCCTGCGGCTCGCCCCTCTGCGCAACGATTCCGCTCACCCTCCTGAAGGGGCGTTGGGCGTCGCCTGATGGTTCGTGCAAAAAAAAGCTCAAAGCAAACATCAACGATCTTCCAGGCGACTCGGACTCCATTCCCCGTCAGGAGGCCGAGTGGAGGTGTTGCGCAGGGGGACGCGAGGCAGGACGCCAAGCGAGGAACGAAGGACGGGGCCGCCGAGGTAGGGACGTCCCATCGTGACGGCCCCCGGAGCGGCACCGGAACGAGGGAGTCAGGCCGCGTAGCAGACAGACCCGGATGTCGGGAGCCCTTCTTCTTTGACTCGGCCGGGGGGGCCGAAACCAGAAGTGTCAGCACACTCGGTAAGCGCCCTGATCACTAAGGTGCAAGCCCAAACCAGATGGCAGCGTCCCCAATCTTGCCAATCCGATCTCAAGCTTTGCTTCCCCGAGAAAGCGCGATGCATCTGAAAAAAGGCCGGTCGGGCAGCCGTCCGGCCTCGCCTAGATCCTAATCCCTGACCACCGGCTCGGCACCCGCCTTGCCCAGCAGCTCTTCGACATCCTCGATCACCTGCAGCGCCGCCTGCGGTCCGCCGAGCGAGGTCCATAGCGAGCCGTCCACCGCGCCGAAACGCTTGGCCCGGATCGCCGACAGCTGGCGGAACGCCGGGGTCTGCTCGGCCTGTTGCATGGCCTCGACCGCCTCGCCGCTGGTGGCCAGGGTGCCGATCACCAGCCAGTCGGCATCGAGCAGTTCCAGCGACTCCAGGCTCAGGGCCATCGAGTGGGTATGCCCGGGGTCCTGCTGATGCGGCGGACGGACCAGGCCGATGTCCTCGACCACCGAGCTGGAGAAGGCGTCGAGGAACATGTACGACGGGCCCTTGGGGTTCCAGCGCACGATGCTCAGCGTCTCGCCCTGATGGTCCGCGAGGCGCTTGCGTGCCTCTTCGATACGCGCCCAGTAGCGCTCCAGCACGGCCTTGGCCTCGGCCTTGCGGTTCAGTGCCTGGGCGGTGCGCTGCATGCTTTCCTGCCAGGGCCGCGCCCAGTTGAAGGTGATCACCGTGGGCGCGATCTCGTTGAGGATCGCCAGCTGCTCGGGCTTGACCGGGCCGGTGAGGATCAGGTCGGGCTCCAGTTCCAGCAGGGTTTCCAGGTTGGGATTGTCGATGTCGCCGACCACCTCGATCCCGGCCGGGAGCCTGCCGTCCAGGTAACGTGGCGGTGCCGCCTGGCCACGGCCATTGATGGTGCCGACCGGGGTGACGCCGAGCGCCAGTGCGGTGTCCAGGTCGATCTCGCTGAGGGTGATGACGCGTTTGGGTGCGGCGGGAACGCTTACCGTATTGCCGAAGGCGTCTTGGACCTGGCGGGTTTCGGCCATGGCGGGCAGGGCGAGCAGGCCGGCCAGTAAGGTGGCGGCGAGGCGCCGGGAAATCGTGGGCATCATGGCGTAGCTTCCTTTTCGGTGTGTTCGAGCAGTGCCTCGGTATGCGCGGCCAGGGCCCGGCGGCGACGCGGCACGATGACCGGGGCGCCATCGCCGGGGGCGTGGAGGATGTCGACGTCGGTGTCGTAGAGGCGGTCCACCAGCGCCTTGGTCATCACCTCGCGGGCGGGGCCCATGGCCTGGATGCGGCCGTCGGCCAGGGCGATCAGCTCGTCGCAGTAGCGCGCGGCGATGCCCAGGTCGTGAATCACGATGAGCACCGTGCGCCCGGCGGCGGCGATGCTGTGCACGGCTTCCATCACCTCGGCCTGATGGCCGATGTCCAGCGCACTGGTGGGTTCGTCGAGCAGGATCAGGTCGGTGTCCTGCGCCAGGATCATGCCCAGCCAGACCCGCTGCGCCTGGCCTCCGGAGAGCGAGGCGGCGTTGCGCTGCCAGATGGCATCGAGCTGCATCGCCTCGCGGGCGCGCGCCACCTGGCGGGCGTCTTCGGCGCTCCACTGGTTGAACCAGCCCTGGTGCGGATGGCGGCCGTACTGCACCAGTTGTTCGACGCGGATGCCCTCGGCCAGCACCGGCCGCTGCGGCAGGAAGGCCAGCTCGCGCGCCAGCGCCTTGAGCGAATAGTGGCCCAGCGGCTTGCCGTGAACCTCCACCGTGCCGCGCTGCAGCGGCAGCTGGCGGGCGAGCAGTTTGAGCAGAGTCGACTTGCCGCTGCCGTTGGGGCCGACGATGCCGATCAGCTTGCCGCGGGGCAGGCTGAAGGACAGGTCGTCGAGCACCACCTTGTCCTGGTAGGCGAAATGCAGGTTTTCTGCACGCAGGGCAGTCATCAATCGGCTCCTCGTCTGTCCTTGATCAAGAGGCCGAGCAGCAGGATGCCGCCGAGCAGGCGCGTCATGATTCCGGTGGGGATTTCTTCGGGCTGGGCGAGCACGCGCACCAGTGTGTCGCTACCGAGCAGCAGCACCGCGCCGCATAGGGCCGACAGCCAGATCGGCGCGAGATTATCGCGGGCCAGCCAGGACGCCAGGATCGGTGCGGCCATGGCGATGAACACCACCGGCCCGCCGATCGCCGTGCCCAGCGCCGCCACCAGGATCGCCAGCGCGAGCACGCCGAGCTGGATCGCCGCTACGCGGATGCCGAGGTTCTGCGCGGTGGCGTCGCCGAAGCGCAGCAGCGCCAGCGGGCGGTTGAGCAGCGCCATCAGCGGGCAGAGCAGCACCAGCAGCAGCGCGATGGGGCTGACCGTCTGGTAACTGACACCGGCGAAGTGGCCCATGGTCCACAGGTAGATGCTGCCCAGGTGCACCAAAGGCTGGGTCGACATGGCGAAGTCACCGATGGCGCCGAGTAGTTCGGACAGCGCGATACCGATGACGATGAACAGGTAGCCCTGCTCGCCGGGGCGCCGGCACAGGACGAACAGCGCGGCGGCGGCCAGCACGGCGCCGAGCGGCGACGCCCACCAGGGCCAGTTGCCGAGGGTGAGGTAGAGGGCGAAGGCGACCACCGCCAGCGAGGCGCCCTCGTTGACGCCGATCATGTCTGGCGTGGCCAGGCGGTTGCGCACCAGGGTCTGGATCAGGCAGCCGGCCATGCCCATCGCCAGCCCGGCGACGATTGCGGCGGCGACGCGCGGCAGGCGGATCTTGAACACCATGATCTCCTGCAGCTTGCTGCCATGGCCGGCCAGGGTGGTGAGCACGTCGCGCAGGCCAAGGTTGCCGCTGCCGAGGCTGATGGCCAGCACCGTCAGGGTGGCGAGCAATGCCAGCAGCGTCAGCGAGACCAGCCAGGTGCGGCGATGCAGCAGCAGGCTCAGAGCGCCGATGCGCAGCGCCCAGACGCCGGAGGGGGAGGGTAGGGTCGTCATCGGGCTATCTCACCGTCAGTAGGGCACGGAAGCCGCCGCGCAACACGATGGCGATCAACGCCGGCGCGCCGAGCGCCGCCAGCAGCGTGCCGACCGGCAATTCGAAGGGCTGGATCAGCCAGCGCGCGAGCACATCGGCGGCGAGCAGGAAGAGCATGCCGAACAGTGTCGAGAACAACAGCTGACGCAGCAGCGCCACCGGCTCGACGAGCCGCGCGCAGTAGGCCGCAAGAAAGCCGAGAAAGCCCACCGGGCCGGCCAGGGAGATGGCGCAGGCGGTCAGCAGGGTCGAGGCCGTCAGCACGCCGAGGCGCACCCAGGTGGTGTGGATGCCCAGCGCACGGGCCTGGCTGTCGCCCATCTGCATCAGGGTCAGCTGGCGGCAGAGGAACGCCGCCAGCAGCAGGCCGAGCACGGCGAGCGGGCTGACCGTGGCGACGGCATCCAGGCGCGAGGCCGACAGCGAGCCCAGGTTCCAGAAACGGAACTGCTCCAGCGCCACGCGGGTGGACAGCAGCATGAAGTTGGCCAACCCGCCGAAGATGGCACCCAGCGCCACGCCGGCGAGGATCAGCTTGAGCGGGCTGGCCTGGCCGAGCATCAGGCCGACGCCCAGTACGATCAGGTTGCCCAGCAGGGCGCCGAGGCCGGACCAGAGCAGATAGCCCTGGGTGGATTCGACGCCGAAATGGATCAGGCCGATCACCAGTCCGAGCACCGCGCCGGCGTTCACCCCGAGCAGGCCGGGCTCGGCCAGGGGATTGCGCGTGGCGCTCTGCAGCAGCGAGGCGGCGATCGCCAGGCTGCCGCCGACCACCAGCGCCGCAAGGGTGCGCGGCAGGCGCAGGGTGTCGACGACCATGGCGAGCTTGTCGTCGGCCAGGCGCTCCGGCTGCCCGAGCAGATAGCCGAATACCGCGTCGGCGCCATACACGCCGGCGCCGGTGGCCAGCGATAGCGCCAGCAGTAACAGCAACAGGCCGCCCGCGCCGGCGAGGACGGCCTTCTGCTGGGCCGGCATGGCGTGATCAGTGCGTGGCATGGTTCATGTGCAGCGCTCCGGTTGCACCCGGCGGTTCGCGCCGCCGGGCATGGGCGGATCAGATGTCGTAGCTGAAGCCGACGAACAGCGTGCGACCCATGAGGATGTTGTCGATCGACTGGGCGACGTCGTCGCGTTTTTCGTTGGTCAGGTTGTTGAGGCCGCCGTTGAGCGTCAGCTCCCGAGTGGCCTTGTAACGGGCGCCGAGGCTGACGGTGTGGAAGGCACCGGTCTCGACTTCCGGTTGGGCGGCCGAGACGTAGACGTACTGGCTGCCGGTGTACTGGTAGTCCAGGTTCAGGGCGAGATTGTCCAGGGCCTGCCAGTCGAGGCCGATGTTGGCCATGTGCTGCGGCGTGTTGCGCAGGGGCTCGTCGGTTTCGCGGTTCTCGGCGTCCGCATAGGTGTAGTTGGCGCGCAGGCCGACGGCATCGTTGACGGCGTAGCGGCCCTGCAGCTCGTAGCCCCTGACCCGCGCCTTGTCGACGTTGGTGTAGGTCATCTCGCTCGGCATGTAACCGGCACGCCAGCTGTCGGTGTAGATCATGTCCTCGATCTCGTTATCGAAGAACATGATGCCGGCCTCCATGCGCTCGTCTTGGTAGAGCGTGCCGAGCTCGTAGCTGGTGGCGGTTTCCGGTTTCAGGTCGGGGTTGCCGACCAGGGTGCACCTGCCGCGGCAGGCCAGCACGCCGTAGGTTTCGTCGAACTGATAGATGCTCGGTGCCTTGAAGGACTTGCCGGCGCCGCCCTTGATCACCCAGTTGTCGGTCAGGTTGTAGACACCGTAGGCGCGCGGGCTGAACTCGCCACCGAAGCCGTCGTGATCGTCCCAGCGACCGCCCAGGGTGACGTCGAGCCGGCCGATGGAGAATTCGTCCTGCAGGTAGATGGCCTTCTGGTCGACTTCGGTATCCGAACCCAGGTTCTGGTTGTGTGACAGTTCGATGCGGCGGAACTCGCCGCCGAAGGTGAGCAAGTGGTTGCCGAGGAAGGCGCTGACCTGGCCGTCGACGGTGTGGTTCTTCTGCTGCACGTCGCCCTTAACGCCCCGCAGGTCGGTCATGATCTCGGAGTCGTCCAGCAGGTCGACGTCTTCGTAGTAGTAGCGCAGGCGGGTGTTGAAGCCATCCCAGTTGCCGTTGTGCGCCAGGCCCAGGGTCCAGCGGTCCATTTCCTGGATGTTGGTGGGGAAGGATACGCCGGAGTTGTTCCAGATCGCCTTGCGGTCGTCGCTGCGGTAGCTCATGTCCAGGTCGATGCTCTGGCGCTCGTCCAGCAGCCAGCTGAGGGTGCCGAAGGCGCTGCCGTTCTGGCGTTTCTCGAGCGCATCGGTGTTGGCGAAGACGGTCTGCTCGGAGCCCCAGGCCGCCTGGTCGGTGGTTTCGACGATCAGGTTGCCGCGCAGCTTGTTGTCGATCAGCGCGCCACTGAGGTAGCCGCTGGCCTTGTGGCTGTCGCCGGAGTCGCCTTCGGTCGGGTGTTCGTAGCCGTAGGCGATGCCGGCTTCGGTCTTGTCCGTCGGCTGGCGCAGAATCACGTTGACCACGCCGCCCAGGGCATCGGCGCCATATAGCGAGGACATCGGCCCGCGGATCACCTCGATGCGCTCGATGGCGGCCATGGGGATCGACGACAGGTCGAAGTCGTTGGCGTAGTTGGAGGTCAGCGCCTCGCGGGAATTCACCCGGCGGCCGTTGACCAGCAGTAGGGTGTAGTCCGAATCCATCCCGCGCAGCTTGATTTCCTTGCGACCGTAGGTGGAGGACGGGCTGATGTGCACGCCGGGCAGGTACTTCACCGCGTCGGCGAGGTTGTAGACGGGGTATCTGTTCAGCTCGTCGCGGGTCACCACCGACACGCTGGCCGGTGCGCTGAGTTCGCTGTGGGCGGTTTGGGTGGCGGTGATGACCTGGGTTTCCAGGGTGGTAGCCGGGGTGTCGGCCAGCGCCGCGAACGGCAGCAGGCTGCCGAGCAGGGTCAGGGACAGGTGCCGCGGGCGGCTGATTGTTCGTACAGGTTGCATTGCAGACTCCATTGCCGATTGGTTGCAGAACTGATCACGATTCCCCGGCAGGTTGTGTCCCGCCTTGTGTTTTTGCGTCGCTGGCGGCGTCGCGCCGCCCGAGGCCGCGCAGCAGCCACAACACGCCGATACCGGCGGCTGTTCCGGTGCCGGCATACAACCAGGCCAGATCGTCGAAGCCGATCAGGCGTCCACCGGGGCCAGAGCCCAGGTAGGCCGCCGAGAACAGGCTGCCGAGACCGCAGGCGACGTTCGAAACGGTGCTCTGCAGGGCCATGAAGGCCGCACGCTGCTGGGGCTGCGGAATGCCGGCGGCGATGGTGAGGGTGCTGCTGGTGCGCACCGCCCCCAGCGCCATGAACAGCGTGAACACCAGAAACAGCGAAAGCCCCGGCATCAGCGCGAAACCGAGCAGGGTGATGGCCGCCAGCAGACCGCTGCTGAACAGGACGACCGCCACCGCGTTGCCGCGGTCGATCAGCACGCCGCCCAGGTGCATCGCCGCCAGGCTGGCGAGGCCGCCGCAGAGGTAGAGCAGGCCGATGTGCTCGCGCGCAAAGGCGAGGTTGAACTGGAAGTAGTTGGAGAAATGCGGCACCAGCAGGAAGTGGCCGAACATCTGCAGCGCGACGATGGCCAGTGCGCCCAGGCACAGCGGCGAGCGCAGCAGCGGCCGGATGCTACCGGCCGCGCGGGCATGCGGCGGCGGTGCGGGAAAGGACAGCTGGCAAAGCACGGCGAGCAGCACTCCGGCTGCGCCGAACAATACGAAGGGGGCTTGCCAGCCGCCGCGCGCGGCCAGTTCCAGCGCCACGGGCGTCACCACGATGGCCGCCAGCGAATAGCCCATGGCGACGTAGGCGAGTCGGCGCCCGCGTTCGGCCGGCGGAATCAGGTCGAGCATGGCCGCCATCAGCACCGCCCCCATCGGCCCCGACACCAGGCCGGACAGTACGAACAGACCAATCAGCTGTGTGGGGTCGCTGGCCAGCGCGCAGCTCAGCAGCAGGGCGAAGCGCAGCGTCAATAGGGTGACCAGGGTCCGCTTGCGGTCCAGGCGGTCGAGCCAGGCGGCAGTCAGCGCCGCGCTGAGGGCCGATGCCAGGGTGGCGCCGCCGGCGATATAACCGACATGGCTGGCCTGCATGCCCAGCGCGCGAACGAAATCCGGACCGAGCGGCATCACCATCATCAGGCTGCCGATCGACAGCATGTTGATGAGCATGGCCAGGTGCACGGCGGCTTTCGATTGTCGAGCTGCATCCATATGCATCGCGCGCTTGGGTGGCTGAAGGCGGCTGCATCTTATGCAATAGCAAATGCTATTTCAAATACTAATCGTTCTCATTGGATGTTGTGATTGAAGGCTTGCAACCTAGCCGTCTGCCGGGCGAAACGCTCGTTTCCGTCGCCGATGGCCGTTGTGACACGGGTAGCGCCAGCCTGCGCTGCCGTGCCGGCGGATCGTCCGCTTCTGCGCGCGTGCGGCGAGCCGCGCGACGCTTTGCCGCAACGGTCGGCCGGCGCTGCTAGAATGCCGCGCCCCACGCCCGACCGAATATGCCCATGCACGCCGACGCGCTCGCCATCCTGCAACAGCACCTGCTTCGCGGCCTCGACCCGGCCCCCAGCGAAACCCGCCGGTTGTTCCATGGTCGCGGTCGCTGCTGGCAGGGGCTCGAACAGATCACCGTCGACTGGTTGCAGGGCGTGGTGCTGGTCGCATTGTTCCGCGAACCGGCCGCGGCGGACCGGGCGGCGTTGCAGCGAATGCTGCTGGCGTTGAGCGAGTCACTGGCCTGGCGGCGCAGCCGGGCGCATACCCTGTTGCTGCAGCACCGCTACCTGCCGGACAGCCCGACCGAGCTGCTTCTCGGCGAGCCGCTGGACGAGTGGCTGATCGACGAGAACGGGTTGCGCTACAAGCTGGACCTGGGCCGCAAGCAGAACAACGGTCTGTTCTTCGACATGCGCTACGGCCGCCGCTGGGTGCAGGAGCAGGCATGTGGCAAGCGTGTGCTGAACCTGTTCGCCTATACCTGCGGCTTCTCGGTCGCGGCGCTGGCCGGCGGCGCCGAGCATGTGGTGAATCTGGACATGGCCAGCGCGGCGCTGAGCCGCGGGCGCGAGAACCATCGGCTCAACCGGCACGATCTGGACCGGGTGAGTTTTCTCGCCCACGAGCTGTTCAAGTCCTGGGGCAAGGTGAAGAAGCTTGGGCCCTACGATCTGATCATCATCGATCCACCGTCGTTCCAGAAGGGCAGCTTCGCACTGAGCCGCGATTACCGGAAGATCCTGCGCCGCTTGCCGGAACTGCTCGCGGCCGATGGACAGGTGCTGGCCTGCGTCAATGATCCGGACGTCGCTCCGGCCTTCCTGGTCGAGGGCATGGCCGCCGAAGCCCCGCAGTTGCGCTTCGAGCGGCGCCTGGACAACCCTCCGGAATTCCCTGATGTGAATCCCGACAGCGGCCTGAAGGCGCTGGTGTTCGTCCGCTGAGCTCCGGTGTATAGGTGTGTAGGTTGTGGTGAGCGACGAAGGGCGGCGGGGACCGTGCATCGTCTCCGTGCATGTTGGGCTTCGGTGTTATGCACCTCAGTCCAACCTATGGCATATCGACGCCGTGCTCCGCTTTAGCCCACCAGATCCAGGCCATGCAAGCCCGTGAGGTGGACTGAGCACAGTATCAGGGGCGCGCTTGGAGCTCCTCGATCAGCATTTTCATCTCGCCGATTTCCCGGCGTTGCGCCTCGATGATGCTGTCCGCCAGCTCCCTTACCCGCGGGTCCTGGATATCCGCTCGCTCACTGGTGAGGATGGCGATGGAATGATGAGGAATCATCGCCTTCATCCACGACACCTGATCCACCGTCGCCTGGCTGCGCACCAGCCACAAGGACACCGCAAAAATCAGCGCGCTACCGGCGAAGATGGCGATGTTCACCCCACGCCGCGGATACATCTTCAGCATGAACGCCAGCATGATGATCGCCATGGTCGCACCCATGATCAGTGCCATGTAGGCGCGGGTTTCGCTGAACAGGATGTGGTCGGTCTGGAACACGTTCAGGTACATCAGACCGAACATGACCAACGTCGAGGTGGCAATCATTGCGCCGAATTTGGCGTAGGGCTGCATAGGCGTGCTCTCCTCCTGGCGATGACTGGTGGGGCGGCAACTCGCCAGCCCTCGCTCATCTCGACAGCCCTCGGTCGGTGCCGTTCATGTGGCTCGGCCAGGGTAGTGGTGGCACTTGCTGGCCAACTGCGAGGCTTCGCTGGGCGGCCAGCAGCGCAATGCACAGCGGGGCCTACTCGCCGCGGTGGTTCAGCGTGCGCCGCGGGTCAACGAGTTGCCAGTTCTTCGCAGCTGGGCTCGATGGTGAACGTGCGCGCCGAGTCGACCGGGCCGAGCTTTTCCAGGGTGCGGCGGCCGAGCAGTACGGGGTAGTGCATTTCATCGCGGTCCCTGAGCGAGAACTGCTCCTCGAGCAGGCGATCGCCGATGCACACCTTCATCAGCACGACCGGTCGATCCTCTTTGCCGCCGGCGCCACGGACGGTCAGTTCACGGTGCAGTTTGCGCTCGATGCGCGACTCGACCAGCTTGTCCCGTTTGACGTCCTTGAGGTCCAGATCGAAGCGGACCCATTCTTCACCGTCCCGCTCGAAATACTCGATGTCTTCGGCATGCATCGACGAAGTCAGCGCGCCGGTGTCGAGCTTGAACTTCACCGTGACTTCCTCGGGAAGCACCTTGCCACGCTCCACCCAGCCGAGCGGCGTGCCACTGGCGGCGAGGGAAGGGAGGGCATGCAGGGACAGCAGCAACGCGGCAGGTATGGCCAGCAGTCGTGACGATTTCAATGGCAACTCCGGGATAGTGGCTTCGCACAATAGAGCGAAATCTTCCGCGGATGTTCAGCGCGCCGTGGTTTCGACGCTGTGGCCGCTCGGCGATCGGTTGCCCTGAGCCGCTTCGCGCTCGCCGATCTGTTCGCTCAGGGCACGAACGAAGGCATCCACCGCGACCGGCAGGTAACGCGAACTGCGTACGTACACGCCGAGGTCGCTGAATACGGCGCCGCCATCGTTCAGCGGTACGTGCACCAGCGTGCCGCCGGCCAGCTCGGCTTCGATGCCGATGCGCGTCTGGAAGGCGACCCCGGCACCGCGCTTGGCCATCTGCAGGGCCAGCTCCACGGAGCTGGTTTCCAGCGGCGCCTTGTGCCGCGGTCGGGTGCGCGCCAGCAGCGGCGCCAGCAGGTGATGGATGGACAGATCGCTCTTGGCCAGGATCAGCGGATACTCGGCGCAGGTAGCGAAGCTCACCTCGGCGCGCTCGGCCAGCGGGTGTACGGGAGGCACGATGGCGCCAAGGCGGAAGTGGCCGACGCCCAGCTGCTGCAAATCTGCGGTACGCGGCAGGGCGAAGGCCAGGCCGATGTCCGCCTGGCCACTGATGACAGCCTCGGGAATCGCCTGCGAGCCGAGGCTGGTGACGCCCACGGTGACTCGTGGATACCGCTCGCGCAGCCGCTCCAGCACACCGGGCAGCAGGTCGGTGGTGACGCCGGAGACCGTGGCGATCTCCACATGGCCGGTGCGCAGGCCCTGCAGCGCGTCCAGTTCGGAGCGCACACGCTCGGCGTCCTGCAATACGACGATGACATGGCGGGCGAATATCTCGCCGGCGGCGGTCAGCCGCAACCCGCCGGGCAGGCGTTCGAACAGGGGCGCGCCGATCTCGTCTTCGAGCTTGAGAATCTGCCGGTTCACCGCCGACGACGCGACGTTGAGCCGGCGCGACGCCTCGCGAATCGACTGGCAGCGCCGCACCATGTCGAAGTAGTGGATGGCCGGGGAGTGGATGCGCAGCTTGCGGGCCACGGTCGGTCAGCGATCCGCGGGTGGCGGCGGGGTCAGTCCGCAGCCCTTGAGGATGATGGCGATCAGGTTGTCGCTGGCGTGGGCGAAATCGGCGCGAGTCATGCGCTTGCCGTTGATACGGCGGATCTGATCGGAGAAGTCGGCATAGTGTTGGGTGCTGCTCCAGATCATGAAGATCAGGTGCATGGGGTCGACCGGGTCCATCTTGCCGGCGGCGATCCAGGCATCGAACACCGCGGCACGGCCACGGAACCAGTTGCGGTAATCCTGGTTGAAGTGCTCGGAGAGGCACTCGCAGCCGCTGATGACTTCCATGGCGAAGATCTTCGAGGCCTGTGGGTGGCGTCGCGAGAATTCCATCTTGATGCGGATGTACTCGGCCAGGGCAATGGCCGGGTCATCGTCGACGGTCACGTCGTCGAAGGCGGTATCCCAGAGTTCGAGGATATGCCGCATGACCTCGACATACAGCCCCAGCTTGCTGTTGAAGTAATAGTGCACGTTGGCCTTGGGCAGCCCGGCGCGGGTGGCGATGGCGTTCATGCTGGTGCCTTTGAAGCCGTAGCGGGCGAACTCTTCGGCGGCCGCCGCGAGGATGGTTTCCTCGTTCTTCTGCCGAATGCGGCCGGCGGGCTTGCCCTGGGCGGTGTAGAGCGGCTGGGGTGCGTTGTTCTTGTCCATGTTCCCTGTCCGTGAGCGCGCTGGCGGTTGGCCTGCTCCACTATGCGGGGCGGGCCTGCTGCGTGTTGAGGATGATGGCCTATGCGCTGCGTTCATTCGCCTCGCAGCCCCGGGAAATGCCGTCGGACCGCCCGGGGTGATGGTCGAGCCGAGCTGATTCTGCACGAGTTTCGCTGTTCGATGCAGCCGTTGCGCTTGTGGCGGCCAGGATCGCGACTGGCACCGAACGAGTGCCGCCCGGTTTGCGGGCGGCGAGGCGCATCAGAAGTGCGCTTTGACGATGAAGTTGGTGACGTTGTTGTCGGTGTTGAAGGCGCTGCTGTCCTCGATGCCGTACTTGTTCGACCAGTAGTCGTATTCGATACCGACATAGAGCTTGCCGGGCGTGTAGTCCAGGGCCTTGCCCAGGTCGTACTTGACCTGCGGGTTGAAGTGGAAGTTCTTGGCGAGGTAGTCGCCCTTGGACTTGGAGCCGGCGTCGTTGACCACCCAGTCGATGTAGCCGTCGAGCAGGATGTCGGATTTGCCGACCGGAATGGTGATGGCCCAGGTCGGGGTGATCTGCCACTGGCCGCCCGGCTTGCCGGTGATGCCGTCGGGCTCGCGGTAGTAGGTATTGATGGCCAGGCGATCGAAACCGGGAACGGCCAGGTCGACGGCCGGGCCGAGCAGATAGTTGCGGTTGCGCCCTTCGCCGCGTTCGTAGGTCGCGGAGATCAGCACATCCTTGACCGGACCGAAGGACAGGTCCGCACCACTGATCTTGCTCAGCGACAGGCGTGGGCTGAATTCGCCGTAGTAGGTGCGGCCGTCCTTGCCCGAGTGGCCGTTGAACCACTTGTGGTCGACGAACAGGAACATGTCGCCCCAGGTCCAGCCGCTGGCATGTTCGAAGGTGATGGTCTGCTGGATGGCGGCTTCGCGGCCATCCTGGCCCGAATCGACTGCGAAGTTCTTGCCGTACAGGTAGGTGAGGCTGTTGTTCTGCCAGAACATTGGGCTGGCCATGGCTTGGCTGCTGAGGATGAACCCGGCCGCGAGGGCTGCGGTGGTCAGGCTGCGCTTCATTGAGTGTGTCTCCGTATTGGCATTTGAATGAGCTTGTAAGTTGTCCAAGCGGTCAGGCTTTGGTCACATAGCAAGCGTCGCGCCAATACCGGATATTTCATTGTAGTTAAGGATAAATGTTTGATAAAAAAGGATTTATTTTTATCGAATGAAGGAGGTTCGCGGATGGCCGGGCCGTCGGGTGGGAGGTGAGCGCGTTGGCGTGACCTGACCGATGCGTCAGCTTGCTTCAGTTTGGGGCGCTGCGATGGCCGATCGCCAGGCTCGCCACCGAAACGGTGCGCCGACTGGCCAAGGCAAAGTGCGGGACGGGAATCGCGCAGAGAGGAAGCGCGACTGCCGGCAGGGCGCCGGCAGTCGGGTGTAGCACGAGCTTACTGCTGGGTGACCAGGGCGGTGTTGTTCCAGCCGCTCTGGTTGATGTAGGCCGCATTGCCGTAGCCGGCCTGGCTGGCGATGGCTTCGTTGCCGACACCGTTCTGAGTCACCTTGATCAGATGATCGGCGCCGCTCTGGCTCAGCATCACGTCGTTGAGCGAGCCTTCCTGGCGAACGGTGGCCAGGTTGTCGCGGCCGTCCTGTTCGAGATCGGCACTGTTGCCCCAGCCATAGCTGACGCCGACGATTTCGTTGTCGGTACCATGCTGCACGGCGTTCAGCTCGTTACCGGTACCGTCCTGGTGGAAGTGCAGATCGTTGCCACGACCCTGCTGCTCCACGGAGGCAACGTTGAAGCCACCTTCCTGGATGGTCTTGGCAGTCTGGTTGCGGCCGTCCTGGTACACGTCGGCTTCGTTGCCGATACCTGACTGCTCGGTAGTGGCGGTGTTGTTGCCACCGAGCCAGCCGTTGGTCTGCACGATGCTGGAGTCGTTGCCGACGCCGTGCTGCAGGACGAAGGCGTTCTGCGCATTGCCGCTCTGGTCGACGTCGACGCTGTTGTTGCTGCCGTCGGACTTGACGTAAGCCTCGTGCAGCACGCCGGTCTGCGAAACCATGGCGTCGTTGCGCCAGCCGCTCTGCTCGACTTCGGCAATGGAGCCGCTGCTGAGGATCTGGGTGACATGCGCATCGTTGTCGACGCCTTGCTGGGTGATGGTTGCGCGGTCGTTGTTGCTGAGGAGCTGGGTGATGCTGGCGTTGTTCAGGTCGCCGTTCTGGTTCACCACCGCCTGGCTGCCAAAGGTGGCGGTCTGGGTGATCAGGCCGTAGTTGTCCTTGCCGTCCTGGTTGGTGGTGGCGTTGGCCATGGTCGCGCCGGCCTGGAAGGTCTCGGCGACGTTGGCAACGCCTTTCTGGTTCTGCGTGGCGCCAGTCTTGTAGGTACCGGTCTGCTCTACCAGTGCATCATTGCCCCAGCCGCTCTGGGTCTGGGTCGAGCCGGTCATCAGCGCGCCGCTCTGGCGGGATTCGGCATTGTTGAAGTTGCCGGTCTGGGTCTGGGTGGCGGTGGTGGCCTGCGCGTTGGCTTGCTCGACCATCGCGTCGTTGCTGAAACCGCTCTGGTTTTGTGTGGCGAAGTTGCCCGAACCGCCGCTTTGCAGCACTTCTGCGTTGTTGTTGATGCCGTGCTGGTTCTGCTCCGAGGTGTTCTCGGCGGCAAAGGCCTGGGCAGTGGCGACGGTCAGAATGGCTGCTACAAGAGGTTTGAACTTAAACATTTTTGTCACTCCATGGATGTTTTAAGTACAGCGGTATTTCCTTGGGATTAGCGGTACTGGCGAACCACTACCGTCAGACCTCGGCCGCTCTGGCTGACATTGCTGCTATGCCCGCTGCCGGTCTGTTCGATGAGGGCTCGATTGCTCGAGCCCTGCTGTGCGATGGCGGCGCGGTTGTCCGAGCCGGTCTGTTCGATGTGGGCGTCGTTGTCGAAGCCGTTCTGGCTGATCAGCGCCGCGTTGCCTTGCCCGATCTGCTCGATGCTGGCGCCGTTGGCGTAACCGCTCTGGATGATGTAGGCCTCCAGCTCGGAGCCGGTCTGGGCGATGCGGCCGGTCATGCTCTCGCCGGACTGCTGGACCAGCGCCACGGCGCCCTGGCCGCTGATGTCGGCATGGGCGGACGGATCAGCCGTGAGGTAGGCCAGTTCGTTGGGGGCAAGATCGATCGAGACGGGGATATCGGCGTGGCTGGCAGTAGCCAGTAGCAGAACTGCCGGTAGCAGCAGGTCATGCGCAATCCGTTGCGAGCGAGTCATGGCGTCCTGTCCTGATGGGCTCTGGTGTCGACATACTTGCCCCTAATCGGGGCGGCGAACATCCATCCAATGATTGAAAATGTTGCGATCCGGTGCGTAGGGGGCGGCGATTGGCGATACAGGCTGCTGCATCCGGGGGCACTGCCCGATAGCTGATGGCGCACGGCCGTACAGACGGCATCGCCATGAAGCTTGCCGTCAGCCGGAAAGGGAGATTGGAGGAACGCTGAAGCGTCGTCGGCGTTGCGCCGACGACTCGGATCAGTCCAGTTTGCTCAGGTACTTGCTCAGCGCCGGATGCTCGCCACCGCTGCCTTCGGCGGTCTGCCAGAGGCGCCGGTCGACGCCCTGGGCGATCAGGTGCGCCACGGCAGCCTCGATCGCCGAGAGCACGCAGAGCTGGGCCGGCTCGTTGGTGGTGTAACCGGCCTCCGCTTCGAGCAGTTCCTTGAACTCGATGAACTTGTAGACGTTGGCGCTACGGCCGACGGAGAAGATCGTCTTGGTGGTCATCACGTTCGACAGCACCCTGCCGCTGCGCACGTCGATGGCCCGCAGGTTCACCGTGACCTGATCGACGCGATATTCCTGCGACAGTCCGATGCCCAGATAGCGCGCACCCTGGCCGCCACTGCGCACGTTGGTCTCGTAGGCGACGATGGCACCTTCCATGATGATGTTGGCCGCCAGCAGCGACGGCAGCTCGGATTGGATATTGGGTGCCACGTCCGGCTTGGCCTGCGAGGCGCGGATGATCTTGCGCTCGGTCAGCACGTTCTGCAGACCTTCACGCTCGAGCACCACGAACCAGCCGCTGGCCTGCATGGCATCGACCAGCATGCTGGCCGCGCCCTGGGTCACCGCGGTGGAGAAGGAACTGGCCGGAGTGGGCTTGTACTGGCCGGTCTGGTCGCGAAAGCCGTACACCGCGGCCACCAGCGGGCCTTTCGGGCGTGGTAGCGCCAGCAGGTCCTGGTAGGTCGAGGTGCGTGGAGTCAGGGTTGGCGGGTGCTGATCGGCAGACATGGGCTCGCGAACGGCGCAGCCCTGCAATACAGCCATCATCCCTATGGCTACGAATAGGCTTCTCATGGCCTTTGTTTCTCCTTGAAGGGTCAGTTCTGACCGACGATGATTTCGGACATTTCGCCGGTGAGTCGGTCGGTGATTTCCACGATCAACATGCCGGCGTCGCCGTTGTAGACGCGCACGATGAAATCGTCGGTGGTCACGGTGCCGGTCTTGCCATCGGTCACACCGCTGAGCAGATCGCCCAGCAGTCGTGACTCCAGCTGGCTGGTGAAACGATCCAGCGCGGACTGGTTGCCTAGTAACGACGAGCGATCCAGCGCATCCGGGTCCTTCTTGTCGTTCTGCGCCTGCGCATTGCCCAGCAGCCAGGCACCATTGAGCGGGCTGCCGCCGAAGGAGGGGTTGATCGGGGTGTACACCAGCTCGGTGGCGCTGGCGCCAGCGCTGAGCAGCAGGCTGGCGAGCAGCGTGCCGAGCGCCTTGTGAATGTGCTGTTTCATAGTTCGTCCTTGGCCATGTCAATGTTGTCTTCGAACAACGCTTCGATCTTGCGCCGGTTGATTTCCTGCACGACGAAATCGGCAGCCTCGTAGGCAGGCTCCTTCATGTCCGCCACGTTGGGCTGCAGGAAGCGGCGATACAGGGTCTGGTTCTCGTGCTCCACCCAGACCAGAACGCCCCAGCGCGCCGAGGGCCTCTCCTTGATGGCAAGATTGAAGTCCAGGGCGCTGATGTCGTTCAGGCGCTCGCAGAAGCGCAGGTAGAACTCGTGACCGGAGCGGGAAACCGTGTTGTTGGTGATGAACCCTTGCAGCTCGGCTTCGTCGGCCTGAGCGGTCAGGCTCAACAGCAGCAGAAGCAGCGCGGCGGTGCGTTTCACGACACCGCCTCACCAACGTGGGCCAGCACCAGCGAGGCACCCTGGGCGCGATTGCTGGCGCCGAGCTTGCGCAGTGCGTTGTGCACATGGCTCTTGATGGTGTGGATGCTCAGGTGCAGCCTTTCGCCGATGGCCGCGTTGGACAGGCCTTGGCCGGCGAGCGCGAGAATCTGCTTTTCGCGCAGGGTCAGCTCGTCGATGACCTGATGTGCGTTGCTGAGTTGCCGGTAGCGACAGAGCAGCGTTTCCATCAGTTCTCTCGGTAGCCAGTCGCCTCCAGCGAGCATGGTCTGAATACCGCGGACGAACATGGCGCGCGGCGTCGCGCGGTAGAAGACCCCGCGAATCCAGGGATGTGTTTCGACCAGCCTGCGCGCCTGATCGGGCTGGGCGTTGATCAGCGCGACCGGTGTGTCGCCGAGCTGGCGGAGCAGGTGCACGCAATCGTTACGGTCGTAGCTGGCGACATCCAGCAGCACCAGTGCCGAATCGATTTGCTCCGGTCGTGGCGTGACCATATGGACCAGTGTGCAGCTGGGGCAGTCGTACAGGTGCTGGCGTAGCGTACTGTCGAGCAGCTTGCTGGCAGAGAGAAGCGTTATGCGGAATTGGGCGGGCTGGAAAGCCGGCGCGACATCGTCTTTCATTCGCATGTCCTTTGCTGAATGTTGATGGGCAGTCCTTGATTGCGTGACGCGCAGAGAGCGGTCCCGTCTGGCAATAGAAAGTAGTTCAGCTTTGCGACAAAAAAAAGTCAAAAGTTAAAATTGGTGTCAGCTTCCCGACGAAAAGCGGTTAGAGAATCTTCTGGTAGCCGGAAGGGCTTCTCTCTAAAGTCTGATCTCTTGAGTGGCGGCCTCGGTTCGGGCGTGTAGATGGAGATGGAGCGATGAGTGATCCCGTATTCTGGCTGGTGTTCTTCTCGGCGGCGCTGGCGCTGAACCTGTCACCGGGGCCGGATCTGCTCTACGTGATTTCGCGCACCCTGAGTGGCGGCCGCCGCATCGGCATGATTTCCGCCTGTGGCGTATGCAGCGGTGCGCTGGTGCATGTGGCGTTCGCCGCGCTGGGCATCTCGGCCATCCTCGCCACCTCCGCCCTGGCGTTTACGGTGGTCAAGTACGTCGGTGCCGCCTATTTGCTCTATCTCGGCTATCAGGCCCTGCGCTCGGCCGGTAGCGGAACCGCTCTGGCCCTCAAGGCGGCGCCGCGGGCATCCGCGTGGAAGGCCTATCGCCAGGGCGTGCTGGTCGATCTGCTGAATCCCAAGGCGGCGATCTTCTTCATGGCATTTCTGCCTCAGTTCGTCCGCCCCGAGCATGGCGCCGTGCCGTTGCAACTGCTGGTTCTCGGTGTGCTGGTGGTCGTGGTGGCGATCATCATCGAGTGCATTGTGGTGCTGCTGGCTGCCCGCGCCACTCAGGCGCTGCGCGACAATCCGGCCATAAGCCAGTGGCTGGACCGGGCGCTGGGCTCGATGCTCATCGCGCTGGGTATTCGCCTGGGCTTGAGCGAACGCCTCTGAAAGGGAATTGAATCGCCCCCTTGCGGCTCTCATGGGAGAAGGGCGGCCGTTCGGCAGCCCATGATGGGAGCTGTGTATGTCTCAGCAGAGCAAGAACACCTCGGCCAGCCTGATCCCCTGCCTGCGCTATCGCGACCTGGCCAGCGCCATCGACTGGCTGTGTCGCGCTTTCGGTTTCGAATGCCAGCGCCAGTACCGCGACGAACAGGTCGGCATCACCCATGCACAACTGGCTTTCGGCAACGGCATGCTGATGGTCGGGCCGGTGGTGGATTCCGAATACGGCCAGCAGCTGCGCCAGCCCGACGAGATTGGCGGCGCATCCACCCAGGGCATCTACGTGATCGTCAACAGCGCCGATGCGCTCTACGCCCAGGCCAAGGCGGCCGGGGCGCAGATCGTCGTCGAACTCAAGGACGAGGATTACGGCGGTCGTGGCTTCACCTGCCGCGATATCGAAGGGCATCTGTGGAGCTTCGGCACCTACGACCCCTGGGCGGACGAAGCGGCGGGTAGCGTCGCTCAGGCCTGAGTACGCCCTTGCGCGTCGCGCCGACCATCGGGGGGAATGTTCGGCGCGGCGTCGCTGTCAGCTTAACTACGACAGCAGACTGCGGAGGAACGACGATGGCCTATGGAAAACTCTACGGCGCCCTGGTAGTGCTGACTGGCGCGTCCAGCGGCATCGGCCGCGCCGCTGCCCAGGCTTTCGCCCGCCAGGGTTCACGACTGGTGCTTGCCGCACGCGACGTCGAGGCGCTTACGGAAACCGCCGATGAATGCCGCGCGCTCGGCGGCGAAGTGCTGGTGGTGCCCACCGACGTCACCCACAGCGATGAGGTCGAAGCGCTGGCCAGTGCCGCGGCAGAGTTCGGTCAGGGGCGCATCGACGTGTGGATCAACAATGCCGGCATCGGCGCCGTCGGCGCGTTCGACGAGACGCCACTGGATGCCCATGAACAGGTGGTGCAGACCGATCTGCTCGGTTATCTGCGCGGCGCCCATGTGGTGCTGCCGTACTTCAAGCAGCAGCAGAGCGGTGTGCTGATCAATACGCTGTCGGTTGGCAGCTGGCTGGCGCAGCCGTTCGCGGTGGCTTATTCGGCCAGCAAGTTCGGTCTGCGCGGCCTGTCCCAGGCGCTGCGCGGCGAACTGGGAGCCTGGCCGGGGATTCATATCTGCGACGTTTATCCCGGCATCGTCGATACCCCGGGCTTTCGCGACGGTGGCAACTATGCCGGGCGCTCGTTGCAGCCGCCGCCACCGTTGCTCGATCCGCGTCAGGTGGCCGATGCCATGGTCAGCCTGGCTCTGCATCCGCGCCACACCACGTCGGTCGGGGCGACCGCCACATTGCTGCGCCTGGCACATTTCCTCACCCCGGGTTTCGATCGCATCAACGGGCTGCTGACCGGTTTCGCGCTTGGCCGGGCGCAGCGAGTGGCGCCCTCGTCAGGCAACCTCTTTCATCCGCCGCTGGGCCAGCGGCGCATCGATGGTGGCTGGCGCTCGTCGAAGGATGATGACAAGCGCTGGTTGTTGATCGGCGGCGTGGCAGCTGGGTTGATCGGCCTTGGCGTATGCCTGGCGCGGCGGCGCTGACCCGCTGTCAGCGCACCTTCGGCGCGGCACTGACACCCTCGAGCGTGGCGAAGGAGGTGTCCTTGGCGGTCAGCAGGAAGTCGCGCATGAAGGGCGAATCGAGCATGTCGGCGCGGATTCCGGCATACAACGTGGCGAACAGCCCCTTGTCGCCCAGCCGTTTGGCGGTGACGTAGCCGCGTGAACTGTATTCGTGCAGTGCCCAGTTCGGCAGTGAACAGACGCCGCGCCCCGACGCCACCAGCTGCATCATCATCACCGTGAGTTCCGAGGTGCGTACCTGTGCCGGCTCGATGTCGGCCGGTTCGAGGAAGCGGGTGAAGATATCCAGACGGTCGCGTTCGATGGGGTAGGTGATCAGTGTCTCGCTGGCCAGGTCTTCCGGGCGGATGTACGGCCGCGCGGCCAGTGCATGCTGGTTCGCCACCGCCAGCAGGGCCTCGTAGGTGAACAGCGGCACGTAGGTGATGCCGGGCAGTTCCAGCGGGTCGGAGGTCACCACCAGATCCAGATCGCCGCGCGCCAGGGCCGGCAGCGGGGCGAAGGAGAAGCCCGAGGCCAGATCCAGTTCGACCTCGGGCCAGGCATCGCGGAACTGGTCGATGGTCGGCATCAACCACTGGAAGCAGCTGTGACATTCGATGGCCATGTGCAGCCGCCCGGCGGTGCCGCCGGCCAGACGGGCGAGGTCACGCTCGGCACCGCGCAGTTGCGGCAGCATCAGATCCGCCAGTTGCAGCAGACGCAGGCCGGCACTGGTGAACCGCACCGGACGGGTCTTGCGCACGAACAGTTGCAGGCCGAGTCGCTCTTCGAGTTCCTTGAACTGATGGGACAGCGCCGATTGCGTCAGATGCAGGCGCTCGGCGGCTTCGACGAGACTGTCGGTTTCCCGAAGTGCATGAAGCGTCTTCAGGTGACGGATTTCCAGCATGCCGAACTACCTTGCGTGGCGGGAACTACACGGCCTGAACGATAGGCGTGACGTTACCGGAATGGATATGCAGATGAGCAGCGCTCATCCGTGGCAAGTGTGTCCCAGCATCTGGATGCTGTCGAGTGGCCGCTATGCAATCGGCCGGGCCATTCAGAGCCAGAGCTGCGAAACCATATAGGCCAGGCTGAAGAAGAACAGCAACGCAACGACGATCATCACGCCGTCGCGGGCCATCATCCCCAGCCCCAGCACGCTCAACGCCGCGCCGGCAGTGGAGTTGCCGAACGGAATCAGCTCCAGCGGC
This sequence comes from Pseudomonas sp. FeN3W, assembly GCA_030263805.2. Lineage (NCBI taxonomy): Bacteria > Pseudomonadati > Pseudomonadota > Gammaproteobacteria > Pseudomonadales > Pseudomonadaceae > Pseudomonas > Pseudomonas sp. FeN3W. The sequence continues at coordinate 4,492,145 of CP136010.1, forward strand.
GGCATGGTGGCGGCGATTGCCAGGCACAGCACCGCATTCAGCCGATTCGCCAAGCCGTTGGTAAGGAAGGTCAGCCGCCGCTTGAGCAGGCGGTCGACGACGCCGGCAATGCGATGCAGAAAGGCCATGGCCTTGTCGTACTTGCTGCGCGAGGCGCTACGCCGCAGCAGCCATTTGGGTAGCCAGAAATGCTTCCGGCCGATCAGCAGCTGAATCGCGATCAGCGAAACCATCACCGCGAACACACTGGGCAATCCAGGAATTCCCGACAGCGGCGAAAGCACCAGCAGGCCAGGCACCAGCAGCAGGGCGCCGAAGCTGCGCTCATCGGTGGCTTGCAGCATGCACTCGATGGTCACCGGCTGATCGGCTTCGCCAGCCTGTCGGAGGCGCTGCAGCAGGCTTTCGAGATTCTGCGGTGGCTGATCCGGATTCATGACTGCGCCTGGTCGGGGAGGTTTTCTTTAGAGGCCCGAGGGCTCGAAATGCTCCTGCATGAATATTTCTATATTTCAAATGTAATTACGTGAGTTTGTTTCACGTGATCGTGGCGCGGACAATCAGCGCATTCATGCAGAACGACATTTGGAGTGAGAAATGGCTGTAGCGCACAACCTCGGTTTTCCACGTATCGGTGCGGACCGTGAGCTGAAGAAAGCCCTGGAGGCATATTGGAAGGGCGAGTTGGACGAGCAGGGGCTGCGCCAGGTCGGCGGTCAGCTGCGTGCACAACACTGGCAGGCTCAGGCCGATGCCGGCATCCAGTTGCTGCCGGTGGGCGACTTCGCCTGGTACGACCACATTCTCACGCACTCGCTGATGTTCGGCGTGGTGCCGCAGCGCTTCCGCCCCGCCGATGGCCTGCCCACGCTGGACACGCTGTTCGCCATGGCCCGTGGGGTGACGAACAGCTGCTGCGGTGGCCAGGCCCAGGAGATGACCAAGTGGTTCGATACCAACTACCACTATCTGGTGCCGGAATTCAGCGTCGATCAGCGGTTCCAGCTGTCCTGGTCGCAGCTGTTCGAAGAGGTCGAGGAGGCGCAGGCTCTGGGGCACGCGATCAAGCCTGTGCTGGTCGGTCCGCTGACCTATCTCTGGCTGGGCAAGCTCAAGGGCGAGGATGCCGAGCGTTTCGACAAGCTCGAGCTGCTCGAGCGACTCTTGCCGGTCTATGGCGAGGTACTCGACCGGCTGGCGGCGCAGGGCGTCGAGTGGGTGCAGATCGACGAGCCGATCCTCGCCCTCGACCTGCCGCAGGACTGGAAGAACGCCTTCGAGCGCGCCTACAACCTGCTGCAGCGCGCCCCGCTGAAGAAGCTGGTCGCCACTTACTTTGGCGGGCTGGAGGACAACCTCAGTCTGGCGGCGGCGCTGCCGGTGGACGGTCTGCACATCGATCTGGTGCGTGCGCCGGAACAGTACCCGCTGATTCTCGACTGGTTGCCGACCTACAAGGTGCTGTCGCTGGGGTTGGTCAATGGGCGCAACGTCTGGCGCTGCGATCTGGAGAAGGCTCTGGAGTTGGCACGGCATGCCGCCGAGCGGCTGGGTGACCGTCTCTGGCTGGCGCCGTCCTGCTCCCTGCTGCACAGCCCGGTGGACCTCGAGCGGGAAGATCGGCTCGATCATGAGCTGAAAGGCTGGTTGGCCTTTGCCGTGCAGAAATGCGCCGAAGTGGCGACCCTGGCCCGAGCCATAAACGAGCCGACGAACGACGATGTGGCGCTCGAGCTGGCGCACAGCCGTGCGGTGCAGGCGGCACGTCAGCACTCGCCACGCATCCACAAGCCGCAGGTCCAGGCACGCCTGAGTGCGATCCAGCCCCAGGACAGCCAGCGCACCTCGGTGTTCGCTGCGCGAATCGAACAGCAGCGCGCGCGGCTCGACCTGCCGCCGTTCCCGACCACGACCATCGGTTCGTTCCCGCAGACGCCGGCGATCCGCCTGGCGCGGCAGGCCTACAAGCAGGACAGGTTGTCGCTCGGCGACTACACCGAGGCGATGCAGGCCGAAATCCGGCATGCGGTGGCGGTGCAGGAGCAGATCGGCCTGGACGTGCTGGTGCACGGCGAAGCGGAGCGCAACGACATGGTCGAATACTTCGCCGAGCAACTCGATGGCTATGCCTTCACCCGTTTCGGCTGGGTGCAGAGCTATGGCTCGCGTTGCGTGAAGCCGGCGGTGATCTACGGCGACCTCAGCCGCTCGCAGCCGATGACCGTCGACTGGATTCGTTACGCTCAGCAGCAGACCGACCGGGTGATGAAGGGCATGCTCACTGGCCCGGTGACCATGCTGATGTGGTCGTTCGCTCGCGAGGACGTGTCGCGAGAGGTTCAGGCGCGGCAGCTGGCATTGGCGATCCGCGATGAGGTCTGCGACCTGGAAGCCGCCGGCATCCGCATCATCCAGATCGACGAGGCGGCGTTCCGCGAAGGCTTGCCGCTGCGCCACGCGCAGTGGCAGCACTATCTGGACTGGGCGGTCGAGGCGTTCCGCCTGTGCGCCAGTGGCGTACGCGACGAGACGCAGATCCACACGCACATGTGCTACAGCGAGTTCAACGACGTCATCGAGTCCATCGCGGCGATGGATGCCGATGTCATCACCATCGAGACTTCACGTTCGCAGATGGAGCTGCTCGAAGCCTTCCGCGCCTTCGACTATCCGAACGATATCGGCCCGGGGGTCTATGACATCCACTCGCCACGCGTGCCGGATACCGCCGAAATGGTGCAGCTGCTGGAGAAGGCCGCCGAGTGCATCCCTGCCGAGCGGCTCTGGGTCAACCCGGATTGCGGCCTGAAGACCCGCGCCTGGCCGGAGACCGAGGCGGCGCTGGTGAACATGGTCGCTGCGGCCCGTCAGCTGCGTGCCTCGCGCAATGCCAGGGTGGCCTGACGTCGGCGCTGGCGCAGCGCTCCAGTGCGGGCGCTGTACCGGGCGCGTCAGCCCTGGGCGGCGTGGTCGAAGTGGGTCAGTCGTTCGGCTGTCCGGCTGTCCAGATAGCGCTGCAGAAGCTCGACCTCCGCGGCCTGCATGAACAGTCCGAGCTTGGTGCGGCGCCAGAGAATGTCTTCTGTGGTCAGCGCCCATTCTTCGACCATCAGGTAGTCCACCTCGCGCGCATGCAGGCCGGCGCCGAAGCACTCGCCAAGATCCTGCAGCGTGTCGGTACCCTTGAGCAGCAGCCAGCTGCGGCTGCCGTAGGTGCGCGTCCAGCGTCGGGCAAGCGGGCCGGGCAGCCACGGATAACTGGCGCAGAGTGCATCGGCCAGTGCTGATGGTTCCTCCAGATGCTCGCCGCCAGGCAGTGCCGCGTCGTGGGTCCAGGGCTCTTTCATTTCTGGAAACAGCGGCGCCAGCTGCGCCAGTGCCGCCTCGGCGAGCTTGCGGTAGGTGGTCAGCTTGCCGCCGAACACCGAGAGCAAGGGGCCCTCACTGGCGCTATCGCTGAGTGCCAGCGTGTAGTCGCGGGTGATCGCCGAAGGCTGATCGGATTCGTCATCGCAAAGCGGCCGGACGCCGGCATAGCTGTAGCGGATGTCGATGCGGCTCAGTTGATGCTTGAAGTGCGCGTTGACGATGGCCAGCAGGTAGTCGATCTCTTCGTCGGTAATCCGCACCTGCGCCGGGTCGCCGTGGTACTCGTGGTCGGTGGTGCCGATCAGGCTGAACTGGCCGAGGTACGGCGTGATGAACACGATGCGCCGGTCCTCGTTCTGCAGGATGTAGGCGTGATCGTCCTCATAGAGTTTCGGCACGACGATGTGGCTGCCCTGGATCAGGCGCATGCCGTGCGGGGACGTCTGTCGGAGTTGCTCTTCGATGAACGAGGCCACCCACGGGCCGGTGGCGTTGACCAGCGCGCGGGCACGGATCGAAAAACGGCTGCCGTCCTGGCGCTCCAGGTGCAGATGCCAGAGGGCCTTGCTGCTGCGCGCACTGACGCAGCGAGTGCGGGTGTGGACATGTGCGCCCAGCTCGCGAGCGGCCATGGCGTTGAGGACCACGAGGCGGGCATCGTCGACCCAGCAATCGGAATATTCGAAGCCGTGGGTGATCTCGTCCTTCAGCGGGCTCTGCGCACCGAAACGCAGGCTGCGCGAACCACCGAGCCTCTCGCGCTTGCCGAGATGATCGTAGAGAAACAAGCCGGTGCGAATCATCCACGAGGGCCGCAGATGCGGACGGTAGGGCAGCACGAAGCGCAGCGGGGTGATGATGTGCGGCGCCTTGGCCAGCAGCACTTCGCGCTCGGCCAGCGCTTCGCGGACCAGGCGCAGCTCGTAGTGCTCGAGATAGCGCAGCCCGCCATGCACCAGCTTGCTGCTGGCTGAGGAGGTATGGCTGGCCAAGTCGCCTTGTTCGCAGAGAAATACCGACAGGCCGCGGCCGGCGGCATCGGCGGCGATGCCTGCGCCGTTGATACCGCCGCCCACCACGGCCAGGTCGTAGACTTCCGCGAGCGGTGCAAGAAGAGGATGATTCATGGGCGCTTATAACTACCGATTCTTTGTCGCTTTACGTTACCGCCATTCATCAATCATTAGCACTACAAAGCCATGACACCTGCCATCGATCTGTTGAAAAAAGCCCGAGCCGAACACGCCGTACACAGCTACGAGCACGATCCCAAGTCCGCGTCCTATGGTCTGGAGGCGGCGGAAAAGCTCGGGTTGGAGCCGGCGCGGGTATTCAAGACGCTGCTCGCCTGTAGCGAGAAGAATGAGCTATTGGTCGCCGTGGTGCCCGTCGCTGGCACCCTCGATCTCAAGGCACTGGCCCAGGCGGCGGGCGTGAAGAAGGTGGAGATGGCCGATCCGATGGTTGCTCAGCGGGCCACCGGCTACCTGGTCGGTGGTATCAGTCCGCTGGGGCAGAAGAAGCGTCTGCGTACCTTTATCGACAGTTCCGCGCAGGCGCAGGCGAGCATCTATGTGAGCGCCGGGCGTCGTGGGCTGGAAGTGGAACTGGCGCCTGCGGTCCTGGCGGAGCATACCAAGGCGGTATTCGCGGCAATCGGGCGCGGCTGATTGCTGCGAATACCGGCCCGGGGTTGAAGCCGCATTGCGCCGCGCGGAATCGTTCGCGGGTCAGGACGCCGTCAGGCTTCGCAGCAACGTCTGGACATCCTGAGCACCCATCAGGGCCGCGGCGGCCAGCGGCGTGGCGCCGGTGGCGTCCGTGGCCCGCGGATCGGCGCCCTGGGCGATGAGGTATTCGACGATGTCCGTGCGGTTGAACATGGCGGCCATCATCAGCGCGGTCTTGCCGTCTTCGCAGCGGCCCTCGACGTCGGCGCCGTGCTCTAGCAGCAGCTCGACCATCGCCAGGTCGCCCTTGAAAGCTGCGCCGGCCAGTGGCGTGTGGCCGCGCTGGTTGCGCAACTGCGGGTCGGCGCCGTATGCCAGCAGGGTTCGGCTGGCTTCCAGATGGCCATGGTAGCTGGCCAGCATCAGCAGGCTGTCGCCGGCATGGTTGCGCAGGTTGGCCGGCATGCCCTGCGCCAGCAGTTCGCCGAGGCGGGCGCTGTCGCCGTTGCGCGCGCTGTCGAAGACCTGCTCGGCGAAGGCGAGGGTGGCGTCATCCAGTTCCGGGGTGTGCTTGGGCGCTTGCGACATCGTGGCTCCTCCGTTGGCAAAGCGGCGAATGCGTTCGCCGTGTCGGCCGCGATTGTCCGCCCGACTGCCGGGACGTGCCAGCGAAGCCTCTCTATGCGCCATATAGGCGGGTTTTATCCGGCGTCCCGGGGCGGGACGCCGGATCGCGCGTTCAGAGGGTGCGCAGGAAGGCGACCAGATCGGCCTTCTCCTGCTGGTTCAGCTTGCGCTGCAGGACCAGGTTGAAGAATTCCACGGTGTCTTCCAGGGTCAGCAGGCGGCCGTCATGCAGGTACGGCGGCGACTCCTTGATGCCGCGCAGGGGAAAGTTCTTGATCGGTCCGTCGCCGACCGCCATGACGCCGTTGTACTCCTGCGGCTCGTAGAAGCGTTCGGTCCTGAGGTTGTGCATCAGGTGATCGGTGTAGTAGGGCGGCACGTGGCAGCCTGCACAGGCGCCCTTGCCGTGGAAGATTTCCTCGCCTCGCAGCTCCTGCTCGGTGGCCTTGGCCGGGTCGAGGCGGCCTTCGACGTCGAGCTTGGGTGCCGGTGGGAAGTCGAGCAGGGCCTGGAACTCGGCCATGAAATGCACCTGGCTGCCGCGCTCGAGCACGTTCACGCCCTTCTTGGTCGCCAGCACCGGGTCGCCATCGAAGTAGGCGGCCCGCTGTTCGAACTCGGTGAAGTCCTCGACCGATTTCAGCGCCCGCTGGGAGCCGAAGATCTGCTGGATGTTCACGCCGCGCAGGGTCGGGGTGTCGATGCGATGGCGGAATTTCTGCGGCCGCGCGTCGCCGGCCAGGTGAGTGGCGGCGTTGGTGTGGCCGTTGGCGTGGCAGTCCAGGCAGGAGACGCCGGTGTGCGGGTGCTCGCTGCGGCGGTCGTCGGTGGCGTTGAACTGCTGCTGCGGGAACGGCGTCACCAGCAGGCGCAGGCCTTCGAGCTGCTTGGGATTGAGGATGCCGTTGAACAGCTCGAAGAAATTGCGGATGTTCACCAGCTTGCCCTGGGAGACGTCGCCCAGGTCCGGTCGGGTGGTGAGGAAGATCGGCGCCGGGAATTCGGGAAGGAAATGGTCCGGCAGGTCGAAGTCCAGGTCGAAACGGGTGAGATCGCGTCCCTCGAGCCGATTCACTTCGTCGATATGGAACTGCGGGAAGACCATCCCGCCCTCGGGATGATTGGGGTGGGGCAGCGGCATGAAGCCGAGGGGGAAACGCTTCTGCCGGCGAATTTCCTCGGGGCTCATATTGGCCAGCTCATCCCAGCTGGTGCCGTCGGGCAGCTTGACCCGCACGCCGGCCTGGATCGGCTTGCCACGGGTCATCTGCAGGCCCTCGGCGGGCTTGTCGCTGAGGTCGTAGCGCTGTTCCAGCAGCTCCCGATGCCTTTTCAGGATGCCGTCCTTGTCGGCGACCATGCGTTGCATGATCGTCTCGAACTTCTCGGTGATCACCACGGGGGAATAACTGGTGGGGACCTCGTCGTCGGCGGCCTGGGCGCCGGAACAGGTGAGGGCGATGCCGAGCGCGGCGGCGAGGCAGGCCCTGGCTTGAGGTGCAGTCATTTTCTTTTCTCCTCGGAATGGCTTACGGACGGACGAACCGTAGAAAAGGCCTAGGCCAGAACGGCCGAAGGAGAAAATAGAGACAAACTATCGGGCGGATCGATTTTTCAAGCGAAACGGATTGCAAGCCGGCAAGCGCCGTGACACGGGCTTTCGCAGCCTGCATGGCGCATTGCCTTATAATCTCTCGTTTTTTGTATGGGCTTTTTATCGGCAATCGATCGAAGCGATACCCCGGTTCGGGGCTGTGGCACCATGCGCCGCCTGGATTCCACCCGATGGCCACCATGAAACCCGAAGACCTCGAACGCCTGGTCACCCAGACGATGCCATACGGCAAGTACAAGGGCCGCCTGATCGCCGATCTGCCCGGTCATTACCTCAACTGGTTCGCCCGGGTCGGCTTCCCGCCCGGCGATCTCGGCCGCCTGCTGGCGCTGATGCAGGAGATCGACCATAACGGCCTGTCGCCCCTGCTGGAGCCGCTGCGGCGAAACCTCGACAGGCGGTAGGTCGGATCGGGTGCCGTTCCGCTATGAAGTCGTGAGGCCCGAACCAAGCCCTGCATGGCATCGTACGCATGCCATGCTCATTAGGCATACAGCCTACGACTCCGCACGCCGCGCTTCGAGCGACGGTGCGGCGTAGATGCCTACTTCCACCGCCAGCTCCATCAGGCGGGGCACATCGCAGGTATAGACCAGCACGGCCTGCAGCTCATCGTCCAGCGGCTCGCTGAAGTCCACCAGCACGTAGCCGCCTTTCTCCGGATACAGGCTGCTCAGCTGCACCTGAATGCGGTTCAGCGCGGTCAGCAGCTCGGTCTTGGCGAGCTGTTTGGGCTTGAGGACGAAGGTCACGCTGTCGCCGAAGGACGCGACGATCTGCGTGAACAGCTCCTGATAATCATCCGCCTGGAACAAGACCGTCTCCGGCAGGCTGCCGACCACCACCCACTCGCCGAGCGGGATGGGAAAGCTGTCGTCGTAATTGATGTCCGGGTTGGCCTGGAGAAAGGCTTGCGGATCGGCATACGCCTCTGCCGCTTCCGCAGCGATGCGGCCAATCTCGTCGTCGGTCATGCAGCCGGAGCTGATGAGGCTGATCAGTTCGGCCAGTTGGTCTTTCATGGGGGATCCTGCGCTAGTGAGCGCGCAAGGATAACCAAGACGCCGCCTCATGGGCATCCGCTGGTTGCGCAGAAGGCTGTTGCGTCGGTATATGCAAAGTAGTTCTAAGCTTATTCTGTTTCTGGAGGTTGGCTGCTGCGATGTGGTAGCGTCGCTTATGCGACAAGCTGCCGCACACCATCGATAGAGCCAGAGCGTCGGCGAAGACCGCGCCGGTGGCGGCAAGCATGACTACAACCGTTGATGAGGCCGTTTCATGAAACTCACTCACTGGCCCCTGGCCGGTGTGGCTGCATTGTTGCTGACGATGCAGGCACAGGCTGCCGATGGGCAAAAGATCTACGTGCAGGGCGGCGCCAATCCCGCGGCGATGGCGTGTGGCACCTGCCACGGCGCCGATGCGATGGGCATGGCGGCGGCGGGCTTTCCACGCCTCGCCGGGATATCCGCCGGATATACGCGCAAGCAGCTGGAGGACTTTCGTTCCGGTACCAGAAGCAATCCGGTCATGCAGCCGATCGCTGCAGCGTTGAGCGACGAGGAGATGGATGCCGTGGCGGCCATGCTCGAAGCCAGGCCAGCGCCGGTTTTCGCCAGCGTCGGTCGGGCGGAAAAGGTGGAAGGTGTGGGGGCGCACCTTGCCCTTCGTGGTGCCTGGGAACGCAACATTCCCGAGTGCGTAGCCTGCCATGGTCCCGCTGGCATTGGGGTCGGCGAGAGCTTCCCACCGCTGGCCGGGCAGTCGACGCAATACCTCAGTGCGCAGCTCAATGCCTGGCGTCAGGGCACGCGCAAGAACGATCCGAGCGACCTGATGGGTCATATCGCCCGTGCAATGACCGACGACGAGGTGCAGGCCGTCGCCGAGTACTTCGCCGGCCTGGAGCAGAAGGAGGTCAGCCAATGAGAACCTACTGGTTGACGCTGCTGGCCATGGCGGTCAGCGGTGCGTCGCTGGCCGCCGAGATCAAGATGGACGATCAGTCCCAGCTGACCCAGAAAGCCGCCAAGGGCGCAGATGAGAACTTCTTTCAGCCACCGCAGGAAAAGGATCTGCCGGCCAACGCCTATGGCGAACTGGTGCAGCAGGGCCGGGCGATCTTCGTCGACACGCAGAAGTATGCCGCCGAGTACGTCGGCAACGGCATGAACTGCACTAACTGCCACCTCGATCAGGGGCGCAAGGCCAACTCCGCTCCGCTGTGGGGCGCGTATCCGATGTATCCGGCTTACCGGAAGAAGAATGACAAGGTCAACAGCTACGCCGAGCGCGTACAGGGCTGTTTCCAGTTCAGCATGAACGGCAAGCCGCCGGCAGCCGATAGCCATGTGATCAATGCGTTGACGGCCTATTCGTACTGGCTCTCCGTAGGCGCTCCGACAGGCCAGGAGCTACCGGGGCGGGCTTATCCCGAAGTTCCACAGCCCAAAGATGGTTTCGATATCGCCAAGGGCAAGCAGATCTATGCCGAGCAGTGCGCGGTCTGCCACGGTGACAATGGTCAGGGGCAGCAGGCGGGTGGGGCGTATGTGTTCCCACCGTTATGGGGCAAGGACTCGTTCAACTGGGGCGCCGGCATGCACCGGATCAACACCGCCGCGGCCTTCATCAAGGAGAGCATGCCGCTGGGCAAGGGTGGTTCGCTCAGCGACGAGGACGCCTGGCACGTGGCCGCATACATGAACAGCCATGAGCGGCCGCAGGACCCGCGTCTGGTCGAAGGCTCGGTGGAAAAGACACGAGTGCGCTATCACGCCAATGACGGAGTGAATCTCTATGGACAGGAGGTGGATGGCGTCGTACTTGGACAAGGCATCGAATAGAGACTTAAGTACATCATTGCGGACAGAAGAGGGCGCCATTCGGCGCTCTCTTCATTTTTGGACTAAGCGGTCACATCCAGATGTGCCAAAAGGCTTAATTACCTGTCCGTTATAAGTGCAATGTTACGGATTCTTTCAGATTTTCATGCACAATAGCCGCCATAAGAGGCGCTGGAATGATCGTGACTGGCCGAGTCCTGTTGCTGCCGTCCCAACGTCAGAAACGATCAAGCCATTCGAGAGGAACGACTGTGTATAACGTCGTCATCAGCGGTACCGGCCTTTACACCCCTGCCAGCAGTATTTCCAACGATGAGCTGGTGGAGTCCTTCAATACTTACGTTCATCGCTTCAACAACGAGAATGCCGCTGCCATCGAGGCTGGCGAAATCCAGCCGCTGCCCGAGTCCAGCTCCGCCTTCATCGAAAAGGCTTCCGGCATCAAGAGCCGCTACGTCACCGACAAGGCCGGCATCCTCGATCCCGAGCGCATGGTTCCGCGTATTCCCGAGCGCAGCAATGACGAGTGGTCGATTCTCTGCGAGATGTCAGTCAAGGCAGCCGAAGAAGCCCTGGCCCGTGCCGGCAAGACCGCTGCGGATATCGACGGCGTTATCGTTGCCTGCTCCAACCTGCAGCGTCCCTATCCGGCAGTCGCCATCGAAGTGCAGGCGGCGCTGGGTATCAAGGGCTTCGGCTTCGACATGAACGTGGCCTGCTCGTCGGCTACCTTCGGCATCCAGAATGCCGTCAACAGCATCAAGCTCGGCCAGGCCCGCGCGATCCTGATGGTCAACCCGGAAATCTGCACCGGGCACATGAACTTCCGCGACCGCGACAGCCATTTCATCTTCGGCGACGCCTGCACCGCGGTAGTCATCGAGCGCGAAGATCTGGCGACCTCGGCGCAGCAGTGGGACGTCATCAGCACCAAGTTGGTGACCGAGTTCTCCAACAACATCCGCAACAACTTCGGCTTCCTCAACCGTGCCGCCGAAGAGCACATGAACGATCCGGACAAGCTGTTCATCCAGGAAGGTCGCAAGGTATTCAAGGAGGTCTGCCCGATGGTGGCGGAGCTGATCGGTGAGCACCTGGCCGAGAACGACATCGCGGTGGAATCGGTGAAGCGTTTCTGGCTGCACCAGGCCAACCTGAACATGAACCACCTGATCGTGCGTCGCCTGCTGGGCCGTGATGCCACCGAGGAAGAGGCGCCGGTGATCCTCGATACCTACGCCAATACCAGTTCGGCAGGTTCCGTGATCGCCTTCCACAAGCACCAGGACGACCTGCCCAGCGGCAGCCTCGGTGTGCTCAGCTCGTTCGGTGCGGGCTACTCTATCGGCAGCGTGATCCTGCGCAAGCGCTGATTCGCCTTGGCCGGCTCAGCCGGTCAGCTCACGCATTCGCTGCAGCACGGCATTCATGCCGTTGCTGCGCGAAGGCGACAATTGCCGCGAAAGGCCGAGACGGGCGAACCAGTCGGCCATGTCCACTTCGCCCAGATCGGCAGCTTTCAGGCCATTGACTCTTGCCAGCAGCACAGCCAGCAGGCCGCGGATGAGTCGGGCATCACTGGCGGCGCGAAAACTCCAGCAGCCGTCCTGTTGTTGGCCGACCAGCCACACGCGACTTTCGCAGCCCGATACCTGATTCGTTTCGCTGCGTTCATCTTCGTCCAACGGTGCCAGCCGCTCACCCCACTGCATCAGCAGGCGCGCGCGCTGCTCCCAGCCGGGTGCCTGGGTGAATGCCTCCAGTGCTTCGCAAGCGGCTTGCGGCAAGTCGCTCATCGCAGCAGCTCCAAGGCCTGATCCAGGGCGCTGAAGAAGCGCTCGAGGTCGGCATTGTCGTTGTACAGCCCGAGCGAGACGCGTGTCGCGCCATCCAAACCGAGGTGTTTCATCAGCGGCATGGCGCAGTGATTGCCGCTGCGCACCGCGATGCCCTGCTCGGTGAGCAGATGCCCCAGGTCGGAATGATGCACGTCTTCGACAACGAAGCTGGCCAGCGCAACCTGCGCTGAGCCGAGCAGGCGAACGCCATTGCGTGCGGCAAGTCCGGCGAGCAACTGATCGTGCAATGCCTGCTCGTGGCGCTCGACCGCGGCAGCGTCGAGCCCTGCCAGATAGTCCAGCGTGGCACCGAGGCCGATGACGCCGGAGATCGGCGGCGTGCCGGCCTCGAAGCCCAGCGGCGCGGCATGGAACTCGGCGTGTTGATAGTCGGTGGTGCGCACCATCTCGCCGCCGAACTGCCAGTGGCGCAGCTGCAGCAGCGATTCGCCGCGGCCGTACAGGGCACCGACGCCATCCGGCCCGTAGAGCTTATGGCTGGACAGCACATAAAAATCACAACCCAGGGTGGCCATGTCGTGACGGCCGTGCACCACGCCCTGCGCGCCGTCGACGACGGTCAGCGCGCCCCGGGCCTTGGCCAGGGCCAGCAGGCGGTCGAGCGGTTGCCAACTGCCGAGCACGTTGGACAACTGGCTGACGGCGAGCAGGCGGGTGCGCGGGCCGATCAGCTCGGCCGCCGCGTCGAGGTCGATGCGCCCGGCGGCGTCGATCGGCAGTACCACGAGGCGGGCGTTGCGGCGCTTGGCCAGTTGCTGCCAGGGCAGCAGGTTGGCGTGATGTTCGAGGGCGCTGATGACGATCTCGTCACCGGCTCCGATCAGATGTTCCAGCCCGTAGGCGAGCAGATTCAGCGCTTCCGTCGCGCCGCGGGTGAAGACGATTTCAGTGGGCGAAGTCGCATTCAGCCATTTCGCCACCTTGATGCGGGAATCCTCGTAAGCACGAGTCGCGCGTTCGGCGGGCTGGTGCTGGGCGCGGTGCACATTGGCGGCGCCGCAGGTGTAGTAGCCGCTGAGGATATCGATCAGCGCCTGCGGCTTCTGTGCCGTGGCGGCGCTGTCGAGATAGGTCTGGCCTTGCGCTTCGAGCACCGCCAGAGCAGGGAAGTCGGCGCGCCAGGGGGAAACAAGCATAGCGGTAAGCCTGAAGCTGGAAGCTGGAAGTCAAGACAGCTCGCTGTTACTTCCAGCTTCTAGCTTATGGCTTCCAGCTTGCGATCAGTTATGCGCGTGCAGCGCCTCGTTCAGTTCGATGGCCGATTTGTGGGTCTTGCACTCCACCGCGCCGGACTGCGAGTTGCGGCGGAACAGCAGGTCGCTCTGGCCGGCCAGTTCGCGGGCCTTGACCACCTGGACCAGCTGGTCGTTCTCGTCGAGCAGGCTGACCTTGGTGCCGGCGGTGATGTACAGGCCGGATTCCACGGTGTTGCGGTCGCCCAGCGGGATGCCGATGCCGGCATTGGCGCCGATCAGGCAGCCTTCGCCGACGGAGATGACGATATTGCCGCCGCCGGACAGGGTGCCCATGGTCGAGCAGCCGCCGCCCAGGTCCGAGCCCTTGCCGACGAATACGCCAGCCGAGACGCGGCCTTCGATCATGCCTGGGCCGGCGGTACCGGCGTTGAAGTTGATGAAGCCCTCATGCATCACGGTGGTGCCTTCACCCACATAGGCGCCGAGGCGAATGCGCGCGCTGTCGGCGATACGCACCCCGGCCGGGACCACGTAATCGGTCATCTTCGGGAACTTGTCCACCGAGAAGACTTCCAGCAGATCGCCCTTCAGGCGTGCTTCCAGCTGGCGCTCGGCGAGTTCGCTCAGGTCCACCGCGCCCTGGGTGGTCCAGGCGACGTTGGGCAGCAGTGGGAAGATGCCGGTCAGGTTCAGACCATGCGGCTTGGCCAGGCGGTGGGAAAGCAGGTGCAACTTGAGGTAGGCCTCGGGGGTCGAGGTCAGCGGCGCATCCTCAGCCAGCAGGGTGGCAACGAGCGGGCGCTGGCTTTCAGCCAGGCGGGTCAGCAGCGCGTATTGGGTGGCGTCGAGCGGCTTCAGGACATCGGCGAGCTGCGCAGCCTGGGTGGTGGTGATGGCGATCGCCTGATTGCCGCCGGCATAGCCGAGCAGCGGGGCGACGGCGGCTACCAGCTCGCCGGCCGGTTGCAGCAGCGGCTGCGCGTAGAAAACTTCCAGCCAGTCGCCTTGGCGGTTCTGGGTGCCGACGCCAAAGGCGAGGCTGAATAGGGTTGCAGACATAGGATCATCCTTTTTCGTTGGCCGCGCCGTCTGGTGGGCGGCTATCAGTTCGGCGCTGCCACTTCGGCAGCGTAAAGATCGGGCTTGAAGCCAATCAGGGTCTTACCGCCCAGGTCGAGTACAGGGCGTTTGATCATCGACGGTTGGGCCAACATCAGCTCGATGGCCCGGGCCTGGTCAAGATCGGCCTTTGCAGCGTCGTCCAGCTTGCGGAAGGTGGTGCCTGCACGGTTGAGTACGGTCTGCCAGCCGTGTTCATTGCACCAGGCTTCCAGGTGGGCGCGGTCGATGCCGACGCTCTTGTAGTCGTGGAAGTCGTAATTCAGTCCGTGTTCGTCGAGCCAGGTACGAGCCTTTTTCATCGTGTCGCAGGCTTTGATTCCGTATAGGCACAACCGCTGATCTGATTCGGACATAAACGACTCTCCAAGGCTCCTGCAAAACTGGACGGCGGATTATGCCACGCCTCGCCGGGCTATGGAGGCGAGCATGCCTATCGAGCTGCGTTGCGCCGCGAATGACGCGCAACCTCAGGCCTTTCCCGCCTCGCCCAGCGCCTGTGCGATGGCCTGCTCGTTTTGCGGACGTACGACACGCGCTAGCTCCTGGCCGTTCTCCAGCAGGATCAGCGTCGGCCAGAGCTTGACCCGGAACGAACGTCCTAGCGGGCGCCCCGGGCCGTCCTCGATCTTCAGATGAGAAATGCCGCTGCGCTTAGCCAGGGCCTTTGCCAGCAGCGGCTGAGCCGCTCGGCAATGGCCGCACCAGGCGGTGCCGAACTCCAGCAGCACGGGGCCTTCCAGCGCGTCCACTTCGGCGCGGCTCGGTTCGATGTTCGCGTAGTGTTCGGTCATTTCCACTGGGGTAGCCCTCCGGATTGCGCATAAAAGGTTCGAGCCTGCTGCGGCAACGTCGTTCAGCCGGCGCTCTCGACCTTTTACGCGGATGCTGTTGTCCATTGATGACAATCGCAACGGTGAGGTGATGAGTAATGGCACGCAAGCATTTCGAGAAGTTCGAGGCGATTTCTTCGGCCGTGCCTGCCGAAGATGCATTCGAGGCGGTGATCGCCATCAAACGGCGCGACAGCGATGAGGACGTGCATGTGTTCAAGGTTGCCGATGGTCGTCGCTACGACCTGGCGTCGGAAGCGGACGCCATCGCCGAGGCCGCCTTGACTAAGGTTATAGAGGTCAGCGACGAGGGTCAGCTGATCTGGGAAGAACATGCCATCTGAATGGGAGGCAGCCTGATGAACGAGCATGACGAGCGGACCGAACGGCAGCACGGCGAGACACAGCCCGAGCCACGCCAGGAGCATCCGGGTGCGGATATCCCCGAGCACATGAAGCCGGAGAATCTGGAAAAACTGCGCGACTATGGCAAGGATGCGATCCCGCCGGGCGTTGCCTGAACTCAGCAGGCCGGGCGGTGCTGCGCCGCCGGTGTGAAATCAGAGCGTTTCGATGAAGTGGCGAATGCGTTGCGCCGCCTCGATGCATTCGGCCAGCGGCGCAACCAGCGCCATACGCACGCGGCCGGCGCCAGGGGACATGCCGTCCACTTCGCGCGACAGGTAGGAACCTGGCACCACGGTGACATGCTCGCGGGCGAACAGCTCGCGGGTGAACTGTTGATCGTCCATCGGCGTTTTCGGCCAGAGATAAAAGCCGCCATCCGGGCGTTGCACGTCCATGACCGGCGCGAGTATTTCCAGCACGGCATCGAACTTGGCGCGGTACAGCTCGCGGTTGGCTCGCACGTGAATCTCGTCGTTCCAGGCAGCAATGCTCGCCAGTTGGGTCTGCACGGGCATGGCGCAGCCATGGTAGGTGCGATAGAGCAGGAAGGACTTGAGGATCTCGGCGTCACCGGCGACGAAGCCCGAACGCAGCCCCGGCAAGTTCGAGCGCTTCGACAGACTATGAAACACCACGCAGCGCCTGTAATCGTTGCGGCCCAGTGCTGCGCATGCGGTGAGCAGGCCTGCAGGGGGATTGGCTTCGTCGAAGTACAGCTCGCTGTAGCATTCGTCGGCGGCAATGACGAAGTCGTACTGGTCGGCCAGCGCGATCAGCTTTTTCAACGTCTCCAGCGGCACCAGCGCACCGGTCGGGTTGCCCGGTGAGCAGAGGAAGAGAATCTGGCAGCGCCGCCAGACCTCTGCCGGTACGGCATCGAAGTCCGGGTTGAAGCCGTTCTGCTCGAGGCACGGCAGGTAATGGGGCGTGGCGCCCGCGAGCAGGGCCGCGCCTTCGTAGATCTGATAGAACGGATTTGGGCTGACCACCAGGCCGTCCACGGCGCGATCCACCACGGTCTGGGTGAAGGCGAACAGTGCTTCGCGCGTACCGTTGACCGGCAACACATGCTGCGCTGGGTCCAGCGCATCCGCGGCGAGGTCGAAGCGGCGCTCGCACCAGCGCGCGATGGCTTCGCGCAGCGCCGGAATGCCGAGTGTGGTCGGATAGACCGCCAGCTGATCGAGGTTGTCGGCCAGTGCCTGGGCAACGAAGTCCGGTGAACGGTGCTTGGGCTCGCCAATCGACAGCGCGATGGCACGCTTGTCGGCAGGCGGCTGGGCGCCAGCGAGCAGGCCGCGCAGCTTCTCGAAGGGGTATGGGTGCAGCAGATTCAGGGCGTTGTTCATGGATGCAGTTCTTTCAGGATGAGCGCGGCGAACGCCCCGCATTCGTGAGATCAGTCGTCGCGCGCGCCGCCGTAATAGGCGCAACCGCGCAAGGTCTGGCCGTCCAGGCGGAGCTCCGCGCTCAGGTGGCTGACCGTGCCGCTGGCACTGTCGACGCAGCGCTGCGGTGCAACCCATAGGTCAAGGCGCTGCTGGTTGGCCTCGCTGGTGAAGCTGAGCTGGCCACCGGGAAGCTGCTCTTCAAGGTAGGGCAGGGCGATCGGTGATTCCCCCGGCCGAACGAGCAGCATGCCGCGGGTGGTCACGCTCAGCATCCAGCCTGGCTCATGACCGCTGGCGCGCAGGATCAGCTGCTTGAAGTTTTCCTCGCCACAGCCGTGGCCTTCGCGCTGCAGGCGATAGATGCGGGTCAGCGCAAGCTGGCCAGTACCGTCCGTCTCAGCCTGGCTGAGGGCGCCGCGCAGGTCGGCGAACAGTGCGTCCTGATCATCGATTAGCAGCGCCTGCGCGTCGTCCTGCAGCCCGGTGTCCTGGCCCAGTAGTTTCAAGGTCCGTTGGCCCTGGCAGCTCTGCAGTTGAAGCTGGCCATCGACTTGCCGAACTTCACCTTGCAGGCGTTCGGTTGCCGCCTTGGTCGGAGGACGCTCGGCGAACAATGACTGGCAACCAGCGAGGGAAAGCAGCAGCGCAATCAGCAGGGGGCGTGCAGAGATCATCGGAAACTCGAAGCAGGTAGGAGGCGGCGGGCGAAGGACCGCCGCGATGACTCAGTTGCCTTTGACGGTCTTGCCGTCGACACGGCCTTCCTCGAGCATGATCTGGTACTCCTTGCCGTCCGTCTCGACCTGATGCAGGCGGACCAGCAGGTAGTCCCAGTCCTTGGCGAACCAGAGGATGGTTTCACGCTTGCTCTGCGTCGGATCGCGCACCCGCTCGACCTTGATGGCATCGACCTGGCCGGCTTTGGTGCTGACCTTGTCTTCGCCCAGTACGCGGAAATCGTAGGTTTCGATCTCGTCGCCATCGACCACCTGATAGCTCATGCTCTGCTTGCCGGCCGCGACTTCCTGCTGCAGCGCCAGCTGGTAGGTGGACTTGTCCAGCAAGCCGCGATGCAGCGGCAGCTTGACCGGATCACCCCGGTCACTGCCCTCGACCTGCTTGTTGTCCCAGTCGAAGCGGTGCTCGACACGCTTGCCCTTGCCCAGACCGCTGCGCTTGAGGCGGTAGGTCTGTGGCAGGAAGGTATCGCCTTCGGTGCGGAAAGTGCTGCGTTCGTTGAGGCTGGCGACCAGCATGGAAGCCTCGAAGTCCAGCCTCCAGTTGCCATCGTCCAGCAGCTCGAGGCTGCGTTGAGCGGTGCCACTGACCGGAACCTGCTTCCAATCGGCGGTGTAGCTAGCGGAGAAGGGCTTGAGCTCGAGGGCTTGGACCGGCAGGGTCAGCACGGCGAGAGCGAGCAGCAAAGCGCGACGCATGGTATCTCCTAGATTCTGATCTGATAGCCGGAGGCCGGCAGGTTGACGTCGTCCAGCATCGCGCCTTGTTCGACGAGGCGCAAGCGCCCTTCGGCGAACCAGCGCATGGCCAGCGGGTAGATCTGGTGCTCGGCCGCATGCACACGCTGCGTCAGCTGCTCGATGTTTTCACCTGGCTCCACCGCCAGCGCCGCCTGGATGGCCACCGGGCCGCCGTCCAGCTCCTCGGTGACGAAATGCACGCTGCAGCCGTGCTCGCGGTCGCCGGCTTCCAGGGCTCTGCGATGGGTGTCGAGGCCCTTGTACTTGGGCAGTAGCGACGGATGGATGTTCAGCAGGCGGCCTTGATAGTGGCGGACGAAGCCTGGCGTGAGAATGCGCATGAAACCGGCGAGGATCACCAGATTCGGCGCATGTCCGTCGATTACTTCCATCAGTGCGGCGTCGAACGACTCGCGCCCATCGAAGGCCTTGTGATCGAGCACTGCTGTGGGGATGCCGGCGCTCTGCGCCCGCGTCAGGCCGAATGCATCGGCCCGGTTGGAAATCACGGCGCGGATACGCGCCGGATTGTCTTCGGCCTGGCTATCGATCAGCGCCTGCAGATTGCTGCCGGACCCTGAAATCAGCACCACCACATTGCAGCTTGCGGTCATCAGTGCTGTTTCAGGTTGTTCAGCAGGACTCGTTCGGCATCTTGCGCCGCGGTGGCGATCGTGCCGATCACCCAAGGCGATTCGCCGGATGTGCGCAGATTGGCCAGAGCCGGCTCGACCTGATCCTGGGCGACGCAGATGACCATGCCGACGCCACAGTTGAGCACGCGGTGCATTTCGTGTTCGTCGACGTTGCCTTTTTCCTGCAGGAAATCGAACACTGCCGGACGCTGCCAGCTGGCGACGTCGATGATCGCCTGGGCGTCGTCCGGCAGCACCCGTGGGATGTTGTCGAGCAGGCCGCCGCCGGTGATGTGGGCCATGGCCTTGACCGCGCCGGTGTCCTTGATCAGCTTGAGCAGCGGCTTGACGTAGATGCGTGTCGGCGCCATCAGCAGGTCGGCCAGCGGCTTGCCGTCGAGCTGGGTGTTCTCGATGTCGGTGCCGGACACTTCGAGGATCTTGCGAATCAGCGAGTAGCCATTGGAATGCGGCCCGGAAGAGGGCAGGGCGATCAGCGCGTCGCCAGCGGCGACTTTCGAGCCGTCGATGATCTCGCTCTTTTCCACCACGCCGACGCAGAAGCCGGCCAGGTCGTAGTCTTCACCCTCGTACATGCCAGGCATCTCGGCGGTTTCGCCGCCGACCAGCGAACAGCCGGCCAGTTCGCAGCCGGCGCCGATGCCGGTCACCACGGTGGCGGCCACGTCGACGTTGAGCTTGCCGGTGGCGTAGTAGTCGAGGAAGAACAGCGGCTCGGCACCACAGACCACCAGGTCGTTTACGCACATGGCGACCAGATCCTGGCCGATGCTGTCGTGCTTGTTCAGGTTCAGCGCCAGGCGCAGTTTGGTGCCGACGCCGTCGGTACCGGATACCAGCACCGGCTGCTTGTAGCCTGCCGGGATTTCGCACAGGGCGCCGAAGCCGCCCAGGCCGCCCATTACCTCAGGTCGTGCGGTGCGCTTGGCTACGCCTTTGATGCGTTCGACCAGCGCTTCGCCTGCATCGATATCGACGCCAGCGTCCTTGTAGCTGAGGGAGGGTTGCTTGCTCATAGAATCCGAACCTGTGAAAGGAGTGCGGGTGTCGACCGGTCAGGTGCTGCATCCACGCCATTGCTAACGGTTTCCGGGGACTGGTGTCGTCACCAGAGTGGCCGGTTGACGCCGGGGCTGCATCCGCCTGCGCCGCGTTTGCCTAGGTACTGAATGCCGGGCTCGTACGAGCGCCGGAACCGGTCTGCGGAAAGCTCGCGATTTTATCAGGGTTGCCGCACAGCGGCCATCCCGGCAGCTGCGATGGCGCGGGCGGGCCGCATTTTGAGCCGGGCATCTGTGAGGTAGGCGGTTGCCGGCTCTGGGCCGGCTGTTTAAGGTGTAGCGTCCTGTTTCCCTACTTCCTGCCCCGGGGTCCGGCGGCCTGCGAGATCGATCATGCGCCTTGTCTACCGCTTACTCATCCTGTGCCTTGCGCTGGGGGCCCCATTGTCCAGCCAGGCCGAACAGCTCAAAGGTCTGTATCAGGTGCGTGAGCCTGTTTCCGGTGAGCAGAGCGAGGAGCGCGCAGCTGCGTTGCAGCGGGCATTCGACACGTTGCTGTTGCGCCTGACCGGCGATGCGCAGGCAAGTAAGCGCGAGGCCGTCGCTGAGTTGCGCAAGGATCCGCAGCAACTGATCAGCAAGTATGGTTATGAGCACGAACATATCGTCGTCGATTTCGATCCGGGCACCACAGAGCGCAGCCTGCGTAGTGCCGGCTTGTCGCTGTGGGGGGCGAACCGGCCGGCGCTTCTGGTCTGGTGGCTGAACGAGCGGGTCGAGGGCACCCAGTTGCTCGGCGACGATCAGCGCAGCGCCGTGCCAGTGCGTGCCGCCGCGCAGCACCGTGGCCTGCCGTTGCGCCTGCCGCTGGCTGATCTGTCCGAACAGCTGCTGGCAACGCCGGACGCATTCGGCGCGAACAGCCGGCAGACGCTGGGCGAAGCGTCCGAGCGCTACGATGCCGACGTGCTGTTGGCGGTCCATGCGCGAGAAGCCGATTCCCGCTGGCAGGCGCAATGGAACGTCTGGCTCGACGACGAGCAGCGTGACGGCAAGGCTGAAGCGGAAACCCTCGAGGGACTGGCCGATGCGGTAATGCTGGCCGTCAGTCAGTACCTGGCGCCACGCTATGTGGTTGCGCCAGGCGCTGCGTCGGACATCACCCTGGAAATCCTGGGTGCCGATGTCGCGCGATTCGCAGAGCTGGATAGGTTGCTCGAACCCTTCGGTGGCAGCCTGTTGCGGGTGGAAAGTGATCGCCTCGTCTATCGTGTCAACGCCAGCCCGGAGCAGCTGCGCGCTCAGCTGGCGCTGGCGCGTTTGCAGGAAGTCGCCGAAGACGAGGCGCCACTGGATGCAAGTCAGCCGATGGAAGAGGGCGGTGAAGCTGACGGGCCCGACAATGCGCCTGCATCGCCCGAGAGCGGCACGGTGCTGCGTTATCGCTGGTGATTGCAATTCCTATTTGATTTTGGCGACTGTCCCGCACGGAAGGCACTGAGTGACCATGAACGATTCGAACCGCTGGCTCTGGCTGGCAGGCGTGTTGTTGTGCGCCTGGCTGGTGTATCTCCTGACGCCGATCCTCACCCCTTTTCTCATCGGTATCCTGCTGGCCTATCTCGGTGATCCGCTGGTCGATCGCCTGGAGCGCTGGGGGCTGTCGCGTACCTGGGGGGTGATTGTCGTATTCGCTTTGTTCAGTCTGCTGATGTTGCTGATGTTGCTGGTGTTGCTGCCGATGCTCGGCAAGCAGCTGGTGAGGCTCTACCAGTTGGCGCCGCTGGCCCTGGACTGGCTGCAGCATCAGGCGTTGCCCTGGGTGCAGGCGCAGTTCGGGCTGGAAGACAACTTCTGGCGTCTCGATCAGCTCAAAGCGGCCTTCGCCGCGCATCTGGGCAGTACCACCGACGTTCTCGGCATGGTGCTGAGCCGCGCCACCGCGTCGGGGCTGGCCCTGCTGGCATGGATCGGCAACCTGCTGCTGATACCGGTGGTGAGTTTCTATCTGATGCGTGACTGGGATCTGATCATGCTCAAGCTGCGCAGCCTGCTGCCGCGACGTGGTGAGGGCATGGTGGTGCGCCTGATGAGCGAATGCCACGAAGTGATCGGTGCGTTTCTCCGCGGCCAGCTGCTGGTGATGCTGGCCCTGGCGATCATCTATGCGGGCGGGCTGATGCTGGTGGGGCTGGAGCTCGGCCTGCTGATCGGTGTGCTGGCTGGGCTGGCCAGCATCGTGCCTTACATGGGCTTCGTCGTCGGTATCGGCGCGGCGGTGCTGGCGGTGCTGTTCCAGTTCGGCCTGGATCCCTATCCGTTGCTAGGCGTGGCAGCGGTATTCATGGTGGGCCAGATGCTCGAGGGGATGCTGCTGACGCCGTTGCTGGTCGGCGATCGTATCGGACTGCATCCGGTCGCGGTGATCTTCGCGGTACTCGCCGGTGGTCAGCTGTTCGGCTTTACTGGTGTGCTGCTGGCACTGCCGGTGGCGGCGGTCATCATGGTTCTGCTGCGCCACGTGCACGATCTCTATAAACTCTCGGACCTTTACGCCGAGCCTGCCGGTGCACCGGCCGAACCACCCAGCCAGCCATGAAACCCATCCAGCTCCCCCTGGGCGTCCGTCTGCGCGACGACGCCACCTTCGCCAACTTCTACCCTGGCGCCAATGCAGCCGCGCTCGGCTATGTCGAGCGGTTGTGTTCGCCTGCGGCGGGCTGGTCCGATGAGTTGATCTATCTCTGGGGGCAGGCCGGTGTCGGCCGTAGTCACCTGCTGCAAGCTGCCTGCCTGCGGGTGGAGGAGCGTGGAGAGCTGGCGGTCTATCTGCCGCTGGCTGAAGTGGCCGAATATGGTCCCGCCTTGCTCGACAACCTCGAGCAGAGCGAGCTGGTCTGCCTGGACGATCTCGAGGCGGTAGCCGGGGACGCGGTATGGGAGGAGGCGCTGTTCCATCTGTTCAACCGCCTGCGTGACGCCGGTCGACGGTTGTTGCTGGCGGCTGACGCCTCGCCGCGGGAGTTGTCGATCACGCTGCCCGATCTCAAGTCTCGTTTGAGTCTGGCGCTGGTTTTCCAGCTGCAACAGCTGTCCGACGAGGACAAGCTACGCGCCCTGCAGCTGCGAGCCTCGCGTCGTGGGCTGAATCTGCCGGATGACGTTGGTCGCTTCATCCTGACCCGTGGCTCACGCAGCATGAATGCGCTGTTCGAGCTGCTCGATCAGTTGGATCAGGCTTCGCTGCAGGCGCAACGCAAATTGACCATCCCTTTTCTCAAGGAAACGCTCGGCTGGTAGCGAGTGGCTTGTTTGGTGAGTTCAGCTGGTCAATTTCAGCGCCCGTGGCGGCGCTGCTGCGCTGCTGCTCCTTACCATAGCCCCGCAATGGCCCGTCGCAGCGCCTTGTCTCGGATCCACGTTCATCCGAACTCGCCTCAACCAACTCACCGCGCAGGCCTCGGGCGGCGTCGGCGAAACCACTGAAGCGGTTTGCGCCGTGATCAGCGACCCTCAGGCCTCGCCCGCCGCCTTGCGTTCGTACTGATAACTCCAGCGGGTGTAGAGCAGCGCTGCGATGAACAATGTCAGGCTCAGCCCGGCCTCCAGCAGGCCGTAGATCATCCGTGCCGGATCGATCGCCGCGAGCACGCCCTGGATGAAGTACAGGTTGACGATAAAACAGAGCCAGGCGTGCGCCCTCGGGCTGCCAGCGATCATCCCTGGTGCGACCAGCAACAGTGGAATGAGCTGGATGCTGACGACAACCCAGGTTCTGGCTCCGTGCAGGTCGGCAAAGACCAGGTTCCACACGACCAGTAGCACTGCAAGGCCGATGAAGCTGACAAGGCTTATCGCACGGCTGGATTTGACCCGTGGGATCAGCCATTCCAGCGATGGCAGCGGTTTACGCTTCTTAGCCACGGGAAGTCTCCAGCCGCTGCGCCGTGTATGCCAGGCGCTGCCCGAAGGCGCGGCAGAGGGCGATTTCATGTTCGTCGAGCAAGCGCTTGCCGTCCGCGCCGGCATGGTGGCTAGGGCCGTAAGGCGTGCCACCACCGCGGGTTTCCAGCAGCCCGTTCTCGCTGTATGGCAGGCCGAGCACCAGCATTCCGTGGTGCAGCAACGGCAGCAGCATCGACAGCAGGGTGCTTTCCTGTCCGCCGTGCAAGCTGGAGGTCGAGGTGAACACGCCGGCTGGCTTGCCGACCAGCTCGCCGGTCAGCCACAGGCTGCTGGTGCCGTCGAGGAAGTATTTCAGCGGCGCCGCCATATTGCCGAAGCGAGTGGGGCTACCTAGCGCAAGGCCGGCGCAATTCTTCAGGTCTTCGAGGGTCGCATACAGTGCACCAGCGTCGGGAATGGTTGGCGCAACAGCTTCGCACTCGGTGGAGACGGCAGGTACGGTACGCAGACGCGCTTCCAGCCCAGCCATTTCCACGCCGCGGGCTATCTGTCTGGCCATTTCGGCGGTGGCGCCGTGGCGGCTGTAGTACAGCACCAGAATGTAGGGTGCACTCACGGCAGGATCTCCAGCACTTTTTCCGGCGGCCGGCCGATGATCGCTTTGTGGCCAGCGACCAGGATCGGCCGTTCGATCAGGCGCGGATGTTCGAGCATGGCGTCGATCAGTTCGGCTTCACTGAGCGCAGGATTGGCCAGGTCGAGGTTCTTGTACTCCTCTTCGCCTGTACGCAGCAGTTGCCGGGCGGTGAGTCCCAGTTTGTCCAACAGGGCACAGAGTTCGGCGGCGGTGGGGGGTGTTTCCAGGTAGTGCACGATTTCGGGCGTCAGGCCGCGGGCTTCGAGCAGCTCCAGAGCGCTGCGCGATTTGGAGCAGCGAGGGTTGTGATACAGCGTGAGTTCGGTCATTTGTGGTTGCGTCTCGCCGGATGAGGTGGCCATTCTAACCCTCAACGAGGCGCTCGCCGAAATGTGCAGCGCGGGCGATCCGGGCAGGCTTTCGGTCTGCTCCGGGTCTTTTGACGATGAGCACTGTCGAGCCAATGGCTCCAGGCAGCTGTAAAAAGGAGAAGGGATGCATCAGCGCATCGACAATGCCCTCGAGTTCGGTCGCTTCCTGGTTCGGCGCTTTTTGTCCGATCAAGGTCCGCATAGCGCGGCGGCCTTGACCTACACCACCCTGTTCGCCGTGGTGCCGATGATGACCGTCACGTTCGCCATGCTGTCGGCGATTCCCGCTTTCAAAGGTGTTGGCGAGCAGATCCAGTTCTACATATTCAACAACTTCATCCCGTCCACCGGCGCGACCATTCAGGAGTATCTGCTCGCGTTCACCAGCCAGGCGCGGCAGCTCACCTGGTTCGGGGTCGGGTTTCTCATGGCTACCGCATTGATGATGCTGCTGACCATCGAGAAGGCGTTCAATACCATCTGGCGCGTACGACAACCACGACGAGGGGTATCCAGTTTTCTGCTGTACTGGGCGATTCTCAGCCTTGGGCCGCTGCTGCTCGGCGCAGGATTTGCCACCAGTACCTACATCACCTCGCTATCGCTGATTTCGGGGCCGTACGCGCTCATTGGCGTCGGCACGCTGATCAAGGTCATGCCTTTGCTGCTCAGCGTAGCGGCGTTCACCCTGATCTATGCCGCGGTGCCCAATACCCGCGTCCCGTTACGACATGCTCTGGCGGGAGGCATATTCACCGCTGTGTTGTTCGAGGCGGCCAAGCAGCTGTTCGGCCTGTACGTCAGCTATTTCCCGAGCTATCAGCTGATCTATGGTGCTTTCGCGGCGGTCCCGTTGTTTCTGCTATGGGTCTATCTGTCCTGGATGATCGTGCTCTTCGGCGCTGAGCTGGTATGCGGCCTGTCCTCATCGCAGCAATGGCGCCGTCGGCCGCTGCCACGTCTGCTGGTCATGCTGATGCTGTTGCGCAACCTGCACGAGCGTCAGCAGGAGGGGCGGGAGCTGCGCCTGCGCGATCTGCACAGGGCCGGTCTGCGTCTTCCCGAAGATGAGTGGGACGACATACTCGGGTTCTTCGAACAGGAGCAGCTGGTCTGCCGGACGGGCTCCGGGGGCTGGGTGCTTTGTCGGGATCTGAACCACTACAGTCTGGATCAACTGTTGCGCTGCAATCCCTGGCCGCTGTCGGCACGTGTAGCGTTGCCCGAGCAGCTGGACGAACCCTGGTATCCGACGTTGCGCCAGTCATTGGAGCTGCTGCAGCAGGAGCAGGCCAGCCTGTTCGGTGGCAGCCTCGCCGACTGGCTGCAATCAGGTGGTGACAAAAATCGTCAGTAAGGGAGTGTTTGCGTGGAGACGCTGCGCTTAGTGGCAGGTTGTTCGAGCGATCGGATGCGTAAGTACAGGCCGTGGCGGCGCTTTCGAGGCGATGGCACGCTTCTGGCTATGGCTCGGAGTAGTTGAGGGGAAGACCTAATGGACGGCAAGCGCAGCACCATCCTGTATCTGCACCAGAGAGCGCCAGACGCGGCGCTCGAGGCATTGAACCGTCTTACCGGTCTTCGCTTTACGCAATGGCCTGAATCCCTGGTTGTCAGGGACGGGGAATCAACCGACGCCCCGCGCGCCGCATCGGCAAGCGAGCAGTTGGAGCCGAAAAAGGTCAGTGGCTGAATCAGGCCTGGACGGCTTTCATTTCGGCAGCTACGGGCTCGACCGGGTGAGCGAACAGCTCTTCGACGGTGATTGCAGCTACCGTGGCGGCAGGACGCAGGTGAATCTGCAACTCCTCGATCTTGTGTCGGACCGGTAGCCGCGCGACGCCGGACAGCAGGATCTTGCCTGCGCCGTCGGTGCGGCCGTGATCAATGATCGCTTCTCGCTGCTGCTGTCCATCACGGTATTTGGCGACGAGAGACACCATGAGCCCTGCGTGTCCCTGTAGCTGCAACCAGCTGGCGACATTGAATTCAGCGACGCGCCCGTCGTAGGTAGTGAGGGCGATGGCAGCTTGCTCGACGATGCGTGAGGGTACGGTGCCGATCAGTTTGTCGTGGAGTTGGGACATGGCTTCGCTACTGGCATGCGGTGGTGGGTGCGGAATTATAGGCAGCGCTGGTCCGGCAAAACTGTGCACTTGAGCGCCGCCGCGCGTGACCGGACTCGCAGAATGGCGAAAAGCGCGACGGTTACTTGGCGCCGCCATGGCCTGCGTCAGGATCGGGTTGTTCAGAGCGTGCCTTGGCGGCAACCTGGCGGTATCCTCGCGCCGTATACGTTAGGGATAAGCATCATGACCAAACCCATCGCCTCGTTACTGCTCCTGCTGAGCTGCTTGTTCCTGTCTGCCTGCGAAAAGGATTGGGGGCTCGACCAGCACGGGGAGGAAGTGACCGCGGCGCAGTTGCAGGGACAATGGCTGCTGATCAACTACTGGGCCGAATGGTGTGGTCCCTGCCGCACCGAGATTCCGGAGCTGAACGCCTTGTCCGAAACCGAGCAGGGACTGGCAGTGTTGGGTGTGAACTTCGACGAGTTGCGCGGCGAAGAGCTCGCTCAAGCCGCCAAGGCGCTGGGTATCGACTTCCGTGTGCTTAGTGATGATCCCGCCGAGCGTCTGCAATTGCCGCGTAGCGAGGTGCTGCCGGTGACCTATCTGGTTGACGACCAGGGGAAGGTGCGAGAGCGCCTGGTTGGCGAACAGACTGCCGAGGGCATCCTTGTGCATCTGGCGCGGCTGAAGGGCGAGTAGCCCGCCTGGTGACTCAGGGTTTGACGTACCAGAAATCCTGCCAGAAGCCGATCACCTTGGCCGGATAGCGATTCTGCCCTAGGCTGCCGTTGTAGCGCGCGAGCGCCCGGTTGATGTCGCCATTTTCCTTGTTCAGGTAATAGCTGAGGATGGTGCAGCCATAGCGAAGATTGGTGGCGTTGTCGGTGAGGTTGTCTTGCGGTCGACCCAGTTCCGCTTTCCAGAATGGCATCACCTGCATCATGCCCTGCGCGCCAACGCTGGAGATTGCAAATCGGTCGAATAGGCTTTCGGCATGGATCAGCGCCAACACCAGTTCCGGCTTCAGGCCCGCCTTGCTCGCCTCGCGATGCACCAGCCGGAGCAGCGACAGCCGCTCTTCGGCATCGGGGATGTAGCGCTTGAGTCGGCCGGACATGTCGACCAGCCAGACCTCTGCATCGAAGCGATCCTGAAAGCTGTCCGCCTCAGCGACTGTCCTCTGCATGAGGTCGCGGAGTTCGGGTTCGGGCGCTTGACGGATATTGGCTGCTGCCGGCAGGGCGCTCACCAGCAGCAATGCGAGAAGAAGAGCAGGCGTCTTCATCGGCTTCAGTTTCCGTTGCTGCCTTCGATCAGACTTTGCAGAAAGTGCTGTTGCAGTTCGGGATCGTTGCGCGTCAGTTCGATCAGGCTCTGCTCCAGTTCGCTGGCTTCTTCTTCCAGACCAAGTTCGGACAGGCGCCGGACGCGATGCACCCATTGCGCGACGTCGTCGCCTTCCAGGTCATCGAAGATCAGGTCGTGAGCTTCTTGCAGCTTGCCGCGCAGCTTGTGGCTGACCAACAGCGTGGCCTCGGCCCGGGTGCCATCCTGTTCATCCTCAACCGACAGCTGCAACTTGCCGATCTGCGTGACGTCCTGATCAGCGAACGGCCCGTCGAGAAGATTCAGGCGCAAGACGCCGTGACGATCGGTCGACAGCTCGTGAGTGTGCGGACCGGCGCTGACGAGCACCGGACGCTCCGCCCAAGGCAGGCTGGTGTACTCGAGCCGCGCATCCCGGCGTTGCTCGTCGAGGCTGGCCAGGTTCTGCTGCGAGCGGCCATTGGACTCGGCGTTCATGAACGGGTTGATGCCGGCGAAGCCGTAGCTGATCCAGTCGCGAGTCGCGCTCTCTGGCATGTTGCCGAGCATCACCACGTTGAGCACGTTTGCGCCTACGCCGGCGACCACTGCGACGACGCCCAGCGGAATCTCGTACAGCTCTCGCCAGGGCTGGTAAGGCGTATAGCGATCGTAACGGCGGGTTACTTCGAAATCGGTGACTTCGAATGTCATCTGCTCTTGCACTCGGATACGCCGCTGCGGCAGTTCGAGCACCTGGGGTTCACCGAGTTCGATGCGCAGGCTGTGGTCGAGCAGTTTGCGCTCGACACGCGCCTCGTGCTCGCTGCGCTGCGGCAAGTGATTGGCGCAGCCGCCAAGGAGCAACGCCGCGCAAAGCGCGGCGCTGGTTGAAACGACAAAACGTCGGTTGAGCATGATTTCCGATCAGCGATGAGCACGCGAGTTGATGAAGGACAGGATGTCAGCAGTCGCGACTGGCTGAGGCTGCGCGTCGCGGCGGTGTTTGTATTCCAGAGTGCCGTCGGCCAGCCCGCGATCGCTGATGACAATGCGGTGCGGGATGCCGATCAGCTCCATGTCGGCGAATTTGACGCCGGGGCTGGTCTTTTTGTCACGATCGTCGAGCAGCACTTCGTAACCTGCTGCGGTGAGTTCGGCGTAGAGTCGGTCGGTAGCCTCACGAACCGCTTCATTTTCGTACTTCATCGGTACCAGGGCGATCTGGAAAGGCGCGAGCGCGTCTGGCCAGAGAATGCCGCGGTCGTCGTAGTTCTGCTCAATCGCCGCGGCAACCACGCGGGATACGCCGATGCCGTAGCAGCCCATGATCAGAGTGGCCGGTTTGCCGTTCTCGCCCATCACCCGGCAGTTCATCGTCTCGCTGTACTTGGTGCCCAGCTGGAAGATATGGCCGACCTCGATACCGCGTTTGATTACCAGATTCCCCTGTCCGTCCGGGCTCGGATCACCGGCAACCACATTACGCAGATCGGCGATCTGCGGTAGCGGCAGGTCCCGCTCCCAGTTCAGGCCGAAGTAGTGCTTGTCGTCGACGTTGGCGCCGGCACCGAAGTCGCTCATCAGCGCGACAGAACGGTCGATCACACAGGGAATCGTCAGGTTTAGTGGGCCCAGCGAGCCGGGACCCGCGCCAATGGCAGTACGGATTTCCGCTTCCGAGGCGAATACCAGCGGGCTGGCAACCTGCTCCAGGTTGGCGGCTTTGATCTCGTTGAGTTCGTGGTCGCCGCGTACGATGAGGGCGATCAGTTGGCCTTCTTCGACGCCATGAACGACCAGCGTTTTTACCGTTTTCTCGATTGCGAGGCCGAACTGCTCTACGAGTTCGATGATCGTCTTGGCATTCGGTGTGTCTACCAGGCGCATTTGTTCGCTTGGTGCCGCACGATCGGTTTCGCGCGGAATGGCTTCGGCCTTCTCGATGTTGGCGGCGTAGTCGGAGGTGTCGCTGAACGCGATGTCGTCTTCGCCAGACTCGGCCAGTACGTGGAACTCGTGCGAGCCGGTTCCGCCGATGGAGCCGGTGTCGGCTTGCACCGGGCGGAAGTCGAGCCCGAGGCGAGTGAAGACATTGCAGTACGCCTCGTGCATGCGGTCGTAGGTTTCCTGTAGCGATTCCTGGGACAGGTGGAAGGAGTAGGCGTCCTTCATCAGGAACTCGCGGCCGCGCATGAGGCCGAAGCGCGGACGGATTTCGTCGCGGAATTTGGTCTGGATCTGATAGAAGTTGATCGGCAGCTGCTTGTAGCTGTGAAGCTCGTTGCGCGCCAGGTCGGTGATGACCTCTTCGTGGGTGGGGCCGACACAGAATTCGCGATTGTGGCGGTCCTTCAGGCGCAGCAGCTCCGGGCCGTACTGCTCCCAACGGCCGGATTCCTGCCAGAGCTCGGCTGGTTGAATGGCCGGCATCAGCACTTCCAGGGCGCCTGCCTTGTTCATTTCATCGCGGACGATGGCCTCGGCCTTTCGCAGCGCACGTAGCCCCATCGGCATCCAGGTGTAGAGACCGGACGCCAGCTTGCGAATCATTCCGGCACGCAGCATCAGTTGGTGACTGATGACCACTGCATCGGATGGGGTTTCTTTGAGGGTCGAGAGCAGGAACTGACTGGTGCGCATGTGGCCGTTGTGTCCTTGCAGAAGGGGCTGGAATTTGGCTCGGCATTGTACGGCGCGCGCATTGCGGCGTACAGGACGGGGCGCGCCGCGCTTGGTGTGCCGCGAAACGAAAGAGCCCGGCTTTCGCCGGGCTCCGTTTTGCATCGAATGGTCCGAGCGCCTGGGTTACAGGATGCTCAGCGGGTATTCGATGAATGCGCGGATCTCGTTCAGATCCGGGCTGTAGTAGTCACGCATGTCACTGTTGGAGCGGTAGATCGAGTTACGCAGTTTCAGCGACAGATCTTTCGCCGGGCCGCTCTGTACGACGTATTGAACCTGGTTGAAGAACTCGCGCTCTTTACCTTCGCCAGTGCCGGTGTCTACGTTGTCGCCGTAGACATAAGCGGTTTTCCAGAACAGACCAGGAACACCGTAGCCGCCGAAGTCCAGCTCGTAGCTGGCCTGCCAGGAACGTTCGTCCTTGGAATTGAAGTCGGAGTAGTAGGAGTTGGCTACCCAGATGGAGCTGCCGCCGTCGCCGATGTCATAGCGATAGTCACCGTCACCGGTAACGCGCTGGTGGGCGAGGATAAAGGCGTGCGCGCCAGTCGAGTACTTGGCTGAGAGACTCCAGATGGTGGTGTCTTCGGTTTCGCCAAATGTTTCTTTGTCGTACTTGTTGTCGTAGATGTTGAAGTCGAACGCGAGCGACTGATCGCCGCCGAACGGCATAACGTAATTGACGTTAGCGTACTTCTTCTTGGCAACGTCTTCGTTGTCTGCGTAGTAGAGCGAGGCGCTCAGGTTGTCGGTGAATGCGTAGGTACCGCCGACAACATCGATGCTCTTCAGGCCTACGTCATCGCGGCTGGAAGAGGGCATGGAGCTATCTGCGGTGAAGCGGCCAGCATTCAACTCGAGGCCTTCGATTTCGTTGCTGGTGATCAAGGTGCCAGTAAACGACTCGGGTAGCAGGCGGGAATCGTCATAGGCCAGTACCGGCATCATCGGCATCTGGTTGCCGTACTTGATCACGGTGTTGGAGAACTGAGCTTTGATAGCCGCTCCAGCTTGCGACAGGTCACGCTCAGGCTCGTTGTTGGAGTCGCGCTCGAACATGGCGCCGTAGCTATAGCCCTTGCCACCATCGAGACGCACACCCAGCAGGCCATAGGCATCGACGCCTACGCCGATGGTGCCTTGGGTAAAGCCGGATTCGAAGGTAGTGATGAAGCCCTGGCCCCAGCTGCGTACGTCGCCGGCGCCATCCTTGTAATCACGGTTGTAATAAGTATTGCGCAGCAACAGATCCAGGCTCGCATCTTCGACGAATCCCTTGGACTCCGACTGCTGGCGGGTTCTACCCCATTTCCACGGACGGTTTGAAAAGGGCTGAAAACTTCAGATCTTGCCGGGCGACTCTACGACGCATTCGTGGGTTATGAAACCGCTCGATGTAGTCGAATAAATCCGCCCGTGCTTCATCACGAGTTCGATACGACTGATGGGCAACGCGCTCCCGTTTGAGCTGACCGAAGAAGCCTTCGCAGGCAGCGTTGTCGCCGCAATGCCCGACTGCACTCATGCTGCAGACCAGCGTGTTGCGATTCAGAAAGCGCTGGTAGTCAGCACTGGTGAATTGGCTGCCGCGATCCGAATGCAGGATCACTGACCAGTCACCCTGGCGCTGCCAGATCGCCATCTCCACCGCTCGAATCACCATCTGCCGATCCTGACGGTGATGCATCGACCAACCGATCACCAGCTTGCTGTACAAGTCGAGCACCACGCATAGGAAGAGTTTGCCTTCCAGTGTGGCTATTTCCGTGATGTCCGTGACCCACTTGCGCTCCGGTTCCTGCGCAGTGAAATCGCGCTCCAGCAGGTTTTTCACGCCTGCTGGACGCCCGCTGGCGACTCTTCCAAAGCCACGCCTCTTGCGGCGTGGCCAACCTTGAATTCGCTCAGCCGCCATCAGGCGAGCAACGCGGTTCAGGCTGACGGTTTCGCCCTCGTCGAGCAGATCCTCGTGCATCCGGGGCGCTCCGATCACACCACGGCTGTCCTCGTGAATCTCCCGAATGCGCCTTACCAGGCGTGCATTCTCTTGAGTTCGCGGGCTTGGATCACGATCCTGCCAGGCGTAATAGCCACTGGCAGAAACCTTCAGGCAACGGCACATCAGACGTACCGGGTACTCGTTGCGGCAGCGCTGGATCACCGTGTACCGCTCGATGATTCCCTGGCAAAGTACGCTGCCGCGTCTCTTAAAAAATCACGTTCCTTGGTCACCCGGGCCAACTCACGCTTGAGGCGGGCCAGCTCCTCATCTCGCGGACTACCGGTTCCGGGAAAGGCCTTTTCTGTGCCTGGTTGTGCTTCTCGAACCCAGCGTGTGAGCAGGTTCGGAGCTACACCAATCTCCAGGGCCACTTGTCGACAGCTCGCCCCTGAACGACGAACCAACTCGATGGCTTCCCGCTTGAATTCAGGACTGTATTTCTTGCGCTTCATGAACACTCCTTCAGCTCGGTATGAGCTTACTCGAAAGTGTCCGTGCTAACGGGGTAGAACCCGGCTGGCCAACGCCATCTGGGAGGTGCCCGCCGATACGGCCAGGGCGATTACGCTCCACTTCATCACTTTCATTGTGATTGCTCCTTTGGTTTAAAAACGGTGCTTACCTTGCCGCGGATGGGCGGAAAGGGTGCAACTTCTTAGTCCCGCATCAGGCTTTAGCCAATTTTGGCCGCTCTCGCGAAAAGCCATCCAGAGAATGTACTGTTTAGCCCTAGTGCAATGCTAGAGCAAGCTGTGTGACGCTGACTGCGGTGTTTTGAAGCTGCCCTAGCTTTCGCGTAGATCATCTAGCAAGAATCGTACTCAAAGTTCGTGGCTGAGCTGATCGGGCTTTTGCGGAGGAAATATTGGGGTCGCATTGCACTGAAAGGCAGCGCGTTTTCCCGGGATGGGCACCAAACTTGTGCGTGGTTGCCAGGTTGTCGTCTCGGATGTCTCAGGTATTCTTTTTACCTATTCCTATGGCGTATTTACGCGGCCTTGCTTCGCGAGAGGAGTCTTATGTTTGTACTTGATTCACGTCTGGAGCAGGACACATTGCTGCTTGGTGACTTTCCGCTCTGTCGATTGCTGTTGATGAACGACTCGCAGTACCCCTGGTTCATCCTGGTGCCGCGTCGAGAAGAGCTCAGTGAGTTGTTTCAGCTGGACGCGGCTGATCAGCTGGCGCTGTGGAAGGAGACCACTGCGCTGGCCGAGACCGTCAAGGACACCTTTGGCGCCGACAAAATGAATGTCGCCACGCTCGGCAACGTCGTCGGGCAGCTGCATATGCATGTCATTGCGCGGCGACGGGATGATGCCGCTTGGCCTGCGCCGGTGTGGGGCAGGCATCCGGCGAAGCCTTACAGTGATGAGCAGGTGGCTGCTATCAGAAACAAGCTGAAGTTGGTCCTGACCGATCACTTTCGTTTCGGAGAATGACCTGTGGACCTTGAGGCGAGGGTGATGGATCTGGAAACGCGTCTGGCGTTTCAGGACGATACGATTCAGGCGCTGAACGACGTGCTCTTCGAGCAACAGCGGACCATGGAGCGTCTGCAGCTTCAGTTGCGTGCACTGGCGAAACGTCAGGAGGAAATGCAGGTTCCAATGGACGCTGGCGAGGACGAGGCGCCGCCACCGCATTATTGAATCGTGGAAACGGGGCGAAGTGGTCGACTTCGTCCCGTGGCAGCTTCTCGGTCGGTCTACTCGACCGGGACAACGTCTTCGGCCTGCAGTCCCTTGTCCCGCATCATGATGGTGAACTCCACGCGCTGGCCCTCGACCAGGATGCGGTGTCCTTCGCCGCGGATGGCGCGAAAGTGGACGAACACGTCATCTCCGCTGTCCCTGGAAATGAATCCGAACCCCTTGGATGTATTGAACCATTTCACGGTGCCGGCCTCGCGCCCTGCTGCGGACGGCGCGCGGGTGTTCGTGCGAGCCGGTTTCACCTGCTTGCTCAGGCCACGGGGCGTGGCGAGGTGCAGCAGTACGGCCACAAGAGCGAGCAGTAGGCTGGCGAGTGTGGCGGGCTGGCCGGCGATCTGCGGCACAGCTACGAGTACGATGACGGCCTGTAGCGCGATAGACAGGAGCAGTAGTGCTGATGCGGCGATGACGACTGGCCGGGTGCGGCTGTCGATCAACTGGGCGGACGGGGCGAATTGAGCGTTCAGCAGGCCGAGCATCAGCAGGCACAGGGCATCGGGCTGCAGCAGTAATGGCATCGCGCCGCGCAGGCTTGGAACGAAGGACAACAGCAGGGCAATGACGCCCGCCAGAACATGGACGATCTTTAACATTCTTGTATGGCTCACGGTTGATAACGCGACAGAAGAAGCCGCAGGCCTGGAGCTCGTGGAAAACGTTCGTCGGTCAGGGGCTGAACACTGTTCGAGAAACCGCGCGGGTCCGGGCTGCAGCGCGGCGTATTTAACAGGAAAGGAGGAGGGGGCTCAAATGAGCGTGCTTCGCTGTTGTGGCTTGGGGGTGGAGAATGCCTGGCATCGCGCTGTTTTGCTGCAGATGTTGCGGTCTGGGCGGAACGCCTAACGGCACTCCGCCCAGCCGAGCTTAGGCCGAAAGCAGGCTGCGCAGCATCCACGCCGTTTTTTCATGGCTCTGCATGCGCTGAGTCAGAAGGTCGGCGGTCGGCTCGTCGTTGACCTTGTCCAGCAGCGGGAAGATGCCGCGAGCGGTTCGTACAACCGCTTCCTGGCCTTCGACCAGCAGCTTGATCATCTCCTCGGCAGAAGGGACGCCCTCCTCTTCCTTGATCGAGCTCAGGCGAGCGTATGCCGCGTAGGTGCCTGGAGCCGGGAAACCCAGCGTGCGGATGCGTTCGGCAATGTCGTCCACGGCGATGGCGAGTTCGGTGTACTGGGTTTCGAACATGGTGTGCAGCGTGTTGAACATCGGCCCTGTAACGTTCCAGTGGAAGTTGTGGGTCTTCAGATACAGGGTGTAGGTGTCGGCGAGCAGGCGCGATAGGCCCTCGGCGATGGCTGCCCGGTCCTGTTCGGCGATGCCAATGTTGATTTCCATGTTTTTCTCCTAGTGGGATGGTTCAGCCGTTAGTTATGCCAGAAAAATGCGTGGCGTTGTGAAGCGATACGTTTCTGGCCGAATGCTCATCCTTGGAAGGCTCTGATCGATTCAGGGTTCCATCACCGGCTCGATTTCGAGTTGGCGAGGGCAACGGCTGCGCCGCGGTGATTATGTCGATATAATCCCGCGCTTGTGCCTGGCGGTCCCAGCGCGTGCTGCGGCGCCCGGCGTCATATGCGGTATCGCGTACGGTACATGCCGCTTGCGCAGAGCAGCCACGGTCCTGTCAGTCTGTCGCGGCTCTGGCGCCCCATCGAATTCAAGATACGAGAAGCGAACTTCACCATGATGCGCAGCCACTATTGCGGCCAATTGAACGAAAGCCTGGACGGCCAGGAAATCACTCTTTGCGGCTGGGTACATCGCCGTCGTGACCACGGCGGGGTGATCTTCCTCGACGTGCGTGATCGTGAGGGCCTGGCTCAGGTGGTCTTCGATCCGGATCGCGCCGAAACCTTCGCGACCGCCGACAAGGTGCGTAGCGAGTATGTAGTGAAGATCACCGGCAAGGTCCGCCTGCGCCCGGCTGGTGCGGTGAACCCGAATATGGCTTCCGGTGCCATTGAGGTGCTGGGCTACGAGCTGGAGGTGTTGAACGACGCCGAAACCCCGCCGTTCCCGCTCAACGAATACAGCGATGTGGGCGAGGAGACGCGACTGCGCTATCGCTTCATCGACCTTCGTCGCCCGGAAATGGCCGAGAAGCTCAAGCTCCGCTCGCGTATCACCGCCAGCATTCGTCGTTATCTGGATGATAACGGCTTTCTTGATGTGGAAACCCCGATCCTGGGTCGCCCGACGCCCGAAGGTGCGCGTGACTATCTGGTGCCGAGCCGCACCCATGCCGGTAATTTCTTTGCCTTGCCGCAATCGCCGCAGCTGTTCAAGCAGTTGCTGATGGTTGCCGGTTTCGACCGCTACTATCAGATCGCCAAGTGCTTCCGCGACGAAGACCTGCGCGCCGACCGCCAGCCCGAGTTCACCCAGATCGACATCGAGACCAGCTTTCTCGAGGAAGCGGACATCATCGGTATCACCGAAGGCATGATCCGCAAGTTGTTCAAGGAAGTGCTGGATCTGGAGTTCGGCGAGTTCCCGCACATGCCGTTCGAAGAGGCGATGCGCCGTTACGGCTCGGACAAGCCCGACCTGCGCATCCCGCTGGAGCTGGTGGATGTTGCCGATCAGCTCAACGCTGTCGAGTTCAAGGTGTTCTCCGGTCCGGCCAATGATCCGAAAGGCCGCGTCGCTGCGCTGCGCGTTCCGGGCGCGGCGAGCATGCCGCGCAGCCAGATCGATGACTACACCAAGTTCGTCGGCATCTATGGCGCCAAGGGGCTGGCCTATATCAAGGTCAACGAACGTGCCAAGGGCATCGAGGGCCTGCAGTCGCCGATCGTCAAGTTCATTCCCGAGGACAACCTCAATGTGATCCTCGATCGCGTCGGTGCGGTCGATGGCGACATCGTCTTCTTCGGTGCGGACAAGGCGAAGATCGTTTCCGAGGCCCTGGGTGCGCTGCGCATCAAGATCGGTCACGACCTCAAGCTGCTGACCTGCGACTGGGCGCCGCTGTGGGTGGTCGACTTCCCGATGTTCGAAGAGAACGATGACGGCTCGCTGAGCGCGCTGCACCACCCGTTCACCGCGCCGAAGTGCACGCCTCAGGAACTCGAGGCCAACCCGGCTGCGGCGCTGTCGCGCGCCTACGACATGGTGCTCAACGGTACCGAACTGGGTGGCGGTTCGATCCGTATCCATCGCAAGGAAATGCAGCAGACCGTGTTCCGTATTCTCGGGATCGATGAAGCCGAGCAGGAAGAGAAGTTCGGTTTCCTCCTCGATGCGCTGAAGTTCGGTGCTCCGCCACATGGCGGTCTGGCCTTCGGTCTGGATCGCCTGGTGATGCTGATGACCGGTGCGCAGTCGATTCGTGAAGTGATTGCCTTCCCGAAAACCCAGAGTGCGGCGGACGTCATGACCCAGGCGCCGGGTGCGGTGGACAGCAAGGCGTTGCGCGACTTGCATATCCGTCTGCGCGAGCAACCGAAGGCGGAGTAAGCGCTACCCGAAGCCTGGCTCTGCCAGGCTTCTTCGTCTTGCGGCTGTGAGTTGCGAGACGTTACGGCGATAGCCGGCAGCTGTCTTGATCGAGTGATGACAGGCGGAGCCGGCTATCGAGATTTCTGATTCAGTCGAAGAATGGAGTGAGTTATGGCTGGTCATTCCAAGTGGGCCAACATCAAGCACCGCAAAGAGCGCCAGGACGCCAAGCGGGGCAAGATCTTTACCAAACTGATCCGTGAGCTGACCGTGGCGGCCAAGCATGGCGGCGGCGTGCCGGCGGACAACCCGCGTCTGCGATTGGCGGTGGACAAGGCGCTGACCGCCAACATGTCGCGTGACGTCATCGATCGCGCCATTGCGCGAGGCGCAGGCTCCAGCGAAGCGGACAACATGACCGAGCTGAGCTATGAGGGTTACGCGCCAAGCGGCGTGGCGATCATCATCGAGGCCATGACCGACAACCGTAACCGGACTGCGGCCGAAGTGCGTCACGCCTTCAGCAAGAACGGCGGCAACCTCGGTACTGACGGCTCGGTCGCCTACATGTTCGATCGTAAAGGCCAGATCAGCTATGCGCCGGGCGTCGATGAGGATGCGTTGATGGAGGCGGCGCTGGAGGCGGGTGCCGACGACGTGGTCAGCCAGGAGGATGGGTCGGTCGAGGTCTACACGAGCTTCGCGGATTTCCTCTCGGTCAACGAAGCACTGACGGAAGCTGGATTGCGCGGTGACGAAGCAGAAGTGGCGATGATTCCTTCCATCATGGCGCCCATCACCGACGTCGAGACGGCGCAGAAGGTCTTGCGGCTCATCGATGCGTTGGAAGATCTGGATGACGTGCAGAACGTCTATCACAACGCGGAAATCTCCGACGAGATCATGCAGCAGTTGGGCTGAATGTCGTGGTGTCCGCAGCCGGGAGCTCACAACTGGGCCCCCGGCTTTTTTATAGGCGGTGCATTGCTGGCAGCCTAGTGACTATCTGGGCGCATATTGTTGTCGGTGGCGGAGCCGGCAGGGCCTCCGTATACTCGCCACTGGATAAATAGACAGCACGGCACGGCATGACGTTGATTTTGGGTATCGATCCCGGCTCTCGAGTCACCGGCTACGGCGTCGTACGGGACACCGGTCGCGGTTGTGAATACGTTGCCTCTGGCTGCATACGTACCGGCACCGGTGAGTTGCCTGATCGCTTGCGTGCCGTTTTCAGTGGTGTGAGCGAGGTCATTCGAACCTACGGCCCGGTGACGATGGGTATCGAGCAGGTCTTCATGGCGCGCAACGCCGATTCGGCACTCAAGCTTGGGCAGGCCCGGGGCGCGGCCATTGTTGCAGGCGCCGAGGCGGGCCTGCAGATCGCGGAGTACACCGCGACGCAGGTCAAACAGGCCATCGCCGGAACAGGCGGGGCTGACAAGCAACAGGTGCAGATGATGGTCATGCACCTGCTCAAGCTGCTGGAAAAGCCGCAGATCGATGCCTCTGACGCGCTGGCCATTGCGTTGTGCCATGCGCACCACCGGCAGAGCCTGATTCCGCACGGCCTGGTCGGAGCCAAACGGCGAGGCGGGCGGCTGCGTCTGTAGCCGACGCAAACATTTCTATTTGGCGAATAAGCGATTGGTCGTCGCATGCGCGCTGGCCATGGAGGATTCAGGATTGATCGGACGTTTGCGCGGTACGCTGGCGGAAAAACAACCGCCGCATCTGATTCTCGATGTGAACGGCATCGGCTATGAGGTCGAGGTGCCGATGACGACGTTGTATCGCCTGCCTACGGTCGGCGAGCCGGTGACCCTGCATACGCACCTCGTTGTGCGTGAAGACGCTCAACTGCTTTATGGCTTCGCCGAGAAACGCGAGCGCGAGCTGTTTCGCGAACTGATCCGTTTGAACGGCGTGGGGCCCAAGCTGGCACTTGCATTGATGTCCGGGCTGGAAGTCGATGAGCTGGTGCGATGTGTGCAGGCGCAGGACACTTCGGTATTGGTGCGCATACCGGGTGTCGGCAAGAAGACCGCCGAGCGGCTTCTGGTGGAGTTGAAGGATCGCTTCAAGGCGTGGGAGAGCATGCCCGCGATCGCGACCTTCGTTGTTGAACCCGGGAGCAAAACGGCAGTCACAAGCGCCGAGAATGATGCGGTCAGCGCATTGATCTCCCTGGGCTTCAAACCGCAGGAAGCCAGCCGTGCAGTATCCGCCATACAGGAAGATGATTTGAGCAGTGAAGAAATGATCCGTCGCGCCCTCAAGGGCATGGTGTAAGCCATGATCGAAGCGGATCGTATCGTCACGGCAGGCAGTCGCGATCGCGACGAACAACTGGATCGTGCCATTCGGCCACTCAAGCTGGCCGAGTATATCGGTCAGCCCGTCGTGCGCGAGCAGATGGATCTGTTCATTCGCGCGGCCAAGGGCCGCCAGGAAGCGCTCGATCACACGCTCATCTTCGGTCCGCCGGGGCTGGGCAAGACCACGCTGGCGAACATCATCGCGGAAGAGATGGGGGTGTCGATCAAGAGCACGTCCGGGCCGGTGCTTGAGCGGCCGGGTGACCTGGCCGCGTTGCTGACCAATCTGGAGGCCGGCGACGTCCTGTTCGTTGATGAGATCCACCGTCTTTCGCCCATCGTCGAGGAAGTGCTGTATCCGGCGATGGAGGATTTCCAGCTGGACATCATGATCGGCGAGGGGCCTGCGGCTCGCTCGATCAAGCTGGATCTGCCGCCGTTCACCCTCGTGGGCGCCACTACGCGGGCCGGCATGCTGACCAATCCGTTGCGTGATCGATTCGGTATC
Organism: Pseudomonas sp. FeN3W; assembly: GCA_030263805.2. Taxonomy (NCBI): domain Bacteria; kingdom Pseudomonadati; phylum Pseudomonadota; class Gammaproteobacteria; order Pseudomonadales; family Pseudomonadaceae; genus Pseudomonas; species Pseudomonas sp. FeN3W. The sequence goes on from CP136010.1 coordinate 4,533,173, forward strand.
GTCCAGCGCCTGGAGTTCTATTCCACCGAGGATCTGGCGACCATCGTCAGCCGTTCCGCCGGTATCCTCGGCCTGCCGACCGAGCCTGAGGGGGCGTTCGAGATTGCCCGTCGGGCGCGAGGGACGCCGCGCATCGCTAACCGCCTGCTACGCCGTGTACGAGATTTCGCCGAAGTGCGGGGTCGTGGCGAGATCACCCGGCAGATTGCCGATCTCGCCTTGAATATGCTCGACGTCGATGAACGAGGCTTCGATCATCAGGATCGCCGGTTGCTGTTGACGCTTATCGAGAAGTTCGATGGTGGTCCGGTGGGCATCGACAGCCTGGCTGCCGCGATCAGTGAAGAGCGGCATACCATCGAGGATGTGCTCGAGCCGTACCTCATCCAGCAGGGCTATATCATGCGCACGCCGCGCGGCCGGGTCGTGACGCGTCATGCCTACCTCCATTTCGGCCTCAATCTGCCCAAGCGCATGAGTGATGCGCCGACGCCGGATCTGTTCGATGGCGACATAGTTTGAAGAAAATATTGTTCTGTTACCCGATTGGCATTTACAGGGCCGAGCACTAGTATGCGCGCGCAAGTCGGAGCTGAAATCTTCACCCACCGCTGTCGAGTCTATTACGAGGACACCGATGCGGGCGGCATTGTCTACTACGTCAATTACCTCAAATTCATGGAGCGAGCTCGTACCGAGCGGTTGCGCAGCCTGGGATTCGCCCAGTCGCAGCTGGCCGGTGAGGACTTGCTGTTCGTCGTGCATTCGGTCGAAGCCCGCTACCGCGCGCCGGCTCGCCTGGACGATGAATTGCTGGTGACGGCCGAGGTGGTTGAGTTGAATCGCGCCAGTCTGCGGTTTCGTCAGCAGGTCCGACGCGCACTGGATGATGTTCTGCTTTGTGAGGGGCAGGTGCTGGTTGCCTGCGTGCGTGCCGAAAGTTTGAAACCCCGAGCCATCCCCGAAGCGCTGCGTGTCGCCTTCGCCGGCTCGGGTCTATCCCCTGCAGGAGAGTAAGCGTGGAAGCCAACGTCGATCACATGTCCATGTGGAGCCTGATCAGCAACGCCAGCTTCGTGGTGCAGCTGGTCATGCTGATTCTGGTGGCCGCATCGGTCACCTCATGGATTCTGATTTTCCAGCGCGGCAGTATGCTGCGTGCTGCAAAGCGAGCACTCGATACCTTCGAAGAGCGCTTCTGGTCCGGTATCGACCTGTCCAAGCTGTATCGCCAGGCAGGTAGTAACCCGGATCCGGATTCCGGTGTCGAGCAGATCTTTCGTGCCGGCTTCAAGGAATTTTCCCGTCTGCGTCAGCAGCAGGGTGTCGATCCCGATGCGGTCATGGATGGAGTCAACCGCGCCATGCGCGTGGCGATTTCCCGTGAAGAGGAAAAGCTCGAGCAGAGCTTGCCATTCCTGGCCACTGTTGGCTCCACCAGCCCTTACATCGGCCTGTTCGGTACCGTCTGGGGGATCATGAATTCCTTCCGCGGTCTGGCTCAGGTCCAGCAGGCAACGCTAGCGACTGTGGCGCCAGGCATCGCCGAAGCGCTGATCGCTACGGCAATCGGTTTGTTTGCCGCGATTCCAGCGGTGATCGCCTACAACCGTTTCGCTGCGCGGGGCGAGATGCTCATCGGTCGTTATTACACCTTCGCCGATGAGTTCCAGGCCATCCTCCACCGCAAAGTTCACACCACCGAAGACTGAGGCCCACGGCCATGGCCAGAATCCGCAACAGACGCAAGCCCGTCGCCGAGATGAACGTGGTGCCTTACATCGATGTGATGCTGGTGCTGCTGGTCATCTTCATGGTCACGGCGCCGATGCTCAATCAGGGCGTCAAGGTCGATCTGCCCAAGGTCAGCAGCGAAGCCTTGCCGCAGGATAACGACAAGCAGGTGCTGACCATATCCATCAAGGCTGACAAGACCTATTACTGGAACGTCGGTAGCGAGGTCGATACCGACAGCAAGGGCAACGAGGCCGTCGCATTGGCAGACATGACGCAGGCTGTCGTCGCCATCATGCGACAGCGCCCGGATACCCAGGTGTTCATCCGTGGCGACCGCGCGGTGGATTACGGCTCGGTGATGGAGGCCATGGGTGGTCTGCAGGAAGCCGGCGTAGGTAATGTCGGTCTGATCACCGAGGTGCCTTGATGCAGCAGCGTGAGTCATCGCCTTCGCAGAGCTACTTCTGGCCAACCGTGCTGGCGGTTGGGCTGCACGTCATCATTTTCGGCATGCTGTTCGTCAGTTTTTCGATGACGCCCGAGCTGCCGCCGTCCAAGCCGATCGTCCAGGCCACCTTGTATCAGTTGAAGTCGCAGAGCCAGGCGACGACTCAGACCAATCAGAAGATTGCCGGCGAAGCGAAGAAGACTGCTGCCAAGCAGTTCGAAAGCGAACAGATGGAGCAGCGCAAGGTCGAGCAGGAGAAGCAGGCCGCTGCAGCCCGCGCTGCGGAACAAAAGAAGGCGGAAGAGGCTCGAAAGGCCGATGCGGCAAAAGCCGCAGCCGATAAAGCGGCTGCGGCGAAAAAAGCCGAGGAAGCCAAGAAGGTCGAGCAGCAGAAGCAGGCTGACATCGCCAAGAAAAAGGCTGCTGAAGAACTGGCCAAGAAAAAGGCAGCCGAGGAGGCCAAGAAGAAGGCCGCTGAAGAAGCCAAGCGCAAGGCGGCAGAGGAGGCGAAGAAGAAGGCCGCCGCCGAAGCAGCCAAGAAAAAAGCTGCTGAAGATGCCAAGAAGAAGGCTGCGGCGGAAGCCGCGCGCAAAGCGGCAGAAGACAAGAAGGCTCAGGCGCTTGCCGAGCTGCTGTCGGATACCACTGAGCGCCAGCAGGCACTGGCTGACACGCAAGGCGATCAGGTCGCCGGTAACTTTGACGACCTGATTCGGCTACGCGCTGCAGAAGGCTGGACACGTCCACCGTCGGCGCGCAACAACATGACCGTGCAGCTCCAGGTAAACATGCTTCCGGATGGCACCATCACCAACGTCAGTGTCTCCAGGTCGAGCGGTGACGTGCCATTCGACAACTCTGCGGTTGCCGCAGTGAAGAACATCGGTCGGTTGACGGAAATGCAGGGCCTGAGCCCGCAGGAATTCCAGCCTTACCGATCATTCAAAATGACATTCACGCCTGAGGATCTTGCGTTGTGATCAACTACCTTCGAGGTCTACTTGTTCTGCTTTGCTGCCTGGCGGGGATAGCGGTGGCGCAGGAAAAAAACATTGTCGTGACCAGTGGTGCAGACCGTGCGATTCCTATCGCGGTCGTTCCATTCGGCTGGCAGGGTGGCACCGTCCTGCCTGAAGACATGGCGGAAATCGTCGGCAACGACTTGCGCAATTCCGGTATTTTCCAGCCCATTCCGCGGCAGAACATGATCAGCATGCCGACCCGCGGCAGCGAGATCATCTATCGCGACTGGAAGGCGCTGGGCGCCCAGTACGTGATGGTCGGCAACATCGAGCCGGCCGGTGGCCGCCTTCAGGTCCGTTACGAAGTGTTCAACGTAACGACCGAGCAGCAGGTAATGACAGGAACCGTCGGCGGCTCCCCGGATCAGTTGCGCGACATGGCGCACCATGCGGCGGACCAATCCTTCGAGAAGCTCACTGGTATCAAGGGCGCATTTTCCACTCGCCTGCTGTATGTAACGGTCGAGCGGCTGGGCGGCGCGAACACGCGCTACACCCTGCAGCGTTCGGATTATGACGGTGCGCGGGCGGTGACTCTGCTGCAATCGCGCGAACCCATCCTCTCCCCGCGTTATTCACCGGACGGACGTCGTATTGCCTATGTGTCCTTCGAGCAGAAGCGGCCACGTATTTTCATTCAGCACATCGATACAGGTCGCCGTGAACAGGTCACCAACTTCGAAGGTTTGAACGGTGCGCCGGCATTCTCGCCAGATGGCAATCGCCTGGCATTCGTACTGTCGAAAGATGGCAATCCGGAAATCTATGTGATGGACCTCGGCTCGCGGCAGTTGCAGCGCCTGACCAATCACTACGCGATCGATACCGAACCCTTCTGGGGAGCTGATGGTCAGACCATCTATTACACCTCTGACCGTGCTGGCAAGCCTCAGGTCTACAAGCAACGGCTGGGCAGCAATTCGGCTGAGCGTGTGACGTTCGTTGGCAACTACAACGCCAACCCGAAATTGTCGGCTGACGAGAAAACACTGGTCATGATCCATCGCCAGGACGGCTACACCAACTTTAAGGTTGCTGCGCAGGACTTGCAGCGCGGCAATCTGCGAATACTCTCGGATACCAGTCTGGATGAATCGCCCACTGTTGCGCCTAATGGCACCATGCTAATCTACGCCACCCGCCAGCAGGGCCGGGGAGTCTTGATGCTCGTGTCCATCAATGGGCGCGTTAGGCTCCCGCTTCCTACAGCTCAAGGCGAAGTCCGAGAGCCGTCCTGGTCCCCTTACCTGAACTGATGCGGTATCAACGCTTTTAATCAAAACACACCTGGGGTTGTTACAAATGGAAATGCTGAAATTCGGTAAGTTCACCGCTCTGGCTCTGGCCATGGCTGTTGCTGTCGGTTGTTCCTCCAAGGGCGGCGACGATTCGGGCGAAGGTTCGGGCGCGATCGATCCGAATGCTGGTTACGGTGCTGATTCCGGCTCCGTCGATAGCAGCATGAGCGAAGAAGCCGCTCTGCGCGCCATCACCACCTTCTACTTCGAGTACGACAGTTCCGACCTGAAGCCGGAAGCCATGCGCGCTCTGGACGTTCACGCCAAGGATCTGAAAGGCAACGGCGCTCGCGTCGTACTGGAAGGCCACACTGACGAGCGTGGTACCCGTGAGTACAACATGGCTCTGGGCGAGCGTCGCTCCAAGGCCGTACAGCGTTACCTGGTCCTGCAGGGCGTTTCCCCGGCTCAGCTGGAACTGGTTTCCTACGGCGAAGAGCGTCCGGTTGCCATGGGTAACGACGAGCAGTCCTGGGCTCAGAACCGTCGCGTCGAACTGCGTAAGTAATTCGTCATGCGTAAGTACCGTCATGCTCTGACTTTTACAGTGCTCGCGCTGCCGCTGATGGCGGCAGCTCAAGTGCCGGTGGTGGATTACGAAGAGGGTGCCGCTGGCGGCAACTCGGGTTACTCCACCGCCGCGCCGAGCGGTGACGGTGCCTATGCCGGAGGTGGAGCCACCGCTCCATCTTCGGCGCAGGGCATGCTCTTCATGCAGCTGCAGCAGATGCAGGAAGAGATCGCGCAACTGCGCGGCATGCTCGAGGAACAACAGAATCAGCTCCAGCGCCTGCAACAAGAGGGGCTGGAGCGCTACCAGGATCTGGACCGCCGTCTATCGAGCGGGGCCGCGTCAGGCAATCAGCCTGCTTCGTCCGGCAATACGGCTGCGTCGGCTGGAAGTTCGGCACCTGCCAGTGCCAGCCAGGGGCAGTCGCAAAGCGCATCGGCCGATCCTGCAAAGGAAAAGCTCTATTACGATGCGGCTTTCGACCTGATCAAGGCGAAGGATTTCGACAAGGCCAGCCAGGCTTTCGCGGCGTTCCTGCGCAAGTACCCTGACAGTCAGTACGCTGGCAACGCCCAGTACTGGCTTGGCGAGGTCAACCTGGCAAAGGGTGATCTGCAAGGGGCCGGCCAGGCATTTGCTCGAGTGAGCCAGGCATATCCGCAGCACAACAAGGTGCCGGATTCGCTCTACAAGCTGGCAGATGTGGAAATCCGTCTGGGTAACCGGGACAAGGCGCAGGGCATTCTGCGTGAGGTCATCGCCCGGTATCCGAATACATCGGCTGCACAATTGGCTCAGCGTCAGCTCAATCGCTGAATCACGCTGGCGACACTGAACGAAACCCGCCCATCGCGCGGGTTTTTTCGTTAGAATCGCCGCCCCTATTTCCCGCAACGGAGGCGGATGGCCTGTTTAGCCGTCACGCCCGTGGCTGATATGACCCTGCGAATCACCGAGATTTTCTACTCGCTGCAGGGGGAGACGCGGACCAGTGGATTGCCTACTGTGTTCGTTCGCCTGACCGGCTGTCCCCTGCGCTGTCAATATTGCGATACCGCCTACGCGTTCAGCGGCGGAGAGCTTATGACGCTCGATGCGATCGTCGAGCGGGTTGCCTCCTACAGCCCTCGTTACGTCTGCGTGACCGGTGGCGAGCCGCTGGCGCAGCCCAACTGTGTGCCTTTGCTGCAGCGACTGTGCGATGCGGGATATGAGGTTTCACTGGAGACCAGTGGTGCACTCGACATCTCCGCGGTGGATGAGCGCGTCAGTCGTGTAGTGGACCTGAAAACACCGGGTTCCGCCGAGGTGGCGCGTAATCGCTACGAGAACATCGCCTGCCTTACACGCAACGATCAGGTCAAGTTCGTCATCTGTTCTCGCGAGGATTATGACTGGGCTGTCAGCAAGCTGATCGAGTACGGACTGGATCGGCGTGCCGGAGAAGTGTTGTTCTCACCGAGTCACGGCCAGGTTGATGTTCGTGCGCTTGCGGACTGGATCGTCGCCGACAATCTGCCGGTGCGCTTGCAGCTTCAGCTGCACAAGATTATCTGGAACGACGCGCCCGGCCACTGAATCGCTGGCATGGCGGCCCGCCCCGGGTCGTGACCACAGTTTTGAAGGTATCGCGAAATGAACGAGAAGAAAGCAGTCATCCTGCTGTCCGGCGGGCTTGATTCGGCCACGGTGGTCGCCATGGCCCGTGCTCAGGGCTACGCCTGTTACACCATGAGCTTTGACTACGGCCAGCGTCATCGCGCCGAACTGCAGGCAGCCGAACGTGTTGCCCGGCAACTTGGTGTGGTCGAGCACAAGGTGATCGGTCTGAGTCTCAACGGCATCGGCGGCTCGGCGTTGACCGACGAAAGCATCGATGTGCCTGAGGCGCCGGGTGAAGGTATTCCGGTCACATACGTCCCGGCGCGCAATACCGTGTTTCTCTCATTGGCCCTTGGCTGGGCCGAGGTGCTGGGTGCTCGAGATATTTTCATTGGCGTCAATGCTGTCGACTACTCGGGCTACCCGGATTGTCGGCCGGAGTTCGTTGCCGCATTCGAGCGAATGGCCAATTTGGCCACCAAGGCTGGCGTGGAAGGGCTGGGGTTTCGCATTCAGGCGCCACTACAGGAGATGAGCAAGGCGCGGATCGTGCAGGAGGGGGCTCGTCTGGGCGTGGACTATGCAGCTACGGTTTCCTGCTATCAGGCCGACGCGGATGGGCGTGCTTGTGGTAAGTGCGACAGTTGTCGGTTGCGCGCTGCTGGTTTTGCCGAGGCGGGGTTGGTTGATCCCACTCGCTACTTCTGACCTCCCTGCGCCAGCGCTGGGTGGGGTATCGTCAAGCCAAGCGCTCGCGAATTTTTTTCAAAAAAAAGTTTGTTTTCATCAATCAAATCAGTATCATGCGCCCCGCATTGGGTCGTTAGCTCAGTTGGTAGAGCAGTTGGCTTTTAACCAATTGGTCGTAGGTTCGAATCCTACACGACCCACCAGACGCAGCTCCGCTTGGAGCGAATAAACCGGAGGCCTTTCAGGCGCTCCGGTTTTTTTATGCCAGCTATTTCGTATCGCATTACTTGACTGCCACGTTTGGCCATAAGTGGAGTTTTGCTCTACGACCTTAGTAGGTGACTCAAGCGTTTTTAAACGTAATAGACTGCGACCTTCCTGATTGTCCGTTGGTTCGAGGCTCAAATGTATTCTGATCGCATCCGCTTGTCCTCTCTGCAGAACAAGGTCATGAGCGCCCAAGAGGCTGCTTCCCTTATTCGCGACGGCATGACCGTTGGCATGAGCGGCTTCACCCGTGCGGGCGAAGCCAAGGCCGTACCCCTCGCGCTGATCGACCGTGCCAAGGACGAGAAGCTGCAGATCAGCCTGGTCACTGGTGCCAGCCTGGGTAACGATCTCGATGGCAAGATGGCTTCTGCAGGGCTGCTGGCCCGTCGCATGCCGTTCCAGGCCGATCCGGCACTGCGCAAGGCGATTAACGCAGGTGAGGTCATGTTCATCGACCAGCATCTGTCGCACACCGTCGAGCAGATGCGTAATCATCAGATCAAGCGCCCCGACGTCACCATCGTCGAGGCGCTGTGCATCACCGAGGAGGGCCACATTGTCCCGACCACTTCCGTGGGTAACTCGGCGAATCTGGCCATGTTTGCCGATCAGGTAATCATTGAGCTGAACCTTGCCCACAACCTGAACTTGGAAGGTCTGCACGACATCTACTTCCCGGGTGAGCGTCCAAACCGCGGTCCGATTCCTTTGACCAACGTCGCCGATCGTCTTGGCGTGACCTCGATTCCGGTCGATCCGGCCAAGATCGCCGCCATCGTCATCACCAATCAGCCGGACTCCTACTCCACCGTCACTCCGCCGGACGAAGAAACCCAGGCCATCGCCAACCATCTGGTCGAGTTCTTCAAGAGCGAAGTCGAAGCCGGCCGTATGGCGAAGAACCTCGGCCCGATGCAGGTCGGTATCGGCAACATCGCCAACGCCGTGATGTGCGGTCTGATCGATTCGCCGTTCGAAGACCTGGTGATGTACTCCGAAGTGCTGCAGGACTGCACCTTCGAGCTCATCGATGCGGGCAAGATGACCTTTGCTTCCGGTTGCTCCATCACCCTGTCCGAGCGCTGCAATGATCGCGTGTTCGGCAACCTGGAAAAGTACAAGGAAAAGCTGATTCTGCGTCCGCAGGAAATCTCCAACCATCCTGAGCTGGTGCGTCGTCTTGGCATCATCGGCATCAACACCGCGCTCGAGTTCGACATCTATGGCAATGTCAACTCCACTCACGTGGGTGGCACCAAGATGATGAACGGCATCGGCGGTTCGGGCGATTTCGCACGTAACGCGCACCTGGCTATCTTCGTGACCAAGTCGATTGCCAAGGGCGGCAACATCTCCAGCGTCGTGCCGATGGTTGCTCATGTCGACCACACCGAGCATGACGTCGAGATCCTGGTGACCGAGCAAGGCCTGGCTGATCTGCGTGGCCTCGCTCCGCGCGAGCGCGCCCGCGTGATCATCGACAACTGTGTACATCCGTCCTACCGTGATGCGCTGAACAAGTACTTCGACGATGCCTGCAAGAAGGGCGGTCAGACCCCGCACCTGCTGGGCGAGGCGATGCAGTGGCACATCAACCTGGAAGAACGCGGACACATGCTCAAGGGCGAGTGATCCAAAAGAACCGCCGGCTGATGCCGGCGGTTTTCGTTTGGCAGGGTGCAATGCCCTGCTTTTTACGGCGTTTACCGTGCTTTCCCTTTTGTGGAGGCTTCGGCTAGTATTCCTGCCCCGTTGAAAGGCAGGAGGCGTGTCTGAACCCTGCGCGCCTCGTCTCTACCGAGAAGCCCGAATGCCCGGTCTAGGCCGTTATACTTGGCGCTTCGTGCAATCCCGTGCTGGCAGGACCCGTCCATGACGCAGATACCCGAACGCATCCTCGTGCAGGCTCACCTGGCAGCCAAGCAGCCCAGGCCGCTTACGCCTGAGCAGGAAGCGCAGCTGCGCAGTGAGATAGCTGCCGAGTTGAAGCGCCAGAATGCGGTGCTGGTGGCGCATTACTACACCGATCCGGTGATCCAGGCATTGGCCGAGGAAACCGGTGGCTGCGTCTCCGACTCACTGGAAATGGCGCGCTTCGGCAACGAGCATCCGGCCCAGACCGTATTGGTCGCCGGCGTCAAGTTCATGGGCGAGACGGCGAAGATTCTCAATCCGGAGAAGCGTGTGCTCATGCCCACGCTCGAGGCGACCTGTTCCCTCGATCTGGGTTGCCCTGTCGAAGAGTTTTCGGCTTTCTGCGATCAGCATCCAGAGCGCACCGTGGTGGTCTATGCCAACACGTCGGCGGCGGTGAAGGCGCGCGCTGACTGGGTGGTGACATCCAGTTGTGCGCTTGAAATCGTCGAAAGCCTGATGGATAACGGCGAAAAGATCATCTGGGCACCGGACAAGCATCTGGGCAACTACGTACAGCGCGAGACCGGTGCCGACATCCTGCTCTGGGATGGCGCTTGTATCGTCCATGAAGAGTTCAAGGCCAAGCAGTTGGCTGACATGAAGGCGCTATACCCGGATGCCGCGATTCTGGTTCATCCTGAGTCCCCGCAGGCCGTGGTCGAACTCGCCGATGCGGTAGGTTCGACCAGTCAGCTGATCAAGGCCGCGCAGACCTTGCCGCAGCAGACGCTCATCGTCGCTACGGATCGTGGCATCTTCTACAAAATGCAGCAGTTGTGCCCAGAAAAAACATTCATCGAAGCGCCAACCGCCGGTCAGGGTGCAGCCTGCCGAAGCTGTGCGCATTGCCCCTGGATGGCGATGAACACGCTAGAGCGGACCCTGGAATGCCTGCGCGCTGGCAGCAATGAAATCTTCGTCGATCCGGCGATCATTCCGCGCGCGGTGAAGCCACTCAAGCGAATGCTCGATTTCACCCAGGCCGCGCGGCTGAAGCAGGCTGGCAACGCCTGATCCTTAGCATCGGCGCTGAGCGTTCAGCGCCGTTTTCAATTTAGCGCAGCATGCCCTCGACCATGCGCTTCTCTTCGATCAGCTGTTTCTGGCGTGCGTCGATCCGTGATGCGATCTGGAAGTTGCTGGCGCGACGCTTAGCCAGGTCGAGCTGCTCGATGCCCTGGTCATAGTCGCCTACCAGAGCGAAATACTCCGCGCGTGCCTGATGCAGGCCAACAATGTTACCGCTCAGCCCACGCACTTCGGCGACCTGATACCAGATATCGGGATCCTGGCGGCGCTGCGCCACCAGCTTGTCCAGTTCGCGCTCGGCTTGCTGCGTCTCGCCCCTTTCCATCAGAAGGTCGATGTGCATCTGGCGCACCGGATAGTTGCCCGGATACAGCTGCAGCAAGCGCTGCAAGCGGGTCTGCGCCTGCTGCAACCGGTTGGCGGTGATGTCGAGTTCGATCTGCGCGAGGTTGTAGGTGATGTCGTCCGGTGCCTTGGCTAGCAACGGAGCAAGGCTGCTGTTCGCTTCGTCGAGCTGCCCAGCTTTGACTTGCGCGAGCGCAAGGCCATAGCGTGCGGCATCCATTTGTGGATTTTCGCTGAGCATGGCGCGGAATCGCTTGGCCTCGACGCCCGGTGTTCTTTCGAACTTCAGTTGCGTTCGAGCGCGCATCAGCTGATAGCGCAGGCTGTCCTGTGCGCCACCCTCGGGATACTGTTCCGCCCGGTTGGTGGTATCAGCGATGCGTGATTCGCTGACCGGGTGTGTCAGCAGGAATTCCGGCGGCTTCTGGTCGTAACGATACTGGCGCATGAGGCGGCCAAACATCGATGGCATCGCACGCGGGTCGTAGCCGGCCCGCTCGAGGTTGACGATGCCGATGCGATCGGCCTCCTGTTCGTTCTGCCGGGAAAAGCGGCGCTGGGCCTGGATGGCTGCGGCCTGGGTGGACACGATGGCGGCGATGCCGGCATCACCTGCGCCGGCAGCGGCTGCGACGACGCCGGCGAGCATGGCGGCCATCAGAGGCAGCTGCATGCGCTGCTGCGCTTCCAGGCCGCGGGCGAAATGGCGCTGCGACAGGTGCGCCAGTTCGTGTGCCATTACCGATGCATATTCGGCTTCGGTCTGGGCATAGATGAACAGGCCGCCGTTGACGCCTATGATTCCGCCGGGAGCAGCGAAGGCATTCAGCTGGGGGCTGTCCAGCAGGACGAACTCAAGGCGGCGATCCTGCAGCTGACTGGTCTCGGCCAGGCGATAGACGCTGCTTTCGACATAGTCCTTGAGCTGCGGGTCCGAGAGCTGGCTCACCTGTCCGCGTAGCAGGCTGAGCCATGCCCGACCGAGCTGGTGCTCCTGTTCAGGGGAAACGATGGCGGAACTGGCGTCGCCTAGTGAGGGCAGGTCATTGGCCAGCGCCGGCTGGGCGGTCAGGCAGGCGAGCGTGAGCAGGGCAGGGCGCAGCAATTTCATCCAGACAGGCTCGTTGAAGTGAGAACGGCTACTGTAGCCTTGACCTTGGCCGGCTGGCCAGAGCCCCGCAGTGCTAGGTATGCTGCGAGGCTTTTCTGTGGAGGCGAACCATGACCGAAGCTCGACCGCAATCGCCCGAATGCGATGCCGAACTGGATGCCGTTGGGCTCGACTGCCCCATGCCTTTGCTTAAGGCCAAGCTGGAACTGAACCGGATGTCCAGCGGCGCTGTGCTCAAGGTCATTGCCAGCGATCCGGGTTCGCAACGGGACTTCCGCAGCTTCGCCAAACTGGCCGGTCATGCATTGCTGCATGAAGAGGTCGAAGATGGTCTTTATCGCTACTGGCTGCGCAAGGCCTGACGATTCGCTTCGAGGAATAAAATGCTCAAGGTATTACGCGGCTGGATGCAGCGTTACTTCTCCCATGAGGAGGCGGTGGTTCTTGCGGTCCTATTGTTTCTGGCTTTCGCCGCCGTCCTGATTTTTGGCCGGATGCTGGCGCCGGTACTGGCGGGATTGGTGCTGGCCTTTTTGATGCAGGGGCTGGTGGGTGCGCTGGAGCGGCTGCGAGTGCCGCATCTGCTCGCGGTGTGGCTGGTATTTCTAATGTTCATCGGGGTGATGGTGGTCTGCACGCTGTTCATCGTGCCCTTGCTGTGGCAGCAGGTACTGACCTTGTTCAACGAGTTGCCGCGCATGCTGGTCGAGTGGCAGTCGTTGTTGCTGTTGCTGCCGGAGCGCTATCCGCAGCTGGTGACCGAGGAGCAGGTGCTGCGCGGCATCGACTTCATTCGGAGCGAGATCGGCCGCTATGGCCAGTTGGTGCTGACCTCTTCGCTGTCCAGCCTACCACTGCTGATCGGGCTGATGATCTATCTGGTGCTGGTGCCGATCCTGGTGTTCTTTTTCCTCAAGGACCGGCAGCAGATCAGCGACTGGATCAAGGGCTATCTGCCACGTGAACGTGGACTGATCACTCAGGTCTCGCAGGAAATGAACCTGCAGATCGCCAACTACATCCGTGGCAAAGCCATCGAAATTCTGATCTGTGCCGTGGTGTCGTATGCGGTCTTCGCTGCGCTGGGGCTCAACTATGCCGCGCTGATGGCGATGCTGGTCGGCGTTTCGGTCGTGGTGCCCTATATCGGCGCGACGGTGGTTACCATTCCGATCGCGCTGATCGGGATATTCCAGTGGGGGCTGGGCGACCAGTTCTTCTACCTTATGGTGGCTTACGCAATCATCCAGACGCTGGATGGCAACGTGCTGGTACCCTTGTTGTTCTCCGAGGCGGTGAACTTGCACCCGGTCGCGATCATCTGCGCGGTACTGCTGTTCGGAGGGTTGTGGGGCTTTTGGGGCGTGTTCTTTGCCATTCCCCTGGCGACCTTGTTCAAGGCCGTTCTCAATGCGTGGCCAGGCGAGCCGAAGGCGGGTTTGGTCGAAACGGTCGAGTGACGCGAAAGGGCTGGCGCAGTGGCCAGCCTTTTTCATTCGGCGTTCAGTGCTTGCGCGGCTTGAAGGACTGCCTCAACGTGGCCCGGTACCTTGACCGTGCGCCATTCCTTGCGCAGTATGCCGTTGCGGTCGATGAGGAAGGTGCTGCGATCCACGCCGAGGTACTCCTTGCCATAGAGCTTTTTCAGTTTGATCACATCGAACAGCTGGCAGAGCTGCTCTTCTTTGTCGCTGATCAGTTCGAACGGGAAGCCCTGCTTGGCGCGAAAGTTCTCATGGGTCCTCAGGCTGTCGCGGGAAACGCCGAATACCAGGGTGTTCGCCGCCAGAAAAGCCTGGTGATGATCACGAAAGCCCTGGCCTTCCGTCGTGCAGCCGGGTGTGTTGTCCTTAGGGTAGAAGTACAACACGACCTGCTTGCCGGCCAGCGACTCGAGTTCGATCAGCTGGCCGCTCGTGGCTTGAGCCTGGAAGGGCGGGACGGGACGGTCGATTTCAACGGCCATGTGGGCTCCTGATTACTAATCTCAAGGGTTCTGTGGACGCCAGGGCTCGATCAGTGCGTCGAGGTTCAGTGCGTCGGCAAAGTCGAGGAACTGGTCGCGCAGCCAGCTGATCTGCGTACCCGCCGGAAGCGTGACGGTCAGTGTGGCGTTGAGCATGGTGCCGCCGGTTTGCGGGGCCTGGTAGGTGTCGCAGGTCAGGCTTTCCAGTTCGACGCGATGGTCGATGAAGAACTGACAGAGCTCATTGAGGATGTCGGGGCGAAAGACCGCGCTCACATAAGCCACGTACGGCAGTGCCTGTGGACGGTTTTCCAGCGCCTCGCTGCGCACTACGTTGGCGGTGAAGGCGTGCTTCTTCGCAAGTCCCGGCAGCGTCGTTTCCATCCGGGCCAATGCGTCCCAGCTGCCAGTGACTTCCAGAACCAGCGCACTGCATTCGCCGTGGCGGGTCAGTCGTGTGCTGACAACCGCGCAGCGATTCTCGTTGGCGGCCCGGCAGAGTACGTTGGTCAGCTCCATCGGGTTGGCGCCGAGCGCACTGATGACGAGAAATTGTTCGCGGGGTACAGGGGGGGTGGACATGCAGCATTCCTGGCGGTGGTGAATCGGTCGGCCAGCCAAGCCGAAAACGGCTAAGAGTAGCGAAAACCGAGGGCAGAGGGAATGCGCACTGCCAAATGGCGCCTGTGTCGAGGTGCTCGGCGCCTGGTGCCCTTTGGCTTTGTGCGGCCTGCTTCAGGCTACTCGCAAAGCGCTGGGGAGCCTTGTACCATTACGCCTCTTTTTATTATTCCGGCAGGAGTGGTTGCATGATTGCGGGCAGTATGGTGGCGCTGGTCACGCCCATGGATGCGCAGGGCGGTCTGGACTGGGACAGCCTGAGCAAACTGGTGGACTTCCACTTGCAGGAAGGCACCAATGCAATCGTCGCTGTCGGGACTACCGGTGAGTCGGCCACGCTTAGCGTCGCCGAGCACATCGAAGTGATCCGGCGTGTCGTCGACCAGGTCAACGGCCGGATTCCGGTCATTGCCGGCACCGGCGCCAACTCTACCAGCGAAGCCGTCGAGCTGACCGAGAACGCCAAGTCCGCTGGCGCCGATGCCTGTCTGCTGGTGACCCCGTACTACAACAAGCCGACCCAGGAAGGCCTGTACCTGCACTTCAAGCACATCGCCGAGGCCGTGGCGATTCCGCAGATTCTCTACAACGTGCCCGGTCGTACCGTTTGCGACATGCTGCCGGATACCGTCGAGCGTCTGTCCAAGATATCCAACATCATCGGTATCAAGGAGGCCACGGGTGACCTCAATCGCGGCCAGGAAGTGCTGGATCGCGTCAGCAAGGACTTTCTCGTGTACTCGGGCGATGATCCCACTGCTGTCGAACTGATGCTGTTGGGCGGCAAGGGCAATATCTCCGTGACCGCAAACGTCGCGCCGCGCGCCATGAGCGATCTCTGCGCCGCTGCGATGGCCGGTGAGGCCACCACTGCTCGCGCAATCAACGAGCGTTTGATGCCGTTGCATCGCGCTCTGTTCCTGGAAGCCAACCCGATTCCGGTCAAGTGGGCACTGCACGAGATGGGCCTGATGGGTAATGGCATCCGTCTGCCGCTGACCTGGCTGAGTCAGAGCTTCCAGGAACCGCTACGCCAGGCAATGCGCCAAACCGGCGTACTGGCTTAATAACAAAGGAATACGCATGAAGCGACTGGCCGGACTTTCGACCCTTGCCCTGATCATCTCTGCAACCAGTGGCTGCGGCTGGCTGTGGGGCGATGATGGATATTTCCGTGACCGCGGTAGCGACTACCTATCGGCGCGTCAGACCGCACCGATGCAGGTCGCAGTCGACGGCGAGACCCGCCCGCTCGACCCGTTGCTGCCCATTCCGCAGCAGATTGCTGACAGCACTGGCGTTCCAGGCGAGTATGAAGTGCCGCGCCCGCAGCGTTTGCAGGTGGCGGCAGAGCTCAGTGATTTCAGCGTGCAGTCGTCCGAGGATTCTCGCTGGCTGGTGGCGCAATACACACCATCACAGGTCTGGACCGCCGCGCGGCAGTTCTTCACCGACAACGGTTTCAGCATTGCTGAAGAGCGCCGCCAGACCGGTGAGTTCACTACGGCCTGGCAAAGCGCCGCGGGACTGAACGACGCCTTGGTACGCAATCTGGGCATTCAAGATGGCGAAACGCGGGTACGTGTTCGTGTCGAGCCAGGTGTGCAGCGCAATACCAGCGAGATCTTCGTGGTCAGCGTCAAGCGTCCTGCCGGCAGCACCGCCGAGGTGGCCTGGCCGGAGACCTCCAGCAACAAGGAGCTCGATCGGGTCCTGCTCGACGAGTTGCAAGCCAGCCTTACCCGGAGCGCCAAGCAAGGCGGTTCCGTATCGCTGCTGGCCGAGCGTGACTTCGATGCGCCAAGTCGGGTGAATCTGACCGAAGACGGCAGCGGCAGTCCTGTGCTGCAGCTGGATAGCGATTTCGATCGTGCCTGGTCCAGCGTCGGTCGAGCCCTTCAATCCGCCGATGTGCGTGTGGACGATCTGGACCGAAGCCTCGGCGTGTATTACGTGAATCTGAGCGAGCGTGCCGATGATCCGGATGACAAGCCTGGCTTCTTCAGTCGCCTGTTCGGTGGTGCACCGGACAAGGATGAGATCGAGGCGCGGGCTGAGCGTTATCAAGTACGTCTGACCCGCGTCGGCAATGGTGTTCAGGTCTCGCTCGACAAGAGCGTCGACACCGTCGCACCGGCCGATGTCGCACGCCGGGTGCTCAGTCTGCTCAAGGACAACCTGGGCTAAGCGAGAGCTGCCCTGCAACACGACACGGATAGGCGAAACCCTCGGTTTCGCCTGTTTCGTTTCTGCCGACCTGCCAACCGCGGAAGTTTTCGTATGACCACTCCCACCGCCCTCAGCCTGAAGAAGATCTATTCGGGCAAGGTTCGTGATCTCTACGAGATCGACGACAAACGCATGCTCATGGTCGCCACCGATCGTCTATCGGCGTTCGACGTGATTCTCGCCGAGCCGATTCCGGAGAAAGGCAAGATCCTCACCGCAATCTCCAACTTTTGGTTCGACAAGCTCAAGGGGCTGATCCCCAACCACTTCACTGGTGATCAGGTCGAAGACGTGGTGCCGGCCGCCGAATTGCCGCTGGTGGAGGGGCGTGCGGTAGTCGCCAAGCGTCTCAAGCCGGTTGCAGTGGAAGCCATCGTGCGTGGCTACATCGTCGGCTCCGGCTGGAAGGAGTACCAGAAGAGCGGCACCGTCTGCGGTATCCAGCTGCCAGCCGGCCTGAAAGAAGCTGCCAAACTGCCGCAACCGATCTTCACGCCCTCGACCAAGGCGGCAGTGGGCGATCATGACGAGAACATCTCGTTCGAGCAGTGCGAGGCCATCATCGGCAAGGAACTGGCGGCCAAGGTGCGTGACGTTTCCATCGCGCTGTATAGCGCGGCGGTCGAATACGCAGCCACGCGCGGCATCATCATCGCCGATACCAAATTTGAGTTCGGGCTCGACGAAGACGGCACGCTGACCCTGATGGACGAAGTGCTCACCCCCGACTCCAGCCGCTTCTGGCCAGCCGACAGCTACGAGGAAGGCAAGAACCCGCCGAGCTTTGACAAGCAGTTCGTCCGTGACTGGCTCGAATCCACCGGCTGGAACAAGCAGCCGCCGCCCCCAGCGGTTCCAGCGGACGTTGCGCAGAAAACCGCCGACAAGTACCGCGAGGCGCTGACCCGTCTGACGGCCTGATCGAACGGTATGAGCAGACTCGCCCTGCGTCAGCGCATGGTGGGACGCAAGAGACTGAATACGGTAAAAAAATCTATGCAGTTGGGGTTCGACAAACCTGCTCCAGCTGCTATGATGCGCGCCGCTGGAGAGATGCCGGAGTGGCCGAACGGGACGGATTCGAAATCCGTTGTACCTTCGCGGGTACCTAGGGTTCAAATCCCTATCTCTCCGCCATTACATATAGCCTAAGCCCCTGAAATTCATAGAGTTTCGGGGGCTTTTGCTTTTGCGGTCCTCAGAATGCGGCAGCCGGGTTTGTCTGATGATGGCTACGCTTCAACGGCAGGTGCAGTCTGCCTGGCCAACACAGTGTTGTGCGAAGCGAGGGGAGGGTGATGTCGCAGCTACGGCGGGGCTTTATCCTCACCCGGCACTGGCGTGATACGGCTGAGGGTACGGAGATCAGTTTCTGGCTGGCCACCGACGCTGGCGCACGGCAGGTCCGTGTCCCGCAGCAAGATTCAGTCGCCTTCATCCCCGAAGAGCAACGTCCTCGCGCTGAAGCGCTGCTACGTCGCGAGCGCGATGTGGAACTGCGGTCGCTGGCCTTGTGCGACTTCCGCCATCGTCCGGTGATGGGGGTGTACTGCCGTTCATATCGTCGTTTGCTGGATTGCACGCGGTTGCTGCGTGAGGCTGGAGTCGATGTCTACGAGTCCGATATCCGTCCGCCCGAGCGCTACCTGATGGAGCGTTTCATCAGCGCGCCGGTGTCCTTCCCGGACACGTCTGGCGAAGATGGCGCGTCGATCGATGCGCAGCTCAAACCGGCACCTGACTATCGACCGAGGCTCAAGCTGGTTTCGCTGGATATCGAAACCACCGCCCGTGGCGACCTCTATTCCATCGCCCTGGAGGGCTGTGGCCAGCGCCAGGTCTACATGCTCGGACCGGAGAACGGGCAGGGCACGACCATCGATTTTTCGCTGAAGTATTGCGAAAGCCGGTGCGAGTTGCTCGAGCGGCTGAACCTCTGGTTCGCCGAGCACGACCCGGATGCGATCATCGGCTGGAATCTGGTGCAGTTCGATCTGCGTGTGCTGCGCGATCATTCGCAGCGCCTGCAGGTGCCGTTGCGCCTGGGACGCGGTGGTGCGGAGATGGAGTGGCGCGAGCACGGTGGTCGCGGTAATCATTATTTCGCCGCGGCCGCTGGGCGGCTGATCATCGATGGTATCGAGTCGCTTCGCTCGGCGACCTGGAGCTTCCCCTCCTTCAGCCTGGAGAACGTCGCTCAGACCCTTCTGGGTGAAGGCAAAGCCATCGACAATCCCTACCAGCGCATGGCGGAAATCGAGCGCATGTTCGCCGAGGACAAGCCGGCTCTGGCGCGCTACAACCTCAAGGATTGCGAGTTGGTGACGCGCATCTTCGCCCGCACCGAACTGCTGACCTTCCTTCTCGAGCGCGCCACGGTGACCGGGCTGGCCGCGGATCGCAGTGGCGGATCGGTCGCCGCCTTCGAGCACCTGTACCTGCCGCTGATGCATCGCCAGGGTTTTGTCGCGCCGAATCTTGGCGAGCGGCAGCCGGAGGCCAGCCCGGGTGGCTTCGTGATGAGTTCGCAGCCGGGGCTTTACGAGTCGGTGCTGGTGCTCGATTACAAGAGCCTCTATCCGTCGATCATCCGCACCTTTCTCATCGATCCGGTGGGGTTGATCGAAGGGCTGCGCCAGCCGGATGACGAACAATCGATTCCCAGTTTCCGCGGTGCGCGCTTCTCGCGGACTAGGCACTGCCTGCCCGCAATCGTGGAACGCGTCTGGGAGGGGCGCGAAACGGCGAAACGCGAGCACAACAAGCCGTTGTCGCAGGCGCTGAAAATCATCATGAACGCCTTCTACGGCGTGCTCGGTTCCAGTGGCTGCCGCTTCTTCGATACGCGCCTGGCCTCGTCCATCACCCTGCGCGGTCACGAAATCATGCGGCGCACCCGCGAACTGATCGAGGCGCAGGGGCATGCCGTCATCTATGGCGATACCGATTCCACGTTCGTCTGGCTGC
This sequence comes from Pseudomonas sp. FeN3W, assembly GCA_030263805.2. NCBI lineage: Bacteria > Pseudomonadati > Pseudomonadota > Gammaproteobacteria > Pseudomonadales > Pseudomonadaceae > Pseudomonas > Pseudomonas sp. FeN3W. The sequence continues at coordinate 4,552,936 of CP136010.1, forward strand.
GCAAAGCGCATTCGGATGACGAGGCGGCGCTGATCGGCTGTCAGCTGGTACAGCACATCAATGATTGGTGGCGAGTGCATCTGCAGGCCGAGTACGGGCTGGTCAGCGCGTTGGAGCTGCAATACGAAACCCATTTTCGGCGCTTTCTGATGCCCACCATTCGTGGTGCGGAGGAGGGCAGCAAGAAGCGTTACGCGGGGCTGGTCACCCTGCCGGACGGCAGCGACGGCATGGTCTTCAAGGGACTGGAAACCGTACGTACCGACTGGTCGCCGTTGGCCCAGCGCTTCCAGCAGGAGCTCTACCAGCGCATCTTCCACCGCCAGCCGTACCAGGATTACGTGCGCGACTACGTGCGCCGCACCCTGGCGGGCGAGCTCGACGAGCTGCTGGTCTTTCGCAAGCGCCTGCGCCGCCGGCTTGCCGACTACCAGCGCAACGTCCCGCCACACGTGCGCGCGGCGCGCCTGGCCGACGACTACAACGACCGCCAGGGCCGGCCACGGCAGTACCAGAATGGCGGCTGGATCAGCTACCTGATCACCGTCGCCGGGCCTGAGCCGCTGGAGAACCGGCGGGCTGCGATCGACTACGATCACTACGTGAGCCGGCAGCTGCAGCCGGTGGCGGACGCGATCCTGCCGTTCGTGGGCGACGATTTCTCATCGCTGGTCGATGGGCAGCTGGGGTTGTTCTGAACGGGCTCGGGCGGAGGCGATCGCCGACAAGCCGGCTCCTACGAGGAGGCGTGTTGGCGCGGGCTCTTGTGTGGAGCGAGCTTGCTCGCAATCGGCCCCATGCGGCATTCGCTTACAGCAGCCATTCGATCGGCAGCCAGGAGAGCAGCGTCACGCTCGCGCGTTTCCAGAAGCCGACTTCGGGCTCATTGTCGTGGCGGACGGTGCTGCCGTCGCGTCGTTCCAGCCAGTAGAGCCGGCCCTGTTCGGACAGGCGGACCTCGTAGGCGGCGGCGGGGATCTGCTCGTCGAATATCGCCTCGATCCGGGCGGCGAGCTGCGGGCTGTCGATGATGAAGCCCAGTTCGGTGTTCAGGTTCGCCGAGCGCGGATCGAAGTTGAACGAGCCGACGAAGACCCGCTCGCGGTCCACGGCGAAGGTCTTGGCGTGCAGGCTGGAACCGGAGCTGCCGAACGGCCCGGCCCTGTCCTTCGGTCCGTTCTCGGCCAGCCGGCGCAGCTCGTAGAGGGCGACGCCGGCGCGCAGCAGGGCCTTGCGCCGCTTGGCGTAGCCGGCGTGCACCGCGGCGACGTCGGTGGCGTCCAGCGAATTGGTCAGGATGCGCACTTTCACGCCGCTGTCCGCCAGCGCGGCGAACGCGGCGGTGCCGGTGGCGGTGGGCACGAAGTAGGGCGAAACCAGTTCGACGTCGCTGCTTGGTTCGCCGAGGATCTTGCCCAACTGGTGGGTCAGCAGGCCGTCGCCATCGGCGCGGCCGAGGCCCTTGGCCGGGTCGTCGCTGACCATCCGCGTGGCCGCCCAGTCGAACCCCAGGTCGCCGGCGAGCAGGGCGCGGATGAAGGCCGATTCGCGCAGCGCGGCGACGTAGCGGCTGGCGGCCGGGTCGCTTTCGATGATCGAGGCCTCGGCCGACAGTTCGTCCAGCGCCGCCGGGCCCGCCTCGGGCAGGATGCCGGCCAGCGGATAGGCGGAGTCGCTGGCCCAGTAGCGATCGAAGTCGTGGGAGACGTCCTCGACCACCGGGCCCACGGCCAGCACGTCGAGGTCGGCGAAGAGCACGCCCTCGCCGGCGGCGAAGTACTCGTCGCCGACATTGCGTCCGCCGATGATGGTGGCCTGGTTGTCGGCGGTGAACGACTTGTTGTGCATGCGCCGGTTGGCGCGGGAGAAGTCGCTGAGGTAGCCGATGGCCTTCGGCCGGCGCACCACGAAGGGGTTGAACAGGCGCACTTCGATCAGCGGGTGGGTGTCGAGCGTCGCCAGCTTGCGGTCGAGGCCGGCGGTGCCGTTGTCGTCCAGCAGCAGGCGGACCCTGACGCCGCGATCAGCGGCATCGTGCAGCGCTTCGAGCAGCAGGGTGCCGGTGAGGTCGTTGCGCCAGATGTAGTACTGCACGTCCAGGGTGCGTTGCGCGGCCTGGGCCAGCAGGGCCCGGGCGGCGAAGGCGTCGTGCGGGTCGGCCAGCGGATGGATGCCGCTGCGACCCGGATGCGCCTCGACCTGCGGCGCGATTGCCCGGCCCAGCGGCGTACCGGCGGTTTCGGAAGAGCTGGGCGCGCTGGAGGGCGTGCGGCCCTCCAGCGGGGGCAGGCTGCAGCCGGACAGCAGGGCGGCGCAGAGCGCGGCGAGCCAGCGTGTCGTGGGACGATCAGGCGTCATGGGGCGGAATGTGCTCGATCGGTGATACGCCGGGCCGGTCGTCGGCGACGCGAGCGACCGGGGCTCCACTGGTGGACGGTCGCTCGCCGGATCGCATCACTTCCTGACCCAGTTGCCGTTCAGCTGGATGATCTGCCCGGAGGGCGTCTTCTCGATGGCCTTCTTGCCAGCGATGGCTTCCACGTCACTGACGCTGATACCGTTCTGCTTGGCGACGCGGTGGTACTCGGCGCGGCGCGCCTGGTTGATCTGGCTGGCGATGTCCTCGGCGTTCTGGCTGGAACGCACCACGCCGAGATAGCCGTCAGGCTTCTCGCCAAGCAGGCCGCTGGCCTTGGCGTCGCCCAGCGCGGACATGGCTTCGTTGAGTGTCATGGCTGCTGCGGACAGGCTGAGCATGAGTGCCAACAGCAGGCTTACCAATTTCAGATAGGTTTTCATCGTCGTCCTCAGAACAATCCGCTGTCTTGGTTGATGATCGAGTCGAGCTGCTTGTCCACCCGGATGTAAATCTCGTGTTCGATCTTCACGTTCAGGTTGATGTTGATCGGTTCGTTCGGTACGGCCAGTTCCACCCGCGGCGTACAGGCGCTGGCGAGCACGGCCAGCAACAGAATGGTCAGCGATTGGCGCAACCGCATGGCGGTCTCTCCTGTGTCGGCTAGTGGCTGCAGGGCCTCATTGAAGGCGTTGAAGATGTTCCTGCACCCGTCGTTGGATGGTTTCGCTTACCCGGTCGCTCAGTTGCAGGCTGGTCAGCAGCGCCGGAATGTCCTCTTCCAGATTGATCGAAAAATTGATCGGGCGACCACCTTCCAGGGCCGGATTGCGGCCGTTCAGGCGCAGCGCGAGGTTCAGTTTGCCGCTCTCATCATAGCGGACGTCACTGCTCAGCCGATCATAATGAAAATCGTGCAGGGCTTCGGTGACGATTTTCATGGCCGGATTCGATTGGCCAAGGGCTTCGATCTTCGGCGAACGAAAACGCAGCACGCCGCCGGGCGCGCGTGCGGCCAGCTCGCCCTGGTCGACGCTCAGCCCCTGTGCGCTGCGGCGAATGTCGAAGCTGCCGTCGACCAGACCGCTGCCATCGAGCCCCTCGGTCGGGTAGGCGGCGAGCATGTCGCTCAGTTGCAGTCCTTGCAGCTGTGCGCTCAGTTGTTGCTGTGGTGCGGCGAGGTCGAGCGTGGCGGGATCGAGCCAGAACCTGCCGCCGAAGATACGGGTTTCGGCGGTCGCCCAGCGCAGCTGCCCTTGCGCCGGATGGTCGAGATCGGTGCTGTAGTTTCCGCGCAGCAGCAGCGGGCCAAAGGTGAATCCAGGATTGAGCTGAGCGAGTCGCAACTCGGTTATATCCAGTTCCAGGCGGTTGCGCTCGAGGCTCGCAGCGAGTCTCGCGTCGAGCCCGGATATCTCGGCACGGTCGATGATGCCGGCCAGTCCTCGGGCCTCCAGCGTGAGCCGGGCTGAAGGCGGTGCACTGCCGGCTGGCAAAGAGAGCGTGCCATCGCCCAGCAGGCGCCCGCTGTTCAACTCGATCATCGCCGGCCAGGCTGTGAGGCTGCGGGCAAGCGGGTTACCAGCGCGCAGGAAGATTTCCTGTAGCTTGCCGCTTGCCTGTAGCGGGCCGTTCCAGCGCTTGTTCAGATTTGCTGCCAGTGTCAGCCCGGCGTCGTTGCTCAATGGGCCAGTTGTTGACAGGCGTGTGGCATCAGCGTCTAGCTGACCGCTCCAGCGCCAGCCCTGGGAAATCAGTTGCGGATGCTCCAGTCGGCCAAGGCGCAGCTCCAGCGGCCCCTGTACGCGCCAGCTCGGCGACTCAGAATCGCTGCGGTCGAGATGCAGGCTGAGCGGTTGGGGCAGCTGGGCCTGCAGTCGGCTGGCGGCAAGCTCTCCAGTGGCCAGGTCGGCGAGGGTGGCCCGTGAGCTCTTATGCAGGCGCAGATCGATCTGCTCGAGGTCCGCCCGCCCCGAGAAGTCCAGCGTGGCCTCCAGGCCTCCCAGCGAAAGCGCATCCAGTGTCAGATTGCTACTGCGCAGTTGCAGTTGCGCCTGCTCGATCTGCAGCGCATAAGGCGGTGCGGTATTCAGTCGCACCCGCGCCTGCAGGTTCGCCGGTGTGCCGCCCTGGGCTTCCAGCTTGACCTGTAGTGGCAGTTCGTCCTGATCGGCTTCGGCATCGAAGGGCTCGATGTGGATGCCCAGTCGCTCAGGTCGAAGGTTCGCGGGAAGGTCGGCGACCAGCTCAGGTTCGGGGCGTAGCTGCATGTTGCCTTTCAGCTCCGTAGGCAGCCACACACCGGTCTGGCCTTTGGCCGCGAGGTCGATATCGCCTTGCAGCTCGCCAAGCCCGATGACCGGCCAGGGCGCTGGCAGGTGGCCGGAGAGCCGCAGATCCCCGCCCGCACTGCGCCACTCGAGCGTGCCGTCTGTCGAGCGCGGCATGCTGAGTACCCAACCTGCGCCAAGCCGCATGTCAGCCGGCATGTCTGGCAGCGGGGTGGGTTCGTAGCCGGTCCATTCGCTCAGCCAGCCTAACAGCCAGGGCGCTTCCGGCAAGCTGCCCATGGCAAGAGTGCCAGTGGATTGTAGGGTATCGTCCAGCGGGTTGAACTGGTTACGGCCCTCCAGGCGTGACTGCTCGTCGATCAGCAGCTTGGCTTCGATCATGCTGTGCATGGGCTCCGGTCCCTGCGCACTGATGATCAGCGAAACACGGTGTTCGTTGCGTCGCAGGTCCAGCCGGGCATCGACAGGCAGCAGGGTTTCGCCGGCGTGCTCCAGCCACAGGCTGCCCCGTTCGTCGCAACGACCCTTCGCGCAGGGGAGGTCCATCCTCAGATCGGCGATGGTCATTCGCTGCGGCAGCCACGCCCCCCAGCGTGCGTATTGCTCAGCGTCGCGCGCAGACGAGTCCCCTTTCTCTACTTCCGGTAGCGAGAGCAAAGTTGCGCTGAGGCGATCTATTTGCAGTGAATGAGGCGGAAACGGCTGGAAAAGGCTGGGGATTTGCAGCGCGATATTTTCAGCCTGGAGGGTCAGGTTCAGGCCGCTTTCGGTCAGTTGTCCATAGCTGAACTGGCGGATCGATATGCCTCTGAAAGAGATACGCAGCCCTTGCCAGTCGAGTTCGACGATGCCCTGTTCGCGCTTGAACGCGGTCCATTGATACCAGGTGACACCGCCGGCAAGCAGCGAAAGCAGCAGGCCAGCCAGCAGCCAGAGCAGTATTCTCGACGGTTTCGTCATGACCAGTTCCAGAATGCGAGGCAGACAGCATAGCCGCAGAACAAGCGTAACGACCGTGCTCCGGCAAGGTGCGCGGCTGGACACCAGGTTGGTGTGAAAGTTCGCTCTTGTGCCGCTGCAGCCCTTGTGGCAAGCCGCTTCGCGGCCGGTGCGCTGAACTTGTGCACATTTGCGAGGCACGCCTGTCAAGGCCTTATGACAAACTGTCGCAAATCGCCTGAACGCATAGATCGTTAATAACCAATTGAAAAATAAGCATTTTTTTCATTGGCGAAAAAAACGTCAGTTTAAGCGCAGCCCCCATGAGACGTGGCATTCATAGATTTGTCTTCTGTTTGTCCACTGACTTATCCACAGCTTCTGTGGATTAATTTCTAGTGTGATCCGGATCTAATTTTTTCGCTTTTGACAAGACTTTAACTCTCGGAAAAAAGGAGTAGAGTGCGCGACCTTATCCATCCAGCCCCCTGATGTGCATGAGAACGCGTACTGCCTCCTCCGCCTCCTTCGCTACCTCCACTCCAACGGCACGTTTGCCACTGCGTATGGCGCTGTGGTTGCTCGACAGTCAGCACCTGGGCCGCAATCAGGGGGTCAAGCGGATCGCGGGCCGCCTGCTCAAGCAGCCGGCGCGTGAGGGTGTGGTGGAGGCACAGAGCCGTCTGGGACGTCTGCTGTGCTGCGAGTGCGATGGCCAGCGCGACCGCCGTATCGGTTTCGAGTTGCTGCGTCAGGCGGCTCGTGCGGGCGACTGCCAGGCACAGCTGGAATTGGGCCGCCTTTATTGCCAGCCCGACCACAGCGAACCTGCCAAGGCGCGCCAGTGGCTCGAGCAGGCCGCCGCACAGGGTTCCCAGGAGGCTGCGAGCTTCCTTCAGCGGATCAAGGGCTGACGGCGCACGCCTGACCGCCCACCTACGGCTCGCTATACTGCCCGGCACTTTTGCCGGAGCCCTTCATGTCCTTTGATCCTCTTCATCTATTGATCGGTCTGGCGCTCGGCCTGGCTGCCCTGGCTGGGCTGAGCCTTTATCTGCAGCGCCGCCTGTCCGCCAGCGAGTCCGAGCAGGCGTTGCTCGATGAGCGGCTCCGACAGGCCACCCTGGCTCAGGAGGGGCTGACGGCGCAGCTGGAGGGGTGTCGGATCGAGCTGGCCGAGTTGAGTGGCATCAAATCCGAGCAGCAGGCCGAGCTGGCTGCGCTGCGCCGCGAAGCGGAACTGTTGCGCACGCAGCGTGACGGCCATGATGAAACCATTGCCGACCTGCAAGCCGAGCGCGACGCCCAGCAAGGTGAGCTGCGTCGGTTGAGCGCGACCCACGCCGCGCTCGAAGCCGAACTGCGCGAACAGCACAACGCCCATCAGCAACGGCTGGCAGACCTGCAGGCAGCGCGTGACGAGCTGCGGGCGCAGTTCGCCGAGCTGGCCGGCAAGATCTTCGACGAACGTGAGCAGCGTTTCAGCGAGTCCAGCCACGAGCGCCTGGGGCAACTGCTCGAACCGCTGAAGGAGCGCATCCAGTCATTCGAGAAGCGAGTCGAGGAGAGCTACCAGAACGAGGCGCGCGAGCGCTTTTCCCTGGCTCGCGAGCTGGAACGCCTGCAGCAGCTGAACCAGCGCCTTGGCGATGAAGCCACCAACCTGACTCGGGCCTTGCAAGGGCAGAAGACGCAGGGCAACTGGGGCGAGCTGGTGCTGGAAAAGGTGCTGGAGCACGCCGGGCTGGAGAAGGGCCGCGAATACCATACGCAGGTCAGCCTGAAGAGCCCGGACGGCGAGCGTTTTCAGCCGGATGTGCTGATCCATCTGCCCGGCGACAAGCAGGTGGTCGTGGATGCCAAGGTCAGTCTGACCGCCTATCAGGCGCTGACCTGTGCCGGAGATGAGGGCAGCCGAGCGCTGGCGCTCAAGCAGCATGTGCAATCCTTGCGCAGCCATCTCAAGGGGCTCTCGTTGAAGGATTACCAGCGCCTCGATGGCTTGCAGAGCCTGGACTTCGTGCTGCTGTTCGTGCCGATCGAGGCGGCCTTCGCGGCCGCGCTGCAGGCAGATCCCGATCTGTTCCAGGAAGCCTATGGGCGGCACATCGTGATCGTCAGTCCGACGACCCTGCTCGCCACCCTGCGGGTCATCGACAGCCTCTGGCGGCAGGAACGGCAAAGCCAGAACGCCCGGGAAATTGCCGAGAAGGCCGGCGGGCTTTACGACAAGTTCGTCGCCTTCATCCAGGATATCGATGAGATCGGTAGCCGCCTGCAGCAGGTGGATCGTGCTTACCTGGCCGCGCGCAACAAGCTCAGCGATGGTCGCGGCAACCTCGTTGGCCGCGCCGAGCAGTTGAAGTCGCTCGGTGCACGGGCCAGCAAGCGCCTGCCGGGCGACTGGCTGGAGCGTGCCGGTGCCGAGGAACTCAGCGAGGCGGGCGACTAGGTCGCGGCGTTACGCAACAGCAGCAGCGCGAGCGCGGTCAGCAGCCCGGCGAACATGATCGGCAGGGTGCGGATAGCCAGTTCACGGCCACCGATGAAGGCGATTAGCATGGCCTTGACCAGGCTGTTGCTCAGCGCGGCGAATACGATGCCGCGCGCCGCGACCTCGTGGCTGAGCCCGTCGCGGGCATTGTTGGCCAGCGAGAGCGTGATGGCATCCACATCGGTCAGACCTGCGAGCAGCGAAACCATGTAGATGCCGGCATCGCCCAGCCAGCGTCGTGCACCTTCGACCAGCAGCAGAATCAACACCAGCAAGGCGGCGAAGCGTAGCGCCGGTCCAAGCTCGAACGGGTTCTTCAGCAGCGGCTCGGCGGTGTCATTGGGCGCTTTGGCCGCCAGCAGGTAATAGAAGATTGCCCCCGCTGTATAGATGGCGCCGGCGCACGCCAGCGGCAGGATCAGGCCGGGAAGCAAGGCGGGGTTGACCAGCCCCACTTCCAGTAGCACCCGTGGAAACATGAGCGCCGACGTCGCCAGCAGGCCGGCTGCGAGCGCCGCACGCAGGTTCGGCGCATTCAGCCGGGCCAGCGTGATGGTCATTGCGGTGGAGGAGACGATGCCGCCAAGCAGCGCCGTGACGAAAAGACCGTGGCGGGTACCGAGGATGCGGATCGCCACGTATGCGGCGAAACCGATCCCGGCGATCAGTACCACCATCATCCAGGTCGTGTAGGGATTGAGTGCCTGCCAGGGGCCATAGCCCTGGTTCGGCAGCGTGGGCAGCAGCACCACGGAGATGAACAGCATCTTCAGCGCGCCACCCAGTTCCGCCTCGCTGAGTCGCGTGAGCGCCCGATGCAGCGGGGCTTTCAGGCTCAGCAGCAGCGCTACGACGATGGCGCATGCGGCGGCGAGCTGCCGGCTTTCCGCGACCGCCAGGCTGCCGAGAACAAAGGTCAGCAGCATGGCGACCTCGGTGGTCATGCCATGGTCGCCGCTGCGCCGTGCGTCGATCAGATAGCCGGCAATGACCAGCAACGCGAGCATGGCGAACATCGCCACCCAGGCAAGCCCGCCAAGATGCGTGACGCTAACCGCCGCAAGCCCGCCGAACAGGCCCGACAGGCCGAACGTGCGGACTCCGGCGACCATTTCCTGGCCCGGGCCGTCTCTGCCGCTCCAGCTGCGTTCGGTGCCGATCAGCAGGCCGACGGCAAGCGCCGTGGCGAGGTTGAGAAAAAGCTCGAGCGTCATCGGCCACCTTGCTGCCAAGTGTGCAAATTGCCAGCAGTGTAACCGGCCTCGGCCGCGGTTGTTTCACCCGCAGGCCGAGGTCGCGTGCCTACTGCAACGTCAGGTGCCGGCTCATCAGTGCGCGCAACGCCGCAGGCTTGACCGGCTTGGCGAGGAAATCCAAACCGCTTGCGTGAACTGCCGCCACCAGTTCCGGGCGGCCGTCGGCACTGATCACCACGCCGGGCACCGGCTCGCCCAGGCGGGTGCGCAACCAGGCCATCAGCTCGGTGCCGGTCTGGCCCTCGTCGAGGTGATAGTCGACCAGCACCAGTTGCGGGCGAATGTCCTCGGCCAGCAGCGCTTCGCACTCGGCGCGGTTGCTGGCGGTCCATACCTGGCAACCCCAGCGGGTGAGCAGACTGTTCATGCCGACCAGAATGCTGTCTTCGTTATCGATGCAAAGCACCTGGGTGCCGGTCAGCGCGGTGTGCTGCGGCTCGCCGCGCTTGGCTGCCGGGCGCGGCTGGCTCAACGCGCGAGCGACCGGTACGGTGACGCTGAACACGCTGCCCTTGCCCGGCCAGGAACGCACTTCCAGTGGGTGTTCGAGCACATGACAGAGACCGTCGGCGATGGCCAGGCCCAGGCCCAGACCTTTCTCCGCGCGGGTCTGGTGGCTGTCCAGGCGTTTGAACTCCTCGAAGATCACCTTCAGCTTGTCATGCGCAATGCCCGGGCCGCGGTCCCAGACTTCGAGCCGCAGCGACGCACCTTGCCGGCGCACGCCGAGCACCACGCGGCCCTTGGCATAACGGAAGGCATTGGTGAGGAAATTCTGCAACACGCGGCGGAGCAGTCGGATGTCACTGTCGACGCGCAACTTGCTGCCGTGCACACGGAAGTTGACGCCCTGTTCGCGGGCCAGTGCGGTGAACTCCGTGCCCAGCGTGTCGAACAGCGTGGCCAGCGGGAAAGCGTTGCGATCCGGGGCCACCCGACCGCTTTCCAGGCGTGAAATATCCAACAGGTCGGTGATCAGGTCTTCGGCCGAACGCAGCGAGCTGTCCAGATGCTGCACCAGTTCCTGGGCCTCGCTGGGCAGGGCGCTCTGCTGATGCGACAACGCGGCGGAGAACAGTCGTGCGGCATTCAGCGGCTGCATCAGGTCGTGGCTGACCGCGGCGAGGAAGCGGGTCTTCGACTGGTTGGCGGCTTCCGCCGTGCTCTTGGCTTCGATCAGCGCCTGGTTGAGCTGGGAAAGCTCCTGGGTTCGCTCGCTGACGCGCTGCTCGAGGCCTTCGTTGGCGTCTTTCAATGCGCGTTCGGCTTCGCGGTAGGCGGTGATGTCACTGAAACTCATGACGAAACCGCCGCCCGGCATCGGGTTGCCGATCAGCTCGACGACGCGGCCGTTGGGGAATAGCCGCTCGGACGTATGCGCGCGACCCTGGCGCATCCAGTACAGGCGCTTGGCCACGTGGGTATCGGGATCGCCGGGGCCGCACAGGCCGCGTTCGGCGTTGTAGCGGATGATGTCGGCGATCGGGCGGCCGATGTAGACCAGGCCGTCCGGGTACTCGAACAGCTCGAGATAGCGATGGTTCCAGGCCACCAGACGCAGCGACTGGTCGACCACGCTGATGCCCTGGGTGATGTTCTCGATCGCGCCTTGCAGCAGTGCGCGGTTGAACTGCAGCACTTCCGAGGCTTCGCCGACGATGCGCACCACATCGTCGACCTGCATGTCGCGGCCCTCCAGCGCCGCCTTGACCACCGCGCGGGTGGACGACGCGCCGAGTACACCGGCGAGCAGGCGTTCGGTATGCGCGATCCACTGACCGTCGGCCTGCAGCTTGGGCGAGAAATCCTGGCCGTGGCGACGGGCGAAGCGCTGGAAGCTCTGCTCGGCGCGCTCGGCGCCGACGAAGCGGGATGCCAGGACCAGCAGGTCTTCGACGCGTACGGCGAGCAGGCGGCGGGCACCAGTTGGCGAGGCGATCTCCTGACCGATGAAACGGCTGGCCTGCCAGTGCTCCGCCACATGAGTCTGGGTGAGGATGGATACCCAGAAGAACAGCGTTGCGTTACCGATCAGGGACAGGGTTACGCCCAGGGTCAGTCCGCTAAGGCCGAAACCGAGGCCGCCGTTGTACATCCAGCTCAGGCCCGGGAACATGTCCAGCGGCCAGCCCAGCAGCGGCAGAATCAGGGTGTAGAACCAGATCGCCGCACCGGCGGTCAGGCCGGCGAACACGCCGCGGCGGTTGGCTTGCTTCCAATACAGCGCGCCGACCATCGCCGGGGCCAGCTGGGTGATGGCGGCGAAGGCGATCTGGCCGATGGTGGCCAGCGATGCCGTGGAACCGAGCAGGCGATAGCTGACATAGGCCAGCAGCAGGATCACGACGATGCTGATGCGGCGAACCGAGAGCATCCAGTGACGGAAGGCCTCGAACGGGCGCTCGGCTTCCTGGCGGCGCAGCAGCCAGGGCAGCAGCATGTCATTGGAGACCATGGTCGAAAGCGCGACGCTGGCGACGATCACCATGCCGGTCGCCGCCGAGGCGCCGCCGATGAAGGCAAGCAGGGCGAGCCACGGATGCAGTTCGGCCAGCGGCAGGCTGATGACGAAGGAGTCCGGCGTTACGCCTGGGGGCAGCAGCATCTGTCCGGCCAGCGCGATCGGGATGACGAACACCGCGGCCAGCACCAGATAGAGCGGAAACACCCAGCGCGCCAGGCGGAAGTCGCGCGGTTCGATGTTTTCCACCACCGAAACGTGAAACTGCCGCGGCAGGCAGACGATCGCCATCATCGCGACGGTGGTCTGCACCAGCATGGCTGACCAGTTGACGCCTTCGCTCCAGAATCCGGCGAGGTCCGGCGAGTCATAGGCCTGATTGAACAGATCGCCAAAGCCGTCGAACAGGCCGAAGGTGACGAAGGCGCCCACCGCCAGGAACGCCAGCAGCTTGATCAGCGATTCGAAAGCGATCGCCAGGACCATGCCGCGGTGATGCTCGGTGACATCGAGGTTGCGTGTGCCGAACAGGATGGTGAACAGCGCCAGCACAATCGAGACGATCAGTGCTGTGTCGCGCGTGCCGGTGCCGGCTGTCTCGATGTTGATGCCGCTCAACAGGTTGACGCCGAGCACGATGCCCTTGAGCTGCAGCGCGATGTACGGCAGCACACCGACCAGGCAGATCAGCGTGACGACCACCGCCAGCAGTTGCGACTTGCCATAGCGGGCGGCGATGAAGTCGGCAATGGAGGTGATGTTCTCCTGCTTGCTGATCATGATCATCTTCTGGATCACATGCGGTGCGAACAGCATCAGCAGGATCGGGCCCAGATAGATCGGCAGGAATGCCCAGAGCTGCTCGGCGGATTGGCCGACGGCGCCGAAGAAGGTCCAGCTGGTGCAGTACACCGCCAGCGAAAGGCTGTATACCCAGGGCCGCAGACGCGGCGACATGGAAGCGCTGTTGCGGTCGCCGTAGAAGGCGATGGCGAACAGAATGGCCATATAGACGAGGGCGACCGCAGCGATCAGCCCGCCTGACAGCGTCATGCAAACTCCAGAAAACGAAAGGTAAGTGCCAGGTAGGCTTCGGCAGGCCGGCAACGGTTGCCGAATTCAATCAGCCCTGGTGACTCGTTAATATGCTGAGTTCGCGAAGTTTCGCAGCAATGTTCATCCCCGTGTGCAGGGTTGCGACCAAGGTCGCATGCGTCTAGCGCGGGCCCGTCAGCAGTATTGCCGGTCGTCCGTGAAGTACGGCGTTTCCTGCGTCATGGGTTACTGTCTGGTAAGCGCCGATTCGCCCGAATGCAACAACAGGAGAATGTCATGCTCAGCCCTCATCCGGTAACCCTGCAACGCGGGGCGCTGCGCCTGGAACCGCTGATGGAGGCGGATATCCCGGAGCTGGTTGCCCTGGCAGAGCGGAACCGCGCCGAGCTGACCTATATGAGCGGGCCGCTACGGCCGGACTGGTATCGCCATGCTCTGGCGGAACAGCGCGAGGGACGCGCGGTAGTCTTCAGTGTGCGCATGGCCGAGCAGCTGGTCGGCACCACGCGTTTCGCCGACTTCAACCTGAGCCTGCCGGCAGCCGAACTGGGCTGGACCTGGCTGGATCAGGCGGAGCATGGCACCGGGCTGAATGCCTCGATCAAGTACCTGCTGCTGCGTCACGCGTTCGAAGAGTGGCAGCTGGTACGCCTGCAGCTGAAGACTGCCGCCAGCAACCTGCGCTCGCAGCGGGCCATCGAAAAGCTTGGTGCGCTACGCGAAGGATTGTTGCGTAACCATCGGCGCCTGGCGGACGGCCGTCTGGACGATACCGTGCTCTACAGCATCACTGACCGTGACTGGCCGCAGGTCAAGCAGCGGCTCGCGGCCGACTGACTGCTCTATAACGCATCGCCTGGGCGTCCCAGTTCGGTTATCGTGCGGTGCTTTGCCGCACGTTTCGCATCGCTCCGGCCGCCACCCTACTTTCGTTGCGAGGCCGATCGACGGCGCAAGCTTCGGTGCGAAATTGGTTACAGGAGTTCCAATGTCCCGCTCGCAAGAGTTCGTTCACGGATGCCGTGACATTCTGCCGTTGATCCTCGGTGCGATTCCGTTCGGCGTCATTTTCGGCACGCTGGCGGTCGGCGCCGGATTGACGCCCTGGCAGACCATGGGCATGTCTTCGCTGGTCTTCGCCGGTTCCGCGCAGTTCATCGCGATCACGCTGATAACCGGCGGCGTAGGCGCCGCCGTGGTGCTGCTGACCACCTTCGTGGTCAATCTGCGGCATGCCTTGTACAGCGCTGCGCTGCAGCCATTCGTTCGTCATCTTCCGGGCCGCTGGCGCGCCCCTTTGGCGTTCTGGCTCACGGACGAGGCCTTCGCCGTGGTGCAGAACCGCTATGCCCACGGCGATGAGTCGCCGTACAAGCATTGGTTCTTTCTCGGTGCCGCACTGACCATGTACATCAACTGGCAGCTGTCGACACTGGTGGGCGTCGCCTTCGGTCAGGCGGTTCCGGATATCGCCAGCTGGGGACTGGACTTCGCCATGATTGCCACGTTCATCGGCATCGCTGTACCGATGATGCGCACGCGTCCGCAGGTGGCCTCGGCGCTGGTGGCGGGCGCGGTGGCCTTGCTGACCTGGGAGCTGCCTTACAAACTTGGGCTGATCGCCGCTGCCATGGCCGGTATCGTCGTTGGCGTCTGGCTGGAACGTCGTGCCGAAGCGGTCGCGCGCATGCAGGGGGCGCTATGACGACCTGGTTGCTGATCTTCGGCATGCTGGCGATCACCTTCGTGATCCGCTACAGCTTTTTCGCCTGGCCCAACCTGCGCTTTCCCCGCGCTATCGAGCAGGGGCTGCATTACGTGCCGGTGGCGGTACTGACTGCCATCGTGGTGCCGGGAATGCTGATGCCTGAAGGGCAGTGGGCGTTGCGCCCGGACAATGCCTATCTGCTCGCGGGGCTGTTGGCGATCCTCATAGCTGCATTTACCCGCAACCTGCTGGCCACTATCGCTGGCGGCCTGCTGAGCTTCTTTCTGCTGCGCTGGGCGCTTGGGCAGTTGCCGATATGAAGCGGGAATCAACCAGGGCCAGCTCGACAAGGCCTGTACCAGCTGGCGGGCCGGCGACCTCGCATTCGCAGTTTCGCCTGCTCGGCAAGCGTCGCTTCCTGCCTTTCTTCTGCACGCAACTGCTCGGTGCATTCAACGACAACGTGTTCAAGCAGGCGCTGATCCTGGCGATTCTGTTCAAGATCGGCACGGCCGCCGACAAGAGTCTATTGATCAATCTTTGCGCGTTGCTGTTCATCCTGCCGTTCTTTCTGTTCTCCGCGCTGGGTGGCCAGTTCGGCGAGCGCTTCGAGAAAGCCTGGTTGATTCGTCGGATCAAGTTCGCCGAGATCCTGATCATGCTTGTCGGTGCGTTCGGCATGCTGCTCGGCAACCTGCCGGTATTGCTTGCGGTGCTTTTCTGTATGGGCACCCAGTCGGCGCTGTTCGGTCCGGTCAAGTACTCGATCCTGCCGCAGCAGCTCGCCGAGGATGAGCTGGTAGGGGGCAATGCACTGGTGGAGATGGGAACGTTCCTGGCGATTCTCGGCGGCACCATCGGTGCGGGTGTGTTGATGGCGAGCGAGGGCTACGCCGAGTTGGTGGCGATCGGCGTGGTGTTGATCGCGCTGGTCGGTTATCTCGCCAGTCTGGCCATTCCAGTCGGCACGGCAGCGCTGCCGACCCTGCACATGGACTGGCATGTGCTGCGTCAGTCATGGCGCATTCTGCGGCTGGGGTTCGGTCAGCAGCGGGCCGTTTCCCGGGCCATGCTGGGCAATTCCTGGTTCTGGTTTCTCGGTGCGACCTACCTGACGCAGATCCCGGCGTTCGCCAAGGACTATCTCGGCGGCGATGAAAGCGTGGTGACGTTGATCCTGACGCTGTTCTCGGTCGGCATCGCCCTGGGTTCGCTGCTTTGCGAGCGCCTGTCGCGGCACCATGTGGAGATCGGCCTGGTCCCGTTCGGAGCCATTGGTCTGAGCCTCTGCGGAGTGCTGTTGTGGTGGCATGCGAGCGGGCATGTGGCGCCTGTGGGTACGGTCGGCTGGCTTGCGCTGCTCGGCGAGCCTGCTGCCTGGTGGGTGCTGATGGATATCCTTGGGCTGGGGATTTTCGGCGGGTTGTACATCGTCCCGCTGTATGCGCTGATCCAGTCACGCAGTGTGGTTCACGAGCGCTCGCGAGTGGTGGCAGCGAACAACATTCTCAATGCGCTGTTCATGGTCGCATCGGCGATTATCGCAATTGTCCTGCTGGTGCTGCTGAAGCTCTCGATACCGCAGCTTTTCCTGACGGTTTCGTTGCTCAGCGTGCTGGTCTGCGGCGCGCTTTTCATCGATGCGCCGGAGTTCATCGAGCGTTTTCTGATCTGGTCGCTGGGGGAGCGATTAGGCGGGTCGCTGGCGTTGCAGCTGAAGGTGCGTTGAGGGGAGCGGGGCGCCGATCGGCGCCCCGAGCGGGTGTCAGAGGCCCTGGGGGACTTCTTCGCCACCGAACGCCTCGAACAGCGCAGGCAGGAACTCGCGGAAGGTCATCATCATCAGCAGGAAACTGGCGTCTTGCTGGGCAAGGGCGTCTTCACCACCGTCCTGCTCGGCCTGGTCCTGTAGCAACTCCTCGAAGCGCAGGCGCTTGATGATCAACTTGTCGTCCAGCACGAAGGACAGCTTGTCCTGCCAGGCCAGCGACAGCTGGGTGACCTGCTTGCCGGCTTCCATGTGCTGCTGGATCTCGTCGCTGGTCAGGTCCTGGCGTTTGCAGCGCACCACGCCGCCGTCCTCGTGGGTATCGCGCAGCTCGCATTCGTCGAGCACGAAGAAATCGTCTGCGGACTTTTGCGTCTTGACCCAATCGGTCAGGGTGGCGCTTGGCGCGATCTTCACCGTCAGCGGGCGCACCGGCAGCGAGCCGATCGCTTCACGCAGGGTGGACAGCAGGTCCTCGGCCTTCTTGGGACTGGCCGAGTTCACCAGAATCAGCCCGCGCTCGGCGTCGATCGCGGCGAAGGTGCCGGATTTGCGGATGAAGGCGCGCGGCAGAAAGGCCTGGATGATCTCGTCCTTTATCTGGTCGCGCTCCTTCTTGTAGACCTTGCGCATCTGTTCGGCTTCGATCTCGTCGACCTTTTCCTTCAGCGCGTCCTTGACCACGCTGCCCGGAAGAATGCGTTCTTCCTTGCGCGTGGCGATCAGCAGGAAGCCTTGGCTGACGTGTACCAGCGGGGCGTCTTCGCCTTTGCCGAAGGGCGCGACAAAACCGTAGGTGCTCAGCTCCTGGCTGGCGCAGGGGCGGGCAGGTTTGGCGGCCAGTGCAGCTTCGAGTGTCTCGGCATCTAGAGCGACGTTCTGGGTGAGACGGTAAACGAGCAGGTTACGAAACCACATGGCGAGGTAGATCTCCGGAAAGCAAAGGGGAGCATTATTCCTGCCTGGCCAGTTCAGGCCAACCCTGCGGGAGGTTAATGCGCGGCGGACGGGAAAAATTGGCTGGTAAATCGAGGGTTTTCCTAAGTCTTTGGAACTTCTGCAATTTTTTTTTCAAAAGGGGGTTGCCAAGGTGCGGAACCCTCTCTAGAATGCGCCCCACTTCGAGAGCAAACGGGTGATTAGCTCAGCTGGGAGAGCATCTGCCTTACAAGCAGAGGGTCGGCGGTTCGATCCCGTCATCACCCACCACTCGAGGTTTAGCGCAGCGGTAGTTCAGTCGGTTAGAATACCGGCCTGTCACGCCGGGGGTCGCGGGTTCGAGTCCCGTCCGCTGCGCCATATTCGCTTCACGGGTCCACTGAACGCCCTGAAGCAACGAGAAAGCGGCCTATGGCCGCTTTTTTCGTTTTCGGCATTTCTCTTCTTCACTTTCATGGTCCTAGCGCTCGAGCCAGTCTCTTTGCGCCCGCGTTGCTGCGCCGCTGGCTGGCTGCCGTTGCGTAGGTGCGCTCCGCGCGCCAATGGGGTTGTACGGGCTCGCGGTGCGCGGAGCGCACCCTGCGGCTGGCTGTCAGGCTGTATCGTGACGTCCGTGCTCGGTCAGGCTTCGCTGCAGCAGATGGGCGAGCAATTGCTGCCAATCCTCGAATGCGTGGCTGGCCGGTGTGGGCAGGCGAGGGAAATAGTGGGCCATGAGCAGGTCCACCTGCTGCGGCTCGTCCATCCCGAGGGTTTGCCAGAGGGGGCTTTCGTCGCAGCAGGCAATCGCCAGGCAGCGCGCCAGCCAGTCGGATCGGGCGTCGGGGTTCGCTGGGCGGGCGTCCTGCAACAGATGCAGCATGGGGGCGAAGCCCGGCGGCGGGTCGTTCGCCAGGTGCGGGTAATGCCGCTCGATGCTGTCCGGCAGCGGCTGCGAAGGCAGGCAATGCAGGTGCATGCGGCGATGTTCCTCGCGGGGCAGTCCGAGCGTCCAGGCGAACAACGGCAGTTCGCCCTGCTCGGCCTTGAGGCAGGTGGCCGTTATCGCGGTGTGCAGCAATCGCGGCAGTTGCTCGTTCGGTTCGTCGCGCCGGCAGGGTTCGGGGTTTTCGCTGTTCATCTCGGTATCTCCCAGGCGAGGAAGGCCCAGCGCATCGGCGCGCCGCCGCGCCGCGCATGTTCCGGATCGGCCTCGAACCAGTCGCGCAGCGCTGCCCGCTCTTCGCCAGCCAGTTCGCCGAACGACCAGGCGACCTTGTCGGCGAAGTCCTCGAAGCGGCTGCAGCCGGCCAGCCGGCTGGGCGTCTCGATATAGTCCAGGCGCGGGTGGATGCCGCGCCTGTGCAGCAGGTTGAGGGTGTAGATGTAGTCCGGCAGGGCCGGTCGCTCGCGTCCCAACAGCGTGGCGATTTCGCCGTCGACGAAACGGCCGCCGACCAGTTGGGTCAGGTAGGCGCGCAGGCGGGCATGGTGGTTGATCTTCTCCAGCGCCGCGTCCAGATCGGCGACGATGCCCGAGCGCGAGGCCACCAGGATGTCGCACACCGGCACGTCGCTCCAGTCGTCTTCCCAGGCGCGCTGGATGGGTTGCACGTTGTCCAGCCCGAGTCGGTGGGCGTTGTCCCGCAGGCAGGCGAGCATGGCCGGGCTGTAGTCGAGGCCGTAGACCCGCTCCAGGCGCGGGGCCAGGGGCAGGCAGATGGTGCCGGGACCGCAGCCGACGTCCAGCAGGCTGCGGGCACCGTCGAGATTCATGCGGTGGACGAAGGCCTCGGCATAGGCCCCGCCGAGGGCGCTGTGGCTTATGGCGGCGGCGCGCTTGTCCCAGTCGCTGGCCGGCTTCGGCGGGCGCTCGCTGCGTCGCAGGTGCTGGCGGTAGCGTTCGGCGAAATCGATATCATCGAGGCTCATGGTCATCCTTCTCGGATTCGGTCGTCAGCTTCTGTCGGGACGAGAGCGGGCATCCGCGCGGGCAGGCTGTGGGCCCAGGCGAGCAGGGCGCTTTTCCGCTGCGGCAGGAGGCAGTCCGGGTGGCCAGTAAAACGCTGCCAGTCGGCCTGGTATTGCGGGCTGACCAGGGTCAGGAGCGGGATGGCTTCGCTCATCAGTGCGAGCATTTCCTGGGCGAAGCCCCGGCCACTGGCTTCCTGCATGCCGAAGCGGTTGACCAGCACCAGGTTGGGTCGTTCGGTCAGGGCTTCGCGCAACACCGTGCTGGCCTGGGCCAGGCCGCCGGGATCGAGGCTGCAAGCATGCGAGCCCGGGCCGAGAGCCTGGGAGATATCGAAGATGCGTCCGTCGCGCAGATCGGCGATCTGCATCGGCAGTCGGCCGCTGGGGTCCTTGCCGCGTACGCTGATCAGTCCGCGTACCCGCCAGCCCTGCCGTTTCAGCGTTCTGGCGAGCCCCAGCAACAGGGCGTCGCCTTCGCCCCCACCGGCATGCAATACGGCTGCAAAGGGCATGTCGTTCATGTCGAGTCCTCCGTGCGGACGCCGAAGTCGATCCTGGCGGGCCGAAGCCGGAAGGGCGGTGGAATGACCGATATCCGCTTCATGCCTTCGGCCCGCTCGGCCTGGGCCGGGTGTCATTCGCTGCGCTTCGACAGGATGCCGGCAAGTGGAGAACAGGATCATTCACCACCGCTATATTCATTTCTATATAGCGCTTGCGCCTTGACCTCGGTCAATCGCCAGCATCTACATGATGCACTTCTTGTTGTAACGGCTGTCTTCCTGTGCATGATGCGGGGTCGTAGCCAGCGGTCATGCGCGCCTGTTAAGCTCCGGCACCGATTTGGATGCGTCCTACGACCTATATAAGGGAAACAGCATGAGACTGAGACATCATCGCTTGGCATCGGCAGTCGCTCTGGTTGGCCTGGTACTGGCCGGCTGCGACTCGCAGACGAGCGTCAAGCTGGAAACTCCGGCGCAGAAGGCGTCCTACGGCATCGGCCTGAACATGGGCAAGAGCCTTGCGCAGGAGGGTATGGATGATCTCGACTCCCAGGCTGTTGCGCAGGGTATCGAAGATGCCATCGGCAAGAAGGAGCAGAAGCTCACCGATGAGCAACTGATGGAAGCCTTCACCTTCCTGCAGACCCGTGCCGAAGAGCGCATGGCCGAGATGAACGCCAAAGCGGTCGAGGCCGGCAAGAAGTTTCTCGAAGACAACGCCAAGCGCGAAGGTGTGAAGACCACCGAATCCGGTCTGCAGTACGAAGTCATCAAGTCCGCCGAAGGCCGTCAGCCGACCGAGAGCGATGTGGTGACCGTGCACTACGAGGGCAGCCTGACCGACGGCACCGTCTTCGACAGCTCGATCAAGCGCGGCAGCCCGATCGATCTGCCGGTCGGTGGCGTGATTCCAGGTTGGGTCGAAGGTCTGCAGCTGATGCATGTGGGCGAGAAGTACAAGCTCTACATCCCGAGCGAGCTGGCCTATGGCGAGCAGAGTCCGAGCCCGCTGATCCCGGCCAATTCGGTGCTGGTTTTCGATCTCGAGCTGCTGGATATCAAGGGTGACGAGGCCGAGCAGCCCGCAGCCGAGCAGCCTGCTGAAGCAGTCGAGCAGGAATAAGCGGTTCTCTTCGCTGCAAACGAAAACGCCCCGATCTTGTCGGGGCGTTTTTATATGGGCGTGATACCCAATCAGTCGTCCATCTGCGACTGCAGATAGTTTTCCATGCCCACCTTGTCGATCAGGCTCAGTTGCGTCTCCAGCCAGTCGATGTGCTCCTCCTCGGATTCGAGGATATCTTCCAGCAGCTCGCGACTGCCGTAGTCGCCGACACTTTCGCAGTAGGCGATGGCGACCTTCAGGTCCTGCACGCCACCTTGCTCCAGCCTGAGGTCGCACTCGAGCATCTCGCGAGTGTTCTCACCGATCAGCAATTTGCCCAGGTCCTGCAGATTCGGCAGGCCTTCCAGGAACAGGATGCGCTTGATCAGCTTGTCCGCATGCTTCATCTCGTCGATGGATTCTTCGTACTCATGCTTGCCGAGCTTGCCGAGACCCCAGTCCTCATACATGCGCGCGTGCAGGAAATACTGGTTGATGGCTACCAGCTCATTGCCGAGGATTTTGTTGAGGTGCTGGATGACCAGCTTGTCGCCTTTCATGTAGTTAGCCTGCCTGACGCGGTGGGAATGCAAGCAGTCTGGCCACGGTCGGGCGACCTGTCAAACCTAAGTCATTGAATGCAAAAGCTAAACCCTAGCGAGAATAGTTGCGTTCCGCATTCGGCTGAGCAACTTGCTGATTTGCAGGCAAAAAAAAGCCGGGCATAGCCCGGCTTTATGGCTTCAGTCTGTCACGCCTGAACAAAACTGGCAGGGTAGGCGAGGGAGGCCTGGGCGTTTTGCACGTTGCTGAGCGTCTCGCGAACGACCTGCTTGGCGACGCAGGCGCACTTGCCGCACTGGGTGGCGACGCCGGTCGTTTCACGTACTTCACGGTAACTGCAGCAGCCTTCGTAGATGGCATCGCGAATCTGGCCGTCGGTGACACCTTGGCAAAGACAGACGTACATAAAGCACTACCCGTTGAATTCGTTGACGGTTGGGATGCTAATCAGAATGAGAATAATTGTCAAAGTGCGTTCGTCGGGGTTCTCCCGATGAGCGTATCTTTCGTTCGTACCGATGGCGCCGAAGTATGCAGCCAAGATCGGTTTTGACCGCTTTGCGGTAGACTGCGCGCCTTTTCGCCACGGAGGCCGTTCATGGCCCTGCAAGCCACACCCTATAAAGTCGAGCTGAATCTCACGGATCTGGACCGTGGGGTTTACGAGAATTTGCGCTTTACCGTCGCCAAACACCCGTCGGAAACCGAAGAGCGCCTCGGCGTGCGATTGATCGCCTATGCGCTCTGGTATAGCGAGCAGCTGGCCTTTGGCCGGGGCCTGTCCGATGTGGATGAGCCCGCGCTCTGGGAAAAGAGTCTGGATGGCCGCGTTCTTCATTGGATCGAAGTGGGGCAGCCGGACGCGGAGCGCTTGACCTGGTGTTCGCGACGGGCAGAGCGCGTCAGCCTGGTGGCCTATGGCAATCTGCGCGTCTGGCAGGGCAAGGTGATCGATGCGGTGAAAGGATTGAAGAATCTGTCCATTGCCACCATCGACTCCGAGTCACTCGCCGCGTTGGTCAAGGATCTGCCGCGTAGTCTGCAGTGGGGCGTGATGATCAGTGACGGTACGTTGTTCATCACCGACGAACGAGGCCAGTTCGAAGTGAAGCTGGGCTGGTTGCTCGGCGAGCGCTGAGCGCGCCCGCCGCATCGTTCACGAACGCCAGAACTCCAGCAGTGCATTGAACGACATCACCACCCCAACCGCCGTAGCCAGCATCGCCAGCAGTCCGAACAACAGCATCCAGGTTGGGTGACGGTAGGCGTCGCCGACGATGTTCGTTTTGCGCGATGCGAGCAGTATGCAGCCGAGTGCCAGCGGCAGCACCAGGGCATTCAGCGTGCCCGCTACCACCAGAACCTTCACGGGCTGGCCGACCAGGCTGTAGATGAGCGTCGAGCAGGCAATAAAGGCGATCACGACTCGCTGGTTATGCCGGCGGATGCTGTCATGCAGCGAGTACATGAAGGTCACACTGGTATAAGCGGCGCCGATCACCGATGAAACCGAAGCGGCCAGCAGCACTACGCCAAAAATCTTGTAGCCGATGGTGCCCATCGAATGGGAGAACACCGACGCAGCGGGGTTGCTCGGATCGAGACTCAACCCCTGGCTGACGACACCGAGCGCGGCGAGGAACAGACAGATGCGCACGACGCCGGTGGTGGCGATGCCGATCACGGCCGCGCGGGTTACCAGCCTGACATTCTCGACGCCGGTGATGCCGGCTTCCACCAGGCGATGGCCACCGGAAAACGAAATGTAACCGCCGACCGTGCCGCCCACCAAGGTCACGATCGGCAGCAGCAGGATCAATGGGTCGTCCGGATTGAAGCTGCGACTCATCGCCTCGAGCAGCGGTGGATTCGACTGCAGCATGGCGTAGCCGATCATGCACAGCATCACCAGGCCGAGCACCTGCATCACCGAATCCATCACGCCCTTGGCGTTGCGTAGCAGGAAGATGCCAATGATCAGCACGGCAGCGATCAGCGAGCCGATTAACGGCGGGACGCCGAAGATCACGTTCATCGCCAATCCGGCGCCACCGATATTGCCGATGTTGAAGGCGATGCCGCCAAGGACGATGAATGCGGATATCAGATGGCCGACGCCGGGTATCACGCGGTTGGCGACGTCCTGCCCACGCAGGTTGGCGACGGTGATCACCCTCCAGATGTTGAGCTGTGCACCGATGTCGATGAGCAACGAGATAAGGATCGCGAAGGCGAAGCTCGCCAGATATTTTTCGGTGAACAGCGACGTCTGGGTCAGGAACGCGGGCCCGATGGAGGAGGTCGCCATGATGAAAATAGCGCCGCGCAGGACGTTGCGCTGAGCAGGGGTGCCGCGTTCGGCTTGTGTGGTTTGCATTGGATACCTTCTTTTTTCTTGGCGTTGGGGCAGGTAGGAATGCGCCCGGGTCATACCCGGCATGTTGTTCTTGTAGGAGTAACGAGCTGCTGGTCAGCGGTTTCTATGAGCGACTACCGCCACTGTGCGAGCAGTTCGCGATGCGCCCGTTGCGCGGCCTCCAGTGCAATCGGTTTGAGTCTTAGCGAGGTGCCGGGCAGGCACTGCGCCAGCTGGGCCACCGCCGCGGGTGTCAGCGCGCCGAGGCGCGGATAGCCGCCGATGGTCTGGCGGTCGTTGAGCAGGATGATCGGCTGTCCATCGGCTGGAACCTGGATCGCACCGAGCGGGACGCCCTCGGAAATCATCGATGAACGTGCGCTGTGCAGTACGGGGCCACGCAAGCGGACGCCCATGCGGTCAGCCCGTTGATCGACGGTCCAGTCGCTGTTGAAGGTGTCGAACAGGCTCTGGCCGCTGAAATCACCAATCTGCGCACCGAGCACGACCGCCAAGGTCGGGCTCGAGAGCGAGGTGGCGGTTTGCGCGGGCAGCTCCCGGGGAGCGGCAGAAACACCGTCGAGCCAGTGCAAGCGGTCGCCCTCGAACAGCGCTTGGCCGCTACCGTCCAGGCCGCCGAGCTGCTCGCGTCGGACCGTGGCGCAGCTCCCCAACACCGGTGTCGCCTGGAAGCCGCCAGGCGCCGCGAGATAGGCACGAGCGCCTCGCTTTGGGTGCGCGAAGGTAAGCAGCTGACCCTTGCGGACCTCGAAGCTGTGCCCCGGCGCGATGGCCTCGTCATCGAGCGTGGCGCCAAGATCGGCGCCGCAGATCGCCAGGCAGGCGTCGGTTTCCGCGCGCAGGCTGAAATTGCCCAACGTGATTTCCACCGTTGCGGCCTGCACAGGGTTTCCAAGCAGCCAGTTGGCCCAGCCGTGAGACACCCAGTCCACAGGGCCGCCCTGGGTAACGCCGAGGTGGCGGACGCCCATGCGGCCGCCGTCCTGCAAGCTGGCCAGTGCGCCGGCTCGTTCGACAAGCAGGCTCATGCGGTTGTCTCCTGAAAAGGGCTGTCGTCGCCGCCCAGACGGATGAATTCGGCGCGCTCGATGGGTACGAAGCGCACCCGGTCGCCTGGTTGCCAGAGGCTGTAGCCGTCGAGTTCGCGATCGAACAGACGAACCGGGCTGCGTCCGATCAGATTCCAGCCGCCCGGCGAAACCAGCGGGTAGACCGCTGTCTGCCGATCGGCGATGCCCAGGCTGCCGGCCGGCACCTGCTTGCGCGGTGTGGCCAGGCGCGGGCTGGCCAGACGCTCGTCCACCAGTCCGAGAAAGGCGAAGCCCGGTGCAAAACCCAGGGCGAATACCTGATAGATATGCGCGCTGTGTTGCTCGATCACGCCGGCGACACCGAGCCCGCTGTGCTTGCCCAGCGCTTGCAGCTCGGGACCGACGCTGGCGTCGTACCACACCGGTATTTCGTGCTGGCGCGCAGTTTCGGCGGCGACCGGCTGCAGACCTTCGAGCGCTTGGTGAAGGAGTTGACGTGCCTGCAGATCGTCCAGTCGGTTCAGGTCGTAATGCACCAGCAGGGTGGTGTAGGAGGGCACCAGATCGATCAGCGCTGCACCGAAGGTTTCGCGCACACGCTGACTGGCGGCGAGCATCCAGGGCATGTTGTCTTCGTCGATCTGATCGAACAGGCGCAGCAACAGACTGTCGACGCCGACCACTTCGATCCGCGGCTTCATGCGGGAAGCGCCTGCAGCGTCTGGCGGATGCGCTGGACGGCGGCGATGGAACCGGCGTTGTCGCCGTGCACGCAAAGGGTGTCGGCCTGCAGACTCAACGCACTGCCATCGCTCGCGGTCAGCGCCTCGCCCTTGGCCAGGCGCAGGGCCTGGTCGGCGACGATGTCTGCATCGTGGTGGACGGCGCCCGGCTGGCTGCGCGACACCAGCATGCCGGCGGCGTCATAGGCGCGGTCGGCGAACACCTCGAACCACAGGGTGATGCCCATTTCCGTCGCCAGCGCCTGGCTCGCGCTGTTGTCGCGGATGGACATCAGCATCAGCGGCAGGTTGGCACCGTAGGCCTTGATGGCACGCATCACCGCGCGCAGTAGGTCGGGCTGGCGCATCATGTCGTTGTATAGCGCACCGTGTGGTTTGACGTAGCGAACCTGAGTGCCTTCGGCGCGGCAGATGCCGTCGAGCGCGCCGATCTGGTAGAGGAACATGTTCTCCACTTCGGCCGGGCTGCAGGCCATGGAGCGCCGGCCGAAGCCGACCAGATCCGGATAGGCCGGATGAGCGCCGATGCGCACATCATGCTCGCGTGCCAACGCGACCGTGCGGCGCATGATCTGCGGATCGGATGCATGGAAGCCGCAGGCGACATTGGCACAGTCGATGAACGGCATCACCTCGGCATCCAGGCCCATGGTCCAGGCGCCGAAGCTTTCCCCTATGTCGCAATTGAGTAAGAGACGACTCACGTTGGCTGCTCCTTTCGAGTGGGCTGGTCATCTGCGGCGGTGTCGAAGAACGATACACTGATAAAGTATCGATAAATTATCAACGTATTTTTTCCGTAGGCCGCCTGAAGTACCTGAACGGACATTGCTGTATCCTTGCCCGCCACATCGATACGAACGGCGCTGCCGCTTCATCAATCAGGAACTCAAGATGGTTGACGCCAAAAGCCCTCGCCCGTTGCGATCTTCGATCGTCGCTTCGGCGCACCTCGCCGAGCAGTCCCAGGAACTGTCCGAACTGGAGTACGGCATCATCGTCGCCAGCGCCGCGCTGATGCGCTGGATGGAGCGTTGCATGCAGGCTTGCGGCACGGTGGAGATGAACGCGCTGGACGTCATGGTGCTGCACAACCTCACCAGTCGCGGCCGCGCCAAGCGACAGGCGGACATCTGTCTGCTGCTCAACGTGGAAGACACGCACACCGTGACCTACGCGCTGAAGAAGCTCGGCAAACTCGGCCTGGTGGAAGGTGCGAAGCAGGGCAAGGAAATGTTTTATCGCACCACCGACAAGGGTCGTGCCCTCTGCCAGGAATACGCCGACATCCGCCGCGAATGCCTGATTGCCTCGTTCGAGAACCTCAATATCGATCCCGAGGATATTCATCGCCTGGCTGGCATGCTGCGTGCCATGTCGGGGCTGTACGACCAGGCCGCCCGCGCCGCCACTTCCCTGTAAACGACCTTTACCGAGCCCGGAATCCATGCGTATCGAACCCCGCCCCTTGCCCGAGCAGCTGCCTGATCTTGGCGAGCTACCGCTGCTGCTGCAGCGCCTCTACGCGGCGCGTGGTGTGACCTGCGCAGCGGAGCTGGATAAGGGGCTGGCACGGCTGATTCCTTATAAACAGCTCAAGGGCATCGATGCGGCAGTCGAGCTGCTGGTCGAGGCACTGGAAAAGCGTCAACGCATCCTCTTCGTCGGCGATTTCGATGCCGATGGCGCCACGGCCAGCACGGTCGGCGTGCTCGGTTTGCGCCAGTTGGGGGCTGCCCATGTCGATTACCTGGTGCCCAATCGTTTCGAATATGGCTACGGTCTGACCCCGGAAATCGTCGCCGTCGCCTTGCAGCGCGAACCCGACCTGCTGGTGACCGTGGACAACGGCATCTCCAGCGTCGACGGTGTGGCGGCGGCCAAGGCGGCAGGGCTCAAGGTGCTGGTTACCGATCATCACCTGCCGGGCCACGAACTGCCGGCGGCCGATGCCATCGTCAATCCCAACCAGCCGGAATGTACTTTCCCTAGCAAGTGCATCGCCGGGGTCGGCGTCATCTTCTATGTGCTGCTGGCCCTGCGCGCGCGCCTGCGTGAGCTGGACTGGTTCGTCCGTCAGGGCAGGGCGGAGCCGAACCTGGCCGAGCTGCTCGATCTGGTGGCGCTGGGCAGTGTCGCCGACGTGGTGCCGCTGGACGCCAACAACCGCATTCTGGTTCATCAGGGCCTGGCGCGAATTCGCGCGGGGCGGGCTCGGCCGGGCTTGCGGGCGATTCTCGAGGTGGCGGGACGCGATCATCGGCGTATCACTTCTACCGACCTGGGCTTCATCCTCGGCCCGCGATTGAACGCGGCCGGTCGGCTGGATGACATGTCGCTGGGCATCGAATGCCTGCTCTGCGAGGACGAGGCGCTGGCGCGCGACATGGCGGCTCAACTCGACGAGTTGAACAAGGATCGCAAGGCCATCGAGCAGGGCATGCAGCGCGAGGCGCTGGCGCAGCTCAAGGACCTGCCGCTGGAGGATCTGCCGTTCGGCCTGTGCCTGTTCGAGATGGACTGGCACCAGGGCGTGATCGGCATCCTCGCCTCGCGCCTCAAGGAGCGCTATCACCGCCCGACCATCGCTTTCGCCGATGCTGGCGACGGGCTGCTCAAGGGCTCGGCGCGCTCGGTGCCGGGCTTTCATATCCGCGATGCGCTGGATGCGGTCGCCGCCAAGCATCCCGGCTTGATCAGCAAGTTCGGCGGGCACGCCATGGCGGCCGGGCTGTCGTTGCCGCAAGCCAACTTCGGCGCTTTCGCCGCCGCCTTCGACGCCGAGGTGCGCCGCCAGTTGTGCGAGGACGATCTCACCGGCCGGCTGCTCACCGACGGCCAGCTCAGCGTCGAGGAGTTCCACCTGGAACTGGCGCGTGCGTTGCGCAACGCCGGGCCCTGGGGTCAGCATTTCCCTGAACCGATGTTCCATGGCGTGTTCCAGCTGGTACAGCAGCGCATCGTCGGCGAGCGCCATCTGAAACTCGTGCTGAAGAGCGAATGCGGCTCGCTGACGCTGGACGGTATCGCCTTCAACGTCGACCGCGAAACCTGGCCGAACCCGACGGTGCGCTGGGCGGAGCTGGCCTACAAGCTCGACGTCAACGAGTATCGCGGCCAGGAAAGCGTGCAGCTGATGGTGGCGCATATCGCCCCGCGCTGACCGATGCATGCCAGCCGACGATAGGCTGGCTGAATCGGCTGGCATTCCCCGCCGGAACGTTCGATTGTTGCCTGCCGCCGCCGCGCCTAGAGTGGCGAGACAACAACAGCGCCATGCGGGAACCCGAAATGAGCGACATCAGCGTCCATCACCGTGCCTGTCATCTGTGCGAAGCCATCTGCGGTCTGACCATCCAGACCGAAGGCGAGCGCATCCTTTCGATCAAGGGCGACCCCCTCGACAGCTTCAGCCGCGGCCATATCTGTCCGAAGGCGGTGGCGCTGCAGGACATTCAGAACGACCCCGACCGCCTGCGCCACCCGATGCGCCGCTGCGGCGACGAGTGGCAGGCCATCGGCTGGGACGAGGCCTACGAACTGGTTGCCGAGCGCCTGGCTGAGATCCGTGAACACCACGGTAGCAATGCCGTAGCCATCTACCAAGGCAACCCGAGCGTGCATAACTACGGGTTGACGACCCACAGTAACTATTTCCTCGGCCTGCTGAAAACGCGCAATCGTTTCTCGGCGACCTCGGTCGACCAGCTGCCGCACCACCTGTCCAGCCACCTGATGTACGGCCACGGCCTGTTGCTGCCGGTGCCGGATATCGATCACACCGATTTCATGCTGATCCTCGGCGGCAACCCGCTGGCCTCCAACGGCAGCATCATGACCGTGCCCGACGTGGAGAAGCGGCTGAAGGCGATCCGCGCCCGCGGTGGCAAGCTGGTGGTGGTCGACCCGCGGCGCAGCGAGACCGCGGCCATCGCCGATCAACACCTGTTCGTGCGCCCCGGACAGGACGCCGCGCTGCTGTTCGGCCTGCTCAACACCCTTTTTGAAGAGGGCCTGACGCGTACCAGCGAGCTTCCGCTGGACGGCATCGAGGAGGTGCGCACGGCGATCGCCGCCTTCAGCGCTGAAGCGATGAGCGCCCGTTGCGGGGTTCCGGCCGAGCAGATCCGCCAGCTGGCGCGGGACTTCGCGGCGGCGGACAAGGCGGTTTGCTACGGACGCATGGGCGTTTCGACCCAGGCCTTCGGCACGCTCTGCCAGTGGCTGGTGCAGCTGATCAACCTGGTCACCGGTAATCTCGACCGGGTCGGCGGCGCGCTGTGCACCGAGCCTGCGGTGGATCTGGTGGAAACCACCAAGGGCGGCCATTTTGCCGCCTGGCGTAGTCGGGTTTCGCAACTGCCCGAGTACGGCGGTGAACTACCGGTAGCGGCATTGGCCGAGGAGATGCTCGAGCCTGGGGAAGGGCAGGTACGTGCGCTGATCACCGTGGCCGGCAACCCGGTGCTCTCCACGCCCAACGGCCGCAAGCTGGAGCAGGCGCTGGATGGCCTGGAGTTCATGCTTAGCGTGGACTTCTACATCAACGAAACCACCCGCTATGCCGACGTGATCCTGCCGCCGACCGCACCGCTGGAGCACGACCATTACGACGCGACATTCAATCTGCTCGCGGTGCGCAACGTCACCCGCTTCAACCAGCCGGTACTGCCCAAGCCCGAGGGTGCACTGCACGACTGGGAAATCTTCATCGGGCTGGCCAGGGCCTACGCGGCGCGGGTGGGTGCCGAGCTCAAGCCCACCATGCCGCCGCAGCAGATGATGGACCTGGCGCTGCGTCACGGGCCTTATGGCGACAAGTCCGAGCACAAGTTGAGCCTGGCAGCACTGGAGGATTACCCCCACGGGCTGGATCTCGGGCCGCTCAAACCGAATCTGGCGCGGCGCCTGAAAACGCCGAACCAACGCATCCAGGCCGCGCCGGCGCTCATGCTGGACGACCTGCAGCGCTTCGCCGCGCAGCCGCAGGCAGGCGCCGACGAGCTGTTGCTGATCGGCCGCCGCCACGTGCGCAGCAACAATTCCTGGATGCACAACTACCAGAGGCTGGTGAAGGGCAAACCGCGTCATCAGCTGCTGATGAACCCCGCGGACATGGCTGCTCGGACGTTGCAGGATGGCCAGCGGGTGCGCGTACATTCGCGGGTCGGCGTGGTCGAGGTGGAGGCGCTGGCCAGCGAGGAAATGATGCCTGGCGTGGTCAGCCTGCCACATGGTTGGGGGCACGCCCGTCCTGGCGTGCAAATGGATATCGCCCGGCAGCAGGCTGGCGCCAGCAGTAACGACCTGACTGACGAGCGCCAGTTGGACGTTTCTGGCAATGCCGCGCTCAACGGTGTGCCGGTGCAGGTCAGCGCCGCCTGAGGCTGACAGTTCCGCCGGCGTCGGGCTGGGCATGGGCGCGGAAACGGTCTCTACTGACGGGTGTCCAATCCGCATCCACGACAGTAGAGGCCGATATGTCCCAGCTCTTCCAGCCGTTTACCTTGCGCCAGCTCAAGCTGCCCAACCGCATCGTCGTGTCGCCGATGTGCCAGTACTCGGCCAAGGCCGGGATGGCCAACGACTGGCATCTGGTGCATCTAGGCAGTCGCGCCGTCGGTGGCGCCGGGCTGGTGATCGTCGAGGCGACGGCGGTCAGCCCTGAGGGACGAATCTCGCCGGACGACCTGGGTATCTGGTCCGACGAGCATGTCGAGCCATTGCGGCGGATCACCCGCTTCATCGAGACGCAGGGCGCATTCGCCGGCGTGCAGCTGGCCCATGCCGGGCGCAAGGCGAGCACCTGGCGGCCCTGGCTCGGCAAGCATGGCAGCGTGCCGATCGCCGCTGGCGGCTGGACCCCGGTTGGCCCTTCGACCATTGCCTTCTCGCCTGAACATGCCGTGCCGACGGCGCTGGATGACGCCGGTATCGCGGGCATCGTGCAGGCCTTCGTCGAGGCGGCCGAGCGCTCATTGGCAGCCGGCTTCAAGGTCGCCGAGGTGCATGCGGCCCATGGCTACCTGCTGCATCAGTTCCTTTCGCCGCTGTCCAATCAGCGCCAGGACCGTTACGGCGGCTCGTTCGACAACCGTATCCGCCTGTTGCTGGAGGTTACGGCGGCTGTTCGCCAGGTCTGGCCCGAGGAGTTGCCGCTGTTCGTCCGTCTCTCGGCGACCGACTGGGTCGATGACGGCTGGAATGCAGACGAAACCGTCGAGCTCGCACGGCGGCTCAGAGAGATTGGCGTCGACCTGATCGACGTGTCGTCGGGCGGCACCGCGGCCAACGCCGATATTCCAGTCGGGCCGGGCTACCAGACCCAGTTCGCCGAACGCGTGCGCAAGGAGGCGGGCATCGCCACCGGCACGGTCGGCATGATCACCGAAGCGGTGCAGGCCGAACACATCCTGCGCACCGGCCAGGCCGACCTGATCCTGCTCGCCCGCGAACTGCTGCGTGATCCGTACTGGCCGCTGCATGCCGCCGAATACCTGCGCGACAACTCCGTAGCCTGGCCGGCGCAGTACGTGCGTGCCGCCCATCGCGAAACGCCGATCCGTCAGGTGCCCGAGTCGTTCGACTGAGCATGGCTGTTCAATCCTGATTCAATCCGTTTGGGGACTTCGATGAAAACCAGTGGCCTTCTCGATCAACTGCTCAGGTCCGGGCAGGACCTGCTGCAGAAGCAGCAATCCAGTGCAGGTGGCAAACCTGGCAAGGGTGGTTTGAGCGATCTGCTTTCCGGCGTTGGCGCCGGTTCGCTCGGCAATGCCCTGTCGGGCACCGGTGGTGGCGCGCTGGCAGCCGGTGCCATGGGCCTGCTGCTGGGCAACCGCAAGGTACGCAAGATGGGCGGCAAGGCGGTGACCTACGGCGGTCTGGCGGCACTCGGGGTGCTCGCCTACAAGGCCTACAGCAACTGGCAGGCACAGCAGGGCGGGACGCAGCAGCAGACGCCACAGACCATCGATCGCCTGCCGCCGGCAGAGGTCGAGGTCCACAGCCAGGGCATTCTCAAGGCACTGGTGGCAGCGGCCAAGGCCGACGGCCATGTCGATGCCCGAGAGCGTCAGCTGATCGAGGCGGAACTGGGCAAGCTCGCCGATGCGGATCTGCAGCACTGGCTGGAGGCCGAACTGAACAAGCCGCTGGACCCGGCCGACGTGGCCAGTGCCGCCAGCACCCCGGAGATGGCTGCGGAAATGTACCTGGCCAGCGTGTTGATGGTCGACGAGGAGCATTTCATGGAGCGTGCCTACCTCGACGAACTGGCTCGCTGCCTGCGGCTCGATCCCCAACTCAAAGGCGAGCTGGAAAGCCAGGTACGTGGTGTCAGTGCCTGACCAGCCATCATGAGGGCAAATCCGTTTCCTGACAGTCCACCGGCACGCCCAGCGGGCTGTCAGCACGGGTTGGCTGAGTTATAATCGCCGGCTTTTGCACCGTCCGATTGAGAGCTGCCTACCTATGGAAATCAACCCGATCCTCAACAGCATCAAGGACCTGTCCGAGCGCACCCTGTCAATTCGGGGGTATCTTTGACTACGATCAGAAGCATGATCGTCTCGTCGAAGTAAACCGAGAGCTCGAAGACCCGAACGTCTGGAACAAGCCCGAATACGCCCAGAGCCTGGGCCGTGAACGCGCCACGCTGGCGCAGATCGTCGAAACCATCGACGACCTGACCGGTAGCCTGGCCGATTCGCGCGACCTGCTGGAAATGGCCGCCGAAGAAAACGACGAAGGCGCCGTGGACGATATCGTGGCCGAAGTCGAGCGCCTGCGCGAAATTCTCGAGAAGCTCGAGTTCCGCCGCATGTTCAGCCACGAGATGGACCCCAACAGCTGCTACCTCGATATCCAGGCTGGCTCCGGCGGTACCGAGGCCCAGGACTGGGCCAACATCCTGCTGCGCATGTACCTGCGCTGGGCCGACAAGCGCGGCTTCAGCGCCGAGATCGTCGAGCTGTCCGAGGGCGAGGTCGCCGGCATCAAGGGCGCTACCGTACACATCAAGGGCGAATATGCCTTCGGCTGGCTGCGTACCGAGATCGGCGTGCACCGCCTGGTGCGCAAGAGCCCGTTCGACTCCGGCGCCCGTCGCCACACCTCGTTCTCGGCGGTATTCGTATCGCCCGAGATCGACGACAAGGTGGAGATCGAGATCAACCCGGCCGACCTGCGCATCGACACCTACCGCTCCTCTGGTGCCGGTGGTCAGCACGTCAACACCACCGATTCGGCAGTGCGTATCACCCACGTGCCGACCAATACCGTGGTGGCCTGCCAGAACGAACGTTCCCAGCACGCCAACAAGGACACCGCCATGAAGATGCTGCGGGCCAAGTTGTACGAGCTGGAAATGCAGAAGCGCAACGCCGCCTCTCAGGCGCTGGAAGACAGCAAGTCGGACATCGGCTGGGGCCACCAGATCCGTTCCTACGTGCTCGACGACTCGCGCATCAAGGATCTGCGTACCGGCGTGGAACGCAGCGATTGCCAGAAGGTGCTCGACGGCGACCTCGACGGGTACCTCGAAGCCAGCCTCAAACAGGGGCTCTGAGCGCAGCCGCACGCCTCAAGCCGCAAGCACCCCATTGAAACGATTTGACCGGGACGACCCGCAATGAGCGAACAACCGCTGAACCAGCACGCCATCCAAGAGGAAGAAAACAAGCTGATCGCCCAGCGCAAGGAAAAGCTTGCTGCCGTGCGCGAGCAGGGCAATGCCTTCCCCAACGACTTCCGTCGCGACCGCTATGCAGGCGACCTGCAGAAACAGTACGCCGAGAAGACCAAGGAAGAGCTGGAAACGGCGGCCATTCCGGTCAAGGTCGCCGGGCGCATCATGCTCAACCGCGGGCCGTTCATGGTGCTGCAGGACATGAGCGGGCGCATCCAGGTCTACGTCGATCGCAAGACCCTGCCGGCCGAGCAGGTCGAGGCGGTCAAACACTTCGACCTGGGCGACATCATCGCTGCCGAGGGCACGCTGGCACGCTCGGGCAAGGGCGACCTGTACGTCTACATGAACAACGTGCGCCTGCTGACCAAGTCGCTGCGCCCGCTGCCGGATAAATTTCACGGCCTGACCGACACCGAGCAGCGCTATCGTCAGCGCTACGTCGACCTGATGGTCAACGAGGAAGTGCGCGAGACGTTCCGCGTGCGCTCGAAGGTCATCGCCCACATCCGCAAGTTCCTCGCCGAGCGTGACTTCCTCGAAGTCGAAACGCCGATGCTGCAGACCATCCCTGGCGGCGCCGCGGCCAAGCCGTTCGAGACCCACCACAACGCGCTGGACATGCCGATGTTCCTGCGTATCGCACCGGAGCTCTACCTCAAGCGTCTGGTGGTCGGTGGCTTCGAGCGCGTGTTCGAGATCAACCGCAACTTCCGTAACGAAGGGGTCTCGACCCGGCATAACCCCGAGTTCACCATGCTCGAGTTCTACCAGGCCTATGCCGACTACGAAGACAACATGGACCTGACCGAGGAGCTGTTCCGCGAGTTGGCCCAGGCCGTGCTCGGCAGCACCGACGTGCCCTACGGCGACAAGGTGTTCCACTTCGGCGAGCCGTTCGCGCGGCTGTCGGTGTTCGACTCGATCCTCAAGTTCAATCCGGAGATCTTGGCCGCCGATCTCAACGATCTGGAAAAGGCCCGCGCCATCGCCAAGAAGGCCGGTGCCAAGCTGCTCGGCCACGAAGGCCTGGGCAAGCTGCAGGTGATGATTTTCGAGGAGCTGGTCGAGCACAAGCTGGAGCAGCCGACCTTCATCACCGAGTACCCGTTCGAGGTCTCGCCGCTGGCCCGGCGCAACGATCGCAACCCCAACGTCACCGATCGCTTCGAGCTGTTCATCGGCGGCCGCGAGATCGCCAACGCCTATTCCGAGCTCAATGACGCCGAAGATCAGGCCGAGCGCTTCCACGCCCAGGTGGCCGACAAGGACGCCGGCGACGACGAGGCCATGCACTTCGATGCCGACTTCGTCCGTGCGCTGGAATACGGCATGCCGCCGACCGCCGGCGAGGGTATCGGCATCGATCGTCTGGTGATGCTGCTGACCAACTCGCCGTCGATCCGCGACGTGATCCTCTTCCCGCACATGCGTCCGGAACTCTGATCCACTGAGCGTCGATTGACCCGCAGTGTGCCGACCTCGGTCGCTGCGGGTATAACCTCAAGGGTACGGGGCATCCGTGAAGAGGGACTGATGAACAGCCGTAACAACCTGGACGAGTATCAGACCATCGTGCGCGGGCTGTCCGACCGCATCGTCGAGGCGCAGACGCCGGTGCGCGTGCTGGACGCGGTGAAGTGGGACGACGCGACCCGCCAGGCGTTCTTCGCCGCCAAGGGCCGTGAGCTGCCGCAGATCGATCGCGGCTACTACGAAGGCCGCCCGCTGGCCTTCGATTCCAGCGCGAAGAAGCAGGAATTCCAGGACATCGAGCGCGACATCACCCGTCAGCTAGGGCAGTTCAACCCGGTCGGGCAGATCATGCGGCGCATGTGCAAGGAATACCGCATGGTCATCCGTATGCTCGAGGCGCGTGGTACGCCGGACTTCGGCATGATCTCCCAGGAACTCTACGGCGCGGCATCCGATGCCTTCCACGCCGGCGACCCGACCCTGGCCGATCTCGGCCTGATGCTCTCCGACTACCTGAACAACATCGCCGATCGTGGCGACCTGCGCGACGAGCCGAAGAATCTCACTGCGCCGCAGGCGGTCGAGCTGCTGCAGAAGCGCCTGGATGTGGTATTCGGCGAAGGCGAGGGTGTGATCCGCGTCTTCGAGTCCGACGGCATCCTCGCCGACGCGGCGGCCGGCGCCGACTACATCAAGATCCGCAGCGACGCGCTGTTCAATGAACGCGACGTACGCGCCCTGGAGGTCCACGAGGGCCTGGTGCACGTCGGCACCACGCTCAACGGGCAGAACCAGCCGATCTGCACCTTCCTCGCCAAGGGCCCGCCGTCGTCCACGGTGACCCAGGAAGGCCTGGCGATCCTCATGGAGGTGATCGCCTTCGCCTCCTATCCGACGCGCCTGCGCAAGCTGACCAACCGTACCCGCGCCATCCACATGGCCGAGGAGGGCGCCGACTTCCTCGACGTCTTCGGCTTCTTCCGCGAGCAGGGCTACGCCGACGAGGATTGCTACAGCAATGCCAGCCGGGTATTCCGTGGCTCGACGCCCGATGGCCTGCCCTTCACCAAGGACCTGTCCTACCTGAAGGGCTTCATCATGATCTACAACTACATCCAGCTCGCCGTGCGCAAGGGGCGGCTCGAGCAGATCCCGCTGCTGTTCTGCGGCAAGACCACCCTGGAGGACATGCGCACCCTGCGCCAGCTGGTGGACGAGGGCATGGTGGTGCCGCCCCGGTACCTGCCGCAGCAGTTCCAGGACCTCAACGCGCTGTCGGCCTGGATGTGCTTCTCCAACTTCTTGAATCACCTGAGCCTGGATCGCATCGAAGCCGACTACGCCAACATCCTCTGAGTCGATTCGGCGCAAACCACGAACACCAACACGCAAGGAAGCGTAACGACATGGAAAACTCCGTCTTTGCCCGCCAGTCCAGCCCACTGGACCGTACCCTCTCGGCTGGCGCCTACAACCTCGTCATCGGCCTGACCCTCTGCTGGGGCTTCTGGGTCAACTGGTGGATGGTCGGCAACATTCCGGTCGAGTCCATTCGCAGCATCCATCCCTGGCTGTTCTTCGGCGGGTACTTCGCCAGCTGCCTGACCGGCGCCTGGCTGTTTCACAGTTCGAACAAGCCCTGGGTCAGTTTCCTCGGTTACAACCTGGTGGTGGTGCCGTTCGGGCTGATCGTCAACCTGGTGGTCAGCCGCTACGACAGCGCGCTGGTGCACGAGGCGATCCGCATCACCGCGCTGGTGACCCTCGGCATGATGGCGCTCGGCACGCTGTTTCCGCGCTTCTTCGCCAGCATCGCCAGCGCATTGACGGTGGCGCTGCTGCTGGTGATCGTCGTCGAACTGGTCGAGCTGTTCATCCTCGGCATCCACCACGGCGTGATCGACTGGATCGTGGTGCTGATCTTCTGCGGTTATGTCGGTGTCGACTGGGGGCGGGCGAACCAGATCCCCAAGACCCTGGACAACGCCATCGATAGCGCCGCCGCGCTCTATATGGACATCATCAACCTGTTCCTGCGTATCCTGCGCATTCTCGGGCGCAAATAGGTAACGGCGGGACGCTGCCGGATCCTTGCTGCGCCGCAACCCGATCGCCTCAGGAGCTCGCCGTGTCCAGCCACGAACTCGAATACGAAATCCTCGGTCAATCCGCGCAAAGCGTGGAGATCATCCTCGATCCAGACGAGACGGTGATCGCCGAAGCCGGTGCAATGAACTATATGACCAACGGCGTGCGGTTCGAGGCGCGCATGGGCGACGGTTCGGCGAGCGGCGTGCTCGGCAAGCTGTGGGGCGTGGGCAAGCGGATGATCACCGGTGAGTCGCTGTTCCTCACTCACTTCACCAATGAAGGCAAGGGCAAGGCATGTGTGGCCTTCGCCGCGCCTTACCCGGGCACAGTGGTGCCGATTGATCTTGCTGCTGCGGGCGGCAAGCTGTTCTGTCAGAAGGATGCCTTTCTCTGTGCGGCTTATGGCACGCGCATCGGCATCAGCTTCAGCAAGCGCATCGGCGCAGGTTTCTTCGGTGGCGAGGGGTTCATCCTCCAGCGTCTGGAGGGCAATGGGCTGGCTTTCGTGCATGCCGGCGGCACGGTGATCCGCAAGGAGCTGAACAACGAAACCCTGCGCCTGGATACCGGTTGCCTGGTGGCCTTCACCCAGGGCATCGACTACGACATCCAGCTCGCTGGTGGCCTGCGGAGCATGCTGTTCGGCGGTGAAGGGTTGCTGCTCACCACCCTCAAGGGCACCGGCAGTGTCTGGATCCAGAGCCTGCCATTCTCGCGCCTGGCCGAGCGGGTCTACGAGGCGACATCACAGGCCCGTGGCGAAACCCGCGCCGGTGGTAAATGAGCCGCCGAAGACCCTCGAATTTGTCACAATGCGCCTCTTTGCCTCGATGAGACCGTCCATGCCCGAACGCAATCCCATTCCCCTGATCCTGACCGCCATCGGCAGCGTGCTAGGCACGGTCGCGGTGCTGTCCTATTACGGCTACGTGCATATCGCCAAGCCGGAGGATGCGTTGCTGCTGGCTGACTACACCATGCTCAAGACCGTTCCCGGCGAGGATTACCGGGTATCGCTGAAGCCGGCGTCGCAGGTGGCTCAGTGCATCGATGGTGTGCTGGTGCTGTTCGATACCGAACAAAAGGGCCTGACCGGCGTGCTGGTCGACAACAAGAAGCGCGCCGTGCGCTGCATGGAAGAGCAAGTCCCGGCTGGCCTTCTGCGTTGACGCCTACAGGTGTGCGGCACGCTGAAACAGAAACGCTCCCGACGCACTGATGCGTCGGGAGCGTTCGTTTAGCGCCTGAGGCGTTGGTTGTATCAGCGCATCGACGAGCGCGGTGCCACCGGCTTGTTATCGTCGGAGATGGTCACTTCCACCCGGCGATTCATGGCGCGGCCGGCCGAGTCGCTGTTGCTCGCGACCGGATATTCCTTGCCGTAGCCCTGCGACACGATGCGCTGCGAGTCCACGCCCATCTTCACCAGGGCCATACGTACAGCGTCGGCACGACGCTCGGAAAGACGCTGGTTGTATTCAGCAGAACCGGTGCTGTCGGTGTAGCCTTCGACGATCACCTTGCGCTCGGGATTGTCGTTTAGGAACTCGGCGAGCTTCTGCACGCTGCGCATGCCGCCTGGCTTCAGCTCGGCGCGGTCGTAATCGAACAGCACGTCGCCGAAGGTCACCAGGGTGCCACGCTCGGTCTGCTTGGCCTGCATGTCTTCCTGCAACTTGCGAATCTGCGCGTCCCGGGCTTCCAGGCGGGCTTCGGCGCGCTGCGCGGAGGCCTTGCCTAGCTCCTCTTCGGCCGCGCGCAGGGCGATGGTCTGCTCGGCCAGTTCGATGCGGCGCTTGGTCAGGTAGGCCAACTGATCCACCGTCTCTTCGTCGGCATCATTCAGATACGCCTTGTTGGCCTTGTCCAGCATGTTGCTGGCGTCCTGGGTCTCCAGGGCTGCGACCTTGCTGGAACGGGCGTCGCTTTGCAGTGCGGAGAAGCTGCTGCGTGCCTCTTCGAGGTTCTGATTGGGCTGGTTGGCGCAGGCCACCAAGCCAATGCTCAGTGCCAGAAGAGTCGGTAGGGTTACGAGCTTGTGCATGACGAATTCATCCTTTGTGCAATAAACGGAATGTCGAACCTGAGGCGGGCTCAGCGAACGCTGCGCATGCCTTCTTCGCGCAGTTCACGGATTCCCTGCTGTGCGTCCTCCACGGCCTTCTGCGCCTTGGCCGCTTCGGCCTTGCGTTGGGCTACGCGGGCATCCCATTCGGCCTGTTCGGCCAGCTTGCGGGCTTGTTCGTAGTTTTCTTTCTGCATGGCCAGTTCGGCCTCTTTCCATTTTTCCTGCGCGGCGCGCATTTCCACTGCGGCATACTCGGTGCCTCCCGCGCTGACGGCGCTGCGTACGGCCGATTCAGTCACGGCGAACTGTTCGGTCGGTGGATTACCGGCGCATGCGGTCAGCAGAAGGCCGCCAAGTGCAATGGCCGCCAGCTTGGGTAGCTGAAATCTCGAAGCGTGGGTTGCGACAGCTTTGTTCATGGTCAGTCTCCAGTTCGAATTACTCAACGAATAGCTACCGTCCCTGGCCGGGCAGTGTGCTGAATAGGGCACTACCGATGTCGGGACATATTTTTGTGAGGCCAAACGGCGCTAAACGTTCAGTGAAAGTTGGCGGGCTAGAGCGGTTGTCATCGAGAGAACCGCCGTGAGCGGGTTTGCCAGAGGCAGGGGTGATCTGCGCGGACGAAGCGGGGTCGGTCGAGTGAGCAGGCGCCCAAGGCGGGCGCCAAGCGTGCAGGTTGCGCTTTACCGATCAGGCCGGCGGCGTGGAAGACGCTTCAGCGTCGAGCATGCGCTTGAGGTGTTTGCGCGAGAGCTCGAGAAAGCGCGGGGTGGGTCCAACGTCCTCGTAGATCGGATCGCCCTGTTCGTCAGTGGCGATGACCTGGGTGCCGCGCTCATAGGGCAGGCTGGTTTCGACGGCCTCGAGGGCCGCACCGACCAGCTCGCCGAGCAGCGCTTCGGTGCTGCGCTTGGGATACATCTCGGCGAGCGCCGCGAGCCGTGCCGCGCTCTCGACGTCCAGCGGAATGCTGTAGGTGGTCTGGCTCATATGGCCCTTGGCGTCCCGTTCCCAATGGCTGACCAGCTCGGAAATTCTCATGATTACTCCTTTGCCCGCGCTTACGAGCGGTGATGACGTGTGCAATCGTGCTGTCCGCAACATGGTCGTCGGCGTTGACGCCTTGTCAGGGCCGGATGCGGTGGGCACTCTGGTTGGAGGTAATTTCAGCGTAGCCGTTCAGGATCGTTTTCTCCGCGGCGCGTCTGATAAGAAGCGGCGAGTCACTCATGTGAAGGCGGCAGCCCAGGAGGAGCAAGAAGGTCATGGCGAAAATCATCGACGCGCGCTTGCGCGACAACGTACACCTGCTTGGCGAACTG
Source organism: Pseudomonas sp. FeN3W (assembly GCA_030263805.2). Taxonomy (NCBI): domain Bacteria; kingdom Pseudomonadati; phylum Pseudomonadota; class Gammaproteobacteria; order Pseudomonadales; family Pseudomonadaceae; genus Pseudomonas; species Pseudomonas sp. FeN3W. The sequence goes on from CP136010.1 coordinate 4,594,132, forward strand.
CTCGGCAACACCATCCGTGCCCAGCACGGCGACCAGTTCTTCGACAAGATCGAACGCATCCGCAAGGGTGCCAAGGCGGCACGCAAAGGCTCGACCGAGGGTGCGCAACTGCTGTCCGAAACCCTGGACAGCCTGGACGAGAATGAACTGCTGCCAATGACCCGGGCGTTCAACCAGTTCCTCAATCTGGCCAATATCGCCGAGCAGTACCATCAGGTTCGTCGTCGTACGGCTGGCGAGCCGGCGCCCTTCGAAGCCAGCGTGTTCGCCGATCTGATCGAACGCCTCAAGGCGGCCGGGCACGACAATGAATTCATCGCGCGGCAGGTCAGTCGCCTGGAAATCGAACTGGTGCTGACGGCGCATCCCACCGAGGTTTCACGGCGTACGCTGATCCAGAAGTACGACGCCATCGCCGAGCAGCTGGCTGCACGGGACCACACCGACCTCTCCGACGCCGAGCAGGCGAAGATCGAGCTGCAGCTGCAACGCCTGATCGCCGAGGTCTGGCACACCGAGGAAATCCGTCGCAACCGACCGACGCCGGTGGAAGAGGCGCGGTGGGGCTTCGCCGCCATCGAGAACTCGCTGTGGAAGGCCATACCCAACGTACTGCGCCAGACCGATGCGACGCTCAGGCGTACCACCGGGCTGCACCTGCCGCTGGAAGCCGCGCCGATCCGCTTCGCGTCCTGGATGGGTGGCGACCGCGATGGCAATCCGAACGTGACCGCGATGGTGTCCCGCGAAGTATTGCTGACCGCCCGCTGGGTGGCCGCCGATCTGTACCTGCGTGAGATCGAAGGGCTGATCACCGCGCTGTCGATGAGCGAAGCCAGCGAGGAACTGCTGCGTCTGACCGGTGATTCGGCCGAGCCGTACCGGGTCCTGCTCAAACCCCTGCGCCAACGGCTACGGGCGACCCGCGAGTGGGCGCGAGCCGCCATCGAGCATGGCCAACCAGCGCCGGCGGAAGTGCTGCAGGACTGCGCGGAACTGCGTCGGCCGCTGGAACTCTGCTACCGCTCGTTGCATGCCTGCGGGATGGGCATGATCGCCGATGGTGCGCTGCTCGACTGCCTGCGACGACTGGCCGTGTTCGGGCTGTTCCTGGTACGGCTGGACATCCGCCAGGATGCCGCACGGCATGCCGCGGCACTGGCGGAAATCACCGATTACCTCGGGCTGGGCGACTACCAGCAGTGGAACGAGCAGCAGCGGCTGGACTGGCTGCAGCTCGAACTGGGCAATCGCCGACCGCTGCTGCCGGCGCATTATCATCCGTCGGCCGATACCGCCGAGGTGCTCGCCACCTGCGCGGTGATCGCCGAGGCGCCGGGGGCATCACTCGGCTCCTACGTCATTTCCATGGCCCATGCGGCGTCCGATGTACTCGCCGTGCAGTTGCTGCTCAAGGAAGCCGGCCTGCAGCGACCGATGCGCGTGGTGCCGCTGTTCGAAACCCTGGATGACCTGAACAACGCCGCGCCGATCATCGACCGCCTGCTCGCGTTGCCGGGGTATCGCCAGCGCCTGCATGGCCCGCAAGAGGTGATGATCGGCTATTCCGACTCGGCCAAGGACGCTGGTACCACCGCCGCCGCCTGGGCCCAGTACCGCGCTCAGGAACGGCTGGTGGACGTGTGCCGCGAACACGACGTCGAATTGTTGCTGTTCCACGGCCGCGGCGGCACCGTGGGGCGCGGCGGTGGCCCGGCGCACGCAGCGATCCTGTCGCAGCCGCCGGGTTCGGTAGTCGGGCGTTTCCGTACCACCGAACAGGGCGAAATGATTCGCTTCAAGTTCGGCCTGCCGGACATCGCCGAGCAGAACCTCAACCTGTACCTCGCTGCGGTACTCGAGGCGACGCTGTTGCCGCCACCGATGCCCGAAGCCGGCTGGCGTGAAAGCATGGATCGCCTGGCTGCCGAAGGGGTGGCGGCCTATCGTGGCGTGGTGCGCGAGCATCCGCTGTTCGTCGATTACTTCCGCCAGGCGACACCCGAGCTGGAGCTGGGCCGTTTGCCTTTGGGCAGTCGCCCCTCCAAGCGCCGCGAGGGCGGGGTGGAAAGCCTACGGGCGATTCCCTGGATTTTCGCCTGGACGCAAACGCGGTTGATGCTGCCGGCCTGGCTGGGGTGGGAGCGGGCACTGCAGAGCGCACTGGCGCGCGGGGAGGGCGAGCGGCTGGCCGAAATGCGCGCGCGTTGGCCATTCTTCACCACGCGCATCGATATGCTGGAAATGGTACTGGCCAAGGCCGACGCCGATATCGCGCGGCGTTACGACGAACGCCTGGTGCAGCCGGAGCTGCTTTCGCTGGGTGGCGATTTGCGTGACCGATTGTCGCAGGTGGTCGACGCTGTGCTGAGCGTGACCGGCCAGGTCGATCTGCTCGATCACAGCCCGAAGACCCAGGAGGCATTCAGCCTGCGCAACACCTATCTCGATCCGTTGCACCTGCTGCAGATCGAGCTGCTGGCTCGCTCAAGGCAGCAGCAGAACCCGGCAGACAGCCCACTCGAGCAGGCCCTGCTGGTCAGTGTGGCCGGTATCGCGGCGGGCTTGCGCAACACCGGCTGAGGTGGCGGCTCCCGGCGCTAAACGGCTGCGTGATGCGTAGTCGTTGAGCGCAACTCGTGTCTAATCGTGACGTTTATGCGGGTCGATACACGCTTTCGGGACGGCTTGTGCCGTCTCGGTGCGCTGTGTATCGTGTTCAACCTTTTGTCGCATAGCGGCAAACCAGAATTTTTGATTCGTCAGCGATGAGCCGCTCCGGCCGGCTGGCAGAATCGTCCCCCTTCTAAGAAACTCGAGGACTCATCATGCGTGTGATTCTGCTGGGAGCGCCCGGTGCCGGAAAAGGTACCCAGGCTGGCTTCATTACCAAAAAGTTCGGTATTCCGCAGATCTCCACGGGCGACATGCTGCGTGCCGCAGTCAAGGCGGGCACCGAGCTGGGCCTCAAGGCCAAGAGCGTGATGGATGCCGGCGGCCTGGTTTCCGATGACCTGATCATCAACCTGGTCAAGGAGCGCATCGCCCAGCCCGATTGCGCCAATGGCTTCCTGTTCGACGGTTTCCCGCGCACCATTCCGCAGGCCGAAGCTTTGAAGGACGCTGGCGTGCGCATCGACAACGTCATCGAGATCGCCGTGGACGACGAAGAAATCGTCGGCCGCATCGCGGGTCGTCGTGTGCACCCGGCTTCCGGTCGCGTCTACCACACCGAGCACAACCCGCCGAAGGTTGCTGGCAAGGACGACGAAACCGGCGATGAGCTGATCCAGCGCGAAGACGACAAGGAAGAGACCGTGCGTCATCGCCTGTCCGTCTACCATGCGCAGACCAAGCCGCTGGTGGACTTCTACCAGAGCCTGGCGGCTGCGGAAGGCACGCCGAAGTACAGCCGCATCGAGGGTGTCGGTTCGGTGGACGAAATCACTGCCAAGGTGTTCGCTGCGCTGAGCTGATCGAAGCTGCCTGGCGCGAGCGATAGAAATGCCCGTATCGAAGGATACGGGCATTTTTTTGCCCAGAGGTCAGGACGAGCGCGAAAGAACCCGCTCCGCGAATACGTTAGAATCGGCGCCTTTTTACCTACCGGACCGACCCGATGACCACTCTGCTGGCCCTGGATACCGCCACCGAAGCCTGCTCAGTCGCGCTGCTGCACGACGGCAGGGTGCTGAGTCACTACGAGGTGATTCCGCGCCTGCATGCCCAGCGGCTGCTGCCGATGGTGCAGACGCTGCTCGGCGAGGCTGGAGTCGCGCTGTCCGCGCTGGATGCCATCGCTTTCGGGCGGGGGCCGGGTGCCTTCACCGGCGTGCGGATCGCCATCGGCGTGGTACAGGGCCTGGCGTTCGCATTGCAACGCCCGGTGTTGCCGGTTTCGACGTTGGCGACCATCGCCCAGAGGGCCTGGCGTGAGCACGGTGCAGCGCAGGTCGCGGCGGCCATCGATGCGCGCATGGACGAGGTCTACTGGGGCTGTTATCGCGAACAGGCGGGGGAGATGCAGCTGGTCGGCAGCGAGGCTGTGCTGCCACCCGAGCAGGCTGTGCTGCCGCGGGCTGCGGGTGACGACTGGTTTGGCGCTGGCACCGGCTGGGGCTATGCCGAGCGGATACCCGTCGCCGTACGTGCGCACGACGCGGGTATGCTGCCGCACGCCGAAGATCTGCTGAATCTGGCGAGTTTCGCCTGGCGCCGAGGCGAGGCGCTGGAGGCCGATCAGGCCCAGCCGGTCTACCTGCGCGACAATGTCGCGACGCCCAAAGGGATCAAATGACGAGGAACGTTGCCAAAGTCCTGGCTGCCCGTTAGAGTCGCCGGGCCTCTGATCGAGTCCAATGATGCGCATCGAAAGCTCCTTTCCCGTTCCCTATTCAACGGATCGTTCTGCCCGTACCGGCAGGGCGACGGATAGCTATGGGGAAACGCAGCGGGCCGCGCAGGCGCAGCGCGGGGTCGACAGCCGCTCCGGTCAGGATTACCAACCCCAGGCCGATCGTCCGCAGCAGCGGGTCAATTCCAGCGCTTTGGTCGAGCGCTACTCCGCATTCCGCTATGACGAGCCGCAGCCCGAGCGTCCGCTGACCAGCCGCGTGGCCCAGGCGCTGGCCAGCTACGCCAGCACCGCCAGCATGAGCGTCGAGTTCGACGGCGCAGAGGTGCTCGGGCTCGACCTCTACGCCTAAGGCGGTTCGATCTGCCAGAGCTTCCCTATTACCTCGGTTGCCCCTCCTGGAACGAGAGTGCCTGGCTCGGCTCGTTGTACCCGACGGCTACGCCAGCTTCCGATTTCCTCGCCGGCTACTGTTCCACCTTCAATACGGTCGAAGGCAATACCACGCTCTATGCCTGGCCATCGGAGCAGAAGGTCCAGCGCTGGGCCGGCGAGATGCCCGACGGCTTCCGGTTCTGTGCCAAATTTCCCCGCGATATCAGTCAGGCTGGCGATCTGCCGGCGGCTCTGGAGCAGGCGCATGCTTTCCAGCGGCTGTTGCTGCCGTTGGGGCGAAGGGTGACGCCGTTCTGGCTGCAGCTGCCTGCCAGCGTTGGGCCGTCAAGGCTGGGCGAGCTGGCGGCGTTCATCGATGGCTTCGCCGCAGCGCTGGCGATCGAGGTGCGGCATCCCGCGTTCTTCGACAGAGGGGAGGGCGAGCGTGCCCTGAACCGGTTGCTGCGTGATCGCGGCATCGAACGCATCTGCCTCGATAGCCGCGCGCTGTTCAGCTGCCAGTCTCGCGACCCCGCCGTGTTGCACGCGCAGAGCAAGAAGCCGCGTCTGCCGGTGCGCCCGGTGGCATTCAGCGATTCGCCGCAGGTGCGCTTCGTCGGTCACCCCGAGCTGGAGGCGAACGATGCGTTCATGGCGCCCTGGCTGGACAAGGTGGCTGGCTGGATCGAGGCGGGCAAGGCGCCGCACGTCTATCTGCATACCCCCGATAATCACTGCGCGCCGCAACTGGCGATGCGTTTTCACGGCTTGCTGAGCGAGCGCTTGCCCGGCCTGCCTGCCTTGCCTGCAATGCACCCTGTGCCGCAGATGTCCTTGCTGACCGATTGAAGGAGCGGTTTCGACCAGTTTTGTAAACATCCCGCTCAACTTCGCGGGCTGGCTGTTGCCCATAAGGAATGACCTTTGGCCGCTTCTTCCTTCTCCTGTTGCTGCTGCTTGCCGGCTTCGCCCTGGCGGTGCGGCAGGAGCTGATCGACATTCCGCCGCGCTGGAATCCCTGGGCGCCGCTGGACATCCGTGAGCCGCCGAACCTGTTGACGCCGCTCAAGCTACGGCGCTTGCAGCAGGACCGAACGCTCTGCGAACAGGCACTCGCCACCGCACCGCTGCGCTATGCAGCCGTGCCGGACAGCACGCCGGAGCCAGGTTGTCCGGTCGAGAACAGCGTTCGGGTGCAGGGCTCGGACGTACGTTTCAACGGGCCTTTTCTCGCCACCTGTCCGCTGGCAGCGGCTTATGCGATGTTCGAGTTGCACGGGCTTCAGCCGGCGGCCCAGGCAGTATTCGAGCAGCCGGTGGTGCGCATCGACCACTTCGGCAGCTTTGCCTGTCGCAACATCGCCCGCAGTAACCGCCGCAGCCAGCACGCCAGCGCCAATGCTCTGGATATGGCGGGCTTTCGCCTTGCGGATGGTACCCGCATCACCGTGGCGCGGGACTGGCAGGGCGACGGCGACAAGGCGCGTTTCCTGCGTCTGGTTCGCGATGCCGCCTGCGATGCGTTCAACGTGACGCTCGGGCCGGAGTACAACGCGGCCCACCACGACCACTTTCACGTCGACATGGGTGGCTTCGGCATGTGCCGCTGAACGCTCGCGCGCAGCCTGGAATGCTCTGGCACAATGCGCGGCTTTCCATCACCGCTGGATGCCCCATGTCCGCACGCAACCCTTTGGTTCGAGTCGAACCGCTGACTCCTCAGTTCGCCGCTGCGGCCCACCAATGGGCGCAGCGTCTCGACTTGCCGGAAATTCAGGACGCGGCCGAATTCGCTTTGCAGATTGGCGCGGACGGCTTGCAGCTGCAGTTGCTCGAGGCGCAGGCACCGGGGCCGGTACGGGTGGATTTCGTCGAGGGGGCCGCAGCGCACCGGCGTCAGTTCGGTGGTGGCAGTGGGCAGATGATCGCCAAGGCCGTGGGCATCCAGCCCGGTATCCGGCCACGGGTGCTGGATGCTACAGCGGGGCTCGGGCGCGATGCCTTTGTGCTGGCCACGCTGGGCTGTGAAGTGAGCTTGATCGAACGCCAGCCGCTGATTGCCGCGCTGCTGGAGGATGGTCTGAGTCGCGCGTCAGGCGACGCCGAGGTGGGCGCTATCGCCGCGCGGATGACTTTGCTCAAGGGCAATGCCATCGAGTTGATGAGGCAGTGGCAGGGCGAGGCGCCGCAGGTCATCTACCTCGACCCGATGTTTCCCCATCGCGACAAGAGTGCGCTGGTGAAGAAGGAGATGCGCCTGTTCCGGCCCTTCGTCGGCGACGATATGGACGCACCGGCACTGCTGGCCGCGGCGCTGGAGCTGGCCAGCCATCGGGTGGTGGTCAAACGCCCGCGCAAGGCGCCGGCAATCGAGGGAAGCAAGCCCGGCTACAGCCTGGAAGGCAAATCCAGCCGCTATGACATCTATCCAAAGAAGAAGCTGCAGGGCTGATTCACCGGTCCGCAGCCTCTCGCTTGCTCACGTCAGCGGCGATAGGCGCGCAGAAATACGCTCACCGCATCCCGTACGTGCAGGTTGCCTTCCTCATCGGTTGGCGCCTCGGAATAGCCGACCAGCAAGCGGAAGTGCTGGGCACCCTTGATCAGCGAGCAGAAATGCTCGGCGGCCCGCAGTGGATCGTCGATCTCCAGCAAGCCCAGCGCGTTGGTCCTGCTGAACAGCTGTTGCAGATCGCACAGCAGTTGCTGCGGGCCGGCATCGAAGAACATCTTCACCAGTCCCGGATTCTGCGTCGCCATCGCCACCATCACCCGATGCAGGCCGATGGACTCGGGGCTGTTGACCAGCTGATTGAAGGCGCCGCCGATCGCCAGCAGCACCTTCTCGATGTCGCAATCCGCCGCCACCTGAAACAGCCGCCTCGGCAGGCGCGTTTCGCAGGTGGTCTTCACGGCGGCGCTGAATAGCGCCTCCTTGTCCTTGAAGTGACTATACAGCGTGAGCTTGGAAACGCCGGCTTCGGCGGCGATGGCCTCCATGCTGCTGCCTTCGTAGCCGTTGCCGAGGAACAGCACCTGCGCGGCAGTGAGGATCGCCTCGCGCTTGGCTGGGTCCTTCGGACGACCGGGGCCAGGCGATACGGAATGGTTTTCTGTCATGGGCGTTTTAATAGTGGACTGGCTGGTACGGTATTTTTACTATACCCGGCAGTATAAGTATTCCAATCCGCTTCGCGACAGAGAGACTTCATCGTGTTCCGACATGCCTTGCCCCTTGCCTCTATGCTCGGTTGTGCACTTGTTCTGGTCGCCTGTGGCAACGGCGAGCCGCCCCAGCAGCTGCCGCGCCCGGTCATGGTGGTGCAGCCGCAGCCTGCCAGCGAGGCACGCGAGAGCTATCCCGGCGAAGTGCACGCGCGCTACGAGCCTGAGCTGGCCTTCCGCATCGGTGGCAAGGTCGTCGAGCGCCTGGTCGAAGCGGGCGACCGCGTACGCAAGGACCAGCCCCTGGCACGTCTCGATCCGCAGGACGTGCGGCTGCAGCTGGACGGCATGCGTGCGCAGGTGGCGGCGGCGGAAGCCAATCTGCGCCTGGCCAAGGCCGAACATGACCGCTACAAGGCGCTGCTCGGTCGCCAGCTGGTCAGCCAGTCGCAGTTCGATAATGCCGACAACGCCTATCGCGCCGCGGCTGCTCGTTTGCAGCAGGCACGCGCCGAGTTCGATGTGGCCAGCAACCAGGTCGATTACGCGGTACTGCGCGCCACCCGCGATGGCTTGATCGCGCAGCGTCGAGTCGAGGTCGGGCAGGTGGTCGCTGCGGGGCAGACCGCGTTCGTACTGGCGGCGGATGGCGAGCGGGAAGTGGCCATCGATCTGCCGGAGCAATCGCTGGAGCGCTACCGGGTTGGTCAGGACGTCGAGGTCGAACTCTGGTCGCAACCGGGGCGCCACTATCTCGGCAAGATTCGCGAACTCTCGCCAGCAGCCGATGCGCAGTCGCGGACCTATTCCGCGCGTGTCGCCTTCAGCGAACAAGAGGTGCCAGCCGAGCTGGGGCAGAGTGCGCTGGTGAGCATTCGCCGCGACGGTGAGGTGTCACTGGCGGTGCCGCTGTCAGCGCTGAGTGCGGAAAAGGGCCGGGCACATGTCTGGCGACTCAGAGCCGATTCCACCGTGGAGCGTGTCGAGGTTCGGGCCGGGCCGTTCGGTGAACAGCTGGTGCCAGTCCTCGAAGGGCTGGAGGCCGACGACTGGGTCGTCCTGGCCGGGGTGCAGTTGCTCAGCGATAACCAGCCGGTTCGCCCGGTGGATCGCCACAATCGCCCCGTCGAGCTGGCCGCCCAGGAGTAATCGCGATGCGCTTCAATCTCTCCGCCTGGGCGCTGCAGAACCGGCAGATCGTCGTCTATCTTATGCTGCTGCTGGCAATCGTCGGTGCGCTGTCCTACAGCAAGCTCGGCCAGAGCGAGGACCCGCCATTCACCTTCAAGGCCATGGTCATCCAGACGCGATGGCCTGGCGCTACCGCCGAGGAAATGTCGCGTCAGGTCACCGAGCGCATCGAGAAGAAGTTGATGGAGACCGGCGAGTACGAGCGCATCGTCTCGTTCTCCCGGCCGGGTGAATCCAACGTCACCTTCATGGCGCGAGACTCGATGCGCTCGAAGGACATTCCCGAGCTCTGGTACCAGATTCGCAAGAAGATCGGCGACATTCGCCACACCCTGCCGCCGGGTGTACAGGGGCCCTTCTTCAATGACGAGTTCGGCACCACCTTCGGCAACATCTACGCCCTGACCGGCGAAGGTTTCGACTACGCGATCCTCAAGGACTACGCCGACCGCATCCAGCTGCAGCTGCAGCGGGTGAAGAACGTCGGCAAGGTCGAGCTGATCGGCCTGCAGGACGAGAAGATCTGGATCGAACTCTCCAACGTCAAACTAGCCACGCTCGGCGTCCCACTGGAAGCCGTGCGCCAGGCGCTGGAGGCGCAGAACGCGGTAACGGCTGCCGGTTTCGTCGAGACCATCAGCGATCGGGTGCAGCTGCGCGTCACCGGCAGCTTCGAGACGGTCAAGGAGATTCGTGATTTCCCCATCCGCGTTGCCGGCCGCACCTTCCGTATCGGCGATGTTGCCGAGGTACATCGCGGCTTCAACGACCCGCCCGCGCCGCGCATGCGCTTCATGGGCGAGCCTGCCCTGGGTCTGGCGGTTTCGATGAAAAGCGGTGGCGACATCCTGGTGCTGGGCGAGGCACTGGAGCAGGAGTTCGCCCGCCTGCAGCAGGAGCTCCCGGCGGGGATGCAGCTGCGCAAGGTCTCGGATCAGCCCGCTGCGGTGAAGACCAGCGTAGGTGAGTTCGTCAAGGTGTTGATCGAAGCGCTGGTGATCGTATTGCTGGTGAGTTTCTTCTCGCTCGGCGTGCGTACCGGGCTGGTGGTGGCGTTGTCGATTCCGCTGGTGCTGGCGATGACTTTCGCCGCCATGAGCTATCTGAACATCGGCCTGCACAAGATATCCCTTGGCGCCCTGGTCCTGGCTCTCGGGCTGATGGTGGACGACGCGATCATTGCGGTGGAGATGATGGCGATCAAGATGGAGCAGGGCTACGACCGCCTCAAGGCCGCCAGCTTTGCCTGGACCAGCACGGCGTTTCCGATGCTGACCGGCACGCTGATCACCGCGGCGGGTTTCCTGCCGATCGCCACTGCCAATTCCAGTACCGGCGAATACACCCGTTCGATCTTCCAAGTGGTGGCCATTTCGCTCATCGCGTCCTGGATCGCCGCGGTAATGTTCGTACCGCTGATCGGCGAAAAACTGCTGCCTGACCTGGCCAAGAAATCTGCACACAAGCACGGCACAAGCAGCGAAGGCCACGATCCTTACGCAACGCCGTTCTACCAGCGCGTGCGTCGCGTGGTGACGTTCTGCGTGCGCCGGCGCAAGACCGTCATCCTGCTCACGCTGGCGATCTTCGTCGCCGCGGTGGTGCTGTTCCGTCTGGTGCCGCAACAGTTCTTCCCCGCTTCCGGCCGTTTGGAGCTGATGGTCGATCTCAAACTGGCCGAAGGCGCCTCGTTGAAGGCGACCGAAGCAGAGGTGGCGCGGCTGGAACAGCTGCTCAAGGAACGGGCCGGCATCGACAACTATGTGGCCTACGTCGGCACCGGCTCGCCGCGTTTCTACCTGCCGCTGGACCAGCAGCTGCCGGCGACCAGCTTCGCCCAGTTCGTCGTGCTGGCGGACAGCATCGAGTCCCGCGAGTCCCTGCGCGCCTGGCTGATCGAACGCATGCGCGAGGACTTCCCGAGCCTGCGTGGTCGCGTGACGCGGCTGGAGAATGGCCCGCCGGTGGGCTATCCGGTGCAGTTCCGTGTCACCGGCGAGCATATCGACGTGGTGCGCGGGCTGGCTCGCCAGGTCGCTGCCAAGGTCAACGAGAACCCGCACGTGGCCAACGTCCATCTGGACTGGCAGGAGCCGAGCAAGATGGTCCGGCTCAACGTCGATCAGGATCGTGCCCGGGCGTTGGGCGTGACCACCGCTGAGCTGTCCGGCTTCCTGCGGCGCACTTTCACCGGCAGCAGCGTCAGCCAGTTCCGCGAGGACAACGAGCTGATCGAGATACTCCTGCGCGGCACCGAGCGCGAGCGGCTCGAGCTGTCGATGCTGCCGAGCCTGGCGATTCCCACCGAGAGCGGGCGCAGCGTGCCGCTGTCGCAGGTGGCGACGCTCGAGTACGGCTTCGAGGAGGGCGTGATCTGGCACCGCAACCGCCTGCCAACGGTCACCGTGCGTGCCGATGTGTACGGAGAGCAGCAGCCGGCGGCACTGGTGCGTGAGATCGAGCCGACCCTGGCGGACATTCGCGATCAGTTGCCCGGCGGCTACCTGCTCGAGGTCGGCGGCACGGTGGAGGACTCCGAGCGCGGCCAGCGCTCGGTGAATGCCGGCATGCCGCTGTTCGTCATCGTCGTGATGACCCTGCTGATGGCGCAGCTCAAGAGCTTCTCGCGTTCGGCCATGGTGTTTCTCACCGCGCCGCTGGGCATCATCGGTGTGGCGCTGTTCCTGCTGCTGTTCGGTCAGCCGTTCGGTTTCGTCGCCATGCTCGGCACCATCGCGCTGTCGGGGATGATCATGCGCAATTCGGTGATTCTGGTGGACCAGATCGAGCAGGACATCGGTGCCGGTCAGGCGCGCTTCACCGCCATCGTCGATGCCACCGTGCGGCGCTTCCGGCCCATCGTGCTGACTGCGCTGGCGTCGGTACTGGCGATGATTCCGCTGTCGCGCAGTATCTTCTTCGGGCCGATGGCGGTGGCGATCATGGGGGGGCTGATCGTTGCCACGGCGCTGACGCTGCTGTTCCTGCCGGCCCTGTATGCCGCCTGGTTCAAGGTACGCGAAGAAGAAGTCAGCACCCTCTGAACGGCAAGAGGGCGCGCCCACTGCGGCGCGCCTAGATGCCGGCGGCTTCGAGTAGTCGCTCGGCGGCGACTTTCGCGTCCCGTGCCTGCTCGCCCGGCCCCTCGATATGCGCCATGCTCAGCGCGCCTTCGAGCAGATACTGCAGTTGGCGCGCCAGCTGCAGCGGCTGCGGCGCGTTCAGGCGTTCCAGCAGCTCGCGCAGGTAGGCCAGCAACTCTGCCTTGTAGGCGGACGAGCGGCGGTGAATCGGGTGGTCACGGTCGTGATATTCGGCCGCTGCGTTGATGAACAGGCAGCCGCAGAAGGCGTCGTTGCCGTGAATCATGCCCTGCAATCCATCGAAAATTCCCAGTAGCGCCTCACGCGGTGGCAGCCTGGTGGCGCGTTCGCGCAGGCGCGTCAGCATCAGCTCGTGGCGCGCTTCCAGCACGGCCAGGATCAGTTCGTCCTTGGACTTGAAGTGCTTGTACAGCGTCATCTTGGCCACACCGGATTCGGCCAGGATGCGATCGATGCCGGTGGCGTGATAACCCTCGCGATAGAACAGATTTTCTGCGGTGTTGAGCAGCTGGTCGCGCTTGTTCGATGCCATGGATACCTCCTGTGGTTCGACATTATGCGGGAGCGCTCGCGGCTTGCTCCAGTTGGGCGGAGTTGCGTTGGTGCTTGCAGCATACAGACAGGTCTGTCTATTATCCAGTCGCAGCCAATCACGAGGGCAACACCATGAAGCTTTACGACCTGACGCTATCCGGTAATTGCCACAAGGTTCGCCTGTTTCTCAGTCTGATCGGCCAGCCGGTGGAGCTGGTGCCGGTGAATCTGCTGGCGGGTGAGCACAAGCAGCCGGCGTTTCGTGAAATCAACCCGCGCGGACAGATTCCGGTACTCGAGGACGGCGAATTTCGACTGGGGGATTCCCAAGCGATCCTGGTCTATCTGGCCCAGCGTTATGCCAGTGAGTGGTACCCGCAGGATGCCGAGACCCAAGGCCACATCGCCAACTGGCTGAGTTTCGCCGCCAACGAGGTGCAGCATGGCCCGGGCACTGTGCGCCTGGGCAAACTGTTCGGCCTTCCTATCGACGAGTCGCTGGCCCAGGCTCGTGCGGCCAGCGCCTTGCGCACGCTTGAACGGCATCTTGCGCAGCACGTCTGGCTCGCGCAGACGAATGAACCGACCATCGCCGATATCGCCGTTTACCCCAACGTCGCGCTGGGCGGTGACGGCGGGCTCGATCTGGCAGCCCATCCGGCGCTGCAGGCCTGGTTCGCCCGCGTCCGCGCGCTGCCGGGTTATGTCGGCATGCCGGGGCTGTGACGCCATGAACGCGCAGAATGGCCGGATGCCCGGCGAGCGGGGCCGGCACTCGAACCGGCGGGTCGGAGCATCGCTGCTGCTGGTGATCGGACTGGCAGCCTCGCTGTTTGGCTTCGTCGAAAATGCTTCGGCTGCGCAAGGTTTGCGCTTCAGCCTGGTGAAGACCGCACAGAGCGACAGTGGCGACTTTCTGTTGGGGCGGAACGGTTGGCAGGAGGCGCCGCCGACTCAGCACATCGCGATCCTGATCGAGCATCGCGGCAGCCGCTTGCTGTTCGGTACGGGGCTCGGCCGACAGATCGACGCGCAACTGGACGCCGAGGTGCCCTGGCGAACCAAGCGCTATGCGAACCTGCGCCCCGTGCGCGATCAGCTGGAGCAGGACGGACTTGAGATCGACCGTATCGTGCTGGGTTGCGTGCGCTGGGAGCACGCTTCGGGGCTGGCCGACTACCCCGAGGTGCCGGTACTGGCCAGCGCGGACAGCCTGAGCTATCTGGAGGCCGCCACGCCGCCCGCGGTGTTGCCCAGCCAGTTTCGCCACCCGGTCCGCTGGCAGTCGCTGCAATTCCAGGCGAGCCCCTATCGGCAGCACCGTCGCAGCCTGGATCTGTTCGGCGACGGCCAGGTCGTACTGGTACCGCTGGACGGCCATGGGGCGGTCGGTCTGTTCCTCACACTCGCCGATGGCCGCCGCTTCTTCTTTCGCGGCGACCGACTGGAACGGGACGCCGGCGATGCGCCAGAGGACGTTATCGTGCTGCAGGATGCCAACACCCAGGCTGCGCTCGGCTTCTATCCGCGCTGGGTGGAGGGAGCCGGACAATAAAAAACAGCGCGGCCGCTGCGGATTTGGGCGATGCTTAGGGCATGGGAACGAGCGATCAGCCGCGCGACGGCGCCGCCCCGATCGCCAGGCCCATGCCCAATGGCCGAAGTAGGTCTGCCGCTGTGAAGACGGATAGCTACGCGCCTCTGGCGAGTGTCATCGATTTGTTGCTGGATGCCATCTGCGTGGTCGATGCGCAGGGCAACTTCGTCTACGTCAGCGCCGCCTGCGAGCGCATCTTCGGCTATACGCCGCAGGAGATGCTCGGCAAGCGGATGATCGAGATGGTCTATCCCGAAGACCGTGCCCGGACCCTGGCCGCGGCCAAGGAGGTCATGGCCGATCAGCCGCTGCTGCACTTCGAGAACCGCTACGTGCGCAAGGACGGCGGTGTCGTGCACATCATGTGGTCGGCCTGCTGGTCGACCGATAACAAGCTGCGCATCGGCGTGGCGCGCGACATCACCCAGCGCAAGCAATCCGAAGCGATGCAAGCGGCGCTCTATTCGATCTCCGAGGCGGCGCACGGGGCCAAGGACCTCGCAGCGCTGTATCAGCAGATTCATCTGACCATTGCCCAGCTGCTGCCGGTGGACGATTTCATCGTCGCCATCCGCAACGCAGCCCACGGCGAGCTGACTTATCCCTACCAGGCGCTGGCGCTCGATTCGACCGATCCGCCGGCGGAGCCTGCGGCTTCCCTGTGCTTTTCCGTCCTGCATGGCGCGCAGTCGTTGTGCTTCAACGCTGACTCGATGCGTGCGCTGGCGCTTCCGCTTGGAGACGGGGATATCCATGCCTGGTGGCTGGGCGTGCCGCTCAACTCGAGCGAGGGCGTGATCGGTGTGCTGTTGCTCAAGAGCATGGCGGCGCCCTACACCGAGAAAGATCAGGAGCTGCTGCAATTCGTTTCTACCCAAGTGGTCACGGCAATCGAGCGCAAGCAGCTGTATGCGCGCCTGCACCGGATGGCGCAGTACGACGAACTCACCGGCCTGCCGAACCGCGCCTGCTTTCGCGACCGGCTGGACACGGCCCTGGCGCGAGTGCGCCGCAATGGCGGACGCGTCGCCTTGCTCTTTGTGGATCTGGATCGCTTCAAGCAGGTCAACGATACCTATGGCCATAGTGGCGGCGACCAGCTGCTGCGTGCAGTGGCGGATCGCCTCACGCACTGCGTTCGCGACACCGATACCGTGGCGCGGCTGGGTGGCGATGAGTTCGTGGTGCTGCTGGAAAGCATCGCCGAGGCAGAAGATGCCCGCGGCGTCGTCGACAAGATCCGCGCGGCCTTCGAGCAGCCGATGCAGATCGCCGAGCACAGTCTCGATATCGGCTTGAGCATCGGCACCGCGCTATATCCCGAAGACGGTGATGCGGAGGCCCAGCTGCTCAAGCAGGCCGACGACCGCATGTATCTGATGAAGGCCCGTGGCGGTCAGCCGCAGGATTGCGACTGAAGGTCCCGGACATATCGGCACCGCGCCTCAGAACGACTTCAGCATCCTGCCCAGCAACTCCATCGCCTGCTCGCTGCGGGCGTCCCATGGATGGCCGTGATTCAGCCGCGCGCAGTTGCGAAAGCGCTGGGTCGCCGAAAAGATCGGCCCTGGCGCCAGGCTGATGCCCTGGGCCAGCGCCAGTTGCAGCAGCTGCAGCGAATCCACCTGCTCGGGAAATTCGAACCACAGAAAGTAGCCGCCGCTGGGCCGGGTGACTCGCGTGCTCGCAGGGAAATGGCGGGCCGCGGAGGCAAGCATCGCACCCTGCTGCATCTCCAGCGCGTGACGCAGCTTTCGCAGGTGACGGTCGTAGCCGCCGTGCTGCAGGTAATCAGCAATGGCGGCCTGCGCCGGCACGGAAGGGGAAATGGTGGTCATCAGCTTGAGCCGGGCGATCTGCTCGGCATAGCGACCGCCGGCAACCCAGCCGACCCGGTAGCCGGGCGCGAGACTCTTGGAGAACGAGCCGCAGTGCATCACCAGACCTTCGCGATCATGGCTTTTCACCGGCTTGGGCGGCTCGCGGGTGAAGTACAGCTCGGCGTAGACGTCGTCCTCGATCAACGGCACCTGGTGGCGCTGCAACAGCTCATAGAGCTGCTGCTTCTTCGCCTCGCCCATGCTCGCGCCCAGCGGGTTCTGCAGGCTGCTCATGAACCAGCAGGCCTTGATCGGCAGGTGCGCGAGGCGGTCGGCGAGGATGTCGAGGTCGATGCCTTCGCGCGGGTGCACCGGAATCTCCACCGCCTTGAGCTTGAGCCGTTCCAGTACCTGCAGCGTGGCGTAAAACGCTGGCGCCTCGATGGCCACCAGGTCGCCCGGTTCGGTCACCACCTGCAGGCAGAGGTTCAGAGCCTCCATCGCACCGGTGGTGATCACCAGTTCGTCCATCGGCAGCATCACGCCGCTGACCATGTAGCGCAGGGCGATCTGCCGGCGCAGGTCCGGGTTGCCGGCGGTCATCTCGGCAATCACCTCGCGTGCCGGCATGTCGCGCACGCTCTGTGCCATCGAGCGCGCCAGGCGCTGCAGGGGAAACAGCTCGGGACTGGGAAAGGCAGAACCGAAGGGCACCGTGGCCGGGTCGCGCAGCGAGGCGAGCACCGAGAACACCAGCTCGCTGACGCCGACATCGGTGGTTTCCGCCGGACGCAGGCTGATGTCCGGTTCGTGCAACGGGCGCTTGGCATGTTCGCGGACGAAATAGCCCGAACGCGCCCGCGCCTGGATCAGCCCGCGGTCTTCCAGCAGGTAGTAGGCCTGGAACACGGTGGACGGGCTGACGCCATAGGTGCGGCTGGCGTGGCGCACCGAGGGCACCTTTTCTCCCGGCGCGAGCACGCCGCTGCGGATCAGTTCGGCAATCTCGTCGGCGAATTTCTCGTAGCGCTTCATCGTGTCCGGGCCGTGGCGGTTGAGCATGGCCAGTCTACTGGCGCAGCGCCGCGATGGGGGCGACGAAGGTGCTCGGTGTGCTCACCCGGCTGTCCGGCTCGGCCAGGTCGCTGAGCTGGAAGTGCAGCTCGCGACTGAAGTCCCCGGCGTTGTCGAGCAGCGCCACGCTGACCGGCAGATCGGCGATCTCACCCGCTGCCAGGGCGATCTCACGCGGGCCCTGCAGCGAGAAGGGGCCGCCTTCCAATGTCAGCGCGTAGCGGCGCGGTTGCTGCGTCTTGTTGATCAGCTTGAGGCGATACATGTTCTCGATCTGCCCCTGCATGTTCTCGCGGTACAGGGTGCGGTCGCGGGTGACGTCCAGCTGCAGCTGTGGCCGCGTGTCCAGTGCCCAGATGAAGGCGGCGATCATGGCGGTCAGCGCCACGGCATAGCCGACCAGCCGTGGACGGAAGAAGCGGGTGGCGCCGCCCTTGAGTGCGCGTTCAGAGGTGTAGCGCAGCAGGCCGCGGGCGTAGCCCATGCGGTCCATGACGCTGTCGCAGACGTCGATGCAGGCGCCACAGCTGATGCAGTCCAGCTGCAGGCCGTCGCGGATGTCGATGCCGGTGGGGCAGACCTGCACGCACAGCGTGCAATCGACGCAATCGCCGAGGCCCTGGGCTCGCGGATCACTGCCCTTGCGCCGGGCGCCGCGGTTCTCGCCACGGGCCGTGTCGTAGGAGACGAGAAGGGTGTCGGCATCGAACATCACGCTCTGGAAGCGCGAGTAGGGGCACATGTGCAGGCACACCTGCTCGCGCAGCCAGCCGGCGTTGATGTAGGTCGCAGCAGTGAAGAACAGCAACCAGAAGGCGGTGGTAGTACCGAGCTCGAAGCGGGCGAAGTCGCCCACTAGGTCGCGTACCGGGGTGAAATAGCCGACGAAGGCCAGCGCCGTGGCCAGGCTGATCGCCAGCCATAGCGCATGCTTGGCGCTGCGGCGCAGCAGCTTGCTGGCGGACCAGGGCGCGGCGTCGAGCTTGATGCGTTGCAGGCGATCGCCTTCGGTGATCTTTTCCACCCACATGAACATCCAGGTCCAGCTGCTCTGTGGGCAGGCGTAGCCGCACCAGATGCGCCCGGCCAGTACGGTGATGAAGAACAGGCCGAAGGCGGCGATGATCAGGATCGCCGAGAGCAGGATGAAATCCTGCGGCCAGAATGTGGCGCCGAAGATATGGAACTGCTGCCGGTCCAGATCCCATAGCACCGCCTGGCGCCCGTTCCAGTTCAGCCAGACGGTGCCGAAGTAGAGCAGCATCAGCAGTGCGCCGCCCAACAGGCGCAGGTTGCGGAAGCGGCCGCTGAAACTACGCGTATGAATTGGGCCGCCGCTCTGCGCGGGCGTCAGGCGGATCGGTTGGCTGGGATCAACGGTTTCGATGATCTGCGCGGGTATGCGGTCGGTCATTTGGCTTCGCCCCATAGGCAGTTCAGGCGAGGCGGATGATCCGCGTCGAGACCGATGCATAACAGACTCAGATACGACGGCTAAATACGGATCAGATGAGACGCGGCGGCACTACCGGAACGCAGGCACCGCTAGGCTTTGACCTGCGTCAGCGGAAGCTGTCGGGATCGGCTGATCCGCTTTTTTCGTGCGCAACTGATGCTGTTCTGTCGTCACCAAGCCGGCCATAGTCGAGGCCTTTTGCCGAGTGAAGAGGAGCCACCGCATGATTCATCCAACGCTGCCTAGGGAGCACCGCCGATGATTCTCCAAGGCCTGACCTGGCTCGTGCTGCTGCAGCTGCTCGGCAATCTGATCAACCTGGTGCTGCTGCCGGCGCTGCCGGGGCCGATCATCGGCATGTTGTTGCTGTTCGGCCTGTTGCTATTGCGCCGCAGCATTCCGGAGTCGCTGGAGAAGACCGCGGCTTTGCTGCTGCAGTATCTGCCGCTGCTGCTGATCGTGCCGGCCGCCGGCATCATGACCAGCGCCGGCGCACTGCTGGATGACCTGCCAGCGATCGCCGCCGGGCTGGTGTTGTCGCTGCTGATCACCGTGCCGTTCTGCGGCTGGCTGATGCAGCGGCTGATCCGCCGACTCGATCGCCAGCGGGAGGATCAGGCATGAGCGTATTCGACTGGCGCACTGCCTGGGCGGCGATCGTGGTACATCCGTTGTTCGCCGTGGCATTGACGCTGATCGCCTTTCAGCTGGCGCTGATGCTCTATCGCCGCAGCGGCTGGCTGGTACTGCAACCGGTCATGGTGGGCATGCTGCTGGTGGTCGGCACGCTGACCCTGGTGGATCTCGACTATGCGCGCTACCGCGACGGCGCGTCGCTGGTCGCCATGCTGCTGGGGCCGGCCACCGTGGCGCTGGCGGTGCCGCTGCATCGAAATCTCAAGCGTATCCAGCAGCTGTTCTGGCCGATCGTCATTACCCTTGCCGTGGGTGGCGTGCTCAGCGTCGTGCTGACGCTGGCGATCGCCTGGGCGCTGGGCGCAGAGCTGCCGGTGCTGATGAGTCTGGCGCCGAAGTCGGCGACCATGCCGATCGCCATGCTGGTGGCCGAGCAGCTCGGTGGGCTGGCCTCGCTGGCGGCGATATTCGTCATGCTCACCGGGGTCATCGGCACCGCGTTGGGACCGTTGCTTCTCGGCTGGGCAGGCGTCGAGCATCCCGCCGCGCGCGGCCTGAGCTATGGCCTCAACGCCCATGCCATCGGTACCGCCAGGGCGCTGGAGGAGGGTGACGAATGCGGCGCCTTCGCTGCGCTGGGCATGAGTCTGTTGGGCATTCTGATCGCGTTGCTGCTGCCGTTTGCCCTGGGCTGATGTGCGGCGCCGTCGCAAGTAGATGAAACGGACGGATTCCGGGCCCTTCAGCCCTCACGCGCCACTGGCTAGCACCCCGTCAGACCCGTTAGAGTAGGCGGCGGTCGCTTGACCGTGCACAGGGTGCAAACCATGAAATTGCGGATGTTCCAGGTCGATGCTTTCACCGCTGAACGTTTCCGGGGCAATCCCGCGGCGGTGATCCCCTTGCAGGCCTGGCTGGCGGACGAGCTGATGCAAGCCATCGCCGCCGAAAACAACCTTTCCGAGACGGCCTACTTCGTTCGCGAGGCGGACGGGGCCTTTCATATCCGCTGGTTCTCGCCGCTCACCGAAATCGATTTCTGCGGCCATGCCACGCTGGCCAGCGCCTTCGTGCTGCTGGAGCAGGGGCTGGCCCAGGCGCCGCTGACCTTTCGCGCCGCTGCCGTAGGCGATCTGACTGTGCAGCGGCGGGCTGACGGTCTGCTGGAAATGAGCTTCCCCAATCGTGCGCCGGAACCAGTTGCCGAACCGCCGGCGGCATTGTTGCAGGGGCTTGGATGCGAGCCGGAAACGGTGCTGCGCAATCGCCAGGCGTGGTTCGCCGTCTATCGCGACGAGCAGCAGGTGCGCGCCCTGGCCCCCGATCTGGAAGCGCTGCGCGCGCTGGCACCACTGGATGTGGTAGTGACCGCGCCGGGACGCGAGCAGGATTTCGCCTCGCGTTATTTCTGGCCAGCCAACGGCGGCGACGAGGACCCGGTCACCGGCTCCATCCATGCCGGGCTTGCGCCGTACTGGGCCGAGCGGCTGGGACGCAACGAACTGGTGGCGCTGCAGGCGTCGGCGCGCACGGGCATCCTGCACTGCCGGGTCGAAGCGGATCGTGTGATGGTGGCCGGGCAGGCCGTGCAGTATCTCGACGGCACCATCGAACTTTAAAAAAAACGCTCTAACCCATGGCGATCGGTCTTCATGTCCGGCGCGATGGGTGTGCCTGTGTGTGGCTGATCGGTTGATAGGGGAATGGGGTTGTGATGATGAAAAGGCTGTTGCAGTTTGTCCTGCTTGCCAGCGCAATGGGCTCCTTCGCCTGCGTGGCACAGCCCATGCTGCCGCTGGATGACCGGCAGGCACTGATCGAGACCCTGCTCGAGCGCATGACCCTGGCGGAGAAGATTGGCCAGCTGCGGCTGATCAGCATCGGTGGCGACATGCCGCGCGAGCGCATCGTCGAGGAGATCGCGGCCGGCCGCATCGGTGCCACCTTCAATTCGGTGACCCGAGCCGACAACCGCCCCATGCAGGACGCGGCCTTGCGCAGCCGACTGGGCATTCCGATCTTCTTCGCCTACGACGTGGTTCATGGCCATCGCACCATCTTCCCGATCAGCCTGGCGCTGGCATCGAGCTGGGATCTGGAGGCCATCGCCCTGAGCGGTCGGGTGTCGGCCAGCGAGGCCAGTGCCGACGGCCTCGACCTGACCTTCGCGCCGATGGTCGACATCACCCGCGACCCGCGCTGGGGCCGGACCTCCGAAGGCTTCGGTGAGGATCCGTACCTGGTCTCGCAGATCGCCGGCACGCTGGTACGTGCCTATCAGGGCGAGCGCCTGAGCGCTGCGGACAGCGTGATGGCCAGCGTCAAGCACTTCGCCCTGTATGGCGCGGTGGAAGGGGGCCGCGACTACAACGTGGTCGACATGAGCCTGCAGCGTATGCATCAGGATTACCTGCCGCCATACCGTGCCGCGGTGGACGCCGGGGCCGGCGGCGTGATGATCGCACTGAACACCGTCAACGGCATGCCGGCCAGCGCCAATCGCTGGCTGCTGCGCGACCTGCTGCGTGATGACTGGGGCTTTCGCGGGCTGAACATCAGCGACCACGGCGCCATCGACGAACTGCTGCGCCACGGCGTGGCCCGCGATGGCCGCGAGGCCGCGCGCCTGGCGATCGAGGCGGGTATCGATCTGAGCATGCATGACTCGCTCTATCTCCAGGAACTGCCGGGGCTGGTCGAGCGCGGTGAGGTGCCGATCGAGCTGATCGACCAGGCTGTGGGGCGTGTGCTGGGCGCCAAATACGACCTCGGTCTGTTCCATGATCCTTACCGGCGCATTGGCAAGGCGGTGGACGATCCCGTGGAGGTCAATGCCGAAAGCCGCCTGCATCGCGAGGCCGCGCGGCGGGTCGCACGCGAATCGTTGGTGCTGCTGGAAAACCGTGACAACGCTCTTCCGCTGCGCAAGGACGCGACCATCGCGCTGGTCGGCCCGCTGGCCAATTCCCACGTCGACATGCTCGGCAGCTGGTCGGCGGCCGGTGTGGCGACGCAAACCGTGACGCTGCGTCAGGGCCTCGAGGCAGCGATTGGCGATTCCGGCCGGGTCATCCATGCCCGCGGTGCGAATGTCAGCGATGATCCTCGACTGATCGAGTACCTGAACTTCCTCAACTGGGACCGCCCGGAAGTGACGCAGGACCCGCGGCCGCCGCAGGCGATGATCGACGAGGCCGTGCGAGCCGCGCGCGAGGCTGACGTGATCGTTGCTGCCGTGGGCGAGTCACGTGGTATGTCCCACGAATCCTCCAGCCGTACCAGCCTCACGCTGCCGGCCAGCCAGCAGGCGCTGCTCGAAGCCCTGGTCGCCACCGGCAAGCCGTTGGTGGTGGTGCTGATGAACGGCCGCCCGTTGCAACTGGGCTGGGTCAGTGAACATGCCGATGCGCTGCTGGAAACCTGGTTCGCTGGTACCGAGGGCGGTAATGCCATCGCCGACGTGCTGTTCGGCACACACAACCCCTCTGGCAAGCTGCCGATCTCCTTTCCACGTTCGGTGGGGCAGATTCCCACCTACTACAACCATCCGCGACTCGGCCGGCCCTACGTCGAGGGTCGCCCCGGCAACTACACCTCGCAGTATTTCGAAGAACCCAACGGTGCCTTGTACCCGTTCGGTTATGGCCTGAGCTACACCGAATTCGAGCTGACGAAGCCGCAGCTTTCACGACATCAGCTGAAACGCGGCCAGATTCTGGAGGTCAGCGTAACGGTGAAGAACAGCGGAGCACGCGCCGGCGCGACGGTGGTGCAGCTGTATCTGCAGGACCTGGTCGGCTCCGGCGTACGCCCGGTCAAGGAACTCAAGCGCTTCGAAAAGCTCATGTTAGAGCCGGGTGAGTCGCGGGTAGTGCGCTTCGAACTGGGCGAGGACGATCTGAAGTTTCCCGACGCGCGACTCGACTACGTGGCTGAGCCTGGCGAGTTCGAAGTGCAGCTGGGGCTCGATTCCCGGGCTGTGCAAAGCGCGCGTTTCGAGCTGTTGTAAGACTTTTTCTGTATGGCGATCTGCATGCAGCCCACGGTCGCTGCCGCGCTTCAGAGCAAAGCGGCGGGGCACGCGGGTTGTAGGTGATCAGAACACAGCGAAGCAGGGCGAACTCTGCACAAACGTGTAATTCGGAGGCGGTGTGTTACGCATTTTTCAATGGAATACGGGGAAACAGTCGGCACGTATGCTGGCCGGTCTGGCGGGTGGCCTGTTCATGCTGATGGCCGGCAGTGCGCTGGCGTTCAGCCTTGACGATGTGGCCAAGCGGGCCCAGGAGCTGGCAGCCAGCCGTTACGAGGAGCCGGTGAGCAACCTGCCCGACGAATTCCGCCAGATGGCATTCGCCGACTACCAGCGCCTGCGCTTCAACCCGGAACATGCCTACTGGAAGGACGTCGAGACGCCGTTCCATCTGCACTTCTATCACCAGGGCATGCACTTCGACACGCCGGTGCGCATCAATGAAATCACCGCGACGAAAGTGCGCGAAATTCGCTACGACCCCTCGATGTTCGAGTTCGGCGGCGTCGACATCGACCCGGCCTCGCTGGAGGGGCTGGGCTTTGCCGGCTTCAAGGTGCTCTATCCGCTGAACACGAAGGACAAGCAGGATGAGCTGATGACCCTGCTGGGCGCCAGCTACTTCCGCATCATCGGCAAGGGCCAATGGTACGGGCTTTCCGCGCGTGGGTTGGCGATCGACACGGCGCTGCCGGTCGGCGAGGAGTTCCCGCGTTTCCGCGAATTCTGGGTCGAGCGGCCGCAGGCTGATCGGCGCAATCTGGTGATCTACGCGCTGCTCGATTCACCGCGTGCCACTGGCGCCTATCGTATGGTGCTGACGCCGGGCAAGGACAGCACGCTGGACGTGCAGGCCAAGGTGTTTCTTCGCGAGCAGGTCGGCAAGCTCGGCATTGCGCCGCTGACCAGCATGTTCCTGTTCGGCGCCAACCAGCCGAGCAGCGTCACCAACTTCCGTCCGCAGCTGCATGACTCCGAGGGTCTGGCGATCCATGCCGGCAATGGCGAATGGATCTGGCGCCCGCTGAACAATCCGAAGCGGCTGGCCGTCAGCGCGTTCAGTGTGGAGAACCCGCGCGGCTTCGGGTTGATGCAGCGCACCCGCGATTTCGGCCGTTACGAAGATCTGGACGACCGCTACGAGCTGCGCCCGAGCGGCTGGGTGGAAACCCGCGGTGACTGGGGCAAGGGCCACGTCGAGTTGGTCGAGATCCCGACGCCTGACGAGACCAATGACAACATCGTCGCCTTCTGGTCCCCGGAAAAGCAGCCGGAGCCTGGCCAGTCGCTGGATCTGGAATACCGCCTGCATTTCTCCATGGACGAACCGAGCCTGCACGATCCTGAGCTGGCCTGGGTACAGCAGACCCGTATTTCCACCGGCGATGTCAAACAGGCCAACCTGATCCGCCAGCCTGACGGCAGCACCGCACTGATCGTGGACTTCGTCGGGCCGGTGCTGGAGCAGCTCGCCGAGGATGCGCCAGTCAGCACGCGCGTCAGCGTCGATGACAACGCCGAGCTGGTGGAAAACAACCTGCGTTACAACACCGTCACCAAGGGCTGGCGCCTGACGCTGCGCGTGAAGGTGCGTGACCCGGCGCGCCCGGTCGAGATGCGCGCGGCGCTGGTCGATGGCGACAAGACCCTTTCCGAAACCTGGACCTACCAGATTGCTCCCCATGAATGAGCAGCATGCAGTGAATGGCCTGACGCAAAGCTATTGCGACGGTCTGGCGTTGAACGACACCGAGGACCCGGCCAGATACCGGCAGACGGCCGAGCAGGGTGATCTGCTCGCGCTGCATGACGAACTGTCTGCCGAGACCAGCGCGCAGCGCAGCCCGTCGCGTCGTTTGCTCGACTCGGTGGTCGCGCGACTGCGGCTGGGCTGGGGCGATCTGGTCGACCGCGCCGGCGTGATCGCCGAGGATCACCAGGGGCGCGCCTATGTGCAGTCGACCCCGCCGATCGTGCGCACGCGCATGGTGCCGGAGCCCTGGCATACCAATATCCTGCGCCGTGGCTGGCGCCGGATGCTGGGTCGCACGCCGCCGCGGCGTCACTTCGAGCCCAGTCCGCAGCCGCTCGACGAAGCGCGCTGGCGCCGCGTCGCAGCCCTGCGCCGCGCGGCGCTGCTGGTGCTGATGCTCGGGCAGACCGCCTTCGCCACCTGGCAGATGAAGGCGGTGCTGCCTTACCAGGGCTGGTTCCTGGTCGACATGCAGGAGGTGTTCGTCCAGCCGCTGTCCGAATCGGCCCGGCAGATCCTTCCCTATGTGGTGCAGACCAGCATCCTGCTGCTCTTCGCACTGCTGTTCTGCTGGGTCTCGGTGGGCTTCTGGACCGCGCTGATGGGCTTCTTCCAGCTGCTGCGTGGCAAGGATCGCTACAGCATCTCGGCCAGCAGCCCCGGTACCGAACCGATACCGGCCGAGGCGCGTACGGCGCTGGTGATGCCGATCGCCAACGAGGACGTGCCGCGCGTATTCGCCGGCCTGCGTGCGACCTACGAGTCGCTCAAGGCGACCGGTGAACTCGAGCATTTCGACATCTTCGTGCTCAGCGACAGTAACGACCCGGACACCTGCGTTGCCGAGCAGAAGGCCTGGGTCGAGCTGTGCCGTGCGGTGGATGGCTTCGGCCACATCTTCTATCGCCGCCGCCGGCGCCGGGTGAAGCGCAAGAGCGGCAACATCGACGATTTCTGCCGTCGCTGGGGCAGCAGCTACCGCTACATGGTGGTGCTGGATGCCGACAGCGTGATGAGCGGCGAATGCCTGACCAGCCTGGTGCGACTGATGGAGGCCAACCCCAACGCCGGCATCATCCAGACCGCGCCCAAGGCGTCGGGCATGGATACGCTTTATGCGCGGCTGCAGCAGTTCGCCACGCGCGTCTACGGTCCGCTGTTCACCGCCGGGCTCAACTTCTGGCAGCTGGGTGAATCGCATTACTGGGGCCACAACGCGATCATTCGCGTGAAGCCGTTCATCGAGCACTGTGCCTTGGCGCCGTTGCCTGGCACCGGTTCGTTCGCCGGGGCGATCCTCTCCCACGACTTCGTCGAAGCCGCGCTGATGCGCCGTGCCGGCTGGGGCGTGTGGATCGCCTACGACCTGCCGGGCAGTTACGAGGAGCTGCCGCCCAACCTGCTCGACGAACTCAAGCGCGATCGTCGCTGGTGTCACGGCAACCTGATGAACTTCCGCCTGTTCATGGTGCGCGGTGTGCACACGGTGCATCGCCTGGTGTTCCTCACCGGGGTGATGTCCTACCTGTCGGCGCCGCTGTGGTTTCTCTTCCTGCTGCTGTCCACCGGCCTGCTGGCGATCCATACGCTGATGGAGCCGGAGTACTTCCTGCAGCCCAATCAGCTCTACCCGCTGTGGCCGCGCTGGCATCCGCAGGAAGCCATCGCGCTGTTCTCGGCGACCATGACGCTATTGTTCCTGCCCAAGCTGCTCAGTGTGCTGCTGGTCTGCATCCAGGGCGCCCAGGCCTATGGCGGGCGGCTGCGGGTGGTGCTGTCGATGCTGATCGAAACGCTGTTCTCGGTGCTGCTGGCACCGGTGCGCATGCTCTTTCACAGCGTATTCGTCACCGCGGCGTTCCTCGGCTGGTCGGTGCAGTGGAAATCGCCGCAGCGCGGCGATGACGCCACCCCCTGGGGCGAGGCGCTGCGCCGGCATGGCTCGCAGATCGTCATCGGTGTGCTCTGGACGGCCCTGGTCGCCTGGCTGGATGCAGCCTTTCTCTGGTGGCTGGCGCCGATCGTGGTGTCGCTGATCCTCTCGGCGCCGGTATCGGTGATCACCAGCCGTACCGGACTGGGCCTGGCTGCGCGGCGCGGCAAGCTGTTCCTGATTCCTGAGGAATACGCCCCACCGACCGAGCTGGCCAATACCGACCTGTATCAGCAACAGAACCAGGCCGTTGCCTTGCGCCATGGCTTCCTCGTGGCAGTGGTCGATCCCCTGTACAACGCGCTCGCCTGTGCCATGGCGCGCGCCCGGCATGCCAAGGTGGTCGCCGGCGCCGAGCGTTTGCGCGAGCAACGCCTCGCCCAAGTGCTGACGGTCGGCCCTGACGGCGCGGATGCCGAGGCGGCGCGCTGGCGCCTGCTGAACGATCCGGACGGCATGGCGCTGTTGCACCGTCACGTCTGGGAAGATCCGGCCGGGGCCGTCTGGCTGGCGCGCTATCGGGAACAGTATCCCCACGGCGTGGCACGCCCGGACCTCGCCAGCGAGGCTTGATACGCGCGGCTTTCTGGCGGCCCGCTTGGGGCGCCAGAAAGGCTAATCAGTCGTCGCGCGTAAGTACTTCCAGCAGCTCGATCTCGAAATGCAGATCCGAATTGGGCGGGATATGCGCGCCGACCTGGCGCTCGCCATAACCCAGATGAGCCGGCACGAACAGTCTGCGCTTGCCGCCGACCCGCATGCCCATCAGCCCGATGTCCCAACCCTTGATGACCCGACCGGTGCCGATCACGCACTGGAAGGGTTTGCCACGCGTGTAGGAGCTGTCGAACTCCGTGCCGTCGCTCAGCGTGCCGCGGTACTGGGTAGTGATCAGCGCGCCCTTGACCACCGCTTTGCCGTCGCCGAGCTGAATGTCTTCGACCAGCAATTCATCGTTCATTCATGCGCTTCCTGAAAGCTGAAAGAGGGAGCGCTTTGTGGCAGGTAAATGCGCTGTGGGCAAGAGACTGGCTGCTACGCCGGTTCACCGAAGCCCGTTCATCCGTATAAGTATCGATTTAATCGATAGCTATTGGCTGAAAATTGCAAACATTATTGATCTGATTGAATCGATCATCTCTCTCATTGGCCGGGGTCGCCCCGGTGACCCGATTTGCGGAGAGCGAGATGATCGAACTACGTCCATATGCCCGGCTTGGTCATGCGCAACACGGCTGGCTGAACGCGCGCCACCACTTTTCCTTCGCTGGTTATCACGACGTCGAGCGCATGCGCTGGGGCCGTCTGCGCGTATGGAACGACGACAGCATCGCGCCGCAGTCGGGCTTCGAGCCGCATTCGCACCGGGACATGGAGATCATCACTTACGTCCGCCAGGGTGCCATTACCCACGAAGACAGCCTCGGCAACCGCGGCCGTACCGTCGCTGGCGATGTGCAGGTGATGAGCGCCGGCACCGGGATCGTGCACAGCGAGTACAACCTGGAGGATGTGGAAACGCGCATTTTCCAGATATGGATTCATCCGCAGCAGACCGGACTGCCGCCGGCCTGGGGCACTCGCCAGTTCCCCACTGGCGAGCGCGCCGGCGCTTTCGTCACGCTCGCCAGTGGCCTGCCCGGCGACGACGAGGCGCTGCCGATTCGTGCTGAAGCCAGGCTGGCAGCGGCTACGCTTGCAGCAGGGCAGAACGCCGACTACGAAATTGCCGCCGGGCACCGGGTGTATCTGGTGCCAGCCAGTGGCCAGATCGAGGTCAACGGACTCATGGTCGCCGCCGGCGATGGCGTGGCCGTGCGCGACGAAACACGGCTGAGCATCAGGGCCGTGGCAGACAGCGAAGTCATCCTGGTCGAGTCGCTCTGACACCCATCGTCGGAACGACCCGCCTGGCGCGTTATCACATCCAGAACGTTATTCAGACTCACCCACCGAAAGAGGAAAGCAAGATGGCGAAGATTCTCGTGCTCTACCACTCCATGTACGGCCACATCGAAACGATGGCCAATGCCGTCGCCGAAGGCGCGCGCCGCGTGCCGGGTGTCGAGGTGACGATCAAGCGCGTGCCGGAAACCATGCCGGAAGACGCCTTCCGCAACGCCGGCGGCAAGGTCGATCAGCCCGCCGACATCGCCGATCCGAACGAGCTGCCGAACTACGATGGCATCATCTTTGGCACACCGACCCGCTTCGGCAACATGTCCGGGCAGATGCGCAACTTCCTCGACCGCACCGGTGGCCTGTGGGCCAAGGGCGCGCTGTACGGCAAGGTCGCCAGCGTGTTCGCCTCGACCGGCACCGGCGGTGGGCAGGAGATGACCATCACCTCGACCTGGACCACCCTGGCGCACCACGGCATGGTCATCGTGCCCACCGGTTATGGCATCAGCGAGTTCTTCGACATCTCCGAAACCAACGGTGGCACGCCCTATGGCGCCACGACCATCGCCGGTGGCGACGGCTCGCGTCAGCCTTCGCAGAAGGAGCTGACCATCGCGCGCTACCAGGGCGAGCACGTGGCGAAGATCACCAGCAAGCTCAAGGGCTGACGAACGACGCAGTCGCTACGCTGGGACCTGCCCAGGTCCCAGCAACAGGCCATACATCAGTTCGTCGACGAAGCCCTCGTCGCTGCTGCGCTTGTAGGCGTCGCGCTGCGTGCCTTCGTGGACGAAACCGAAGCGCTCGTAAAAGGCGATCGCCCGCGGGTTGTCCGCCTCCACCGTCAATTCCACACGACGAATGCCGCTGGCGGCCAGCCTGTCGAGGGCTTCCCGCATCATCCGTCGCGCCAGGCCGCTACCCTGGACCTCGGGCGCGACGGCCAGGGTGCCGAGGTAGGCGACATGGGCGGCGCGGCCCAGATGGCGCTGCACCTTGTAAAAGCCCTGCACCACGCCATCGTCTTCGAAGACATAGAAGCCGGCGCTCTCGAACAACGGCTCGAAGACCTTGCCGAAGTGCTCGCGCGGCATGGGATCGAAGCCCAGGTAGGGCACCACGTCCGGGTGCATGTAGATATCGTAGACCCGCTGCTGATCGGCGGGCGTGGCAAGGCGGCGCATGAGGTTCTCCGGTCGGGGGGGGCCCCAGCATAGCCGGGTTGTGGAAGAACCTGCGCTGCATCAGTCAGCGCGCGGCGATTGCGGTGATAATGGTCGCCGCTCATCTCCCTCCTCAGCCAAGGACATCGCCCCGTGGTGCTATTCGAGATCGTTCCGCTCAGCCCCGAAACCTATCGCCAGCAGACCCGGCGCAGCACGCTGATCGTCGCGGCGACCTTCGCCGTCCTCGCCATGGGCTTGTCGACCCTGGCCGTGGCGCTGTTCGGTGAGCCCGGTGGCGACAACTTGCGGCTGAACATCGGTGGCGTGGTGGCCGGATTGGCGCTGACGATCGGAGTCGTCAGGTGGCTGTACTGGCAGCAGCCGTGGATGGCAGCGGCGGTGTACGGCTGGCAGCTCAAGCGCAGCCTGATGCGCGTGACCAACATGATGCACCAGGTCAAGGCAGGCGTAAGTGCGGGCGATCCGGATGCGATGAAGCTGCTGCGCTTCTATCACTTGGGGTTGACGCAGATGCATCGGCTCGATGGCAACTCCAGCGGCCTCAGCGATTCGGTTGCCGAGATTGACCGTCACCGCGAGGCGATGGAGGCGCGGAACATGGATACCGACCAGCCACGCCTAGAGTCGGGTTGGCTGGAGCGAGTCGGACAGATCGAGGCGAAGCGCTGAGGCGCGCGGTCTGAAGGCGAATTGTCCCGTGCTGCGCATCAATGCACGTGGCGGCTACCGTCCGGGTGGTGGTGTACATCGACTTCCGGTGCTGCTTCTGATTGCGCCGGCGCATGGCCGTCTTGGGCACCTTGATGATGGTCTGCGCCTGCCGGCTGCTGATCGGCGGCAGGAGCGTGCATGTCCGATTCACCGCCACCGTGCAGGTGGCCGTCACTAGAGTCCACCAGCGTCTGGTATTCCAGCGGGGTGAGTGAGGGCAGTTGTTCGACGAAGGCGACCAGCGACCAGATGTAGCGGTCCTCCATGAACTTGCCCCACGCCGGCATGCCGGTGGACTTGAGTCCATGCTTGATGACCCAGAAAGTCGCGGCCGGGTCGTTGTCGCGGTCCTCGGCAAGCGTTGGGGGCGCGGGGTAGAGGCCCTGGCTCAGTTCGGTCGGCTCGACGCCGGGCGCCAGGTGGCAACCGACGCACATGGCCGCGTAGTTGCCCGCCCCGGAACGAATCTGCTCCGCAGACCCCAGCGTCGGCACTTCGAGGTCGCGGGCGCGCACGGCCACGGCGCGTTCACGGGTGGTCTCCAGCACGGCGTGCAGTGGCGCGCTGTGCGGGGCGTCCGCGCCGACATCGATGATGCCGGAATACACCACCAGCGCGCCGCCGATTGCGACCAGCAGGGTGCTCAGTGCCAGTGTCGCCAGGACAGTCTTCATACGTGGGGCCTCAGAACCAGAAGCGAATACCGGCTACCAGCTTCGCCTCGCTGACGTCTTCGTCATCGGCACGCAGCAGGTCAGCGGTATTGCCGTAGGCACGGCCCCAGCTGACGCCGACATAAGGCGCGAACTGACGACTTATCTCGTAACGCAGGCGCAGACCGACACTGGCGTCGCTGAGGCCGGAGCCGACGCCGCGCGCCTCGTCGTTGCGCCCGTGCAGGTTCAGCTCCGCGGTGGGCTGCAGTACCCAGCGCTGGGTCAGCAGGATGTCGTATTCAGCCTCCAGGCGCAGCGCGCTCTGGCCGCCCTCGCCAAGGAAAGCCGTGGCTTCGGTTTCCAGACCGAACAGCGGCATGCCCTGCACGCCAAAGGCGGCCCAGGTCTGTGGCGAGCCAGGCTTGAAGTCCTGGCGCACGCCTGCGACGGTTTCCCACCAGGGGCCGATGGCGCGGCTCCAGAGCAGCTGCAGTTCGGCCTCCTCGGTGTGGCCATTGGTGCGCTCACCCTCGGAGCGGAAGGCGAGGCGGTCGATATCGCCGCCATACCAGCCGGAAATGTTCCAGGCCAGCGTGCTGCCTTCATCGGCGTCCTGCCATTCCAGCTGATCGGCGAGGAACAGAAAATTGCTGCCGCCCTGGTGCATAGCATGAGGCGGCAGGTCGGGAAATGCCGCGGCGCGGTCAGCATCGCTGATCGTAGGAATTGGCGTGCGCGGCTCCTGTCCGGTGCCAACGCCGGTGACCGGTGGGTGAGCCATTGAACTGTGATCCATGCTGCTGTGATCGCGATGATCCATGCCGCCTTGGTTCATGGGCTCATGGTTCATCTGGCTGTGATCCATCTGCCCAGGATCCATCTGGCTGTGGTCCGCTGGCGCAGCGTGCCCGGCGTGTCCGGAATGATCCATGGCCTGCTGCGCCTGGCTCGCCGTCGCAGCCAGTGCGAGGGCGATGGCGACCGGCAGTGTCTTAATGATCATGCGGCTTGCCTTGTTCGGCGCCCTTTGGCAGGTCCTTCTGCATCTTTCCGTTGCCCATGCTGCCGTGGTCCATGTGGTCGGAACCCATGTGCTGGTCGTGCATGTCCTGCATCTTGTCGTGGTCCATGCCCTGCATCATGTCGCCCTGCTTTTGTCCGGGCTTGTGCTGGCTGGCCTGCGGCGCGGCCTGTTCGGCTGGCGCGTTGGCGGGATGATGACCATCGTGCTCACTCTGCGCGTAGACAGTGTTGAGGCCGAACGTCGCAGCCAGGCCGAAGGCGAGCAGGGCGGTGCGCTTGATTGTCTTCATGGTTTTCTCCGTCATTCTTCTACGCGGACTTCGCGGAACATCCCGAGGTCCATGTGCATCAGCATGTGGCAGTGGTAGGCCCAGCGACCGAGGGCGTCGGCGGTGACGCGATAGCTGCGTTTCGAACCCGGTGGCATGTCGATGGTGTGCTTGCGCACCTGGAAATTGCCGTGTTCGTCCTCCAGATCGCTCCACAGCCCGTGCAGGTGGATGGGGTGGTGCATCATGGTGTCGTTGACCAGGACGAAGCGCACCCGCTCGCCATACTTGAGGCGGATTGGCTCGGCGTCGGCGAAGGGAATGCCGTCGAACGACCAGGCGAAGCGTTCCATATGGCCGGTCAGGTGCAGTTCGATGGTGCGCGTCGGCTCACGGCCGTCCGGATCGGCGAAGGTGCTGTGCAGGTCGGCATAGGTCAGCACGCGCCGGCCGTTATCGCGCAGGCCGATGCCGGGATCGTCCAGCTTGGGCACCGGCATCATGGTCTGCATGTCCACCAGCGGGTTGTCGGTTTCGCTTGCCGGATGCGTCTGCATGCCGCCGCCGGACGAGCCGTGGCCCATGGTGGCGTGGTCCATCTGGCCATTCATCTCATTCTGATTCATCGCGCCGTGATTCATGTCGCCATGCCCGGCGTGAGGATCGTCGCTCGGCGCAGGCGCAGCAGCCTGGCCGTGGGCGGCATGATCACCGTGGCCCATGTCCTCCATGCTCAGCTCTGGGCGCGGGTCCGGCTTGGGCACCGGCGCCTGCAGGCCATCGCGCACGGCCAGGGTCCCACGGGCATAGCCGCTGCGGTCCATGGCTTGGGCGAACAGGGTGTAGGCGTCCTGGCTGCCGTCCGGCTCGACGATCACATCGAGGGTTTCCGCCACGGCCAGGCGCACTTCGTCCACCTGCACCGGTTCGACGTTCTGCCCATCTGCGGCGACCACGGTGAGCTTGAGGCCGGGAATGCGGAAGTCGAAATAGCTCATCGCCGAACCGTTGATCAGGCGCAGGCGGATTCGCTCGCCTGGCTGGAACAGGCCGGTCCAGTTGCCGTCCGGCGCCTGGCCGTTGAGCAGGTAGGTGTAGGTGGCACCGCTGATGTCGGCGAGATCGGTCGGCGACATGTTCATCTTCGCCCAGGCCCAGCGCTCGCTGACGGTGTCACTCCAGCCGTTGTCGGCGACATCGTCGATGAAATCGCCAAGCGTGCGGCGGCCCTGGTTGTAGTAGTCCGAGCGCTTCTTCAGCTTGGCCAGCACCCGCGCCGGGCTTTCGTCGGTCCAGTCGGAGAGGAACACCACGTAGTCGCGGTCGTAGCTGAATGGTTCCGGCTCCTTGGGATCGATGATCAGTGCGCCATAGACCCCCAGCTGCTCCTGGAAGCCGGAGTGGCTGTGGTACCAGTAGGTGCCGTTCTGGACGACCTTGAAGCGGTATTCGTACATGCCGTCCGGCGCGATGCCGGCGAAGCTAAAGCCGGGAACGCCGTCCATGTTGGCCGGCAGCAGGATGCCGTGTCAGTGGATGGAGGTGTCGTGGGGCAGCCGGTTGCGCACGCGCAGGGTCACAGTGTCGCCCTCGCGCCAGCGCAGCAGCGGGCCGGGAATGCTGCCGTTGATGGCCATGGCGGTGCGGCGTTTGCCGGTGAAGTCGACGCTCATGGAGTCAATGGTGAGGTCGAACTCGGTGCCGCTGAGCACCGTCGGCTGGCCTGGGCTGGTCAGCGCCCAGACGGGCTGTTGCCACAGCCCGAGGCCAGCGACGGCGCCGCCGGCAGCCAGGCTTTTGACGAAGGTGCGCCGAGAACTGGTCAATTGCATGCGGGTCCTGTTCGGTCGATCGAATTGTTGGTTTGCCGCCGCGCAGGCGCGACGTTGCAACGCTTATGACAAGCACCATAGCGCGGTGCATCTGTCAGCGACCTGAAGCGAAAATTACGATTTTGTCATCTGGCAGCGTGGCCATCCGCAATCGGGCTGGCCCTGCCGGAGATGCCGAACGGCATCGCGTGTCCTGATGGCAGCGCGGCTTAGCGAACCGGCTGCGCGCCGAGGTACTCGCCGAGTACCAGATCGCGGCCCTTGGTGGTCAGGCCGATCACCTGGTACTGCTGGTGCGGCTGGCCATAATCCATGCCCGGCGAGCCCGCCGGCATGCCCGGTACGGCAACACCGGCGAGATCGTCGCGCTTCTGCAGCTCATGAATCGCCGCAACCGGAACGTGGCCTTCGACGAACTTGCCGTCAATCACACCGGTGTGGCATGAGCCCAGGCGCGGCGCGACACCCAGCTTCTGCTTGACCGCAGACATGTTGCTTTCGACGTGATCGCGCACCTCGAACCCGTTGGCCTCGAGGTACTTGATCCAGTCCTTGCAGCAGCCGCAGTTGGCATCGCGATGCACATCGATGACATCCGCGGCGTGGGCCATGCCGGACATCAGCAGAGCGGCGAGTGCGGTGAGGTAGAGTTTCATGGGCTTCTCCAGAGCGATGTTCAGTTGCAGCCGCAACCGCATCCGGTTTTGCGGGGCGTCGGGGCGGACGAGTCGGTGGTGACCTCGGCAGGGTAACCGGCTTCGTCGAGTGCGGCGATCAGCTCCGCGCTATCGGCCGTGCCGTCTATCCGGGCGAGCCCGGCGGCCAGATCGACCTCGACGCGCTCGACACCCGCCAAGGGCTGTAGTGCCGCGGTTACATGCCGGACGCACGCGCCGCAGGTCATGCCGGATACCTTGAGTTGAATGCTGGTCATGGGATGGTCCTCGGTTAGCCAGTCTGGTAGCACTGGCTTGATGCTCAACCTTGACGCGATGGTAAGGTCAAGCCTCATTTTTCTGAGTACCACGCTAACCCCGGCGGCCTGACAAGAGGCTGATCGGAAGATTACTTTTTTGTCAGCTTCGTGGCGTCCCAGCTGCGGGCACTGCCACACTTGCGGCGTCGCCACCGAAGGAACTCGCCGCCATGAAATTGCTGGTCGCTGAAGACGAACCGAAAACCGGCATGTACCTGCAACAGGGGCTGAGCGAGGCCGGCTTCACCGTCGACCGTGTTACCAGCGGCACCGACGCGCTGCAGCATGTGCTGAGTACGCCCTATGACCTGCTGATTCTCGACGTGATGATGCCGGGCCTGGATGGCTGGGAAGTGTTGCGCCTGGTGCGGGCGTCGGGCAACGAGGTGCCGGTGCTGTTTCTGACCGCGCGCGATCGCGTCGAGGATCGCGTCAAGGGGCTGGAGCTGGCCGCCGACGATTATCTGGTCAAGCCGTTCGCTTTCTCCGAACTGCTGGCGCGCGTGCGCACGCTGCTGCGACGAGGCAACGCGGCGGCCTTGCAGACCCAGCTGAAGATCGCCGATCTGGACGTCGATCTGCTCAAGCGCCGCGCCATGCGGGCTGGCCAGCGTATCGACCTGACCGCCAAGGAATTCGCCCTGCTGGAACTGCTCCTGCGCCGGCGCGGCGAGGTGCTGCCCAAGTCGCTGATCGCCTCGCAGGTGTGGGACATGAATTTCGACAGCGACACCAATGTCATCGAGGTGGCGATCCGTCGCTTGCGGGTGAAGATCGACGATGGCTTCGAGCCCAAGCTGATCCACACCGCACGGGGCATGGGTTACATGCTCGACGAGCCGGACGCGCCATGAAGCGGCTGTCGCTGACCGCGCGGCTGAGCCTGATGTTCATGCTAGCGGTGACCGGCGTGCTGGCGGCGGCCGGCTATTTCTTCAGCCAGCTCAGTGAGCATCACTTCGACGAACTGGACCGCCATACGCTGCACGAAAAGCTCGAGGCAAGCCGACGCCTGCTAGGGGAGCTGGACGACCTGCAGAACTTCGAGCGCGTTCGCCCACAGCTGCAGGCGCTGCTCGGCGGGCACAGCGAGATGCGCGGTTTCATTTTCGATGAACGCGGTGCACAGCTGTTTCCTCAGCCGGGCGTTGATGAAGCGGAACCGCCGCTACTCGAGCTGATCGGCCGGGAGGCGGGAGAGCTGACACTGGACGGCCACGTCTGGCGTGGCGAGGCAGGGCATGTCGCGATCGGCGCGCAGCGGCTGACCTTGCTCATCCTGCTCGATGTCACCGCGCACAAGGCCTTCTTCCATACGTTCAGCGGCTGGCTATGGTCGGCGCTGGTGCTCTGTGCCTTGCTCAGCGGGCTGCTCGGCTGGCTGCTGGTGCGCAGCGGCTTGCGACCGTTGCGCGAGGTTACCCAGGTGGCCGCCTCCGTCTCGGCCAAGTCGCTGCGCGAGCGCATCCCCGACGAGTCGACCCCGGCCGAGCTGCAGCAGCTGGTGCAGGCCTTCAACGCCATGCTGGCGCGGCTGGAAGACGCCTTCGTGCGGTTGTCGAACTTCTCCGCCGACATCGCCCACGAGCTGCGCACGCCGCTGAGCAACCTGATGACCCACACCGAGGTGGCGCTGACCCGCGCGCGCACGCTGGATCAGTACCAGGACAACCTGCATTCGAATCTGGAGGAGTTGCAGCGCATGTCGCGGATGATCGACGACATGCTGTTTCTGGCCAAGGCGGATAACGGGCTGATCGTGCCGGACGCCAAGCCCGTCGCGCTGGAGGCGTTGTGCGCGCAGCTGCTGGACTATTACCAGCTCTCGGCCGACGAGCGCGGGGTGCGCTTCGAGCTGTCCGGTGCCGGTACGATTCAGGGCGACTTGTCGATGCTGCGTCGGGCGCTGTCGAACCTGCTGTCCAATGCGCTGCGCTATACGCCGGATGCCGGGGTGATTCGTGTGACCATCGAGCGCGGCGCTGGCCAGGTGACGCTTGAGGTAAGCAATCCCGGCGCGACCATCGCGCCCGAGCATCTGGAGCGACTGTTCGACCGCTTCTACCGGGTGGACCCGGCGCGCCGCGAAGGCAGCCCGAGCAATGCCGGCCTGGGGCTGGCGATCACCCGTTCGATCGTTCAGGCCCATCAGGGCCGTATCCATTGCACCTCCGCGCAGGGCTGGACGTCCTTCCGCCTGGAATTCCCCGGCTAAGCGCATGCTCAGCGCTGCAACGGCACCGTCAGCGATACGCGCAGGCCGTCGGCCTGGCTGTCGAAGGTGAGGGTGCAGTCGCAGCGTTGCGCGATCGCCTGGACGATGGCCAGGCCCAGGCCGCTGCCGCTGCTGGCGGCGTGTCGCCAGAAGCGCCGGGTCAGGTGCTCGAGATGTTCGGCAGCGATGCCCGGGCCCTGGTCGCGTACTTCGAAGCGTACTCGCTCCGCTTCAGGCAGCAGGGTCAGCGTGACGGCGCTGCCCGGCGCGGTGTGGCGCTGGGCATTCTCCAGCAGGTTGCGCAGCGCGGCGATGGCCAGCACCGGCGGCATCGCCAGCGGCGTGTCGGGCAATTCCGCCGGGACCTGCAACAGGATTGGCGCGCCATCGCCGCCACTGGCGTCCTGAATCGCCAGCCGCGCGACCTCGGCGGCGGTGCACTGCAGGCCATCGTCGAAATCCAGACTGCCTTCCACCCGGGCCAGCAACAGCAGCTGTTCCAGCGTGCGCTGCAGCCGATCGGCGCCGGCCTCGGCGTTGGCCAGCGCCTGTTCGGCGGCGGTACCTTCGGTCATGCGTGCCACCTGCAGGTGGGTCTTGATCGCCGTCAGCGGGCTGCGCAGTTCGTGGGCGGCGTCGCCGGTCAGCCGGCGTTCGCGTTCGATGGCCTGGGCGATGCGCTGGAACAGCTGGTTCTGCGTCTGCACCAGCGGCAGCAGCTCCGCCGGCAGGCCTTCGACCGGCAAGGGTTCGAGGGAGTCGGCGCTGCGTCGGGTCAGGGCCTCGCGAATCCTGCGCAGGGGCGCCAGCCCACGGCCCAGGCCGAGCCAGAGCAGACCCAGGCTGCCGAGCAGGGCGACCGCCACGGGCAGCGCCGCCGCCAGCAACACCGAGCGCTTCAGCGCGGCACGTTCATCCAGGCGGTCGGCCGTGGTGATGCGCAGCTCGCCTTGCACCAGCGTGAAGCTGCGCCAGGGCACGCCGTCGATCAGTTGGTCGCGAAAGCCGTTCTGCTCGGCGTCGAGCTGCTGGTCGGGCGCACTGTGGCTGCGCGCCAGCACCTCGCCACGCAGCGAGCTGACCTGGCAGGCCAGGCCGTTGGGGATGCCCAGTTGCTCGGCGCTCAGGCGCTGCGGCGGGCCGTCGCCGGGCACCGGCTGCGGCAACTGCACCAGCAGGCCGGCGACCATGCGCGCCGAGGCCGCCAGGCGCTGGTCGAGCGAGAGCATCATCTGGCTGCGCAGATCGACCAGCATCCAGGTCGCGGCCAGCGCCCAGAGCAGCACGAAGGCCGAGCCGAGCATCAGGGTCAGGCGCAGACGCAGGCTCATGACGCGTCCTCGTCACCTGCCGGACCGAGGCGGTAGCCGAGGCCGCGCACGGTTTCGACGATGCCGCTGCCGAGCTTGCGCCGCAGGTGGTGGATATGCACGTTGAGGGCATTGCTCTCGACATCATCGGCAAAACCATAGACCGCGTCCTTGAGCTGCTCGCTGCTGAGCACCCGGCCCTGATTGTTGAGCAGTGCCTGCAGCAGTGCCTGTTCGCGGCGTGACAGGTCGACGAGGCGGCCGTCCAGGCGTGCTTCGCAGCGGCTCGGGTCGTAGCTCAACCGGCCATGTTCGATGAGGTTGACGCTGCGCCCGGACATGCGCCGCATCAGCGTGTGCAGGCGCGCGGCCAGTTCGCGCAGGTCGAAGGGCTTGAGCAGGTAGTCATCGGCACCCGCCTGCAGGCCGGTGACCCGGTCGCTGACGGCATCGCGCGCGGTGAGCACCAGCACCGGCAGCTCCAGGCCCTGCTGGCGCAGGCGTCGCAGCAGGGCGAGGCCGTCTTCGTCGGGCAGGCCGAGGTCGAGGATCAGCACATCGAAGTGCGCCGCGCGCAGCAGGGCTTCGGTAGCCGCCGCGGTCGCGGCGTGGTCGACGATCAGGCCCTGGGCATTGAGCCCGGCGACGATACCGCTGGCGATCAGCGCGTCGTCTTCGGCAAGCAGCACGTGCATGGGGAGGGTCCGCAGAAAAAGCTCAAGGGTGGACCTTAGCGATTAAGGCAACGTTATGCAGCCCGTGCCATGGCGTTAATGGCGCGTTAATCCCGCCCCGGCATGCTGCGCGGCAGTCATTTCTCGGCCAGGACTCTCATGCGCACATTGGTTCTTCTGCTGTTTCTGCTGGCGCCCGGATTGGCGCTGCCGGCCGGCGGGCTGTTTGGCGGCGGCTCGCAGGGTGATTTTCTGCCGGTGGACGAGGCGTTCGTGCTGACGGTCAGCCCGCAGGAGAACGGCGCGACGCGGCTGCACTGGCGGATCGCACCGGGCTATTACCTCTATCAGCAGCGTCTGCAGTTCGACGGCCTGCCGCCGGAGCGCCAGCCGCCGCTGCCCGAGGGCGAGCCCTACAGCGACGAGTTTTTCGGCGATTCGCAGATCTACCGAGACAGTCTCGAACTGCTGATCCCGCCAGGCGCGGAGAACAGTGTGCGCCTCGGCTGGCAGGGCTGCGCCGATGCCGGGCTCTGCTATCCACCGCAGACCCGTGAGGTGTCGCTGAGCGGTAACGGCACGGCGTCGGCAGCGTCCGGGTTGGCCGAAGATCAGGCACTGGTCAGCGGCCTAGAGAGTCAGGCTCTGGCCTGGAGCCTGCTGGTGTTCTTCGGTCTCGGTCTGTTGCTGGCCTTCACCCCTTGTTCGCTGCCGATGCTGCCGATCCTGGCAGGCATCGTGGTCGGCAGCGGTGCCACCTCGCGCCGTGGTTTCGCCCTGGCGGCGACCTACGTAATCAGCATGGCGCTGGTCTACGCCGGGCTCGGTGTGCTGGCGGCGCTGCTCGGCGCCAACTTGCAGGCGGCGCTGCAGCAGCCCTGGTTGCTGACCAGCTTCGCCGTGCTGTTCGTGCTGCTGGCGCTGCCAATGTTCGGTTTGTTCGAGCTGCAATTGCCGATGGCGCTGCGCGATCGTCTGCAGCGTTTCGGTGATCGCCAGCGCGGGGGCAGCCTCGCCGGGGCTGGCGCGCTGGGCGTGCTCTCCGGCCTGCTGGTCGGCCCCTGCATGACCGCGCCACTGGCCGCCGCGCTGCTGTTCATCGCACAGAGCGGCAGTGCGCTGCAGGGTGGCTTGGTGCTGTTCGCGCTGGGCCTGGGCATCGGCACGCCGTTGCTGTTGCTGGTGACGGTCGGCCAGCGCTTTCTGCCCAAGCCGGGCGCCTGGATGGATCGGGTCAAGGTGGTGTTCGGCTTTCTCTTCCTCGCGGCAGCGCTGTTCGTTGCGCGTCCGTTGCTGGCCGACTGGCTGTGGCTGGGCCTGTGGGGGGCGCTGTTGGTGGTGCTCGCCACCGCCTTGCTGCATGTGGCGCAGGCAGTGCAACGTCAGCGCGTGCTCTGTCACGCCAGCGGCTTTCTGCTGGGCCTGTGGGGCGCAGCGATGCTGCTCGGTGCCGCCGGCGGCGCGGACGATCCACGCCGGCCGCTGGCGATCTATGCCGGCGGCGTGGCGAGCGCCATCTCCGCCGACGCTCACGCGCTCGGTTTCAGCGACCCGGCTGTACTCGATCGTGAACTGGCAGCGGCAAAGGCGCAGGGCCAGTGGGTGCTGATCGATTACTACGCCGACTGGTGCGTCTCCTGTAAGGTCATGGAGAAGGAGGTCTTCGGCAATGCCGAGGTGCAGGCGAGCCTGGACGGCGTGCGCGTGCTGCGCCCCGACGTGACCCGCAGCGACGCCGCCAGCCGCGAATTGCTGGACCGTTACCAGGTGCTCGGCCCGCCGACGCTGCTGTGGATCGGCCCGGATGGCGTCGAGCGCCGCGAACGCCGTATCACCGGCGAGGTCGGTGCCGGGGACTTTCTGCAGAACTGGAACCAGACCCGGGAGCGAGGTTAATGCTGACTGTGAATATCGGGCCGCTGGCCCTGGCGGTGCCCCATGTATTGCTGCTGGGCAGCCTGCTGCTGGCGACCCTGACCGGCTGGTGGGTCGGCCGTCGCAGCGAGCGCAACCCGGAGCGGCAGCTGTTTCGCCTGCTGCTGGTGGCGCTGCTCGTGGCTCGCCTGGCCTTTGTCGCGCTGTACTGGGCGTACTACCGAGACGACTGGCTGAGCGTCATTGATATCCGCGACGGTGGCTTCATCGCCTGGCCGGGGCTGGTCGCCGCGCTGGCATTGGGCATCTGGTGGGGCTGGCGCGACCGCGAACTGCGCAAGCCGCTGGGTATCGCGCTGACGGTGGGAATCCTCAGCTGGGGCTTCAGTAATCTGGCCTGGCACTCCTTCGAGCAGGGCACGCGGCTGCCGGAAATGGCCCTGCGCGACAACCAGGGGCGTCCGGTGGCGCTGGAGGATTATTCCGGTCAGCCACTGGTGATCAATCTCTGGGCGACCTGGTGTCCGCCGTGTCGGCGCGAGATGCCGGTGCTGGCTGACGCCCAAGCCCGGGAAAGCGACACCCTGTTTCTGTTCGTCAATCAGGGCGAGGGGGAAGGGGAGATCAATCGCTTTCTGGAAGCTGCGGGGCTGAGTCTGGATAACGTCCTGCTCGACAGTGGCGGGCGTCTCGGGCAGCACGTGGGCTCCACGGCGCTGCCGACCACGCTGTTCTACAACGCCTATGGCCGCCAGGTCAGCAGCCATCTCGGCGAACTCTCGCACGCCAGCCTGGCGCGCGCGCTGGAAAAACTGAAAGAGGAAGCAGCGCAGTGATTCGATTCAAGCCGTTACCCTACCTGCTGGCCGGCGTCAGCCTGCTGGCCCTGCCCATGGCGCAGGCCGAGGAATTGCCGGAGGCGATCAAGGCCGTCGAGGCGCGTGGCGCCGAGGTCGTCGGCAGCTTCGCGGCACCCGGCGGGCTCAAGGGCTATGCAGCGCGTTACAACGGACAGGGCATGGCGCTGTATCTCACCCCGGATGGCGAGCACGTGCTGATCGGTAGCCTGCTCGATGCAAAAGGCGACGACCTGACCCGCGCGCACCTGGAGAAGCTGGTCTACGAACCGCTGGGCAAGGAGATGTGGACGCGCATGGAGAACAGCACCTGGATCGCCGACGGCAAGGCCGACGCACCGCGCATCATCTACATGTTCAGCGACCCTAACTGTCCGTACTGCAACATGTTCTGGAAGCAGGCCCGGCCCTGGGTCGAGTCCGGCAAGGTGCAGTTGCGGCACATCATGGTCGGCATGCTGCGCGCCGACAGTGCCGGCAAGTCCGCCGCGTTGCTCAGCGCCAAGGATCCGCAGGCAGCGCTCAATGAGCACGAGGCGGCCGGCAAGGCGAGCAAGCTGAAGCCGTTGCAGAAGATCCCGGCAGCTCTGGAGAAACAGCTCACCGACAACCTGATGCTGATGAGCGAACTGGGCGCCCAGGCGACTCCGGCGATCTTCTATCTCGACGACAACGACCGCCTGCAGCAGCACCAGGGTGCACCGCAGCCGGATGCGCTGGCGCAGATCATGGGGCCACGCTGAAGGATTGCTGCGGGTGGTCGCTGAGCTGTTTCGCGGCACATCCGCTTCAGCACGGGGCGGCGTTTCACTGCGAAGCGACTATCCGCTGTAGACATCATTGGGTGGGGCGCCATCAGAACAGATGGCGCGGCAGCCAGACGATCATCACCGCGCAGAAGACGCTGAGACCAATGCAGAACCACAGGAAGCGCCGCTGCCGGCGCTCCGGGGCGCTGTCGGCGTGTTCCGGCAGCGGCATGCCGCAGTTGCCGCATTCGGCTTGCTTCGGCGGGTTGTCCTGCTGGCAGTACAGGCATCTGGGCATGGCGGCGCTCCTCTCGGTCGGTAAAGCCTGACACGGCGG
Source organism: Pseudomonas sp. FeN3W (assembly GCA_030263805.2). Classification (NCBI taxonomy): domain Bacteria; kingdom Pseudomonadati; phylum Pseudomonadota; class Gammaproteobacteria; order Pseudomonadales; family Pseudomonadaceae; genus Pseudomonas; species Pseudomonas sp. FeN3W. The sequence goes on from CP136010.1 coordinate 4,637,730, forward strand.
AAAATCCGCGGGCTTTGACGACGATCAACTCACTCGAACTGCTCGAGCCGCTGGCGATCGAGGATAGCGATCTGCCGGCCTTCCTGGGTGATGATGCTCTCGTCGATCAGTCGCCGAATGATCCGCGAAAACGTCTCCGGCTGGATCGACAGGTGCCCGGCCACCAGCTGCTTGGCCATCGGTAGCTCGAAGCTGTTGCTGCCGTCCTTCACTCGCGCCAGTTGCGTCAGCAGATAGCGCACCACGCGGTGGGTGGCGTTCTTCAGCGACAGCGTTTCGATCTCGTTGATGCGCTGGTGCAGGCGCACGCAGAGCTTGCCGAGCAGGGCGAAGGTGAGGCGCTGGTTGGCTTCCAGCAGGCGCATGTAGGCCGCGTTGGAGAACCGGTAGACCTGCGACGGGCAGACCGCCTGGGCCGAGGCCACGTAGTTGGGCGTGTCCATTAGCATCATGGCTTCGGCAAAGGTCTGGCGGTTGCCGATGACCTCGAAGACCTTCTCCTGGCCGTCGGGCGTCAGGCGGTAGACCTTAACCGCACCGGAGATGACGAAGTAGAAGTTGTGTGCCGGCTCGCCCTGGTGGAACAGGTTGTCACCCTTGTCGAGGTTGAGCAGTTGGCTGGCATTGAGCAGTTCTTCCATCTGCTCTTCATTCAGCGGTTCGAACAGGTGGTGGCTGCGGAGAATCTGGTGGTGTACGCGGTGAAGCACCATGCAAGGCGTCCTGTTTCAATTGAACAACAACAAACGTCGGCCTTCAGCCTAGCGCATGTGATGGGCGATGACGCAGGTTAGAAGTTGATGACGGTCATGATCTGGCCATACGCGGCTCGGTACCGCGTCGGCGATCAGTGCAGATGAGCGACGAATCCGTCACGCCATACCGGCTCGGCAAACAGCTGCGGATAACGTTCCAGTGCCTCGAAAATGCGCTGCAGGCCCTGTTCACGCTGCTCGGCATCGGACAGCGCCTCGGCGCCCTTAAGCAGGTCGATCAACAGGCCATGCAGCGCATTGTCAGCGGCTTCCGGCAACTTGCAGTTGGCGATGAGATAGCTGGTCGCCGCTTCGATGTCGCGTTGCAGCGCGGCCGCCGACTCGTCACTGACCGGCTGGCCGGGGGCACTTGGCATGCTGCGTTGCACGGCTTCGTGGATACGGGTCATGCCTTCGCGCAGAGCGGCGTCGGTGGCCCAGCGCTCGCCTGGCGTAGCTTGGGCGGCGACGGGCGTTGGGTGGCTGTGATCGTGTGCAGTGGCCGCCTGCGCTGTGCTGACGGCCATGCTCAGGGCGAAGCTGCTGGCCAGAGCGACGACCGAGGCCATTGCCACGCCCCAGGCGATAGGTTGCAGATACTGTTTCATGACTGAGCCACCTCGATACGTTGTACGCCTTCGTCGCTCGCTGTCGGCGCGGTCATTTCCGCGTTACGGAACAGCACGTTGTTCTCCAGGTGGATGTGCTGCATCAGATCGCTGCGCATTTCCTCCAGGCCGCGATACAGCGCGCGCCAGGTGTTGCAGGCATTGGCCGGCGGAGTGATGTCATCGGTCAGCGCTGCCAATTGCTCCAGAGCGTTGCCGTGCTCCTGATGCTCGTAGCGCATTACCGAGATCGGCCCCTGCGCCTGCGGGAAGCGCATGCCGCGCTGCAGCATCGGGAAGAGAATCTGTTCCTCCTTCAGCATGTGGCTTTCCAGCTCCTGCTGCATATGCCACAGGTGTTCGGCGAGACCGTTGGGGCATTCGGGGCGGCTGCCATGGACCTGCTCGACCCGGCTGGCCAGGCGAATCAGCTCCGGGAACTGGTCGCGATGCCGCTCATGGAAACGCGCCAGGATGTATTCGATCAGCTGGCCAGCGGGCTCGGCGCGCCAGTCCTTCTCGGATTCTTCCGGCTCGAGGGCGAGCAGGGCGCCGGCGATGATGTGCGGATCGACATCGATTCGCGCCGCGGCCTCGCTCAGCGGCAGGTCGCCACCGCAGCAGAAGTCCAGGCGGAACTGGCGGAATACCCGGGTGGCACCCGGCACCGAACATGCGAGATTGCCGAGGGTCTGGTCGATTAGGTCGGTGGTCATGGCAGTGGTCCTGATGGATATGACCAGTCCATCGCAACAGCCGTGCCAGGCACCGACACCGCGGAAACTGGCGACTGCGACACGCTGCTGGTGGAAATTACCCGAAGCGGTTATGGTTCGAAAAACCATGAGGGTATTCAGCACCATGATGGCTGACGCACTGCTTGCCGACCTGACCACCGAACTGCCCAACGCGGTGCGCCTGCAACGTCTGGTGCACACCCTGCACCAGCACTTTCGCTGCGGTGCCGTCGTGCTGTTGCGTCTTGACGAGGACAGCCTGCGCCCGCTGGCGGCGGTAGGGCTGGTGCAGGAGGCGCTGGGCCGGCGCTTCGTCGTGGCGCAGCATCCGCGTCTGGCGGCGATCCTCTCCCAACGCGAGCCGACCTGGTTCGAGCCCGACAGCCGCCTGCCGGACCCCTATGACGGTTTGCTCGACGAGCACATCGGCGAGCCGTTGCCGGTGCATGACTGCATGGGCGTCAGCCTCTACGTCGAAGGCAAGCTGTGGGGTGCGCTGACGCTGGATGCGCTGCATGCCGGCACCTTTGGCGATGACGCCCGCTGCGACCTGCAGCGCTACACCCTGGTGATCGAGGCCGCGGTGCGGGTTACCCGGCTGGAGCATGAGAATCGCGGTCTGCGCCTGGCGCGTAGCGACGTGATGGAGGCCGCACTCGATCATGGCGATGGCGAAATTCTCGGTCAGAGCGATGTGATCCGCGAACTGCTGCGTGAACTGCAGGTGGTGGCCGATTCCGAATTGCCAGTGCTGCTGCTGGGCGAGACCGGTGTCGGCAAGGAGCTGTTCGCGCGCTGGCTGCATCGGCATTCGCGGCGGCGCAACAAGCCGCTGGTGCACGTCAACTGCGCGGCACTGCCGGAATCCCTAGCCGAGAGCGAACTGTTCGGCCACGTCAAAGGCGCGTTCTCCGGTGCCACCACTGATCGGCCCGGTCGTTTCGACGCCGCCAATGGCGGCACGCTGCTGCTCGACGAGGTTGGCGAGCTGCCGCTGACGGTGCAGGCCAAGCTGCTGCGCACCTTGCAGAACGGCGAGATCCAGCGCCTCGGTGCGGACAAGCCGCGCCAGGTCGATGTGCGCATCATCGCCGCGACCAACCGCAACCTGCGCGAGAGCGTGCGTGACGGACATTTTCGCGCCGATCTCTATCACCGGCTGTCGGTCTATCCGGCGCCGATTCCACCCTTGCGCGAGCGTGGCAACGACGTGCTGATCCTCGCCGGGCACTTCCTCGAACTCAATCGCGCACGGCTGGGGCTGCGCAGCATGCGCCTGTCGCCGGCCGCCGAGCGCGCTCTGCTGGCCTATTCCTGGCCGGGCAACGTGCGCGAGCTGGAGCATGTGGTCAGCCGCGCGGCGCTGCGCCTGCTCAGCCGTGGCGCGTCGCGCAGCGAGATCCTGACGCTGGAGCCCGATCTGCTGGACCTGGACAGCCATGCCGTCGGTGTGGTCGCGGCGCAGGTGGCCGATGAGCCGGTAGTCGCCGACGAGGTGCTGCCGCTACGCCACACCGTCGATGCTGCCCAGCGCCAGGCCATCGTCCGGGCGCTGGAGGCCAGCGGCGAGAACTGGGCGCAGGCCGCCCGCCTGCTGGATGTCGACCCGAGCAACCTGCACAAACTGGCGCGACGGCTGAAGCTCAAGTAGCGCCCGTCGGCCGGCGAGAGTCGCAGACGACCTACCATGGTCTAACCTCATATCACAACCGAGGAGAGCTCCATGGCACTGGACCAGAACGAATTCGAAGCACTTTTGAGCGAGGCGCAGGCCTTCGCCGAACGCGCCGCCAGCGAAAACAATCCGCTGCACTATCGCGACGCCTTCGCTGCGAGCCTGAAGGCCATACGCCTGCTTGGTGAGGAGTCCGGCGCGTGGCGGCAGATGGTCGCCCGTGCCACCGAGGAATTCGAGGGCGACGAGGGCATTTGAGGCAATTGCGCGCCAGCCACGGCACAGCTGGCGCGCACCTTCCGCTGCATTTCGTCGCAGTCGCGACGTCCGAGCAAACTTGACCCCTATCAATGCTGGCCAATGGTCAGCTGCCTAGACTGCCGGCTGTTTTCCGTTCAGCCGAACGACCGCCACGCCATCGGTGCGTGGCGCGCATGTACCCGAATGTCTAGGAGTTATCATGCACCTGGTCTGCCCGGCAGGAAGCCTGCCCGCGCTCAAGGCCGCCGTCCAGCAGGGCGCCGATGCCATTTATGTCGGATTTCGCGACGACACCAACGCCCGCCATTTCGCCGGCCTCAATCTCGATGAAAAGCAGCTCGACAAGGGTCTGCAGCTGATCCGCGAGAAGGGCCGGCAGCTGTATATCGCCGTCAACACCTATGCCCAGCCGGACGGCTGGAATCGCTGGCAGCGCGCCGTGGATCAGGCCGCCGACATGGGCGTGGATGCGCTGATCGCGGCCGACCCCGGCGTGCTCGGCTATGCCAGCAAGCGCCATCCCAAACTCAATCTGCATCTGTCGGTGCAGGGGTCGGCTACCAATGCCGCCGCGCTGGGCTTCTATCAGCAGCGCTACGGCATCAGCCGCGCGGTGCTGCCGCGGGTGCTTTCGCTCAAGCAGGTCAAGCAGGTCGCGGCGAGCAGTCCGGTGCCGATCGAAGTGTTCGCCTTTGGCAGCCTGTGCATCATGGCCGAGGGTCGTTGCCATCTGTCTTCGTACCTTACCGGCGAATCACCCAATCTCTGTGGCGTCTGCTCGCCGGCCAAGGCGGTGCGCTGGAGCGAGGAGCCGGAAGGGCTGACCTCGCGCCTCAACAATGTGCTGATCGACCGCTACGCCGAAGGCGAATCGGCTGGTTACCCGACGCTGTGCAAAGGTCGCTTCATGGTCAATGGCCAGCGCTTCCACGCGCTGGAAGAACCCACCAGCCTGAACACCCTGGATCTGATCCCCGAGCTGTCCGCCATCGGCGTCACCGCGATGAAGATCGAGGGCCGCCAGCGCAGCCCGGCTTATGTCGAGCAGGTCACTCGGGTCTGGCGCGCGGCGCTGGACAGCTATCTCAAGGCGCCGCAGCGCTACGCGGTCGAACCCGGCTGGCGGCAGGTGCTGGACGGTCTCTCCGAAGGCTCGCAAACCACCCTGGGTGCCTATCACCGGGCCTGGCAATGAACGAGGAGTCACCCATGAAACTTTCTCTGGGCCCGGTGCTGTTCTACTGGGATCGACAGCAGACGCTGGACTTCTACGCCAACATGGCCAGCCAGCCGCTGGACGTGATCTACCTCGGTGAGACGGTTTGCTCCAAGCGCCGCGCGCTGATGCTCGACGACTGGCTTGGTCTGGCCCGCGATCTGGCTGAAGCCTCCTCGGCGCAACTGGTCTTGTCCGGCCTGACCCTGGTCGAAGCCGCTTCCGAGCTATCAAGCCTGCGTCGCCTGTGCGACAACGGCGAGCTGCTGGTGGAAGCCAACGACATGGGCGCGGTGCAGCTGATGTCCGAGCGCAAGTTGCCCTTCGTTGGCGGCCCGGCGCTGAATCTCTACAACGGCCACGCCCTGGCCGAGCTGGTGGCCAGCGGCATGACCCGCTGGGTGCCGCCGGTGGAAGCCTCCGGCAAGCTGATCAAGAGTGCCCGCGCGCAACTGCAGGAGCTGGGCGTGGCGCTGCCGGAAATCGAGATATTCGCCTACGGTCATCTGCCGCTGGCCTATTCGGCGCGCTGCTTCACCGCCCGTGCCGAGAACCGGCCGAAGGACGACTGCCAGTTCTGCTGCCAGAACTATCCCGAGGGCATTCCGCTGCTGAGCCAGGAGGGTGAGGCGCTGTTCACCATCAACGGTATCCAGACCATGTCCGCAGCGGTCAGCAACCTGCTCGCCGACTACGCGGGCCTGGTCGACAGCGGTGCCGACCTGCTGCGCCTGAGCCCGCGCGCTGCCGGTATGGACGAGGTGATCGCTGCCTTCGATGCAGTGCGCAAGGGCGCGCTGCCGCCGCTGGCAGTGGACGGTTGCAATGGGTATTGGCATGGCCAGCCGGGCATGCTGCGCGCCGAGGAGGCCGGATTATGCTGAATCCACGTGCCCATCTGGTGAGTCTCGGCGGGCGGCTGTTGCCGCTTGCGGCCAAGACGCCATTCCTGCTCCAGCGCCTGGCGCTGGAGCGCAGCCTCAATCAGGTATTCGCCGAAGCACTGAGCGATGGCGCCTTCGACGTGCTTGACGGCCACTGGATGAAGCTCGAAGTCGCCGACCTCGGCCTTGCCTGGTGCCTGACCTGCGAGCGCGAGCAGCTGCGCATTGCGGCGCAGGCACCGGTGGAGGTGACCATTCGCGGCAACTGGCGCGAGTTCCTGCTGTTGGCCAGCCGTCAGGAAGACCCGGATACGCTGTTCTTCCGCCGCCGGCTGGTTATCGAGGGTGATACCGAGCTGGGCCTGGCGATCAAGAATCTGATCGACAGTCTCGACCCCGACACGCTGCCGAGCTGGCTGTGGAAACTGCTGCAGGGTGCCGGCGAGGAGGTAGCGGCGGCCGGTCGGGCACAGGCGGCCAGAGCCTGACCGATTGTTCCGCCCGCAGCCGTCGCAAACTGCCTGTGCCCGCAAGGCTCAGGCTGGCGGACCGCCCCGACGATTCGCTGTAGCAGCGAGTCTGCTTTGGATAGCGTCCGGAGGCGGACCGAGGTATCGGCCCGAACCCCGGCGCGGCGCAGCAGTGCGGGGGGCGGCAGGGCGCGCTACCCGCTGGAACGACCTGTTCCGCGATTCCAGCGACACGCTCAGTCCGTGGGTTTCAGGCCGTGCGCAGCTGCATCCGGTCACTGGCGATAATGTCTTTCATGTCATCGAACAGCGCGCTGATCTCCTCCTCGCTGCAGTCTTCCCGATAGCGCTTGCGCAAGCCGTAGCTGCTGAGGGTGATGTGCACGTCGGGTGTCACGCCGTGCTGCGCGAGGCAGGCTCGGGCGCAATGCATCGGGCAGCCGTCGATGGCGAGAATGGGGCGGCCGGAGTTGGCTTTCTTCACCAGCGCTGCAACGCGCCCGCCGACGCCGGCGATGCAGGACATTTCCGCCAGCCCGGCGCGATCGAGGCGCACCGCCAGGGTGTTGGCCAGCTGCGCGACATTCGAACAACCGGAGCATGAATAGACCAGGGGCGCAGGCGTTGTGGTGATCATCGCGTTTTCCTGACGGTGGCGTGACGCGGGTCATTTTCCAAGGCGCGCCGTCGACTGGCTTTGACAGCAATCAAGATCACTGGGGCGTTCTGCCGCAGGTCACTCGTCATAGGCGGCGAGCTTGCGGTTGTCGAGAATCTCGATGCGTCGCCGCTGGACCGATATGGTCCCGGCGTCGATCAGCCGATGCAGGATGCGCGAGAAGGTTTCCGGCTGAATGCCCAGTTTCGACGCGATCAAGCGTTTCGGCACATCAAGCACCACCACGCCGCTGTCGTCCTGCTGCGATTGCGCGAGAAAGCGCACCACTCGATGGCTGGCGTTGGCCAGGGTGAGGGTGTCGATCTCGGTCATACGCTGGTGCAGCCGAATGCTCAGGGTGGCGAGGATGTCCAGGCAGATATCCGGGTGCTGCTCGAGAATGCGCCGGTAATGCGGTCCGTTCAGGCTCGCCACCAGGCTGGCCTTTAGCGCGGTGGCGCTGACCGGATAGCTCGGCGTGCCCTTGAACAACAGCGCTTCGGCGAACGATTCACCGGCACGCATCACTTCCACCAGCTTCTCTTGCCCGTCGCAGACTACGCGGTGCAGCTTGATCTGGCCGCTGAAGAGGAAATAGAAGCGATCGGCTTTGTCGCCCTGATGAAACAGCGAGGCCCCCGCAGGCAGGCGCTTCAGGTTGGCAGAGGTGCACACCTCCTGTAACGCCGCCTCGGGCAGTCGGCTGAACAGATGGTGGCGGCGCAATTCCGCGACCAGGGTTTTTTCAGTGAGCATGTGTCCTCCCCCGGACTGAACCGGGTTTATCAGCCTGCATCCTAGGAGCCCGGTGTCCGCCGCTTCCTTGATCACGGACAAGAGTGTCGGTCATGAGCCGTCGGCGCCGTCCGGCGATCACTTGCCTGTGCTTGACGATGATCAATTCGGTAATGAGGTTCCACCTCTAAAGTCACACCATATTGTGTTTTCGGCGAATAAATTAACTACATATGGTTATGGAGGCGTTGATGCCCAGGCAGGCAGAGGTGGCGAAACCGGTTTCACTGCGCAAGCGCGATGGCCGACTGGCGGCGTTCGAAGTGGACAAGATCGAGCGCGCCATCGCGGCGGCAGGCGCGGCGACCGGCGAGTTCGAGTTGGCAATGGCACAGGCATTGGCCGAGGTCGTTCGTCAGCAACTGGCCCATCGCACGGCGGTGGAGGTGGAGCAGGTGCAGGACGGCGTCGAGCGTGCCCTGATGGCAGCCGGCTACTTCGATACCGCCAGGGCCTACATCGTCTACCGCGAACGCCATGCGCGTCTGCGCCGAGATCGCAAGGTGGTGGTCGACGTCGCCGCCTCGATGAACGAATACCTCTCCCGCGAAGACTGGCGGGTGCGCGCCAACGCCAACCAGGGCTACTCACTCGGCGGGCTGATCCTCAACGTGTCTGGCAAGGTCACCGCCAACTACTGGCTGGACGAGGTCTACAGCCCGGAGATCGGCACGGCGCATCGCGAAGGCGATCTGCATATCCATGACCTGGACATGCTCGCCGGCTATTGCGCTGGCTGGTCACTGCGGACCCTGCTCAATGAGGGCTTCAACGGGATTCCGGGGCGGGTTGAGGCCGGCCCGCCCAAGCATCTGTCCAGCGCGCTGGGGCAGATGGTCAATTTTCTCGGCACGCTGCAGAACGAGTGGGCCGGCGCGCAGGCGTTCAGCAGCTTCGATACCTACCTCGCACCGTTCGTGCGCAAGGACAACCTTGGCTTCGCCGAAATCCGCCAGGCCATTCAGGAGTTCATCTACAACCTCAATGTGCCGTCGCGCTGGGGCACGCAGACCCCGTTCACCAACCTGACCTTCGACTGGGTCTGCCCTGAAGACCTGCGCGAACAGATCCCCTACATCGGCGGCGAGGAGATGCCCTTCGCCTACGGCGAGCTGCAGGCCGAGATGGAGCTGATCAACCGTGCCTATATAGAAGTGATGCAGGCCGGTGACGGCCTCGGCCGGGTTTTCACCTTCCCGATCCCGACCTACAACATTACCCACGACTTCCCCTGGGACAGCGAGAACGCCGAGCGCCTGTTCGAGATGACCGCGCGCTACGGGCTGCCGTACTTCCAGAACTTCCTCAATTCGGACATGCAGCCGAACCAGGTGCGTTCGATGTGCTGCCGCCTGCAGCTGGACGTGCGCGAGCTGCTCAAGCGTGGCGGCGGGCTGTTCGGCTCTGCCGAGCAGACCGGTTCGCTGGGCGTGGTGACGGTGAACTGTGCACGCCTGGGCTATCTCTACCGCGGCGACAAGGTGGCGCTGCTCGAGCAGCTGGATACGCTGCTGGACATGGCGCGGCAGAGTCTGGAGGTCAAGCGCAAGGTCATCCAGCACCATATGGATGCCGGGCTCTACCCCTACACCAAGCGTTATCTGGGCACACTGCGCAATCACTTCTCCACCATCGGGGTGAACGGGCTGCACGAGATGGTGCGCAATTTCACCGACGACACCGAGGGTCTGCAGACCGCTGCCGGTCGCGCGCTGGCGATCGAGGTGCTCGACCACGTGCGGGCGCGGCTGGTGCAGTTCCAGGAAGACACCGGGCACCTCTACAACCTCGAGGCGACGCCGGCCGAAGGCACCACCTATCGTTTCGCCAAGGAAGACCGCAAGCGCTTCCCCGACATCCTCCAGGCGGGTTCGGCCGAGGCGCCGTACTACACCAACTCCTCGCAACTGCCGGTCGGCTTCACCGACGACCCCTTCGAGGCCCTGGAGCTGCAGGACGAGCTGCAGTGCAAGTACACCGGCGGCACCGTGTTGCACCTGTACATGGCCGAGCAGATTTCCTCGGCCGAGGCCTGCAAGAAGCTGGTACGCAATGCGCTGTCGCGTTACCGCCTGCCTTACCTGACGGTAACGCCCACCTTCTCGATCTGCCCGGTGCACGGTTATCTCGCTGGCGAGCACGAGTTCTGCCCGAAGTGCGATGAGGCGCTGCTGCACAAGCAGCAAGCCGAAGCGGCCCTGGCGGTCTGATCTGCGATCCCGTGTCACGCCGCTCCAAGAGGTGCGGCGCCGCATAATCAACCCTAAGCAAAAGGAGCGTCACCATGAACCCAGCCAGCCAACTGCCCCAGGACCAGCGCCAACGTTGCGAAGTCTGGACCCGCGTGATGGGCTATCACCGCCCGGTTACCGCATTCAATCCGGGCAAGCAGTCCGAGCATCGCGAGCGCCTGCATTTCACTGAAGCAGCGGCGCGGTGACCGCAGCACTTCGCGTCGGGGGGCTGGTCCCCCTGACCACACTGGATTTCCCCGACCATCTGGCCTGCGTGCTGTTCTGCCAGGGCTGCGGCTGGCGCTGCCGCTACTGCCACAATCCGCAGCTGATCCCGGCCTGTGGCAACGAGGAGAAGCCCTGGTCGGAGATTCTCGCCTTTCTCGAACAGCGCGTCGGCCTGCTCGAGGCGGTGGTGTTCAGCGGTGGCGAGCCGACCCTGCAGACCGCGCTGCCCGAGGCCATCGCCCAGGTGCGGGCGCTGGGCTACAAGGTCGGCCTGCACAGCGCCGGCATCAAACCGAAGTTGTTCGCCAACATCCTGCCGCTGGTGGATTGGGTCGGTTTCGACATCAAGGCGCTACCCGAGCACAGCAGCGCGATCACCGGCGTGGATGGCAGCGGCAAGGCCAACTGGAAGAGTCTCGAACACCTGCTGGAAAGCGGCGTCGAGCATGAGTGCCGGACCACCGTGCACTGGCAACTGTTCGACGCCGACATGCTGTGGGACATGGCTCAGCGCCTGCGCCGGCTGGGTGTCGAACGCTTCGCCGTGCAGTGCGTGCGCACCGCGCGCATGCTCGACGACAGCCTCGCCGAGAGCCGCGCACCCTACGATCAGCAGCGCCTGTGGGAGCGCCTGGATCGACTGTTCCCATCCTTCGTGCTGCGTGGATAGGCCGCTGCGGGGTGCCGCAACGGGCACCCCACTCAAGGCCTGATCGACCTCAGCTCCAGCCCCAGAACTGCAGCCACCAGCCATAGCCCACCAGCGCGCAACCGGCATTGACGCAGGCGAACGCCAGCAGCCGGCGCATGCCGTTGCCGCCGTGACGGCTGATCACGTTCCACGCCAGGTACAGACTCCACGCCACGGCACCGATCAGCAGCGCGGCGCGAGCCGGTTGCGCCCAGGCCAGTAGCAAGCCCTCGTAGCGCAGTAGCTTGACCGTGGTGGCGGACAGGCCGAGAAACAGCCCGGCGCCACCCAGCGGCACCAGTGCCAATGCGAGGTGCTGGAACACATTGTCGCCACGGCGCATTACCCGCACGGCGGCGCGCAGCAGTAGCCACAACGCGCCGCCGACGAGCAACGAGGCACCGAAGATGTAGGTGAGGATCACGGCGCCATCGAGCCAGGTGAAGGCATCGTTGGCCTGCGGATAGTGGGTCAGCAGCCACCAAGGCGCGTTGGCTTCCAGCGGCCAGATGATGTCGCTATCCACCAGCCATTCCGCGGCGGCCTGCTTGAGGGTGATGAACCAGGGACTGACCGTCCACTGGAAGGCGCCCATGGCCAGGCCGATCATGCCGAACAGCAACAGGGTGCTGTCCCAGTGATCGCTTTGCTGCTGACCGCCGACGATGAGGATTTCAGAATTGGGCGAACGGGCGCTCAGCTGCACTGCACCGCGCTGGCTGCTGCAGCGGCCACAGGCATGGCAATCGGCATTGCCCTGCATGCGACGGATGTCAATCAGCGGGGCGCAGTTGGGTGTCGGCAGGTGCGGTTCGCGATTTTCCAGCCAGCGCTGTTCGTCGACCTTGTAGTGCACCGGCGCCAAGCGGGCGAGCAGGGCGAACACGCCGCTGACCGGGCACAGATGGCGGCACCAGACCCGCTTGCCGCGGCCGTAGAGAAAGCCCACCAGCATCGCCGCGACGGTGGAGCCGCCGAGGATCAGCAGTGCCGCCTGGGCATAGTCATAGACGCTGATCAGCTGGCCGTAGACGGTGGTGAGGATGAAGGCGATGGTCGGCCAGCCGCTCCAGCGCACCCAGCGCGGCGTGCGTTTGTTCAGCCCGCGCCAGCTGATCCACTCGCTGAGCGAGCCTTCGGGGCAGAGCACTCCGCACCACAGGCGGCCGAAGAAGATCATCGACAGCAGCACGAAGGGCCACCACAAGCCCCAGAAGATGAACTGCGCCAGTACCGTCAGGTTGTCGAGCATGCCGGCCTGGGCCGGCGGCAGATCAAGAAAGGCGGGGATCACCAGTAGCGTCAGGTAGAACCCCACCACCAGCCACTGCAGCGCGCGAATGGCTTTCGCATGCTGGCGCAGCAGGTCACCGAGTCGCGCCAGCCACGGCGCCTGGGTGATCATGCTGGCCTCGCAGCGAGCTGCACCTGTACCCGCGGTTTGAGCCATGCCCACGCGGCGAGCCAGTAAAGGCCCAGAACTACCGCGGCGGCCAGCGAAGGCATGGCGCGATAGCCGGTGAGGCCGGCCAGGGTGCCGCCGAGCGTGCCGCCATCATCCAGCAGGGCCGAGGTATCCCAGAGCGGATCGCCGAACACCGTGTACAGCACTTCCGGTACGTCCATACCCATCAGCTGGCCGCTGAAGCGATCCAGCGCGGCCATCAGCAATGCGCCGCCGAGCAGCAGCAACATCACTTCGCTGACCTGGAAGAAACGCCGCCAGCTGAAGTAGCGGCTGCCGGCCTGCAGGGCTGCATAACTGAGTAGGGCGAGGACGAAACCGAGTACACCGCCGATGACGAAGCGGGTGAGGTCCATACCCGCCTGCTGGTTACCGATGCCGTAGAGGAACACCACCGTCTCGCTGCCTTCACGACCGACGGCGAGCATGGCCAGCAGCAGCAGGCCGATGCCGCTGCCCTGGCTGAGCTTTTCCGCAGCGCTGTTCTGCAGGCTGGTCTTCAACGTGCGGCCATGCTGATGCATCCAGCCGACCATGTGCAGGATCAGCAGGCTGGCTACCAGCAGCATCGCGCACTGGAACCATTCGCCACCGCTGCCCGCCAGCCAGTCGCCGGCCTGCAATACGCCCCAGCCCAGCGCAGCGGCCAGACCGAGACCGGCAGCGACACCGGCCCAGAGCATGCGCAGCGCATTGGCCGCGCCTGGTTGCTGGCGCAGCCAGGCATGCAGGATGCCGATGACCAGCAGGGCCTCGACGCTTTCGCGCCAGACGATGAACATGGATTGGCCCATGGGACTCTCCTCAGAAAAGCAACTACTTGGCGACGATCTCGCCTTCGGGAAGATCCATATGGAATTCGTCGAAGAATGGATAGCGGCCCGGCTTCAGCGGGTGGATCACGACGAAGGAGGTCACCCCGGGTGACAGCACCTTCTCGACGCGTAGCGGGGTGCTCTCGAACTCGGTCGGCCCGCTGCCGGCGTTGTGCACGATGATCTTGAAGCGCTGACGGGCAGGGACTTCGATGGTCGCTGGCTCGAAGTGGCCGTCACGTATGGTCAGCTCGTACGTCGGCAGCGCGGCCTGCGCCGGGCTCGCGAGCCCGACCAGTAGCGGCAGCACGCCGAGCAGCGATTGCCCGGCGCGACGCATCAGTAGCCCCCTTTCTTGCCGATGCCGGCGTAGGTGAACTCGTACGTCAGCTCGCAGCCTTCGAACCAGGGGGCGACGCCGGTTTCCTTGTCGGTGTGGCGACCGAACATGGCGTGCCCCGAGCCTGGCGGCAGGATCTTGTAGGTCAACTGGTACTTGCCTGGGCCGCGCAGCTTGACGTTGTCACCGTAGTGCGGGCCGTCGTTTGCCACCATCGGATGGAAATCGCCTTCGACGACTTCGTCGGAACCCTTCTTGCGCAGCGTGTAGTGGATGCTCAGGTAGGGCACGAAGCTGCCTTCCTGCCAGCCGTTGCGGTTGTCTTCGGTAGCGCTGATATCGGCCTCGAGATGCACGTCGGACTCGGCCGCGGCACGCATCATGCCCGGTGGGTCCATTTCGACCGGCTGCAGATACACCGCGCCGACCTCCATGCCGCCGCACTGCTGCGGTTCGCCGATGGGGTATTCCTTCGCCTGGGCGAGCGGGGTGAGCAGCAGGGTGGTGATGGCCAGTGTGGCGGGGATGCGCATTGGGAATTCTCCGGAAACAGAAAAAGACGGAGCGAAGATTGCACTTGCGCTTCCGAATGATAATGATTCGCGTCAATTTCCCAAGAAATATTTTGTTACCGGTCTCTGAATGCAAAGCTGTATGCCGCTGCAGACGGCTGTTTGCGGGCGCTGCAGGCTAACTGCGACAGGTCGTCACAGTGGCTCTTGGTGTGGGTGTGCGGAGTGCAGCGACCCGAACCGGCGCCGAACGAATCCTCTAAGATGGTGCACCTTTCGTATCCGGGGACTTCATGCAACCGCCCGTCTCACTCGACGCCCGTACCGCGCGGATTCTTCCGTGGCTGGTGGCCATCGCCTTCTTCATGCAGACGCTGGACGGCACCATTCTCAATACCGCGCTGCCGGCCATGGCGCGTGATCTGGCGGAAAACCCCCTGCGCATGCAGGGCGTGGTGATCGCCTACATGCTCACGGTGGCGCTGCTGATTCCGGCATCCGGCTGGATTGCTGACCGCTTCGGTAGCCGGCGCATCTTCGTGACTGCCATCGTGCTGTTTTCCGTGGGCTCGCTGTTGTGCGCGTTGTCGACCAGCTTCAACCAGCTGGTGGCTTCCCGCGTGCTGCAGGCGCTGGGTGGAGCGCTGATGCTGCCGGTGGGGCGGCTGGTGGTGCTGCGGGCATTTCCGCGCAGCGACTTCGTGCGGATCATGGCCTTTATCGCGCTGCCAGGACTGGTCGGCCCGTTGCTCGGGCCAACCCTGGGTGGCTGGCTGGTGGAGTACGCCTCCTGGCACTGGATCTTCCTGATCAATCTGCCGGTGGGCGTGATTGGCTGCATCGCCGCGCTGCGCTTCATGCCCGATCTCAAAGGGCCCGAGCGGGTGCGCTTCGATACGCTCGGCTTCCTGCTGTTCGGCGCAGCGATGGTGCTGGTCACCATTGCGCTGGAGGGGCTCGGCCAGATGCACATGTCGCATGCCCGCGTGATGCTGCTGCTGTTCGGCGGCGCAGCGTGCATGGCGGCCTACTGGCTGCGCGCCGGGCGCATCGATGCGCCGCTGTTCAGCCCCAAGCTGTTCCATACGCGCAGCTTTGCGGTGGGCATCTTCGGCAACCTGTTTGCCCGGCTGGGTGGTGGCGCGCTGCCGTTCCTGTTGCCATTGCTGCTGCAGGTGGCGCTTGGCTATTCGCCGGCGAAGGCCGGGATGAGCATGATTCCGCTGGCCTTGGGTGCGATGGCGGTCAAATCCCTGGCCAAGCCGATCATCGATCGTCTCGGTTATCGCCGTCTGCTGATCGGCAACACACTGCTGCTCGGCTGCCTGATCGCCAGCCTGGCGACCATCGATGGACAAACGCCGACCTGGCTGCTGCTGGTGCATCTGGGCCTGATCGGCATGGTCAACTCGATGCAGTTCACCGCGATGAACACCGTCACCCTGGTCGGCCTTAGCCATGCCGACGCCAGTAGCGGCAATAGCCTGCTGTCGGTGGTGGTGCAGCTATCAATGAGCCTTGGCGTCGCCACCGCCGGTGCGCTGCTGGGAGGCTTCACCGTGGACGACGCGCAGGGCAGCGAGGTGCTGCGGGCATTTCAGCTGACGTTTCTCTGCGTCGGCGGTATGGCGATGCTCGCTGCCGCATTGTTCCTGCAGCTGGAACATCGCGACCCTGGCCATGACGACGATGTGCGGCGACCGGTGGACGTCGGCGAATAATCCTCTGTCGACCTGTAAGGAATCACGACAGGTGGTCGCAGTGGCTCTGCGTCATGCTGGCACATCGCCGGGCGGCCTGCGTGGTCCATAGCCGTCCTCCACTAGCAGATGGCGGCAATGACCTGCTGCAAATGTTTACCTGTGCAAGTAAACATTATCGACCTGTAATTATAAGCTACATATCGTTGAGTCTCTGGAAGCGGCACTGCGCCGCAATCAAAGGAGCGAAACGATGAGTGCAATGAGCCTCGCCTGGCTGCTGATCGGCACCTCGCTGTGCGGCGTGATGGTGCTACTGGTATTGCTCTGGCTGCTATGGATGGGCCGGCAGAGCCAATGCCGAGAACTGGAAGTGCTGCGCGAACTGCTGGATGGTCTTGGTCAGGTGATCGTGCGCCTGGAGCAGGACAAGGCTGAGTTGACTTCCGGGCTGCGGGCGGAAAAGGCGCAAGCCGCCCAGCTACGTCGTCAGCTAGAACTGCTACGTCGTTGAGCGTGGTGTGATTTTGTTGTTTAAACAAACATATTTCTTCGAAATCGTCCCGCTCGTCGTTATGATGCCGCCTGATTGTTTATAAAAACTACAAATCAGGAGGTTTTCATGCATCCCGTAGTGGTCGAAGTCACCCAGCGCCTGATCGAGCGTAGCCGGCCTACGCGCGAAGCCTATCTCGCCATGGTTCGCGGCGCTGCCAGTGCCGGGCCTGCCCGCAACGGCGCGCAATGCGCGAACTTCGCCCATGGCGTTGCCGGTTGCGGCGCGCAGGACAAGCAGCGCCTGCGGCTACCGGATGCGGCCAACATCGCCATCGTCACGGCCTACAACGACATGCTCTCGGCGCATCAGCCCTATGAGGACTACCCTGAGCACCTGCGCCAGGCGCTGCGCGATATCGGCTCGGTGGGGCAGGTGGCCGGCGGTGTGCCGGCGATGTGTGACGGTGTCACCCAGGGCGAGCCGGGCATGGAGCTGGCCATTGCCAGTCGCGAGGTGATCGCCATGAGCACCGCGGTGGCGCTGTCGCACAACCTGTTCGATGGTGCGCTGCTGCTCGGCATCTGCGACAAGATCGTTCCCGGATTGCTGATCGGTGCGCTGCGTTTCGGTCATCTGCCCGCTGTGTTCGTGCCGGCCGGTCCGATGCCGTCCGGCCTGGCCAACAAGGACAAGGCCGCGGTGCGCCAGCGCTACGCCGAAGGCAAGGCAGGTCGCGACGAGCTGCTGGCGGCGGAAATGCAGGCCTATCACAGTCCCGGTACCTGTACCTTCTACGGCACCGCCAACACCAACCAGATGCTGATGGAGGTCATGGGCCTGCACTTGCCGGGCTCTTCCTTCGTCAACCCGGGCACGCCATTGCGCGATGCGCTGACCGCCGAGGCCGCGCGGCAGGTCACTCGACTGACGCCACAGGGCGGCAGCTTCACGCCGCTCGGTGAGTTCGTCGACGAGCGCGTATTGGTCAACGCCATCGTCGCGCTGCATGCCACCGGCGGCTCGACCAATCACACCCTGCACATGCCGGCCATCGCCCAAGCGGCGGGCATCCAGCTGACCTGGCAGGACATGGCCGACCTTTCCGCAGTGGTGCCGACGCTGGCGCGGGTCTATCCCAATGGTTCAGCAGACATCAATCACTTCCATGCCGCGGGCGGCGTCGCGCTGCTGGTGCGCGAGCTGATCGCGGCCGGCCTGCTGCACGAGGATGTGCATACCGTGATGGGTCGCGGCCTCAATCGCTACACCCAGGAGCCCTTCCTCGAAGACGGTCGGCTGACTTGGCGTGAAGGCGCTGCGGCGAGCCTGGACGAAAGCATCCTGCGGCCGGTCGCGCGACCGTTCTCGGCCGAAGGCGGGCTGCGGGTGATGAGCGGCAATCTCGGCCGTGGCGTGATGAAGGTGTCCGCCGTGGCGCCCGAGCATCGCGTCGTGGAAGCGCCGGCGCGGGTCTTTGCCGATCAGCTGGAGCTGGTCGAGGCGTTCAAGGCGGGCGAGCTGGAGCGAGACGTCGTTGCAGTGGTGCGCTTCCAGGGGCCGCGTGCCAACGGCATGCCCGAGTTGCACAAGCTGACGCCCTATCTCGGTCTGTTGCAGGACCGCGGTTTCAAGGTCGCGCTGGTCACTGACGGGCGCATGTCCGGTGCGTCGGGCAAGGTGCCGGCGGCGATCCATGTGTGCCCCGAGGCAATCGATGGCGGCCCGCTGGCGCGCGTGCGTGACGGCGATCTGCTGCGTGTGGATGGGCAGAACGGTGTGCTCGAGGTGCTGGTCGATGCCGCTGAGCTGGCTGGCCGATCGCCGGCTGCTGCGCCGGCTGCGAGTGTGCAGGGCTGCGGGCGCGAGTTGTTCGGTTTTATGCGGGCGGCATTCAGCTCCGCCGAGCAGGGCGCCAGCGTGTTCGCTGCCGGGCTGGAGGCGCTGCGATGACGCTGGCGCTGGTCGGAGATATCGGCGGAACCAATGCGCGCTTGGCGCTGTGGCGCGACTCGCAGCTGGAGTCGGTACGGGTGCTGCCGGCAGCGGATTTCGAAACCCCGGAACAGGCGGTCGAGCATTACCTGTCAACGCTTGGCCTGGCACCGGGCAGCGTTCGCGCCATGTGTCTGGCCTGTGCCGGGCCGGTCAAGGGTGAGCAGTTCACCTTCACCAACAATCACTGGCGGCTGACGCGCCGCGACTTCTGTGGTGCCCTGCAGTTGGACGAGCTGCTGCTGATCAATGACTTCGCCGCGATGGCGCTGGGCATGACGCGGGTGGGCGAAGCGGGGCGGCGCCTGATCTGTGCTGGCGCGGCCGAGGCGGATGCGCCAGCGCTGGTCATCGGGCCGGGCACCGGGCTTGGCGTCGCCGCGTTGATGCCCTTGGGCGGTGGCGACTGGCGTGCGTTGCCGGGGGAGGGCGGGCACGTCGATCTGCCCGTGGCGGATGCGCACGAGGCGGCGCTGTGGCAGATGCTTTTTGCGCAGCTTGGCCATGTGCGTGCCGAAGACGTGCTCAGCGGCGGTGGCCTGTTGCTGCTCTACCGGGCGGTCTGTGCCCTGGCCGGTTTGTCGCCGCGACTGGCTTCGCCGGCTGAAGTCACCGCGGCCGCGCTCGCGGGCGATCATGTGGCGGTGGCGACCCTGGAGCAGTTCTGCGTGTGGCTCGGCCGGGTTGCCGGCAACAACGTGCTCACGCTCGGTGCGCGCGGTGGGGTGTATATCGTCGGTGGTGTGGTGCCGCGTTTCGCCGATTTCTTCGCGGCCAGTGGTTTTGCTCACGGCTTTACCAGCAAGGGCTGCATGAGCGGCTATCTTGGCGATGTGCCGGTGTGGCTGGTGACTGCTGAGTTTCCGGGACTGGAGGGCGCCGGGGTGGCGCTGGAGCAGGCGCTGGCACGCTGATCCGGCGCGTTCCGGTGTGTGATGGCGAGATGTTGTTAAAACAACATCTCCGCCGGCGCGGTTGCTCTAGCTCGGCTCTTCATCCGCCGGATAGCGGCTGGCGTTGAGGCTTTCCTTCACCTTGCGCAGGTGCGGCTGGAAATCCACGCCGCGGCGCAGGGTCATGCCGGTGGCGAGCACGTCGAGCACGGTGAGCTGGATGATGCGCGAGGTCATCGGCATGTAGATGTCGGTGTCCTCGGGCAGCGGAATGTTCAGGCTCAGCGTGCTGGCCTGCGCCAGCGGCGAGCCGGCGGCGGTCAGGCCGAGTACCGAGGCGCCGTTCTGCCGGGCGATGCGCGCCACTTCCACCAGTTCGCGGGTGCGCCCGGTGTAGGAAATGATCACGAACAGCTCGCCCGTGTGCGCCACCGACGCCAGCATGCGCTGCATCAGGACGTCCGAATGCGCGGTGACCGCCAGGTTGAAGCGGAAGAACTTGTGCTGCGCATCCAGCGCCACCGAGGCCGAGGCGCCGAGGCCGAAGAAGTGGATCTGCCTGGCCTGGATCATCAGGTCCACGGCGCGGCTGACCAACTGTGGGTCGAGGCTCTGGCAGGCGCTGTCCAGCGAGGCGATGGCCGAGCCGAAGATCTTGCGCGTGTACTCCGCCGGGCCGTCGTCGGGTTCCACCGCCTGGCTGACGTAGGCGGCGCCGCTGGCCAGGCTCTGCGCCAACTGCATCTTCAGTTCCGGATAACCGCTGACGCCGAACGAGCGACAGAAGCGATTCACTGTCGGCTCGCTGACCTGCGCGGTCTGCGCCAGGGTGGCGATGCTGAAGCGGGTGGCTTGCTGCGGGTTGCGCAGGATCACCTCGGCGACCTTGCGCTCGGCCTTGTTGAGGTCGTCGATGCGGCGCTGGATATGCTCGAGCAGGTTGTGTACGCGGTCCATGTCAGTCCTGATGCGGCTTGCCAAAGGGGTCGCCTATGCTACTGAGCGAGATGCGGAGCGACCATAGGAATCTTGTTTTGCAGTAAATGTTGTTTTTATTACTACATTGAGCTTGAATAACCGGGCATCGCCGTGTATTCATAGTGCAGTTTTAGTAGAAGAACAAACATCATGACGCCACTATCTGTCGAACCCTGCACCCTGGCGCTGTTCGGCGCCCTCGGTGATCTGGCCCTGCGCAAGCTGTTTCCCGCGCTCTATCAGCTCGATCGCGCCGGTCTGCTGCCAACCGAAACGCGCCTGCTCGCGCTGGCTCGCGAGAGCGGCGAGGCGGCAAGCCATCTGGCGATGATCGAAGAACATCTGCGTCGCCACGTCGGCGAGCGCGAACTCGACGAAGCCGTTCTTCAGCGCTTCATGGCGCGCCTGGACTACCTGAGCATGGATTTCCGCCGCGCCGAGGATTTTGCCGCGCTGGCGGACAAGGCCGGCAATGCGGATAGCATCGTCGCCTTCTTTGCCACGCCGGCATCTGTCTACGGTGCGATCTGCGCCGGGCTGGCCGAGGCGGGCCTGGCCGAGCGCACCCGCGTAGTGCTGGAAAAGCCCATCGGCCACGACCTGGAGTCGTCCCGCGAAGTGAACGACGCGGTGGCGCGCTTCTTCCCGGAAGACCGCACCTATCGCATCGACCATTACCTGGGCAAGGACACGGTGCAGAACCTGATCGCCCTGCGTTTCGCCAACAGCCTGTTCGAAACCCAGTGGAACCAGAATCACATCTCCCACGTGGAGATCACCGTTGCCGAAACCGTCGGCATCGAAGGCCGCTGGGGCTACTTCGACCAGGCCGGCCAGCTGCGCGACATGATCCAGAACCACCTGTTGCAGCTGCTCTGCCTGATCGCCATGGACCCGCCCAGCGACCTCTCGGCCGACAGCATCCGCGACGAGAAGGTCAAGGTGCTCAAGGCGCTGGCGCCGATTGCGCCGGAGCAGCTCGGTCAGCAGCTGGTGCGCGGCCAGTACGTCGCCGGCAGCATCCTCGGCCGCCATGTACCGGGCTATCTGGAGGAAGAAAACTCCAACACCCAGAGCGACACCGAGACCTTCGTTGCCCTGCGCGCGGAGATCTGCAATTGGCGCTGGGCCGGCGTGCCGTTCTACCTGCGTACCGGCAAGCGCATGCCGCAGAAGCTGTCGCAGATCGTTATCCACTTCAAGGCTCCGCCGCACTACATCTTTGCCCCGGAGCAGCGCCAGCTGATCGGCAACAAGCTGATCATCCGCCTGCAGCCGCAGGAGGGCATCTCGCTGCTGGTGATGACCAAGGACCAGGGCCTGGACAAGGGCATGCAGCTGCGCAGCGGCCCGCTGCAGCTGAATTTCTCGGAAACCTACAAGAGCCCGCGCATCCCCGACGCCTACGAGCGGCTGTTGCTGGAAGTGATGAAGGGCAACCAGAACCTCTTCGTGCGCAAGGACGAAATCGAATACGCCTGGAAGTGGTGCGACCAGCTGATCGACGGCTGGCAGCGCGTCGGCGCCCCACCCAAACCTTACGCAGCAGGCAGCTGGGGACCGGCTGCCTCGATTGCCCTGATCAGCCGTGATGGCAGGAGTTGGTATGACGATCTCTAATCTCGATCTGCCGGTGCAGACCCTGGGTTTCAGCCTTGGTGACGCCGAGCAGCTGGCCGGCGAACTGGCGCTGACCGTGAGCAATGCCCTGCGCGGCGCGATTGCCGAGCGCGGTGCGGCGACGCTGGTGGTGTCCGGCGGCCGTAGCCCGATCGCCTTCTTCGAACGCCTAGCGCAGCAGGAACTGGATTGGGCCAAGGTCACCGTCAGCCTCGCCGACGAGCGCTGGGTGCCGGTCAGCCATCCCGACAGCAATGAAGGCCTGCTGCGTCGCCACCTGCTGCAGGGGCCGGCCGCCGCGGCGCGCCTGGTCGGCCTGTACCAGAGCGCGGCAAGCCTCGAGCAGGCCGCCGAACGTGCTGATGCCGCATTGGCCGAACTGCCGTCCATCGACGTATTGGTGCTGGGCATGGGTGAAGACGGCCACACCGCCTCGCTGTTCCCGGACAGCCCGAATCTGCAGCAGGCGCTCGACCCGCGTGGCACGCGGCGTTGCCTGCCGATGCAGGCGCCGACTGTGCCGCGCCAGCGCCTGAGCATGTCCCTGGCGCTGCTGGTCAGCGCGCGGCTGACCCTGCTCGCCCTGCACGGCCCGGGCAAGCTGGCCACGCTCAACCAGGCCCTGGCTGGCGAGCCCTACGAAGCGATGCCGATTCGCGCCTTCCTCGCCCGTCCCCTCGAAATCTACTGGTGCCCCTGAGGCCGCAAGGAATCTTCCATGACATCTATCCAAACCAGCGTTGACGCCATGAACGACAAGATCGCCCTGATCGACAAGTGGTGCAGCGCTGCGCGCATCCTGCCGGTGATCACCATCGAGCGTGAGGCGGACATCCTGCCGCTGGCCGATGCTCTGGCCGCCGGTGGCCTGCGCGTGCTCGAGATCACCCTGCGTTCGGCGCAGGGCCTGGGCGCCATTCGCCTGCTGCGCGAGCAGCGCCCGGAGCTGATCGTCGGCGCCGGCACCGTGCTCGACGCCAACATGCTGGAGCAGGCCGAGGCCGCCGGTGCACAGTTCATCGTCTCGCCCGGCAGCACGCCGGCGCTGCTCGAGGCCGCGTTGCAAGGGTCGCTGCCGCTGCTGCCGGGCGTCGCCAGCGCCTCGGAAATCATGCTCGGCTACGCCATGGGCTATCGCCGCTTCAAGCTATTCCCCGCCGAGATCTGTGGCGGCGTGGCAGCGCTCAAGGCGCTGGGCGGACCGTTCGGTGACATCCGTTTCTGCCCGACCGGTGGCGTCAATGCGCGCAACGCGCGGGACTACCTGGCCCTGACCAGTGTGATGTGTGTCGGCGGTACCTGGATGGTCGATGCCAAGGCCGTGCGTGCCGGCGACTGGGCCGCCATCGAAAGCGCCACGCGCCAGGCCCTGCAGGCGCTGGACAGCGCGCCGGCGGTCGAGCTGCCGCGCGACTTCGACCTGCGCGCCGAGCGTGCCGAACAGCGCGAGCTGTAATCGTCCCATCCCCTCGCGGCGGGCGAAGGTCCGCCGCATCTTCCCCATCTTCTCGCTACCTGGAGGTTGCATGAGCAACGCGCGCCCGCTTTCCGAGCTTTTCCCCCGTCTGGATGAGATTCCCGAGGCCTATCGTCCGGATGCACCGGTTACGCAGCGCGATTATCTGGTCGATGGCGAGCTGATGAACTGGGACGGTCCTATGGCCGAGGTACGCAGCCCGGTGTTCCTGCGCGAGGCGGACGGCTGCGAGCGCCAGGTAGTCCTTGGCAGTACGCCGCTGCTGGATGCCGACGCCGCGCTACGCGCATTGGACGCCGCTGTCGCCGCTTACGATAACGGCCGCGGCGCTTGGCCGACCATGCGCGTGGCTGAGCGCATCGCCCACGTCGAGAGCTTTCTGGCGCGCATGCGCGAGCAGCGCGAGGCGGTGGTCAAGCTGCTGATGTGGGAGATCGGCAAGAACCTCAAGGATTCCGAAAAGGAATTCGACCGCACCTGCGACTACATCGTCGACACCATTCATGCGCTGAAGGAGCTGGACCGCAGCTCCAGCCGCTTCGAGCTGGAGCAGGGTACGTTGGGGCAGATCCGTCGGGTACCGATGGGCGTGGCGCTTTGCATGGGGCCGTACAACTACCCGCTGAATGAAACCTTCACCACGCTGATCCCGGCGCTGATCATGGGTAACACGGTGGTGTTCAAACCGGCCAAGTTCGGTGTGCTGCTGGTACATCCGCTGCTCGAAGCCTTCCGCGACAGCTTCCCGGCCGGCGTCATCAACGTCATCTACGGCCGTGGTCGCGAGACAGTCAGTGCACTGATGGCCAGCGGCAAGATCGACGTGTTCGCCTTTATCGGCACGCACAAGGGCGCCGCCGATCTGAAGAAACTGCATCCGCGTCCGCACCGCCTGCGTGCTGCGCTGGGGCTGGACGCGAAGAACCCGGGCATCGTCCTGCCGCAGGTCGATCTGGACAACGCGGTGGAAGAGGCCGTGACCGGCGCGCTGTCGTTCAATGGCCAGCGTTGCACGGCATTGAAGATCCTCTTCGTGCATGAGGCGGTGCTCGATGGTTTCCTCGAACGCTTCGCTGCGCGGGTCAACGCGCTCAAGCCGGGCATGCCCTGGGAGCCGGGCGTGGCGCTGACGCCGCTGCCCGAGCCGGGCAAGACCGATTATCTGCATGCCGTGCTCGAAGACGCCGTGGCCAAGGGTGCGCGGGTGATCAATGCCGGCGGCGGCGAGTCGCACCAGACCTTCTTTCATCCGGCGGTGCTGAGCCCGGTTGATTCGTCCATGCGTGTCTATCACGAAGAGCAGTTCGGCCCGCTGGTGCCCGTAGTGCCGTACCGCGACCTGCAGGAAGTGATCGACTATGTGACCGCCTCCGATTACGGCCAGCAGCTGTCGATCTTCGGCAACGATCCGGCGCAGGTCGGCGAGCTGGTCGATGCCTTCGTCAACCAGGTCGGTCGCATCAACATCAATGCCCAGTGCCAGCGCGGGCCGGATAGCTATCCGTTCAACGGCCGCAAGAATTCGGCCGAGGGAACGCTGTCGGTACACGATGCGCTGCGGGTGTTCTCCATCCGCACCCTTGTGGCGACCCGTTTCAACGAGGCCAACAAGCAGTTGGTTGACACCATCATCCGGGAGCGTCGCTCGGGCTTCCTGACCACCGATTACATCTTCTGACGGAGCCTTGCCATGGCCTCGCCCGTGCTCGCCCAGCCGCTGTTGCTGGGCATGATGCGCCTGCTGGAATACCCCGAGCTGGGTGAACCCCAGGCACTGCTGGCGTTCATCGAACGCTGCGTCGAGCTCGGGCTGAACGGTTTCGACCATGCCGATATCTATGCTGGCGGGCGCTGCGAGGCGCACTTCGGCGCGGCCCTGCGTCAGGCACCGGGGCTGCGCCAGCGCCTGCAGATCATCGGCAAGGCCGACATCGTACCGGCCGGGCAGGATTGTTCGCGCTGGCGGGTCAAGCACTACGATTCCAGCGCCCGCTATCTGCGCCAGGCGGTGGACGGCAGCCTGACGCGGCTGGGTGTCGAGCGGCTCGACGGGTTTCTGCTGCATCGCCCGGACCCGCTGCTGCAGGTCGACGAGGTGGCCGACACGCTGAACGAGCTGATCGCCAGCGGCAAGGTCGGCTGGGTCGGGCTCTCCAACGCCGGGGTGTTGCATTGCCAGGCATTGGCGCAGCGCGTGCCGCTGCGCTGCAACCAGATCGAACTCTCGCTGCAGGCCCAGCACTGGGTATGGGACGGCGGTCTGCATGCCTTGCAGGCCGCGGGCCTGCAAGTGCTGGCCTGGTCGCCCATGGCTGGTGGGCGCTTCGGCGAGCGACTGCGCAGCGCCCTCGATGAAGTCGCCACGGATCGGGGCGCGACGGCCAATCAGGTGGCGCTGGCCTGGCTGAACATGTTGCCCGGACGTCCGCTGCCGATCCTCGGCAGCCTGCGCTGGGAGCGCATCGAGGAGGCACTGCAAGGCGCCGAACTGACACTCGACCGTCCCACCTGGTTCTACCTCAGCGAAGCGGCCCGCGGGCATGAGGCGGCGTAGGGCTGAGTGTTCATCTGCCGCCAATCCAAGGTGGAAAATGCTTCGCAGTTTTCCACCCTACGGGGTGGTTCGTAGGGTGGATGACGCTTCACCCATCCACCGCGTGGCATTCGCGATGGGACCGCATCGGCTACATCTTTGATGACCATGCCCACGCTCCGGCGCCGACACGGGAGCTGCTGATGGTTCCACGCTGGAGCATGGGACCAACATCGATCTCCGTTCAGCAATCAGTAAACCTGCGATCGACGGACGCTGCGAGTGGTCCAAAACAGTGCGCCGCTGTGCTAGGGTCGCGTCCGCCGCGGGACGACCCGCTGGCATGTCGAATCGTGCGGGGACGGCCCTGCAGTTGATGGAGTCATCGTCATGCATTCGGCCTGGATTATGTTGACCGTTGCCGGCCTTCTGGAAGTGGGTTGGGCCATTGGCCTCAAGGCTTCCGAAGGCTTCACCCGCCCGCTACCCAGCGTGCTCACCATAGCGGCCATGGCTGGCAGCTTTTTCCTGCTCGCGCGTGCCATGCAGGTTCTGCCGGTGGGTACGGCCTACGGCATCTGGGTCGGTATCGGCGCATTGGGTACCGTGCTGCTGGGCATTCTCATCTTCGGCGAAAGCGCCTCGCCCGCGCGGCTGGTGAGCGTGCTGCTGTTGCTGGCTGGGCTGGTTGGTCTGAAGCTGAGCGCCTGAGGAGTCTCTGCGGCGCTCACTCCCGAACGTGTGCCCGTCAGTCCTGCAGCTTCAGATGCGATATATCCGGCACCACGGCGGTGGTGTCGCGCGGCTTTTCGCCCATGTCGCTGCCCACCGGGGCAAGGCTGAACTGAGAAAGGTCCACGCGCGGCGCCTCTGGCTCGGGCCGGGCGTCCTGCAGGTCGACGCCGATCGGCGCAATACCGAAGTCCGGTGCCTCGACGTCGGCGAAGGCTGCCATGTATTCGTCACGCGGCGTCACCTTGAGTGTGGCCGGGGCGTCGCTCGTTTTTCCTGCGCTGCTCTCGGTGCTGGCCGCGCTGGTCGCCGTCGATGCCGGAGGCGGCGCCAGTTCGATTTCTTCCACATCGACGGGCAGCGGTTTGATTTCTACCTGCGCGCCGGCACGCTCCATCGCCTGGCGATATTTTTCGGCCGCGGCGAAGTCCAGATTCTGCTTGATCACGATGCGCCGGCCGGAGAACAGCAGCGCGATGCGCTGGGCGTCGGCCTGGAACAGCTTGGTCAGGTTGGCCTCGACCTGCTCGAGCTTGGCGCCCGGAAGCAGTTGGCCGGAAAAGGCGATCTCGTAGAGACTCATGGTGCGGTTCCTTTTGTAACCGATGCCAGTGATCGTGGAGGCGGCGGGGCGCCTCGGGACGGAAACGTAAGCGAGGTGGCGATGATCTGGCAAAGCGCAAACTGCTGCACTCGCCGGTGTCACAAGTTTGCATGCCGCCATAGCGTCAGGGTAGCGGTGCGAACAGGGCGTCGATGTCGCGTTCGCCAAGCTGCAAGCTGCCGTCGACTGCACCTTCGAGTACGCCGGCCGCGAGTTCGGCCTTGCGCGCCTGCAACTCGCGGATGCGCCCCTCGACGGTGCCGCGGCTAATAAGACGATAGACGAAGACCGGCTTGTCCTGGCCGATGCGATAGGCGCGGTCGGTCGCCTGGTTCTCCGCAGCGGGATTCCACCAGGGATCGTAGTGGATCACCGTATCCGCCGCCGTCAGGTTGAGCCCGGTGCCACCGGCCTTCAGGCTGATCAGGAACAACGGCACTTCGCCGGCCTGGAAGCGCTCGACCGGCGTGCGTCGGTCATCGGTCTCACCCGTCAGCTTGACGTACTCGATGCCGCGCTTGTGCAGCGCCTGCTCGATCAACGCCAGCATCGAGGTGAACTGGGAAAACAGCAGCACCCGCCGGCCTTCGCTCATCAGCTCGTCGAGCATCTCCAGCAGGCTGTCGAGCTTGCCGGAGCTGCTGCCGCGTGCGGCTCGTGCCGACTCACCCTTCAGCAGGCGCAGGTCGCAGCAGACCTGACGCAGCTTGAGCAGCGCCTCGAGGATGACCATCTGGCTGCGCGCGAGTCCCTTGCGCTCTATCTCGTCGCGCACCTTGCGATCCATTGCCAGCCGCAAGGTCTCGTAGACCTCGCGCTGGACGTCATTCAGTTCGACCCAGTGGACGAACTCGTTCTTGGCCGGCAGCTCAGTGGCTACCTGTTCCTTGGTGCGCCGCAACAGGAACGGCCGAATGCGGGCGCGCAGGTGCGCCAGTCGTGCATCGTCGCCGTGTTTTTCGATCGGGTTGCGGTACTCCTGGGTGAAGCTTTTGGCGTCTCCAAGCCACCCGGGCATGAGGAAGTGGAATAGCGACCAGAGCTCGCCGAGGTGATTCTCCAGCGGCGTGCCGGTCAGGCACAGGCGCTGCCGGGTCTGCATTTCGCGTACGGCCTGGGCCGCTTTGCCGGACGGGTTCTTGATGTGCTGCGCCTCGTCGAGAATGAGTAGGTGCAGCGGCTGCTCACGCAGTGCGGCTATGTCGCGCGTCAGCAGCGCATAGCTGGTCAGCAGTAGATCGTGCTCGCCAAGTTCGCCGAAGTGTTTCTGCCGGGTGCTGCCCTTGAGCGTCAATACCCGTAGCTGCGGGGCGAAACGGCTGGCCTCGTCCTGCCAGTTGGGAATCAGGCTGGTCGGCATCACCACCAGCGCCGGACGATCGAGCCGTCCTGCCTGCTTTTCGGCGAGGATGTGGGCAAGGCTCTGTAGCGTCTTGCCCAGGCCCATGTCGTCGCCGAGGATGCCGCCGGCGCCCAGCTCACGCAGCGTCTGCATCCAGACCAGGCCCTGCTGCTGGTAGGGCCGCAGTTTGCCAGCGAGCCCGGTTGGGGGCGGGCAGGCCTTGATATCAGGGTTGCGCAGGCGCCCGGCGAACTCACGCAGTCGTTCACCGCCTTTCCATTGCGGTGCCAGGCTGTCGAGCCCGGCCAGGCGCGCGCCGTCGGCCTTGCTCATACGCAGCGATGGCCCATCCATCTGCTCGCGCATATAGAGCTCGCCGAGGGTGGCCAGAATCGGCTTGATGCGCCCCAGCGGTAGCGTCACGTGCAGCGCCTGCTTGTCGTGTTGTCCCGGCCGGTCCAGTTGCACGCGCAGCTGCTCCTCATCGCTACGCAGCGCGATGGCGCGAGGGCTGAGCAATTGAGGGTTCTGGCGGATCAGCCGCAACAGGATCGGCAGCATGCCGATACGCTGCCCGTTGACGATGATGCCGAGATCGAGATCGAACCAGTCCTCATCAGCTGACTCGTCGATCTGCGCGTACCAGCTGTCGATGGCGGTCAGGTCGTAGGCGAAGCCGGGATGGATATCGATCTGCCAGCCTTGTCGGCGCAGTTCGGGCAGTTGCTGCTGAACGAACCTGAGCCAGGCATCTTCGCCGGGCAGCTGGAACATCTCCGCCGACTCCTTCGGCAGCGCCAGGCTCTGGCGCAGCGCCGGCCGGAAGCCCAGCTGTTCAAGCTGTCTGCGCAGCGCCTGTTCGGCTTGGGGATGGCGTGCGATCAGCTGTAGCTCGTTGCCGACCAGATGGCGGACACGTTCGCCGTCGCGCTTGCCGTGGATGCGCGCGTCCCCATAGAGAAACGACAGGCCGGCGCGGTGCTGATGGTCGCTGACCATGCGCTGGTTACCCGGCTGGTAGTTGATTGCCAGATGACTGCCGAGACTGAGCAGCGGCACGGGCGGCAGATCGTCGATCAGCCGTTCGTCGCGAGGTGCCAGCGGAGGGCTCATCTGCCGGGCCCTCTGTGCCGGAGTGCGGCAAGGCAGGCCAGCCGGCTACCGGCCGGATATCGGCGCGAAATGCTCATAGTGGTTTCAGTTCGATCAGCAGCCCGAGGCTGTCATGGTCGATGTAGGTCAGACGCCCAGGGACCAGGCGAACGCGCTGCGTCAGACGCTCGCTGGCGAGCAGTTGGCCGTACTCGCCGAAGCGGTTCACCCAGAAGGTCATGTCAGTCTGCATATAGCGCCCGGGTCTGACCCTCAGCAGACCCTGAATCGGGTAGTGCTCGAAATGGCGTTGCCCCTGGTGCAGTGCGATGGTCGGCGCATCTTCGCTGACTGCTTGCTGCCAGGCCCGTTGCAACAGTACCTGGTAGCCCTGGTCCGGCGTAAGCCTGGCGGCGACATGCTCGAGGGCTGGCTGGCGTTCGGCGCGCCTGTCCAGCACCTGCGCACTATCGGCCCAGTTGTAGGGTGCGTGCTGGCTGGCTTCCAGTGGCGGGGCGTGGCGAAACAGGATCAGCTCGACGCGATATAGCGCCTCGGCGTGAGCCTGAGGCGCCAGCAGCGTCAGTAGCAAGACCAGATAGCGAAGTGGCATCTACGATCCTTGCTCATTGGGCGCCAGCCGCTCGAGCAGCGCTTCCAGCGTATTGAAGCGTTCCTCCGGGCGTTCCATCGGCACCTGGAATTTGAACAGCGTGGCGCCTTCGAACTTGTAGCGATTCGGCTGGCTCTGGATCAGCTTGATCAGCACCATCGGGTCGACCGAGGTGTCGGCCGAGAACTCGATGCGCCCACCCTGCGGGCCTGCGTCGATCTTGGTAATGCCGAGCTTTTCCGCCTGCAGCTTGAGCAGCGTCAGACGCACCAGGTTCTTCGTCGGTTCCGGTAGCAGGCCGAAGCGGTCGATCATCTCCACCTGCAGTTCTTTCAGCCCGTCTTCGTCGGCCGCATTGGCAATGCGCTTGTAGAGGATCAGGCGGGCATGCACATCCGGCAGGTAGTCTTCCGGGATCAGGGCTGCCAGGCGCAGGTTGATTTCCGGCCCGCCGCCGAGCGGCTGCTCCAGATTCGGCTGCTCGCCCTTGCGGATCGCCTTGACCGCGCGCTCGAGCATTTCCATATAAAGGGTGAAGCCAACCGCCTGGATCTGCCCGCTCTGACCCTCGCCGAGCAGCTCGCCGGCGCCGCGGATTTCCAGGTCGTGGGTGGCGAGGACAAAGCCTGCACCGAGGTCCTGGGCATTGGCGATGGCCTCCAGGCGCTTCTGCGCGTCATCGGTCATTGCCTTGC
This sequence comes from Pseudomonas sp. FeN3W, assembly GCA_030263805.2. NCBI lineage: Bacteria > Pseudomonadati > Pseudomonadota > Gammaproteobacteria > Pseudomonadales > Pseudomonadaceae > Pseudomonas > Pseudomonas sp. FeN3W. Next base: position 4,668,844 of record CP136010.1, read on the forward strand.
GGGTCGGGGTCAGCAGATAGGCATAGGCCTGGTGGTGACTGCGCCCGACCCGGCCACGCAGCTGGTGCAGCTGCGCAAGGCCGAACTTGTCGGCGCGCTCGATGATGATGGTGTTGGCACTCGGCACGTCGATGCCGGTTTCGATAATGGTCGAGGCCACCAGCACGTTGAAACGCTTGTGGTAGAAGTCGCTCATGACCTGTTCGAGGTCACGCTCGCGCATTTGCCCGTGGCCGATCGCGACGCGTGCCTCCGGCACCAGTGCCTGCAGGTCGGCGGCGCATTTCTCGATGGTCTTCACATCGTTGTGCAGGTAATAGACCTGGCCGCCGCGCAACAGCTCGCGCAGCAGCGCCTCCTTGATCACGGTGTTCTGCTGTTCCATGACGAAGGTGCGAACCGACAGCCGGCGCGCCGGCGGCGTGGCGATGATCGACAGGTCGCGCATGCCGGCGATGGACATGTTCAGCGTGCGTGGAATCGGCGTGGCGGTCAGCGTGAGGATGTCCACTTCGCTGCGCAATGCCTTGAGCTGTTCCTTCTGGCGCACGCCGAAACGGTGTTCCTCGTCGATGATGACCAGGCCCAGGTTGCTGAACTTGACGTCATCCTGCAGTAGCTTGTGGGTGCCGATGAGAATATCGATCTTGCCCTCGGCAAGCTCGGCGATAGCGCTCTGCACTTCCTTGGCGGACTTGAAGCGGCTCATCACCTCGACCCGCACTGGCCAGTCGGCGAAGCGGTCGCGGAAGCTGTTGTAGTGCTGCTGAGCGAGCAGGGTGGTCGGCACCAGTACGCCAACCTGCCGGCCGCCATGGACGGCGATGAAGGCGGCGCGCATGGCCACCTCGGTCTTGCCAAAGCCGACGTCACCACAGACCAGACGATCCATCGGCTTGGCCGACAGCAGGTCCTCGCGTACCGCGTCGATGGCGGCCTGCTGATCGGGCGTCTCTTCGAACGGAAAGCCTGCGGCGAACGTCTCGTAGTCGACCTGCGGGTCCTTGAAGGCATAACCCTCGCGTGCGGCGCGGCGGGCGTAAATATCCAGCAGCTCGGCCGCGACATCGCGGACCTGCTCGGCCGCCTTACGCTTGGCTTTCTGCCAGGTTTCCGAGCCGAGCCGGTGCAGTGGCGCGAGCGCGTCGTCGCTGCCTGTATAGCGGGCGATCAGGTGCAGGCTGGCGACCGGTACGTAGAGCTTGGCGTCCTCGGCGTACTGCAGCAGCAGGAATTCCTGCGCCTGGCCTTCGATCTCCAGGGTAACCAGGCCCTGGTAGCGACCGACACCGTGATCGATGTGCACCACCGGCGAGCCTTCGCGCAGCTCGGTGAGGTTCTTGATGACGTTCTCGCCACCGTCGCGACTCTTCTCGCGTCGCCGGCGCTGCATGACGCGCTGACCGAACAGCGGGCTTTCCGCAACCAGTGCGACGTCGTCCAGTTGCAGGCCTTCGTCGAGCGGAGCGATGGTGATCGCCAGGCGCTCCTGGCTGGCGAGGAATTCCTCCCAGCCTTCGACTTCTTGCGGGCGCAGCTTCAGACGGGCGAGCAGCTCCAGCAATACTTCGCGGCGGCCGGCTGATTCGGCAGTAAACAGCACACGCCCGGCATATTCGTCGAGGAAGCGTCGTAGCTTGCCCAGCGGTTCGCTCGCCTTGGCCTCGATTGCCAGTTCCGGCAGGGCCTGCGCGGTGAAGCGTTCGCGGCCGATGCCAGGCTCGACATCCTGTTGGCTGGCGACCACACGCGGCCAGAGCTTGAGCCGAGCGAAGCAGTCCTCCACCGGCATGAACAGTTCGGCCGGCGGCAGCAGCGGTCGCTCGGGGTCGACGCGGCGTTCTTCGTAGCGATTGCGAACGTCGCTCCAGAACTGCTCGGCGGCCTGCTCGATGCCGGGCAGGGAGAACACCTGGCTGTCTTCAGGCAGGTAGTCGAAAAGCGTCGCGGTTTCTTCGTAGAACAGCGGTAGGTAATACTCGATGCCCGCTGGGGTGATGCCGGTAGAGAGGTCCTGGTAGATCGGGCAGCGGCGGAAGTCGACGTCGAAACGCTCGCGAAAACGCGCGCGGAAGCCGGTGACTGCCTCCTTCTTCAGGGGGAACTCGCGTGCTGGCAACAGGCGGATCGACTCGACCTTGTCGATCGAGCGCTGGTTCTCCGGATCGAAGGTGCGCAGTGTCTCGATCTCGTCATCGAACAGGTCGATGCGGTAGGGCAGGGGGCTGCCCATGGGGAACAGGTCGATCAACGCGCCGCGCACGGCGAACTCGCCGTGCTCGTACACGGTGTCCACGCAGCGATAGCCGGCTGCTTCCAGGCGCAGGCGCATCTGCTCCACATCCAGCTTCTGCCCGACGTCCAGCACCAGGCTCGAACCCAGCAGGAAGCGCTTTGGCGCTAGCCTGTGTAGGGCGGTGGTGATCGGCACTACCAGCACGCCGTGGCTCAGCTCCGGTAGCTGGTAGAGGGCGGCAATGCGCTGGGAGACGATGTCCTGGTGCGGCGAGAAGATGTCGTAGGGCAGCGTTTCCCAGTCAGGAAAATGCAATACCGCCAGCTGTGGCGCGAAGAAGGCGAGTTCTTCCTGCAGGCGCTCGGCGCTTTGGCTGTCGGCAGTGAGCAGGAGCGTGAAGCGTTTGGCGTTGCTGGCTGCTTCGGCAATCGCCAGGCTTAGCGCAGCTCCTGGAAGATTGCCCCAATGTTGCTTGCCGCTGGCGGCAGGCAGGGGGGGAAGGCGCAAGACGGACACGAGTGGGCGTGGCTCCGATCAAAAAATAGGCCGCCGGGATTGTAACTATCGAGGCGCTTGGCTGTCAGTGTTTCGTCCGCTGCAGATTGCCGGCGCTAGGGTGCGCCGTCATAATGTAGCCCCTTTTCTCAGCCCCTACATGTTGGAAGGAACTGCCCGTGACTCAGAAGCCCGACCAGTGTCTTGGTGAATGGATTGACCGCGAAGCGCTCGCCGAAGCGATGATTCCGCTGATTGGTCAGCTGTATCGCAACAACAACGTGGTGACTTCGATCTACGGCCGTGGCCTGATCAATCGTTCGGTGATCGCCATCCTCAAGGCACACCGTTTCGCCCGTCACCGCATCGCCGACGAAACCGAGCTGTCGGTGCACGACACCTTCCAGATCCTCAAGACGATGAGCGAAATGAACCTGGGCGCCGCTTCGGTGGACCTGGGCAAGCTGGTCGCTAAGTACAAGGAAGTGGGCAACGGTCGCAATCTCGAGCAGTTCGTCCGTGAAGAGCTGGCTGAGGTGGCCGACAAGCGTCACGCCGCAGCTGGTCACAAAGGCACTGACGTGGTTCTTTACGGTTTCGGCCGTATCGGTCGTCTGCTGGCGCGTATCCTGATTGAGAAAACCGGTGGTGGCGACGGCCTGCGCCTGCGCGCCATCGTCGTGCGCAAGGGCGCGGACAACGATCTGGTAAAGCGTGCCAGCCTGCTGCGTCGCGACTCGGTGCATGGTCCTTTCGATGGCACCATCACCATCGACGAAGAGAACAGCACCATCACCGCCAACGGCAACCTGATTCAGGTGATCTACTCCAACGATCCGTCCTCGGTGGATTACACCCAGTACGGCATCGAGAACGCGCTGCTTGTCGACAACACTGGCAAGTGGCGTGACGCCGAAGGCCTGGGTCAGCACCTCAAGTGCCCGGGTGTTGCTCGCGTCGTATTGACCGCGCCGGGCAAGGGTGAGCTGAAGAACATCGTGCATGGCATCAACCATGGCGACATCACCGCCGATGACAAGATCATCTCCGCTGCATCCTGCACAACCAACGCCATCGTGCCGGTGCTCAAGGCGGTGAACGATCAGTACGGCATCGTCAACGGTCACGTGGAAACGGTGCATTCGTACACCAACGACCAGAACCTGATCGACAACTTCCACAAGGGCAGTCGTCGTGGTCGCAGCGCTGCGCTGAACATGGTGATCACCGAAACGGGTGCCGCCACCGCTGCAGCCAAGGCGCTGCCGGTGCTCAAAGGCAAGCTGACTGGCAACGCGATCCGCGTCCCTACGCCGAACGTGTCCATGGCAATTCTCAACCTGAACCTGGAGAAGGCCACCAGTCGCGAAGAGATCAACGAGTACCTGCGCCAGATGGCCATGCACTCGGATCTGCAGAAACAGATCGACTTCGTCAACTCGCAGGAAGTTGTATCCACTGATTTCGTCGGGTCGCGCCATGCCGGCGTGGTGGATGCCGAAGCGACCATTTGCAACGATAACCGTGTCGTGCTTTACGTCTGGTACGACAACGAGTTCGGCTACAGCTGTCAGGTCGTGCGGGTGATGGAAGACATGGCGGGGGTTAACCCGCCAGCCTTCCCGCGCTAAACGCTGCGGACGGTGAAATCGAAACGGGAGCCTCGGCTCCCGTTTCGCGTTTCTGGGCGGTAGTAGTCGCGCGAGCTGCCGGGGTTGAGCGGCCGAGCGGTCGGCTCGATTTCGTGCGCCGCTAATTTTGCTTCTCTTGTTTCGAGTCAAAAATCCGCAATGCTTGGGTGGTCAGTCAAGGTCCGCGACCTCTATAATCGGGCGGATTTTTTACCTGGGTCCGCGACATGGTGTCGCGTCAATAACGTATTGGCGCGCGCGGCGCAATCCTACTTTGCGCCATGCCGCTGGGCCTGCAAAAAAAGCTTTCTAAAATCAGTGGTTAGGCAAACCGATGATCAATATAAAACGAGGGCTTGATTTGCCCATAGCCGGTGCGCCGGCGCAGCGTATCGAGGCCGGCAGGCCCGTGCGCAGCGTCGCCGTCGTCGGCTTCGACTATCCGACCATGAAGCCAACCATGGCTGTTCAGGTCGGTGATCGGGTTAAGCTGGGGCAGATCCTTTTTTCCGACAAGAAGTCCGAAGGCGTGCATTACACCGCGCCCGGCGCCGGTGTCGTCAGTGCAGTTCACCGCGGCGAAAAGCGCGTGCTGCAATCGGTGGTCATCGACCTCGAGGGCGATGAAGAGGTCACCTTCACGAGCTATTCGCCAGCCCAGCTGGATGGTCTGAGCGGCGAGCAGGTGCGTGAAAACCTGCAGCAGTCAGGCCTGTGGACCGCGCTGCGCACGCGCCCGTTCAGCAAGGTGCCGGCCGTCGATGCCACGCCTGCCTCGATTTTCGTGACCGCGATCGACACGCATCCGCTGGCAGCCGATCCGGCGATCATCATCGCTGAACAGCCTGAAGCCTTTGAAGCCGGACTCAAGGTCCTGACTAATCTGGCCAAGGTGTTCCTGTGCAAGGCGCCAAATGCCTCGTTGCCAGGCGAGTCCCTGGCCAAGGTTCAGGTCGAAAGCTTCAACGGTCCGCATCCTGCCGGGCTGGCTGGTACCCACATCCATTTCCTCGACCCGGTAAGCGCCAGCAAAAGCGTCTGGACCATCGGTTATCAGGACGTGATTGCCGTGGGCAAGCTGTTCACCAGTGGGCGTTTGTCGGTGGAGCGCGTTGTCGCCCTGGCCGGCCCGGTGGTCGAGCAGCCACGTCTGGTACGTGCCCGTCTCGGTGCCAACCTCGACGAACTGACCGCTGGTGAGCTGCAACCCGGAGCCAATCGCGTCGTTTCTGGCTCGCTGCTGGGTGGTCGTACCGCCCATGGTGCGTTCGCCTACCTTGGTCGCTACCACCAGCAGGTTTCCTGCCTGCGTGAGGGCAAGGAGCGCGAGATGCTCCATTACATGCGCCCGGGCGTCGACAAGCATTCGATCCTCAACATCTATATCTCCAAGCTGATGGCCGGTAAGAAGTTCGCCTTCTCGACCTCCACCAACGGCAGCCCACGGGCGATGGTGCCGGTAGGTAACTACGAAGAGGTCATGCCGCTGGACGTCCTGCCGACCCAGTTGCTGCGTGCACTGATCGTGGGTGACACCGAAGTGGCGCAGAAACTCGGTTGCCTGGAGCTGGATGAAGAAGATCTGGCGCTGTGCAGCTATGTCTGTGCCGGGAAATACGAATACGGCCCGATCCTGCGGGACAATCTGACCCGCATCGAGAAGGAGGGTTAAGGCATGGGCATTCGCGCATTCCTCGACAAGATCGAGCATCATTTCGAAAAAGGCGGCAAGTACGAGAAGTGGTACGCGCTTTACGAAGCGGCCGACACCTTCCTCTATCGTCCCGGCAGCGTCACCAAGACCACGGCCCACGTGCGCGACGGCATCGACCTCAAGCGCATGATGATCACCGTCTGGATGTGTACCTTCCCGGCGATGTTCTTCGGCATGTGGAACACCGGCTACCAGGCCAACCTGATCTTCGCGCAGAGCCCTGATCTGCTCTCAGCTCAAGAAGGCTGGCGCTTCGGTCTGATCGGCGCACTGGCGGGCTTCGATCCGAACAGTCTCTGGGATAACTTCATCCAGGGCGCAGCCTACTTCCTTCCGATCTACGCGGTGACCTTCATCGTCGGTGGGTTCTGGGAAGTGCTGTTCGCTTCGATCCGCAAGCATGAGGTCAACGAAGGCTTCTTCGTTACGTCCGTGCTGTTTGCCCTGATCCTGCCGCCGAGCATTCCGCTATGGCAGGTCGCGCTGGGTATCAGCTTCGGCGTAGTAATCGGCAAGGAAATCTTCGGTGGTACCGGCAAGAACTTCCTGAATCCGGCGCTTACTGCGCGGGCGTTCCTGTTCTTCGCCTACCCGGCACAGATGTCCGGTGACGGCGTCTGGACTGCGGTCGATGGCTATGCCGGCGCCACTGCGCTGAGCCTCGGCTTTGCCGGCGGTATCGAAAATGTGATCGACAACGGCATCACCTGGATGGACGCCTTCGTTGGCACCATTCATGGCTCGATCGGTGAAACCAGCACGCTGGCAATCTTCATCGGCGGCGTGATCCTGATCGGTAGCAAGATCGCCTCCTGGCGCATCGTTTCCGGTGTGATGCTCGGCATGATCGGTCTGAGCTTCCTGTTCAACCTGATCGGTTCGGACACCAATCCGCTGTTCGCCATGCCCTGGTACTGGCACATGGTCGTCGGTGGCTTCGCCTTCGGCATGATCTTCATGGCGACCGACCCGGTTTCGGCCTCCATGACCAATACCGGCAAGTGGGTGTTCGGCGTCCTGATCGGTGTGATGGTCGTGCTGATCCGCGTGGTCAACCCCGCCTTCCCGGAAGGCATGATGCTGGCGATCCTGTTCGCCAACCTGTGTGCGCCGCTGATTGACCATTTCGTCATTCAGGCCAATATCAAGCGGAGGCTGGCACGTAATGTCTAGTCAGAAAGAATCCACCGTTCGCACGCTGACGGTAGCCCTGTTGGTCTGCCTGGTGTGCTCCATTTTCGTGGCTGGCGCCGCCGTGGCGCTTCGTCCGACTCAGCAGGAAAACCGCCTGCTGGACAAGCAGCGCAGCATTCTGGCGATCGCCGGGCTGGGCGAGGCGGGCATGTCCGGTAATCAGGTCAAGCAGTTGTTCAACGAACGCATCGTTGCCCGCCTGGTCGATCTGGAAACCGGCAAGTTCAGCGACGAATTCGAAGCCAAGACCTTCGATCCGCTCGCCGCGGCCAAGGATCCTGCTCTGTCCGAGGCGCTGCCGAGCGAAGAGGATATTGCCTCGATCAAGCGTCGCGAGCGCTACAGCACCGTTTATATCGTCGAAGGGCAGGGCGAGGGCGAGATCGATACGCTGATCCTGCCGGTTCGTGGCTACGGTCTCTGGTCGACGCTCTATGGCTTCATGGCAGTCGAGGGTGACTTGAATACCGTTGCCGGCTTCGGCTTCTACCAGCACGGTGAAACCCCGGGCCTTGGCGGTGAGGTCGACAATCCGAAGTGGCGCGGCATGTGGCCCGGCAAGGAACTGTACGACGACAACGGCAAACTGGTGGTGCAGATTGTCAAGGGCGGTGTCGACCCTCAGAGCCCGAAAGCCGACCACCAGGTCGATGCCCTGGCCGGTGCGACCCTGACCAGCAACGGCGTCAACTCGCTGTTGCACTTCTGGTTGGGCGAGAACGGCTTCGGTCCATTTATCGCTAATCTGCGCGCTGGGGAGGCTTGATCATGTCGCAACCCACTGTCAAAGAAGTTCTGCTCAATCCGATCTTCAATAACAACCCCATCGGCCTGCAGATTCTCGGAATCTGCTCGGCGCTGGCGGTCACGTCCAACCTGAACACGGCGCTGGTGATGTCTGTCGCGCTGACCCTGGTGGTGGCGTTTTCCAACCTGTTCATCTCGATGATCCGCAGCCAGATCCCCAACTCGATCCGCATGATCGTGCAGATGGTGATCATCGCCTCGCTGGTGATCCTAGTGGATCAGGTGCTCAAGGCCTATGCGTTCTCGCTGTCCAAGCAGCTCTCGGTGTTCGTCGGTCTGATCATCACCAACTGCATCGTGATGGGGCGTGCGGAAGCGTTTGCCATGCAGAACCCGCCAATGCTGTCGTTCTTCGACGGTATCGGCAACGGTCTGGGCTATAGCGCCATGCTGATTGCACTCGGCTTCATTCGCGAGCTGACTGGTGCTGGCAAACTGATGGGTTACACCATTCTGCCCGTCGTCAACGACGGCGGTTGGTATCAGCCCAACGGCATGATGCTGCTGCCGCCTTCGGCATTCTTCCTGATCGGTCTGTTCATCTGGGGCATTCGTGCCTGGAAGAAGGAGCAGGTCGAAAAGCCTGCCTTCAAGATGGCGCCGCAAGTCTCGAACAAGGAGGCTTACTAATGGAGCATTACATCAGCCTGTTCGTCCGTGCCGTGTTCATCGAGAACATGGCCCTGGCGTTCTTCCTTGGCATGTGTACCTTCATCGCGATTTCCAAGAAGGTGGAAACCGCCATCGGCCTGGGCATCGCGGTCATCGTGGTGCAGGCCATCACCGTGCCTGCCAACAACCTGATCTACACCTACCTGCTGAAGGCCGGTGCGTTGTCTTGGGCCGGACTGCCTGAAGTGGACCTCAGCTTCCTCGGTCTGCTGAGCTACATCGGCGTGATCGCGGCCATTGTGCAAATCTTGGAAATGCTGCTGGATAAGTACGTACCTAGCCTCTACAACGCACTGGGCGTATTCCTGCCGCTGATCACCGTGAACTGCGCCATCATGGGCGGCACTTTGTTCATGGTCGAGCGTGACTACAACCTGGGCGAGAGTGTCGTCTACGGGTTCGGCTCCGGCGCATCCTGGGCGCTGGCCATTGCTTTGCTGGCCGGTATTCGCGAGAAACTGAAGTACAGCGATGTTCCGGATGGGTTGCAGGGGTTGGGCATCACCTTCATCACCATCGGCCTGATGTCGCTGGGCTTCATGTCATTCTCTGGCGTACAGCTCTAAGGACGGGATGAACAGATGAGTTACGAAATTTTCCTCGCCATCGGCATGTTCACCGCCATCGTGCTCGCGCTGGTGGTGATCATCCTGGCGGCACGCGCCAAGCTGGTTTCCAGCGGCGACGTCAGCATCGAGATCAATGGCGAACGCACCATTACCGTTCCTGCCGGTGGCAAGTTGCTGCAGACACTTGCCTCCAACAACATCTTCCTCTCGTCCGCCTGTGGCGGCGGCGGTACCTGCGCGCAGTGCAAGTGCATCGTCGAGAGCGGGGGCGGCGAGATGCTGCCTACCGAGGAGTCGCACTTCACCCGTCGCGAGGCGGGCGAGGGCTGGCGCCTGTCCTGCCAGACTCCGGTCAAGGCGGACATGAAGATCGAAGTTCCGGAAGAAGTCTTCGGCGTGAAGAAGTGGGAATGCACCGTCGAGTCCAATCCGAACGTCGCGACCTTCATCAAGGAACTGACACTCAAGCTGCCGGAAGGCGAGAACGTCGACTTCCGCGCTGGTGGTTATGTGCAGCTCGAGTGCCCGCCGCATGAAGTGCGTTACCGGGACTTCGACATTCAGGAAGAGTATCGCGGCGACTGGGACAAGTTCGACCAGTGGAAGTACGTGTCGAAATGCGACGAGACCGTCATTCGCGCCTACTCCATGGCGAACTATCCGGAAGAGCGTGGCCTGGTGAAGTTCAACATCCGTATCGCCTCACCGCCGCCAGGCCGTGACGATATTCCGCCGGGCAAGATGTCATCCTATGTCTTCAGCCTGAAGCCGGGCGACAAGATCACCGTTTACGGACCGTTCGGCGAGTTTTTCGCCAAGGACACCGACGCCGAGATGGTCTTCATCGGCGGTGGCGCGGGGATGGCACCGATGCGCTCGCACATCTTCGACCAGCTCAAGCGTCTCAAGTCCAAGCGCAAGATGAGCTTCTGGTATGGCGCGCGCTCCATGCGCGAGGCCTTCTACGTGGAAGAGTACGACCAGTTGCAGGCGGAGAATCCGAACTTCCAATGGCATCTGGCCCTGTCCGATCCGCTGCCGGAAGATAACTGGGATGGTCCGACCGGCTTTATCCACAACGTGCTGTACGAGAACTATCTGAAGGATCATCCGGCTCCGGAAGATTGCGAGTTCTACATGTGCGGGCCGCCCATGATGAACGCATCGGTGATCAAGATGCTCACCGACCTCGGCGTCGAGCCGGAGAATATTCTGCTCGACGACTTCGGCGGCTAGCATGACCCGAGCGTCACTGCAGGCTCTCCATGCTGTCGTGTACCTCCGGCCCGTCATCGCTGTCGCTCTCGCGGCAGCCCTGACGGGCTGTCTGTTTCAGGACAGGGTTGAGGTCATCAGCGGCCCAACGATGGGCAGCACCTATACCGTCAAGTACGTAAACAGCGGCGACGTCCCCTCCAGGGAAGAGCTGCACGGTGAGGTCGAGGCCATTCTCGGTGACATCGATAAACAGCTGTCCACCTACCGTAGCGATTCCGACGTCGAGCGCTTCAATGCGCTGCCCGCCGGAAGCTGCGAGCCGATGCCGGATACGGTGCGCGAATTGGTCGCAGCGGGCGATCAGCTATCGGCCGACAGCGATGGCGCGTTCGATCTTACACTCGAGCCATTGCTGAACCTTTGGGGCTTCGGTCCGCAAGGTCGTGGCGAACAGGTTCCATCCGCGGCGGATATCGAGGCGGCGCGGGCGTTGACCGGCCATCGGCATCTACGTATCGATGGCGATCAGTTGTGCAAGACGGTGGCGCTGCAGCTGGACTTCAACAGCATCGCTGCCGGTTATGCGGTTGATCGCGTCGTCGAGCGTTTGAAGGCGCTCGGCGTAGACAGTTACCTTGTTGAGATCACTGGCGAGCTCAAGGCTGAGGGCCGCAAACCCGATGATTCACCGTGGCGCATAGCCATTGAAGCGCCCAGGGATGACCAGCGGGTTGCGCAGAAGATCGTCGAACTCGATGGTCTGGGCGTATCCACCTCCGGCGACTATCGAAACTATTTCGAGCAGGACGGCCGGCGTTATTCACATACCCTGGACCCGCAAAGCGGCAGACCGATCGAGCATCACCTCGCTGCGGTGACGGTCATCGATAAATCGACTTTGCGTGCTGACGGGTTGTCTACCGCGTTGATGGTGCTCGGCCCCGAGCGGGGGCTGGCACTGGCAGAGCGTAATGCGATCGCCGCGTTCTTCGTCGTGCGCGAGGGGCAAGGCTTCGTAACAACGAGCACCAAGGCTTTTGACGAGCTGTTCGGTGCGGGAGTAGAGCAATGACTTGGTTACTGGTTTTTCTGGTGATGCTGCTTGTGGTATTCGGCATGGCCATCGGCGTGATCATGGGACGCAAGCCCATCGCGGGTTCCTGCGGGGGTATCGCCAATCTGGGCATCGAGAAGGAGTGCTCCATCTGTGGCGGTAGCCGCGAGAAGTGCGAAGAAGTGAACGAGGCGAAGAACGCGGGTAACGCCGATCTCGCCTACGACGCCACCAAGCGTTGATGTGAACCTTTGCGCGTCCAGGCAGCCCTGAGCGGACTTGCCTGGCCGGGCTCGCGGACGGGCACGGCGCGCGCAGAGCTTGAAAGAAGTGGCTGGTTTGCGTCTTTGGACATCGGCGAGTTCGTTGACAGCAGCGGCGTCTCCCGCTGCGTTTTCAGGAGTGTATATGGCGGTCTATAACTACGATTTGGTGGTATTGGGTTCCGGTCCGGCCGGGGAGGGCGCGGCAATAAATGCCGTCAAGGCGGGACGCAAGGTCGCCGTGGTAGATAACCGTCCGCTGGTTGGGGGCAACTGCACACACCTGGGCACCATCCCGTCCAAGGCCTTGCGCCATTCGGTACGGCAGATCATGCAGTACAACACCAACCCGCTGTTCCGCCAGATCGGCGAACCACGCTGGTTCTCCTTTCCGGACGTGCTGAAAAGTGCCGAGAAGGTCATCAGCAAGCAGGTCACTTCCCGCACGAGTTACTACGCGCGTAACCGCATCGATACCTTCTTCGGGACTGCCAGCTTCTCCGATGAGCAGAGCGTCGAAGTGGTCTGCCTCAATGGCATGGTGGAAAAGCTGGTTGCCAGCCAGTTCGTCATCGCCACCGGCTCGCGCCCGTATCGACCGGCTGATATCGACTTCAATCACCCGCGTATCTACGACAGCGACACCATTCTTACTCTCAGTCACACGCCGCGTCGGATGATCATCTACGGGGCCGGCGTCATCGGTTGCGAATATGCATCAATCTTCAGCGGTCTGGGTGTGCTGGTCGACCTGATCGACAACCGCGAGCAGCTGCTCAGCTTCCTCGATGACGAGATTTCCGATGCGCTCAGCTATCACCTGCGCAACAACAACGTGCTGATTCGCCACAACGAAGAGTACGAGCGGGTCGAGGGGCTGGAGAACGGCGTCATCCTGCATCTCAAGTCGGGCAAGAAGATCAAGGCAGACGCATTCCTCTGGAGCAACGGACGTACCGGCAATACCGACAAGCTCGGGCTGGAGAACATCGGGCTCAAGGCTAACAGTCGTGGTCAGGTCCAGGTTGATGAGCACTACCGCACCGAGATCGGCAATATCTACGCTGCCGGCGATGTGATCGGTTGGCCGTCGCTGGCCAGTGCCGCTTATGACCAAGGCCGTTCGGCAGCGGGCAGCATCGTCGAGAATGACTCCTGGCGTTTCGTCGATGACGTACCGACCGGTATCTACACCATTCCCGAGATCAGCTCGATCGGCAAGAATGAGCGCGAACTGACCCAGGCGAAGATTCCCTATGAAGTCGGCAAGGCGTTCTTCAAAAGCATGGCGCGGGCGCAGATTTCGTTCGAGCCAGTGGGCATGCTGAAGATTCTCTTCCACCGCGAAACGCTGGAAGTGCTCGGTGTGCACTGCTTCGGTTATCAGGCTTCGGAGATCGTGCACATTGGCCAGGCGATCATGAACCAGAAGGGGCCGGCGAACAGCATCAAGTACTTCGTCAACACCACCTTCAACTACCCGACAATGGCCGAAGCCTACCGCGTCGCTGCGTTCGACGGGCTCAACCGGCTTTTTTGAGAAGCTCCGGCCGCTGGCCTGAGGCGGCTGGAGAGGGCGGCGACTCTCGTGATTGGCATTGGCCTAACCGGGAGAGCTTCTGATCAGGTGAGGGCGAATCCGGCAGCGGCCTGCGCTGCCGGATCGTGCCGCGGTGTTGGCTGTCAGGATCGCGATAGCGTACTGACAGCCAGGCTGGGGTAGTCGGTGATCAGGCTGTCGACGCCGAAGTCGGCCAGGCGGCGCATCAAGGCTGGTTCATTGACTGTCCACACCGATACATGCAGGCCCTGTTTACGCGCTTTTTCCAGACGCTCCGGGGTGCACAGCGTCCACTTTAATGCCAGCAGGCTGCAGCCATATTGACGGGCGACCTTCAGTGGGTCTAGCCAGGTGTACTCGGCTACCAGCCCGCGTGATATCTCCGGCGCCAGCCGGTTCAGCGCACGCAGGACTTCACGAGAACTCGACGTGACGGTGATGCGATCGAGCAACCGATGCTGTTCGGCCAGCTCCTTGATTGCCATGACCGTACGCGCGGCGCGCACCCGGGAAGCACTCTTGACCTCAAGCTGCCAGTGCTCGAAATCGCATTTTTCGAACAGCTCGCTCAGCCTCGGAATAGGGCAGGGTGTCTTCCAGCCAGGTCCGCCTTCCCGGGCGTCGTAGTTCACAAGCTCGTCGGCATCATGTTGCACGACTTTTCCCCGGCGACCGGTGGTGCGCTTGAGTGTCGGGTCGTGGATGACCATCAATTCGCCGTCGCGGGAAAGATGCAGATCCAGCTCGCAGCGGCGCACGCCGTGCTGGAGGCATTGCTCGAAGCTCACCAGGGTGTTTTCTGGCGCTTCGCCCTTGGCGCCGCGATGGCCGTAGATGAGTGTCACGGTTGCAAGTCTTCCTTAGGGGATGATGGGGTGCGTTGATGATGGCGCACGCTGTTGATCACCCGGTCGCCTTCGAAGTACACGGAAAACTCCCGGTAATCCCAGCGGGTGATCGGCGGCTGGCCGACGGCGGGTCGCTCTTCATCGGCCAGGCCGAAGCGGTCCAGAACCTGGTTCTTCGAGTCGCCACGACTCGGCATGGTCATTTCCGGCAGGCCTTGTTGGCCAACAGGTATCCGAATGTCTTCGGCGAACAGGGCGGGACTGAATGTCAGTACGAGCAGCAGAGTCGCCAGGCGGCGCATCGGTCAATCTCCTTGCAGGCTTTCCAGGGCCAGGCGCCGCTCCAGCGCCTGTTTCTGCAGGATATGTCGTGCGAGCAACTGTCGCTGTGCATCAGTCAACGCTTCGAACTCTGTGCCGATATCGTAACGCCCGTCATCCATCGGCGTGCAGTAGATAACCCGCGCGGCCAGCACAAGGCCAAGCCCCTGGGGCAGCAGAATCAGCTTCAGTGTGAGCCCCTCTCCTTCAGCCTTGGGCTGCTCGCTGGCGAAGCTGATACCGCCTTCGGACAATATCACCGGCTGCGGTGCGCCCTGATCCTTCAGCAGATCCTGCGCCAGTGCCTGGCCCAGGAGTTCGATTCGTTTGTTCTGCACCTTCAGGTAATTGGCCAGCGTGCGATTGCTCTCGGCAATCTGCCGCAACAAATGCTGCGCTTCGAAATCAAGTTGGTGCAGCTCGCCGAGCAGGCTGAAAAGCGGCGGTAGGGGCGCTGCGTCGGCCTCCTGGCCTTGGCCGGCCGGGATGATTTCCAGTGCCACACGATCCTCGATACGGTAGTATTCGCGGCGTTCTTCAGTGTCTTGTGTCGGCATGGCGATACCCGGGATGCAGTAATGGCCAGAGTGTATCAGGCCCCGCGGTGACGTCAGCTGCATGTTGTTTCTTCCCCCGCCAGCGAACCCGTCGATCTTATGTTCAGACCGCTGTCCGTCTTTATCGGCGCGCGTTACACCCGCGCCAGACGTCGTAGCCTCTTCGTCTCCTTCATCTCCCTGACATCCATGATCGGGCTCGCCCTGGGTGTGCTGGTGATGGTCGTCGTGCTTTCCGTGATGAACGGCTTTGATCACGAGATGCGTACCCGCGTGTTGGGCATGGTGCCGCATGCGACGATCGAAAGCCCGACGCCAATTGGCGACTGGCAGACACTTGGGAAGCGCCTCGAAGGGCACTCCCAGGTCGCGGCGACGGCACCTTTCATTCAAAGCCAGGGGTTGCTGACCCATCAGGGCCAGGTGACGAAGATCCTGATCAACGCCGTGGACCCCGAGGCCGAACGGCGGGTTTCGATCATCGATCAGTTTTTCCGTGAAGGTTCGCTGGACGATCTCGCCGCAGGCGAGTTCGGCATCGTCATCGGTGACAAGGCTGCGACCAAGCTCGGTGTCGGCGTGGGTGACAAGATCACCTTCGTGGCGCCCGAAGTCACCGTGACTCCAGCGGGGATGTTCCCGCGCATGAAGCGTTTTACCGTGACCGGAATCTTTCACGTCGGAGCCGGCGAGATCGATGGCTACGTTGCGCTGGCGAACATCGCTGACATAGCACGGCTGCAGCGCTGGAAGCCGGACCAGGTCCAGGGGGTTCGTCTGCGTTTCGACGACCTGTTCCAGGCGCCGCGCATTGCCTGGGAGCTGGCCGGCCAGCTCGGCGACGATTTCTATTCCCGTGACTGGACCCGCACCCATGGCAACCTGTACCAGGCGATTCGCATGGAGAAGGCCATGATCGGACTGTTGCTGCTGCTGATCGTGGCGGTGGCGGCGTTCAACATCATTTCGACGCTGGTGATGGTAGTAACCGACAAGCGCGGCGATATCGCCATCCTTCGCACGCTGGGCGCGACGCCGAAACAGATCATGGCGATATTCATGGTTCAGGGTACGGTGATCGGCGTCGTCGGCACCCTGGTCGGGGCGCTGCTGGGCATGTTCGCGGCGGTCAATGTCAGTAGCTGGATCGCTGCCCTGGAACGCCTGATCGGACACAAGTTTCTCAGCGCCGACGTCTATTTCATCGACTATCTGCCGTCACGGCTGATGGCGGCCGACGTCATCCAGGTCTGTGTTGCCGCGCTGGTCCTGAGTTTCCTCGCGACCCTGTATCCGGCCTGGCGCGCTGCGCGCACCCAGCCGGCAGAGGCGCTACGTTATGAGTGAACAGGTTATGAACGAGCTTTCTTCGCAAAAGCACGCGGTGCTGAGCTGCCGCAATCTTGGCAAACGCTACGAGCAGGGTCCGGAGTCGGTGGAAGTGCTGTCCGGCCTGCAACTCGAGTTGTTCCCGGGGCAGCGCGTCGCCATCGTCGGCAGTTCCGGCTCGGGCAAGAGCACCCTGTTGAACCTGCTTGGCGGGCTGGATACGCCCAGTGAGGGCAGTGTCTGGCTGGCCGGTGAAGAGCTTTCGGCGCTCAACGAAAAGGATCGCGGGTTATTGCGTAACCGCGCGCTGGGCTTCGTTTACCAGTTCCATCACCTGCTCGCCGAATTCACTGCACTGGAGAACGTCTGCATGCCGTTGCTGATCGGCCGGACGCCGATCCCGGAAGCGCGGCAGAAGGCCGCTGCGCTGTTGACGCGTGTCGGACTCGGGCATCGCCTCGAGCACAAGCCGGCGGAGCTCTCGGGCGGTGAACGCCAGCGTGTGGCGATTGCACGGGCGCTGGTGAACGAGCCGGCGCTGGTACTGCTCGACGAACCTACCGGAAACCTTGACCATCACACGGCGCAAGGCATCCAGGACCTCATGCTGGAGCTCAGCAAGTCGTTGCAGACCGCCTTCCTGGTGGTTACCCATGACCGTCAGCTTGCCGCGCAGATGGATCAGATCCTGCGGTTGGAAGACGGACGTCTGGTGGTCGAATGATGTTCAGGCCTCTGAGTGTCTTTATCGGCAGCCGCTACACCCGTGCCAAGCGGCGCAACCATTTCATCTCGTTCATCTCCCTGACCTCGCTGATCGGCCTGGCACTTGGCGTGTTGGCGATGATCATGGTCCTGTCCGTGATGAACGGATTTCAGCGCGAGATGAGTTCGCGCATTCTCGGGATGGTGTCCCACGCCACCGTCATTGGTGATCAGCCATTGGACGACTGGCAGGCCGTCGCGTCGCGCCTGTCGGCGCATCCTCAGATTGTCGGCAGCGCACCCGTCACCCAGCTCGAAGGCATGCTGTCATTCAAGGGCAGCATGCAGCCGATACAGATCAGCGGTATCGATCCGCAGGCTGAGGCGGATGTATCCATCGTCGGTGATCGCTTGGTCGGAGGCAGTCTGGATGCGCTGAAACCGGGTGAGTTCGGCGTCATCGTCGGCTTGATGACCGCCCGGCGCTTCGGTCTGAAGCTGGGCGACAAGTTGACACTGATCGTGCCGGAAGTGAGCTCCTCGCCCGGTGGGGTCACACCTCGCATGCAGCGCCTGAATGTGGTTGGCGTGTTCAAGGTAGGCGCCGACCTGGACGGCAGCCTGGGGATGATCCACCGCGCCGATGCTGCGCAGATCCATCGTTGGGCGCCGCAGCAGGTGCAGGGCGTGCGGCTTAAGCTGAGCGACCTGTATCGAGCGCCGGAGGTGGCGGCGCAAGTGGCTGAAATGCTCGGAGATGGCTACCGCGTGGAGGACTGGTCTTATACGCAGGGCAGCCTATTCAGCGCGATGAAGATGGAAAAGACCATGATTGGCCTGTTGTTGATGCTGATCGTTGCGGTGGCGGCCTTCAATATCATTGCGACGCTGATCATGGTCGTTGCCGACAAGCGAGCCGATATCGCGATTCTGCGCACGCTTGGCGCGACTCCACGGCAGATCATGGCGATCTTTATGGTTCAGGGCAGCATCATTGGCTTCAGTGGCACCGTGATAGGCGTGATTCTGGGCGTACTCGGTGCGCTGAACGTAAGTGCTCTGGTGGCCTGGCTGGAAAAAGTGTCAGGCCAGCATATCTTTAGTTCCGACGTCTACTTCATCAGCACCCTGCCATCGGAGCTGCGTCTGGAGGACGTGGTGCTGGTATCGGTCGCGGCGCTGACCTTGAGCTTCTTGGCTACGCTCTATCCGGCATGGCGAGCCGCGCAGACCCAGCCGGCCGAGGCACTGCGCTACGAGTGATGGCCGTTAGCGCCGGCCGTTCTGTCGCCGGCGCCAGCTGCGCCCGACCCACCAGCGCCAGTAAGCCTGAGTTAGAACGTAGCCGAGAATGGCGAAAACGACGCCCGAAACCAGCGAGCCCAGATACAGCGGCTGCCAGTTGTGCTGCAGCATGTGACTTACCCAGGCCAGGCTCAATTCTGCCGGCATGTCAGAGGCCGGTGTATCCAGCAGCCAGGTTCCGACCTTGTAATTGCAATAGAACACCGGAGGCATGGTCAGCGGGTTGGTCAGCCAGACCAAACCTACCGCGATGGGAAGATTGGCTCTCGCGGGAAGTGCACAGACGGCCGCCGCGAGCATCTGCATGGGCATCGGAATCATCGCCCAAAACAGGCCGATAGCCATGGCTCGCGCCACCGAGTGCCTATTGAGATGCCAGAGATTGGGATCGTGAATCAGCGCGCCGAGAAAACGCAGGGACTTGTTAGTCTTGATGCGATCGGGGTGCGGCATGTAGCGTTTGAAAAAGCGACGCGGCATGAAGGTTCTCTGGCAGGCTGCAGCCCGGCGATTATGCCTCGAATCGCGATGCGGCGCTGACAGGAGTTTTGTGACATTAGGTCTACGCCCGCGACAAATTGACCATCCGCCCACAGCGGTCCCGGAATGGATTCCAGGAGTCGAAAAAGCATGCGCACATGGATGTTGGCGCTCGCGGCAGGCCTCGTCTTGCCCCGTTTCTTACCGGCGTTGCCCTCTGTCTGGATCTTGTGCGTGCTTGGCGTGCTGGGGGGCTTGCTGCTTTCGCGTCGGCGCTGGGCGTCGTCCGGGTTGCTTCTCCTCGGGTTCGCCTGGGCATGCTGGCAGTGCCAGAGTGCCATTGATGATCGCCTGCCCGTTTCGCAAGATGGCCGAACATACTGGATCCAGGGAACGGTCAGCGGATTGCCCACCAGCACGGGCGATGTCGTGCGCTTCGAGTTGGAGGATATCGAGTCGAGGCATGCTGGGCTGCCGTCGAAGGTGCGACTGTCCTGGTACGGCGGCCCGCAAGTGCGGGCCGGAGAGCGCTGGCGGTTTGCGGCTCGGTTGAAGCGCCCGCGTGGCCTGGTCAATCCGCATGCGTTCGACTACGAAGCCTGGTTGCTGGCGCGCCGCATTGGTGCGACGGGCTCGGTCAAGGCTGGAGAGCGCCTCTTCGCGCCCCACTCGGTGAATGGTTGGCGCGACCGCCTGAGGCTCCGTCTGATGGAGGTCTCTGCGTCCGGCCGACAAGGTGCGATCGCGGCGCTGGTGGTCGGCGACGACTCCGGCTTGAGTCGCCAGGATTGGCAGGTGCTGCAGGATACCGGCACGGTGCACCTGATGGTCATATCCGGACAACACATTGGCATGCTGGCCGGCTTGCTATATGGACTGGTTGCGCTGGCAGCTCGATTGGGTTTCTGGCCCAGCCGTTGGCCCTGGCTTCCCTGTGCATGCTCGTTGGCTCTCGCTGGTGCGCTCTCTTATGGATGGCTTGCGGGGTTCGATGTACCGGTACGTCGTGCGTGCCTCATGGTCGCCGTGGTCCTGCTCTGGCGCTTGCGCTTTCGTCATCTAGGTATCTGGCAGCCGCTGTTGCTGGCGCTGAATGGAGTCCTGCTGGTCGATCCACTGGTCACGTTGCAGCCAGGCTTCTGGCTCTCATTCGGGGCTGTTGCGGTGCTCGCGCTGGCGTTCTCCGGACGGCTCGGCCGATGGAAGTGGTGGGCAACGCTGACACGCGCCCAGTGGGCAGCTTCCCTCGGTCTGCTGCCTCTGTTACTGACGCTGGGACTGCCGGTCAGCGCCAGCGGGCCTTTGGCCAACCTGATTGCCGTCCCCTGGGTAAGCCTCACCGTTCCCTTCGCGCTGCTCGGCACTTTGCTTCTACCGTTGGGCGCTATCGGCGAGGCGCTACTCTGGTTGGTCGGCACTTCGCTGGCGCTGCTGTTCGAGCTGCTATCCGGTATGGCTACCTGGCAACCTGCCTGGCTGGCGGTCGGCTTACCCGCCTGGGCTTTGCTGATGATTGGGCTGGGCGTGCTGTTGCTGTTGTTGCCGGCAGGTGTGCCGTTGCGTGCGCTCGGGCTGATGCTGTTGGCGCCGTTGATGTATCCACCGTATTCCCAAGTGGCCGAAGGACGGGCACAGGTCTCGGTGCTGGATGTGGGGCAGGGGCTTTCGGTGCTGGTGCGGACCCGAGAGCACGCCCTGTTGTACGACGCGGGGCCGAGACAGGGCGATTTCGATACGGGCGAGCGTGTCGTGTTCCCGTCGTTGCGAAGCCTGGGTGTGAAGAGGCTGGATATGCTGCTGCTCAGCCATGCCGATAATGATCATTCCGGTGGCGCTCAGGCGATCCGTCGACTGCTTCCGGTTGCCCGAACCGTCAGTGGGGAGCCGCAACGGCATGCGACGGATCTGAATGCCGAGCCTTGTGAAAGCGGTGCGGAGTGGTGGTGGAATGACGTGCGTTTCAGCCTATGGCAATGGCAGGCGGCCCGGGAAAGCAATCAGGCATCATGCGTTCTGCTTGTCGAGGCCAATGGCGAACGGATTCTGCTGACCGGCGATATCGACCAGGCTGCGGAGCAGGCGTTGCTGCTCAGTGGGCAGGAGGTTAAGGCGCAGTGGTTGCTGTTGCCTCATCATGGCAGCCGCAGCTCATCCTCGGAGCCATTCCTGCGCACGGTGGAACCGCGCGCTGCGCTGATCTCGCGCAGTCTGCACAACGCTTTCGGTCATCCTCATCCAACTGTGACCGCTCGCCTCGAAGCGGCCGCAATCGGCATTTACGACACCGCCTTACACGGCGCCATTCACATCGAACTCGGTGATTTCTCGGCGGCGGAGAAGCAGCGTGCGGAGCGTCGATTCTGGCGGGAAAAATGAGAACGGCGGCCGTCGGCGACCCCGCGGCCCTATGCTAGAGTGGCGCCACTTTTTCGAGGGGGATTCATCTCGTGTGGGAGCTGGTCAAAGCAGGCGGCTGGATAATGCTGCCAATCATCCTGTGTTCCATCGCCGCCGCTGGCATCGTCGCTGAGCGCCTCTGGACGCTGCGTCCGAGTCGCGTCACGCCGCCGCACCTGCTTGGCCAGGTGTGGAAATGGATCAAGGACAAGAAACTCAGCAACCAGAAGCTCAAGGAGCTGCGCGCGGACTCGCCGTTGGGTGAAATTCTTGCCGCTGGCCTCAGCAACTCCAAGCGTGGTCGCGAGATCATGAAGGAATGTATCGAGGAAGCCGCGGCCAGGGTGGTTCACGACCTCGAGCGTTACCTCAACGCGCTTGGCACCATTGCCGGCATCGCACCCTTGCTCGGGCTGCTGGGTACGGTATTGGGCATGATCGAAATCTTCAGTGCTTTCATGGGTTCGGGCATGGCCAATGCACCATTGCTCGCCGGCGGCATCGCCAAAGCGCTGATCACCACTGCGGCGGGCCTGATGGTCGGTATCCCAGCGCTGTTCTTCCATCGTTTCCTGCAGCGTCGCGTCGACGAGCTGGTCGTTGGCATGGAGCAGGAAGCGATCAAACTGGTGGAAGTGGTGCAGGGTGACCGCGATGTCGATCTCGGTGAGGACAAGGCGTGAAATTCCGTCGCAAACCCCGGGAGAACGTGGAGATTGGGCTGGCACCTCTGATCGACGTGGTGTTCATCCTGCTGTTGTTCTTCGTGGTCACCACGACCTTCACCCGTGAAACGCAGCTCAAGGTCGATCTTCCCGAAGCCGCCAGCGGTACGCCACCGCAGGATGCCGAGGTCCGCCAGCTGGAAGTGCTGATCGATGTGGCTGGCAATTATTCGCTCAATGGCAAAGCGCTGTTGAAGAGCGACCTCAATTCGCTGATGGCGGCGCTGAGCAAGGAATCCGGCGGTGACAATCGGATGCCGATGATCATCAGTGCCGATGGCAAAACCCCGCATCAGGCGGTGATCACTGCGATGGATGCCGCCGGCAAGCTTGGCTTCGGCCAACTGCGCATCACCACCGTCGAGGCGCAGGCGTCGCCCTGATGTCATTCGCCGATCGCCTGCAACGCGCCTGGTATCAGGGGCATCCGGCCCTACGCTTGCTGGCTCCGCTGGAGCTACTCTATCGGCGTGTGGTCGAGGCAAAGCGACGGCGCTTTCTCGAAGGTGAAAGCGCCGCCTATCGCGCGCCAGTGCCGGTCATCGTGGTGGGTAACATCACCGTGGGTGGAACCGGCAAGACTCCACTGATTCTCTGGCTGATCGAGCATTGTCGTAGTCGCGGGTTGCGTGTCGGTGTCGTCAGTCGCGGCTACGGTGCCAAGCCGCCGGAACTGCCCTGGCGCGTTCAACCCGAACAGTCGGCGGAGCAGTCTGGCGACGAGCCGCTGTTGATCGTGCAGCGTACTGGCGTGCCGCTGATGATAGATCCCGACCGGTCACGCGCGGTACGGTGCCTGCTGGAGAGCGAATCGCTTGACCTGATCCTCTCCGACGATGGTCTGCAGCACTATCGCCTGGCGCGGGACCTCGAGCTCGTATTGATCGACGCGGTACGCGGGCTGGGCAACAGGCGCTGTCTGCCGGCCGGCCCCTTGCGCGAGCCGGCGGAGCGGCTGAGCAGCGTAGATGCCGTGCTGCGCAATGGCGCCGATGCGGATACCGCCGACGGCTATGCGTTCAGCCTCAAGCCGGTCGCGCTGGTCGAGCTGTGTTCCGGCGAGCGCTGGCCTCTCGATCACTTTCCCTCCGGCCAGCAGCTGCACGCGGTGGCTGGCATCGGCAACCCGCAGCGTTTCTTCACCACGCTCGAAACGCTACACTGGCGTCCGATTCCGCACCCCTTCGCCGATCACGCCGTCTACAGTCAGGAGCAGCTGGAATTCAGCCCCGACCTGCCGTTGGTGATGACCGAGAAGGATGCGGTGAAATGCCGGGCATTCGCACCGCCGGGTTGGTCATATCTCCAGGTGCATGCCGTACCTTCTGCGGCTTTCGTCGCCTGGTTCGACGGCCAGTTGGCGCGATTGCTGCCCGATCACTCTTAAGCCGCTCGCACTGCCATCGCAGTCGAACGCTTCCAAGGACTGCGCATGGATACCAAACTGCTCGACATACTGGCCTGCCCACTATGCAAGGGGCCGCTGAAGCTGACCGATGACAAGTCGGAACTGATCTGCAAGGCCGACGCCCTGGCGTTTCCCGTGCGCGATGGCATCCCGGTGATGCTCGAGAGCGAGGCCCGCACGCTGGACGTGGATGAGCGACTCGACAAATGAGCACTGCCTACACTGTCGTGATTCCCGCCCGCTATGCTTCGACCCGCTTGCCTGGTAAGCCATTGCAGGACATCGCCGGCAAGCCGATGATCCAGCACGTGTGGGAACAGGCAAGCAAGAGCACGGCTCAGCGCGTGGTCATCGCCACCGACGATTCGCGCATCGTCGAGGCCTGTGCGGCATTCGGTGCGCAGGTTGTGTTGACCCGTCCCGACCACAACTCCGGCACCGACCGGCTGGCTGAGGTGTGCGAGCAGCTTGGCCTGCCGAGTGACGCCATTGTGGTCAATGTGCAGGGCGATGAGCCGCTGATTCCTCCGGCTGTCATCGATCAGGTTGCCGCCAATCTGGCTGCGCACTCCGAGGTGGCCATCGCCACGCTCGCCGAACCTTTGGCAGACGCTCAGGCGTTATTCAATCCCAACGTGGTAAAGGTTCTCTCGGACATCAATGGCCTGGCACTGACCTTCAGCCGGGCGCCGCTGCCCTGGGCACGAGATGCGTTTGCCTCCGATCGCAGCGCACTGCCTGTTGGCGTGCCGTACCGTCGGCACATCGGCATCTACGCCTATCGCGCCAGTTTCCTCGCTGATTTCGTTTCCTGGGGCCCTTGCTGGCTCGAGGATACCGAGTGCCTGGAGCAGCTGCGCGCACTCTGGCACGGCCAGCGTATTCACGTTGCAGACGCAGTACAGGCGCCGCCTGCGGGGGTCGATACCGTGGAAGACCTGGAGCGGGTCCGTCGTCTGCTGGGTGGCTGAGATGAAAATTCTGTTCGTCTGCATGGGCAACATCTGCCGCTCGCCCACTGCCGAAGGCATGTTTCGCCAGCGCGTCGAGCAGGCCGGGCTCGGCAGTCGGATCGAGATCGATTCTGCGGGGACCGGCGATTGGCATGTGGGCAAGGCTCCGGACCCGCGCGCCTGCGATGCGGCTGGCAAACGTGGCTATCGGCTGACCGCGCTGCGCGCGCGTCAGGTGCAGCCGGAAGACTTCCTGCGTTTCGACCTTATCCTGGCGATGGATCACGATAACCTGGCTCGACTGGAGGCCTTGCGCCCCGAAGCGGGCAGGGCGGAGCTCGATCTGTTGTTACGCCGTTATGGCCTGGCGCGTGACGTGGTGCCAGACCCTTACTACGGCGAGACAGGTGGCTTCGAGGAAGTATTGGATCTCCTCGAGGAGGCCTGTGATGCACTGCTCGTGGAGCTGAAGGGGCGACTGTGAGCCTGATTCTCGAATCGAATCGATCACTCAAGGCATTCAACACGTTCGCTGTCGATCAGCGTGCGCGCTACTTCGCGGCTGCTCATAACGATGAGGATGTTCGCGACGCGCTCACCCAGGCGCGGCGGCTCGACGTTCCGCTGTTGCCGATCGGTGGGGGCAGCAACCTGCTGTTGACTGGTGATGTGCCGGCGCTTGTCCTGCATATGGCCAGCCGTGGCAAGCAAATCATCGACGCGTCTGACGAGCAGGTTCTGGTCGAGGCTGAAGCAGGTGAGCCCTGGCATCCGTTCGTGCTCTGGACGCTGGAGCAAGGCCTGGTGGGCCTGGAGAATCTGAGTCTGATACCAGGGACTGTTGGCGCATCACCAATCCAGAACGTCGGTGCCTATGGTGTCGAGATCAAGGACGTATTTGCAGGACTCACTGCACTGGATAGCGAAACCGGAATGCTCCACGAGTTCGGCCTGGACGACTGCGCATTCGGTTATCGCGACAGTCTGTTCAAACGACAGCCCGGGCGTTTTCTGATTCTGCGAGTGCGTTTCGTGTTGCGACGCCAGGCGGTACTGCATCTTGAATATGGGCCGATTCGCCAGCGTTTGGCGGAGCAGGGGATCACCACGCCCTCCGCGCAGGATGTGAGTCGAGCGGTTTGTGCCATCCGCAGTGAAAAGCTGCCGGACCCACAGCAGCTGGGCAACGCCGGGAGCTTCTTCAAGAATCCGCTGGTGCCGGCTGCCGCTGCTCAAGCGCTGCGCCTCCGTTACCCCGACCTGGTCGGTTATCCGCAAGGCGACGGTCGAGTGAAACTGGCGGCTGGCTGGTTGATCGAGAAGGCCGGCTGGAAGGGATTTCGTGACGGGGACGCGGGGGTGCATCGGCTGCAGGCGTTGGTGTTGGTCAACCATGGTCAGGCCACCGGGGAGCAGCTGCTGAACCTGGCGCGACGTATCCAGGCCGATGTGCTGGAGCGCTTCGGCGTCACTCTCGAGATCGAGCCAAACGTGCTCTGACTGCGAGTCGTATGGTCAGTTTTGGCCGCTCTGAAGCTCAGGCCCTTCAGATGCCTGGCTGGTTGCTCGTGTATCTCTTGAGTTGGTCTGCTCTCGCACTTCAATCTGTCTGGCGCGTAATCAAGCAGAGCCTGCGATGTGCTTCGGATGTGAGCGATCTAGAGTCGGAAATTTCGACCTGCAGCCGGTCCGGCTTCTCAGGCTTGCAGCGACTGGCTTTCTTGGGGAGAGATGAGGCAATGAATAGTCTCGCCGACTGCGTCGCACGCCTTCGCCTTCTGGCGTCTGCTCTTCAAGAACCGGGGCGATGGTTTAGTTCCGAGCAGGGCAGGATAGGGTGTCTAGTCCTGAAATAGGTTTACACCTGTTTCACCCAAATGCCCGGTGCATCGCATCGGGCGTTTGATATCTCAAAGACAGGTGCGGACGCTCGCGGTTATCCCCATGAACTGGCAAGCCCTGCTGATGCTCAGGTTTTGGATTCGTTTTTGCGAGAGGACTTGCCGGGACGCTTTTTTACGACAGACAGACCGTAATCGGTTTGCAAGACATCCACGACAGCTTCGAAAAACTGTGCCTTCTGATTCGACAGAGCGAGCTGCTCTTCAAGCTCTTTGATGCGCTGCTCTGGCGTCAATGGGCGGTTTTGCTCAGACATGGATCCCATCCTCGGCGAGCCAAGATATGCGCCTGGATTCCAGTTCTGCCGACCGTGCTTGCGTAACCATGTCAGAACGGTCGTCTTGCCTTGAATCCCGTAACGCTCCTGAGCCTCTTTGTAGCTCAGCTCGCCTTTTTCGACCTGATCGACGACCGATAATTTAAAGGTCATCGTGTAGTCCCGCTGGCTACGCCTTTTTGCTGTTTCCATCGCATCCTCCTGAAAAGCAGATCAGAAGGTGTAAACCCTATTCAGGACGGGACAAAGAGCAAAAAAAAGGGATGCCGAAGCATCCCTTTTTTACGCCAGTGGTGTTTAGCCTTGCGGCTTCTCACGGTTATCTGGCTGATCGCCTTCTGCAGCTTGTTCCGACTGCTGAGATGAGAGCTGAGCCACTTCCTCGTTGGTCGGGGCTTCTGGCTTCTGCTCCTCCACTTCAGCGGCCGACACCTGCGCTTGTTCGGCGGGCACGTCAGTCTCGGTGAGCGGCTGCTCCTGAGGAGCGGCGATCGGCTCGGCGATCTGCTCGGGCTGGGCGTCGGCAGGCACCGGCTCCGCAACCTGCTCGGCTTGCGCTTCGACGACTGGCTCGCTGGCGACGATCTCCGGGCTGGCCAGCGGTTGCTCCGCTGCTGCCTTGGCTTCGGCCTCTGCCGCTTCCTTGGCCAGACGCTCGGCTTCACGCTGACGGCGACGAACCTCGCGCGGATCATTAGGCGCGCGTCCGCTAGGCGTCAGCACCGGCGCCGCGGCCGGGGCGACTTCGACTTTCTCGACCACCGGCTCCGGGGCAGGCTGCGAAGCGACGTCGGCTTGGGCGAATTGCGGTGCTTCGCTCGGCGCAACTTCGGCAGCGTGGGGCGGGGTCTCGTCTGCAGTTTCGACAGTCATCGGCTGCTCGACCGCAGTACGCTGCTCGTCCGTGGTTTCCACGCTCGGCGCATGCTCGATGATCGTCGCCACACCTTCGGCGCTGGTTTGAATCACGGCGTCATCAGCAAGTTTGGCCTGCGGAGCAGCTTCGGTGTCGGCGGTGTTTGCGGCCAGGGCAGCTGCCGTTGCCGCGACGGCGATTTCCTCGGTTTTCACCGGGGCGTTGCTCTCGTCGACCTCCTCGATTTCGTTGCCGTTGGCATCACGCTGACGCTCACGGCGATTGCTGCGACGACGTTGACCGCGGGAGCGGCGACGCGGACGCCCATCGTTGCCTTCGCTGCCCTCGTTGGTGTCCTGGGCATCATCCGCTTCACTCGCCTCTTCGGCCTGTTGCAGCAACTCATCGGCGGCTGCCGGGGCCTGCCGCTCGGCGCGCGGCTTGCGCTCTTCGCGCGGAGCGCGTGGCTGCCGTTCGACCGACTCTTCTTCTGCAGCTACCGCTACCGGAGCTTCGTCGATTGGGGCCCGAAGTTCGCGCTTGCGCTCCTCGCGAGGCTTGCGCTCCTCGCGCGGGGTGCGCTCGCGGCGTGGCTGGCTCTCGGCAGCTTCGGCCTGCTCGCGGGGCTTGCGCTCCTCGCGTGGTGGGCGCGGCTGACGCTCTTCGCGTGGCTGCCGCTCCTCGCGAGCTTGACGCTCCTCACGGGGCTGACGCTCTTCGCGCGGCTTGCGCTCCTCGTCACGGCCGCCGCGCGAATCGCGACGACGGTTCTGCTGGCGTCCGCTGCGGCGCTCGTCGTTGCGCTGCGGGCGCGGCGAGGTGGGCTTCTTCTCGACTTCGGCTGTGGCCTGCGGTTCTTTCGTCTCGCCTGCGAACAGTCCGACCAGGGATTTGATCAGGCCCTTGAACAGACTTGGTTCCTGTGCCGGCGTGGCAGTGGGTGCTTCGGCTGGCGCTGCGGCGGCTGCCGGAGCGGTGCGCTGCGGTGCGGTCTTGACCGCCGCTTCCTGGCGCACCAGGGTGCGGGTGGAGCTGATCGGCTGGGCCTCTTCGGCTTCGCTTTGGCTCATCTCGTAGCTGGCCTGGCCGGCGACGATGTCCGGGCTGTCATCGCGCAGGCGCTGGACTTCGAAATGCGGCGTCTCCAGGTGATCGTCCGGCAGGATGAAGATACGCGCACGAGTGCGCAGCTCGATCTTGGTGATCGCGTTGCGCTTTTCGTTGAGCAGGAAGGCGGCGACCTGGAAGGGCACGCGGGCGCGTACTTCGGCGGTGCGGTCCTTGAGGGCTTCTTCTTCGATCAGGCGCAGGATCGCCAGCGACAGCGATTCGACGTCGCGGATGATGCCTTGACCGTTGCAGCGCGGGCAGACGATGCCGCTGGTCTCGCCCAGAGACGGGCGCAGGCGCTGGCGGGACATTTCCAGCAGACCGAAGCGCGAGATGCGGCCGACCTGGATGCGTGCACGGTCGGCTTCCAGCGCCTCGCGCATCTTCTCCTCGACGGCGCGCTGGTTCTTGGCTGGCGTCATGTCGATGAAGTCGATGACGATCAGCCCGCCGATGTCGCGCAGACGCAGTTGGCGGGCAATTTCCTCGGCCGCCTCCAGGTTGGTCTGCAGGGCGGTTTCTTCGATGTCGCCACCCTTGGTAGCGCGCGCCGAGTTGATATCGATGGACACCAGCGCTTCGGTCGGATCGATGACGATTGAGCCGCCGGAGGGCAGTTTCACTTCACGCTGGAAGGCCGTCTCGATCTGGCTTTCGATCTGGAAGCGGTTGAACAGCGGTACCGAGTCTTCGTACAGCTTGATCTTGCTGGCGTACTGCGGCATGACCTGCTGGATGAAGCTCAGCGCTTCATCCTGCGCTTCGACGCTGTCGATCAGCACTTCGCCGATGTCCTGGCGCAGATAGTCGCGGATGGCGCGGATGATGACGTTGGATTCCTGATAGATCAGGAAGGGAGCAGGGCGATCCTGGGATGCTTCCTTGACTGCAGTCCAGAGCTGCAACAGGTAGTCGAGGTCGCACTGTAACTCTTCGCTGGAGCGGCCCAGGCCGGCAGTGCGGACGATCAGGCCCATGTCGGCAGGAATGTCGAGACCGTTGAGGGCTTCACGCAATTCGTTGCGCTCTTCGCCTTCGATGCGGCGCGAAATGCCGCCAGCGCGCGGATTGTTCGGCATCAGCACCAGGTAACGGCCGGCGAGGCTGATGAAGGTGGTCAGGGCGGCGCCTTTGTTACCGCGCTCTTCCTTTTCGACCTGGACGATGACCTCCTGGCCTTCGCGCAGGACGTCCTTGATGTTCACGCGGCCTTCGGGGGCCTTGCTGAAGTACTCGCGGGAGATTTCCTTGAGCGGGAGGAAGCCGTGGCGCTCTGCGCCGAAGTCGACGAAAGCGGCTTCGAGACTGGGCTCGACGCGGGTGATCTTGCCCTTGTAGATGTTGGCTTTCTTTTGCTCGCGGGCACCCGATTCGATGTCCAGGTCGAACAGGCGTTGGCCGTCAACCAGTGCGACACGCAACTCTTCGGGCTGAGTTGCGTTAATTAGCATTCTTTTCATGTAGTACCGTCGGTTTCCGTGGCATCCGGAAACGGCGTTCGGCACACACGACTCTCGCGGTCGGTGTCAGGTGAGTCAGGAATGGTTGTAAGGCACTCCAGTGTCCAGCGATGTGCGGCCAAATGGGCCGGCGTCGCGACGACGTCTCCTGCTTGCTGTCGGAACAGAAGCAATGGTTCGGGAGGAGGAATCAGGCATCGGTAGCGGACGGAATGAAGCGTCTGTGAAAGCCTTTGCTACGCAATCCGATGCTGTGCATCTCCACCCAACACGCATACTTTGAAAATCGGGTGCCGCTCGCAGAATCCGGGGAGCGGGTTGTCGATTATCGCGATTCCCCAAAGGGGGCACGCATCATGTCTTCAAGGCTTGTTTCGCAACTTCTCCGCTACTTGAGGGAAGCTCCGTCGGACGGCCTCACGTCCTAGAACATTTTTTGCCGGTCTGGGTTGGCGGTATCGCTGGCATCCCTGGACCTGACCGCTTTTGGCGGCGTTCGCGACTATAACAGCAATGTTTAAGTGCTTCAATTCCATGAAAATTGATATGATGCCGCGATGACCAATACCCCCTCCCAGACCTCCGCAGTGCAAATACTCGAGGTCGCGCCGGAACTTGCCGGCCAGCGCATTGATAACTTTCTCCGTAACCAGCTCAAAGGCGTGCCCAAGACGCTGATCTACCGCATCTTGCGCAAGGGCGAGGTGCGTGTGAACAAGGGGCGCATCAAGCCTGAGTACAAGCTGCAAGCCGGCGATCTGGTGCGCGTGCCGCCGTTGCGCCTGGCCGAGCGCGACGAGCCTGAGCCGCTTGCTCAGGGACTACTGGAAAGGCTGGAAAAGGCCATTGTCCATGAGGACAAGGCGCTCATCGTGCTGAATAAGCCGGCCGGCATAGCGGTGCACGGTGGGAGCGGGCTCAGCTACGGGGTGATCGAGGCTTTGCGACAGCTACGCCCTGATGCCAAAGAGCTTGAGTTGGTGCATCGCCTGGATCGTGATACCTCCGGTCTGCTGATGGTCGCCAAGAAACGCAGCATGTTGCGCCACCTGCATCAGGCGCTGCGCGGTGACGGTGTAGACAAACGCTACATGGCTCTGGTGCGTGGTCGTTGGGAAACCTCGAAGAAGCAGGTCAATGCGCCGCTGCTGAAGAACACGCTGCGCTCTGGTGAGCGAATGGTCGAAGTGACTGAGGATGGCAAGGAGGCGCTGACTTTGTTTCGCGTGCTTCGTCGCTTTGGTGACTTCGCGACATTGGTGGAGGCCAAGCCGGTCACCGGTCGCACGCATCAGATTCGTGTGCATGCGCGCCATGCCGGACACAGCATCGCCGGCGACAGCAAGTACGGTGATGAGGAGTTCACTCGCGAGATTCGCGAGCTGGGCGGTAAGCGATTGTTCCTGCATGCATACGCGCTGAAGGTTCCGCTACCTGATGGCGGTGAATTATCCCTGGAGGCGCCCGTCGACGAAATGTGGGCGCGAACACTGGAGCGTCTCGGTGAGTGATTACCGGGTTCTGATATTCGACTGGGACGGTACCTTGGTCGACTCGATCGGCCGTATTGTCGAGTCGATACATGTTGCGGCGCAAAATTGTGGCTTGCCGCAGCTCGATGATGCCTTGGTCAAAGGCATCATCGGGTTGGCGTTGCCGGAAGCGATTGGTGTGTTGTATCCGGCTCAGGCAGATGTCGCGCTGATCGAAGATTTCCGTCACTGCTACAGCGAGCATTATCTGTCTCTGGAGGCTCAGCCTTCAGCTCTTTATCCGGGGGTCGCCAAGGCATTAGCCGAGTTTCGTGATGCCGGGTATATGCTTGCTGTCGCGACTGGAAAGGGGCGTCGTGGTCTTGATCGTGTTTTGGCTGGGCAGGGTTGGGAAGGCTTCTTCGATATCACTCGTTGTTCGGACGAAACGGCGAGCAAGCCCGATCCACTGATGATTCATCAGATTCTTGCTCACTGCGGTGCGCGCCCGGAGCAGGCGCTGATGGTCGGTGATTCGGTGTTTGACCTGCAGATGGCTCATCGCGCGGGTGTGGATGGCGTGGCTGTCGCTTATGGTGCGCAACCGCTGCACATCCTGCAGCAGTGCAAGCCGCGCACTGCAATCAATCATTTTTCGGAGCTTGGCGATTGGCTGCGCTCCTTGGCGGTTCCTGAGGTGAATGCAAATGTCGGATGAGTGGAACGCTCCGGTGGACGAATCCAAGGATGATCGTAATAGCTGGAAGCTACTGGAGAAGACGCTGCTTGCTGGGGTTCGGGAGCAGCGGCGCGCCAGGCGCTGGGGTATCTTCTTCAAGTTATTGACCTTCATTTACCTGTTCGGCGCGCTGGCATTGTTTTCCCCGGCGCTGCAGTTCGGTTCCAGCAAGGGCGCGGAGGGTAGTCACACTGCGGTGATCAATGTGCGCGGCATGATCGCGGATGAAGAGCCTGCCAGTGCCGATAACGTGGTCGGCGCCTTGCGGGCGGCCTTCGAGGACACCAATACCAAGGGTGTGGTGTTGCGAATCAACAGCCCAGGTGGCAGTCCGGTGCAGTCGGGCTATATCTATGACGAAATCCGGCGTTTGCGCGGTGAATATCCGGCTATCAAGATTTATGCGGTGATTACCGACCTGGGGGCTTCGGGTGCGTACTACATCGCTAGCGCCGCGGACGAAATTTATGCTGACAAGTCCAGCCTGGTGGGCTCGATCGGTGTAACCGCGGCTACCTTTGGTTTTGTCGAAACCATGGAAAAGCTCGGCGTCGAGCGGCGTGTCTATACGTCCGGTGAGCACAAGGCTTTCCTGGATCCGTTTCAGCCGGAAAAGCCTGAGGAAACTCAGTTCTGGCGAGGCGTGCTGGCTACCACTCATCAGCAGTTCATCGACAGCGTCAAGCGTGGTCGTGGCGACCGCCTTCAGGAAGCGCAGCATCCGGAGTTGTTCTCAGGTCTGATCTGGTCTGGAGAGCAGGCGTTGGAGCTCGGGCTAATCGATGGTTTGGGAAGTACGGCTCACGTGGCGCGTGAGGTGATTGGTGAGCCCGAGCTAGTGGACTTCACGGTCAAGGAGTCGCCGCTGGATCGTTTTACCAAGAAGCTTGGTGCTGGCGTCGCCGAACGCTTGGCTGTTCTGGTTGGGGTGCAGGGGCCGGTGTTGCGATAGCAGCCGGCTCGCGCTCACGGAACGTCGTAACCTTCGTTCAGTAGCATGTCCACTAGGCTGATGAGCGGAAGGCCTACCAGGCTAGTGACGTCCTCGCCTTCGGTGGCGCGGAAAAGGCTGATGCCTAATCCTTCGGCCTTGAAGCTGCCCGCGCAATCGTAGGGTTGTTCGATCTTTAGATAGCGCTCGATTCGCGCTTCATCTAGTTCACGGAAGTGTACGGTGAATGGTACGCAGTCCGTCTGAGCTCTGCCTGTCGCGCTGTCGAAGAGCGCCAGCCCGGTCAGAAATCGGACGCTGTTGCCGCTGGCCGATTGCAGTTGCTGTTTTGCCCGCTCGTGCGTGTGCGGTTTGCCGATAATTTTCGAGTCCAGTACTGCAACCTGGTCGGAGCCGATAATCAGGTGATTCGGATACTGCTCGGCAAGCGCTCTGGCCTTCTGCTCGGCGAGTCGGGTTACGAGTTGCTCGGCGCTTTCTCCGGGTAGACTTGTTTCATCGATGTCCGGGGCACAGCTTTCGAACGGCAGCCGTAGCCGGGAGAGCAATTCCTGTCGATAGGGTGAGCTGGATGCAAGCAGCAGGCGGCGCATGATTCCTCCTTTATATATAGGTGCGAGATTGTATGCGTTGCGTCGTGAAGCCGGGCGGAATTCCTTTGACAGGCCGCGGGCGCGTCCCTAGAATGCCGCGCTTATGTTGAAAGGACCGATACCACCGCACGTTGATCCGCGCAAGCTCGCCGACCGAGCGGCCACCCTAACCGGTGAGCTGCAATTGTCGCAGCTGAAGCGGCTCGCCGATCCTCTTGAGGATGATCAGGGTGTGGTGCGCGCCAGTTTTTCCTTCGGGCGCGACGAGCAGCGTACTGTGGTTATCCGTAGTCAGCTCGACGTTGAAGTCAAAATGATTTGCCAGCGTTGTCTGGAGCCGGTTGTTCTGCCGATTCACAGCGAGTGCGATTATGCGGTTGTGAATGAAGGGGCGAGCAGCCAGCACCTGCCCAAAGGGTATGACGTGCTGGAAGTGGGAGAGGATCCTCTGGATCTGCTGGCGCTGGTCGAAGACGAGCTATTGCTCGCTCTGCCGATTGTTCCACTCCATGACCCTGAAATTTGCCAGCCGCCGGTTGGGCCAGATGAGCCTGAACCGAGTGAGGACGAGGTAACGCGGTCCAACCCGTTCAGCGTACTGGCGCAGTTAAAGCGTGACCCAAACGTTTAGGAGTTGATCCAAATGGCTGTTCAGCAGAACAAAAAATCCCGTTCCGCCCGTGATATGCGTCGTTCCCATGACGCTCTCGAGCCGAACGCTCTGTCCGTGGAAAAGAGCACTGGTGAAGTCCACCTGCGTCACCACGTATCCCCGGACGGTTTCTACCGTGGTCGCAAGGTGATCGACAAGGGCGCTGACGAGTAATCCTTGTCCGCTCCGGTCATCGCGATCGATGCAATGGGTGGGGACTTCGGTCCCCACTGCATTGTTCCGGCCAGTCTGTCCTGTCTGGCTGAAAGCCCCTCGCTGCATCTGGTCCTCGTCGGCCAATCCTCCCTTCTCGAACAGCTTGTCGTCCAGCATTCTGGGGTCGATCGTTCGCGCCTGAAAATCGTCGATGCGCCTGAAGTCATCGGTATGGCTGAACGGCCGGCTCAGGCTTTGCGTGGCAAACCACGCTCTTCCATGCGCATAGCCCTCGAGCAGGTTCGCGACGGTAATGCCAATGCCTGTGTAAGCGCCGGTAATACCGGTGCGCTCATGGCATTGGCGCGCCAGGTTCTGAGAACGCTGCCAGGTATCGATCGACCGGCAATGGTGACAGCACTCCCTACGCAGGCTGACCCATGTCTGCTGCTGGATCTGGGTGCGAATGTCGACTGCCCGCCCGAGCAGCTTTTCCAGTTTGCTGTCATGGGAGCTGTGGCGGCCGAATCGCTGGGACGACAGCAGCCTAGGGTCGCGCTGCTGAATGTCGGTACCGAAGAGATCAAGGGCAATCAGCAGGTCAAGCAAGCTGCGCTGTTGTTGCAGCAGGCCTTTGATCTCAATTATCAGGGCTTCATCGAGGGCGATGGGCTCTATCGCGGTGAAGCCGACGTGGTGGTGTGCGATGGCTTTGTAGGCAACATATTGCTCAAATCCAGCGAGGGCTTGGCTGGGATGTTGCTCGCCAGAGTCGAGTCTCTTTTCAAGCGTTCGCTTGGCGCGCGCATCGTCGGTGCTTTCGTATTGCCGTTTTTGCGCCGTCTGCGGGCGGATCTCAATCCGGCCCGGTACAACGGCGCGAGTTTTCTCGGGTTGCAGGGAATTGTCGTCAAGAGTCATGGTGGTGCGGGTGCGGACGGCTTCAAGGCCGCTATCGTGCGTGCCGCACAGGATGTCGAGCATGACCTTCCCGAGCAGCTGAGGAGCAGGCTGGGGCATTTTCTGCGGTCATCTCATCCGCACGATGACGCGGATGATGTGACCGCGGGTAATAGCCAGCCATCCAACTGAAATTCGCAGCGCCTGTCCCTGGCGTATTCTTCAGACGAACAGAACCACAAGAGAGTCGTTTCATGTCCGCATCACTTGCTTTCGTCTTTCCCGGTCAGGGGTCTCAGTCCCTTGGCATGCTGGCCGAGCTGGGTGCCCAGCAAAGCGTGGTCGTCGATACTTTTGCCGAAGCGTCTTCGGCGCTCGGGTACGACCTCTGGGCGTTGACCCAGAGCGGTCCGGAAGAGCAGCTGAATCAGACCGACAAGACCCAGCCGGCGATTCTTGCCGCCTCCATCGCAATCTGGCGTTTGTGGCAGGCAGAAGGCGGCGCGCAGCCCGCATTTGTTGCAGGGCACAGCCTCGGTGAGTATTCCGCCCTGGTGGCGGCGGGTAGCCTGCCGTTCGCTGAAGCCGTCAAACTGGTTGAATTGCGTGGTCAATTGATGCAGCAGGCGGTGCCGGCCGGGAAGGGCGGCATGGCTGCCATTCTCGGGTTGGAAGATGCCGATGTATTGGCCGCCTGTGCCGAGGCCGCCCAGGGTGAAGTGGTCAGTGCGGTCAATTTCAACGCTCCGGGTCAGGTAGTGATTGCCGGCAGTGCGGCGGCGGTGGAGCGCGCGATCGAGGCGTGCAAGGCCAAAGGTGCCAAGCGTGCGATGGCCTTGCCGGTGAGTGTGCCCTCCCACTGCGATCTGATGCGTCCGGCTGCCGAGCGCTTCGCTTCTTCGGTAGAGTCGATCGAGTGGCAAGCGCCGCAGATTCCGTTGGTGCAGAACGTCAGCGCGGCAGTCGTTGCGGATCTGGACGTGCTCAAGCGTGATCTGCTGGCACAGCTCTATAGTCCGGTACGCTGGGTCGAGTCCATGGTCGTTCTGGGAGATCGCGGCGTCACCTCGCTGGTCGAGTGCGGGCCCGGCAAGGTTCTGTCGGGCCTCAACAAGCGCTGCGTCAAGGGCGTCAGCACCTACAATCTGGATACCCCCGAGGCCTTCGCGGCCGCTCGTGCCGCATTGGTTTGAACAAGGAGAATGCTATGAATCTGCAAGGTAAGGTGGCGTTGGTAACCG
This sequence comes from Pseudomonas sp. FeN3W, assembly GCA_030263805.2. Taxonomy (NCBI): domain Bacteria; kingdom Pseudomonadati; phylum Pseudomonadota; class Gammaproteobacteria; order Pseudomonadales; family Pseudomonadaceae; genus Pseudomonas; species Pseudomonas sp. FeN3W. The sequence continues at coordinate 4,705,596 of CP136010.1, forward strand.
GCGCGAGCCGCGGTATTGGCCAGGCCATTGCCCTTGAGCTGGGCCGCCAGGGTGCGATCGTTATCGGTACTGCAACCACGCCATCCGGCGCCGAACGCATTGCCGAGACGCTGAAGGAAAACGGTATCGAAGGCGCCGGCCTGGTGCTCGATGTTGGCAATGATGAATCTGTCAGCAGCACTCTGGAGCACATTCAGCAGCACCTCGGGCAGCCGGCAATTCTGGTCAACAATGCCGGCATTACCCGCGATAACCTGATGCTGCGCATGAAGGATGACGAGTGGCACGATGTCATCAACACCAACCTGAACAGCCTGTATCGCCTTTCCAAGGCCGTGTTGCGCGGCATGACCAAGGCTCGCTGGGGTCGAATCATCAATATCGGTTCGGTGGTTGGTGCCATGGGCAACGCCGGACAGGTAAACTACGCGGCAGCCAAGGCCGGTCTGGAGGGTTTCAGTCGTGCATTGGCTCGTGAGGTCGGTTCTCGGGGTATCACGGTGAATTCCGTGGCACCTGGTTTCATCGATACCGACATGACTCGCGAGTTGCCGGAAGCCCAGCGTGATGCGCTCGTGGGACAGATTCCCCTGGGACGTCTCGGTCAGGCCGAAGAAATTGCAAAGGTGGTTGCGTTTCTCGCTTCGGACGGCGCTGCCTACGTCACTGGTGCTACCGTTCCGGTGAATGGCGGCATGTACATGAGCTGAGTGTGACGCCCGAGGCAGGAGGACAGTCTTAGAGGCTGTCTTTAAATTAGCTATAAAACCACAGCTGGTTTATAGACAGAAGGTTGAAGGCGGCGTCATGCTTGCCTGCTTCCAGCTTGAAATGCGGAAAACGCTTTCTATACACTACCGCGCAAACCAGCTGCCTGATTTTTCCATAGGAGTGAAAACAAGGTATGAGCACCATCGAAGAACGCGTCAAGAAAATCGTTGCCGAGCAACTTGGCGTTAAAGAAGAGGAAGTAACCAACAGCGCTTCCTTCGTCGAAGACCTGGGTGCCGACTCTCTTGACACCGTTGAGCTGGTGATGGCTCTGGAAGAGGAATTCGAGACCGAGATCCCGGACGAGCAAGCTGAGAAGATCACCACCGTTCAGGAAGCCATCGATTACATCAACGCGCACGCGCAGTAAGTTGTAATCTGCTTCAGAAACAGGAACAGCCGCACTGCCTTTGAACGAGGTAGTGCGGCTTTTCTTTGAGAGGGATTCATCCAGGTCGCGGGGGCTCCATTGCACCCAAACCGGGGATCGTTCCTGTCTTGGCGGGAGTCGAGCCAAGTACGTTTAGGTATAGGAGTAATCGCTGTGTCGCGTAGACGCGTCGTAGTCACCGGGATGGGCATGCTATCGCCACTGGGTAACGATGTGCCAAGCAGCTGGCAGGGAATTCTCGCCGGCCGCAGTGGTATCGGCCTGATCGAACACATGGATCTTTCTGCCTATTCCACTCGTTTTGGCGGGTCGATCAAAGGCTTCGATGTCGAGCAGTATCTGCCGGCAAAAGAGGCGCGCAAGCTCGATCTCTTCATCCAGTACGGCCTTGCCGCGAGCTTCCAGGCGGTGCGTGATTCCGGGCTGGAGGTCACTGATGCCAATCGGGAGCGCATCGGCGTCGCGATGGGCTCCGGTATCGGCGGCCTGACCAATATCGAAAACAGCTGCAAGGCACTGATCGAGCAAGGGCCGCGGCGTATTTCACCCTTCTTCGTGCCGGGCTCCATCATCAACATGGTGTCTGGTTTCCTGTCGATCCACCTGGGATTGCAGGGCCCCAACTATGCGATCGCTACCGCCTGTACCACGGGAACCCATTGCATAGGCATGGCCGCCCGTAACATTGCCTATGGCGAAGCGGATGTCATGGTCGCAGGTGGTTCCGAAATGGCTGCCAGTGGGCTTGGTATCGGTGGATTTGCGGCAGCGCGCGCATTGTCCACGCGCAACGATGATCCGGCCGCTGCGAGTAGGCCTTGGGACAAGGGGCGTGACGGTTTCGTCCTCTCCGATGGTGCCGGGGCACTGGTGCTCGAGGAGCTGGAGCATGCCAAGGCACGCGGCGCGCACATCTATGCCGAGCTGATTGGCTTCGGCATGAGCGCCGATGCGTTTCACATGACTTCGCCACCCGACGACGGCGCCGGTGCTGCGCGCTGCATCCGCAATGCGCTGAAGGACGCTCAGTTGAATGTCGAGCAGGTGCATTACATCAATGCACACGGTACCTCGACACCTGCTGGTGACAAGGCCGAGGCCGCTGCCATTCGCAGCGTGTTCGGCGATCACGCCTATGAGCTGTCGGTCAGTTCGACCAAATCCATGGTTGGCCACCTGCTGGGTGCGGCCGGTGCGGTGGAGGCGATCTTCAGCGTTCTGGCCATTCGTGATCAGGTGGCGCCGCCGACCATCAATCTGCACGAGCCGGATGAAGGCTGCGATCTCGACTTCGTTCCGCACGAGGCCAAACCCCGACCGATCGAAGTAGCGGTGTCCAACTCGTTCGGTTTCGGTGGAACCAACGGTTCGCTGGTATTCCGCCGGTTCGCCGAGTGATATTGAGCTGGCTGAACGGGGAGCCCTGTGAAGGGCTGCCCGTTCATGATCGAGGACTGGCCTACGGCGATGGGCTGTTCGAGACGATTCGTGTCGCTGGCGGCCACGCGCGCCTGATCGAGCGGCATCTGCAGCGCTTGCAGGATGGATGCGAGCGCCTCGCCATTCCTGTCGATGCCAATCTGCTGCACAAAGAACTGACGCGCTTCTGCCAGGCACTGGGGCAGGGCGTCGCCAAGCTCATCGTCACGCGTGGTACCGGGCAGCGCGGTTATGCGCTGCCGCAGCCCTGCCAGCCGTCGCGTCTGCTGTTAGGTTCATCCCCTCCCGCTTATCCACCACAGCACGCTGAGTCTGGCATCAGGATGTTTCCCTGTGAGACCCGGCTTGCCGAGCAACCGCGTCTTGCAGGTCTCAAGCATCTGAATCGTCTGGAGCAGGTGCTGGCACGTGCCGAGTGGCATGATCCGGCCTGCGCCGAAGGGCTTATGCGCGACATGTCCGGCCGTGTGGTCGAAGGTGTTTTCAGCAATCTGTTCATCGTGGAAGCCGGCAAACTGCGTACCGCGCCGCTGACTCGTTGCGGAGTCGCCGGGGTCATGCGTGCGGAGATCATTGCGCGCGCATCGCAGCATGGGCTTCCGGTCGTGGTCGACGACATCAGCTATGCCGAGTTCGTGCAGGCCGATGAAGTATTCCTCTGCAACAGCCTCTACGGTATCTGGCCCGTGACCGCTTTGGCTGAGTGCGTCTGGCCCGTCGGTCCGCTGACCCGTAAACTGCAGTCCGTTGTCGCCGACCTGTTGAGTGATTCGTGATCCGTAAAATTCTTGTTCTGCTGCTGACAATGTTGCTGTTGGCGGCGATTGCGCTCGGGCTGTTCACCTGGAAACAGCATGCTGCGCTCGAGCAGCCTCTGGCCGTTAACGACAGTGCTCTGCTGCTCGATGTGCGACCGGGCGATACACCCAGTGGCGTGCTTCAGCGGTTGGAGGCAGAAGGCGTACTGGAGGATGCTTTCTGGCTGCGGTTGTATTGGCGCTTGAACCTGTCCGGGCAGAGCCTGCACACCGGCGAATATCGCCTGACGCCTGCTATGACGGCGCGAGACATGATCGGGCTCTGGCAGCGTGGTGAAGTTGTGCAATACAGCCTGACCCTGGTCGAGGGCTGGAATTTTCGCCAGCTGCGTAGCGCCCTGCAGAATCAGCCCAAGCTGCAGCAGACTCTGCATGGCCTGACCGATGCCGAAGTCATGGCGCACATCGGTGCGCCGGGCCTGCATCCCGAAGGGCGCTTCTTCCCCGATACCTATCGCTTCACCCGCGGCATATCCGATGCGGACCTGTTACGCCGAGCCTACGCCCGGCTGGAGCAGGTTCTCGAGGAAGAGTGGCAGCAGCGCGCCGAAGACCTGCCGTACAAGGATGCCTATCAGGCGCTCATCATGGCCTCGATCATCGAGAAGGAAACCGGCGTGCCCGACGAGCGTGGCGAGATCGCCGGCGTCTTTGTGCGCAGACTGGCGCGGGGCATGCTGCTGCAGACCGACCCAACCGTTATCTACGGCATGGGTGAGAAGTACAGGGGCCGGATCACCCGCACCGATCTGCGTACGCCGACGCCCTACAATACCTACACCAATGCCGGCCTGCCGCCGACGCCGATCGCGATGGTAGGGCGTGAGGCGATCCACGCCGCGTTGCATCCGGCGGATGGCACCAGTCTCTACTTCGTCGCCCGTGGCGATGGCAGCCATGTTTTCAGCGATACGCTCGATCAGCACAACCGTGCGGTGCGCGAGTACCAGCTCAAGCGCCGTGCCGACTATCGCTCCAGCCCGCCGCCACGGCAGGTACCGGCGAACAATGGAAACGCACAATGAAAGGACTCTTCGTTACCCTCGAAGGCCCTGAAGGGGCCGGCAAGAGCACCAATCGTGAGTATCTCGCCGAACGCCTGCGCGCACGTGGCGTGGATGTCGTGCTGACCCGTGAGCCGGGCGGAACGCCGCTGGCCGAGCGTATCCGCGAGCTGCTGCTCACCCCGGCCGACGAGCCGATGGCGGTGGATACCGAGCTGCTGCTGGTCTTCGCCGCCCGTGCTCAGCATCTCGCGCAGGTCATACGTCCGGCGCTGGAGCGTGGGGCAGTGGTGCTCTGCGATCGTTTCACCGATGCCACCTATGCCTATCAGGGCGGTGGTCGAGGTCTTTCGATCGAGCGGATCGCTCAGTTGGAGGTCTTCGTGCAGGGCGAGCTGCGACCTGATCTGACCTTGATCTTCGATCTGTCGGTCGAGATCGGGCTGGCCCGCGCGGCGGCGCGCGGGCGTCTGGATCGCTTCGAACAGGAAGGCATCCGCTTTTTCGAATCGGTACGGCGTGCCTATCTGGACCGCGCCAAGGCTGCGCCGTCGCGCTATCGAATCATCGACGCAGCGCAGCCGTTGAATACTGTGCAGCAGGATATCCAGGCCTTGATTCCCGAACTGATGGGGCGCCTCGATGGCTGACGTTCTCCCCTGGCAGGCGGAGCTCTGGCGGCAGCTGGCCGGTCGCTCACAGCATGCTCACGCATACCTGCTGCATGGTCCCGGCGGCATCGGCAAGCGGCAGCTGGCCGAGCAATTGATGGCGCTGCTGCTTTGCCAGCGGCCCGTGAACGCCACGGCCTGTGGTGAATGCAAGGCTTGTCAGCTGTTGGCTGCACATACGCATCCGGACCATTACATACTCGAGCCGGAAGAGGTCGACAAGGCCATCCGGGTCGATCAGGTGCGTGATCTGGTCGGCTTCGTCACCCAGACTGCACAGCTGGGTGGACGCAAGGTGATCCTGCTGGAGCCCGCCGAGGCGATGAATCTCAATGCGGCCAACGCATTGCTCAAGAGCCTCGAGGAGCCCTCCGGCGATACGGTGCTGCTGCTCATCAGTCACCAGCCGAGCCGCCTGTTACCGACCATCAAGAGCCGCTGTGTGCAGCAGGCCTGCCCTTTGCCAGGGCGGCAACAGAGTCTCGACTGGCTGGCTGGACAGCTGCCCGAGCTGGCGCCAGAGCTGCGTGAGCAGCTCCTGACACTGGCGGTGGGGTCACCTCTGGCCGCCTTGAAATTGCATGAGCAGAAAGTGCTGGATCTGCGCGCCCAGGTCGTCGACGGGGTCAAGAAGCTGCTCAAGCAGCAACAATCGCCCAGTCAGCTGGCCGAGGGCTGGAATGCGCTGCCGCTGATTCTGCTGTTCGACTGGTTCTGCGAGTGGACACATCTGATCCTGCGTTATCAGATGGCCGGTGATGGTGCCGAGCTTGGTGCAGCCGATATGCAGAAGGTGTTGCAGTACCTTGCGCAGAAGTCGGCGCAACACAAAGTGATGGCGCTGCAGGACTGGTTGCTCGAACATCGGCAGAAAGTGCTAGGCAAAGCCAACCTCAACCGTGTGTTGCTTCTCGAAGCGCTGCTGGTGCAGTGGGCAACGCTGCCCGGCGCGGGCTAGAATCGACCGGAATTTTCGTTAGGAACACCGCATGAGCCTGCCAGCAAATCTTGGTCCGCGTAATGGCATCCTGTCCCTGACCATCAAGGACAAATCGGTGCTCTATGCCGCGTTCATGCCCTTTATCAAGCATGGCGGTCTGTTCATTCCGACCAACAAGAGCTACAAGCTTGGCGACGAAGTGTTCATGCTGCTCAACCTTATGGACGAGCCGGAAAAGATTCCGGTCGCCGGCAAGGTGGTCTGGATCACCCCCAAGGGTGCCCAGGGCAGTCGCGCCGCGGGAATTGGCGTGCAGTTCAACGAAGGCGACAGCACCGCGCGCAACAAGATCGAAACCTATCTGGCCGGTGCGCTCAAATCGGACCGTCCGACCCACACGATGTAACGCTCGGACCCACTGACCGTCATCCGAGCCCTCGCCAGACGGCAGCGCGTCCGTCGCCCTTTCCTGATAACCAGCCATTTGCTCTACAATCGCCCCTTTTTCGCGATAGCAAGTTGTGCATTCCATGCTGGTAGATTCCCACTGTCATCTTGACCGACTCGACCTGACCGCCCATGACGGTTCATTGGACGCCGCGTTGGACGCTGCGCGCTCGCGCGGTGTCGGGCATTTCCTCTGCATCGGCGTCAGCGCGGACAACGCAGCGGCGGTCAGATCGCTGGCCGAGCGCTATGCCGACGTGGACTGCTCGATCGGTGTTCATCCTCTGGATCTCGAGCCGACGAGCCAGCCGGTGCTGGACTGGTTGCTTGGCGAGCTCCAGCACCCGCATGTGGTTGCCATTGGTGAAACCGGTCTGGATTACCACTACGAGCCCGAAGCTGCGCAGATGCAGCAGCAGTCGTTCCGGCTGCATCTTGAAGCAGCCAGGCTGACCGGCAAACCGGTCATCGTGCACACCCGGGCTGCCCGCGCCGATACGCTAGATCTGCTACGTGAAGCGGCGCTGCCGCAGGCGGGTGTATTGCATTGCTTTACCGAGGACTGGGACATGGCCAAGGCTGCGCTTGATCTCGGTTTCTATATCTCGCTGTCGGGGATCGTCACGTTCCGCAATGCCGATGCGCTGCGCGATGTGGCTCGCAGAGTGCCGGCTGATCGCTTGCTGGTCGAAACCGATTCGCCGTATCTGGCGCCGGTTCCCCACCGTGGCAAAGCCAACCTGCCGCAGTATGTGCGGGAGGTCGCCGAGTTTGTTGCGGAGTTGCGTGGCGTTCCGTTCGAGGCGCTGGCTGAGCAAACCACTGCCAATTTCAAGACACTGTTCCCGCTGGCCAGGGTGCGCAGCTGACGTCGCCGTCGCGCAGGATTGATGCTTTTTCGGCACGCCTGGCGCGCTGCCTTCCTTCTCGCCGACACGAGCGGCGCTTTTCTTGCCATGAAGATCCACAAGGTGGCGTATGACCGCTGAAACGCTGCACACCGGACCGCTTCAGCGCGGTCTGAAGAATCGCCATATCCAGCTGATAGCCCTGGGCGGAGCGATTGGGACGGGGTTGTTCCTGGGCTCGGCGGGAGTGCTGAGAAGTGCCGGCCCGTCGATGATCCTCGGTTATGCGATCGGTGGCTTCATCGCTTTTCTGATCATGCGCCAACTGGGGGAAATGATCGTCGAGGAGCCGGTCGCAGGTTCGTTCAGCCATTTCGCACACAAGTATGGCGGCGGTTACGCGGGGTTTCTCTCCGGCTGGAACTACTGGGTGCTGTACGTCCTGGTGGGCATGGCGGAACTGACGGCGGTCGGCAAGTACGTGCAGTTCTGGTGGCCCGATATTCCTACGTGGGCCACAGCTGCTGCGTTCTTCGTGGCAATCAATCTGATCAATCTCAGCAACGTCAAAGCCTTCGGTGAAGCCGAGTTCTGGTTTGCCATCGTCAAGGTCGCCGCCATCGTCGGCATGATCCTGCTCGGACTTTTCCTGCTGGTCAGTGGCCAGGGTGGCGAGCAGGCAAGTATCAGCAACCTGTGGTCGCACGGCGGGTTCTTCCCCAACGGCTTCAGCGGCATGCTGCTGGCGTTGGCGATCATCATGTTCTCCTTCGGCGGGCTGGAACTGGTCGGCATCACGGCGGCAGAGGCGGCAGAGCCGAAAACCGTGATTCCCAGGGCGATCAATCAGGTCGTCTATCGCATTCTGATCTTCTACATCGGCGCGTTGACGGTGCTGCTGGCGCTGTATCCCTGGGACGCGCTGTTGCAGACGCTGGGTTCCGCGGGCGATCCCTACAGCGGCAGCCCCTTCGTGCAGATCTTTTCGCTGATCGGCAGCGATACAGCGGCGCATCTGCTGAACTTCGTCGTGCTGACGGCTGCCCTGTCCGTCTACAACAGCGGTGTGTACTGCAACAGCCGCATGCTGTACGGCCTGGCAGAGCAGGGCGACGCGCCGCGTAGCCTGATGAAGATCAATGCCCGTGGTGTTCCGGTGCTCGCCGTGGGCGTATCGGCCCTGGTAACTCTGCTCTGCGTGGCGGTGAACTACCTGTTTCCCCAGGGGGCGCTTGAACTGCTGATGTCCCTTGCGGTGGCTGCGCTGGTGATCAACTGGGCGATGATCAGTCTTGCGCATTTGAAGTTTCGTCGTGCCATGCAGCACCGAGGCGTTGAGCCGAGCTTCAAGGCGTTCTGGTTCCCGCTGAGCAATTACCTGTGCCTGGCCTTCGTCAGCGCAATCCTGATCATCATGCTGTGGCTGCCCGGCATCCGCATGTCGGTATTCGCCATTCCAGTCTGGGTCGGGTTTCTCTGGCTGTGCTACCGGCTGCGGACTCGTTTGCTGGCGCAGCCGCGACAGGTGTGAGAACAAAAAAAAACCCGGTTTCCAGGGAAGCCGGGCCAAGACCATTAGGAGTATGAAATCGCAATCCTAGCGACCTCATCTGGCTGGGCAGTGGGGGGATTGCCCTGCCAGTTACTCAAGTATTAACGCTGCTCCGTGGGTTTGCCGGCGGATTTCCCTGATTTTTAAACGCATTTGGAATACAAGTCTCGCTGGCTGATCGCCTTCAGTGCGCAGCCAGGTCACGCAAAAGGCCTAGCGTTTCGTCTATGACGTGTTCCGGTGTGTAGAAATGCGGCGAGAAGCGAATGCCGCCGCCGCGCTGAGCACACACCACCTGTTCCGTCTTGAGCCGTTCGAACAGGGCGGCATTGGTCCAGCCGTCGAGGCGGAACGTGACGATGCCGGAGCGTCTCTCCGCTTGGCCCGGCGAGAGGGCTTCTATTCCTTTCAGGCTGCTGAGCCCCTGGCTCAGCCATTCGATTCGTTCGTCCAGCGATCTGGCGACTTGCTCCATCCCCACCTCCTCCAGCAGCGACAGGCTGGCTTCGAGAGCCATTGCCCCCAGCATGTTCGGGCTGCCGCATTCGAAACGCCTGGCACTGCGTGCGGGCTCCCAGTCGCTACGGTCGTAGTCGCCGGCGTGCTCCAGCATGTGCCAGCCGTACTCGTGCAGCTTCAGTTGCTCGCGTAGGTCTCTGCGACAATAGAAAACGCCGAGCCCTTCCGGGCCAAGCATCCACTTGTGCCCATCCGCCATGGCGAAGGCGCAGCGGTTCTGCTGGACATCGAAGGGCAGGGCGCCCAATTGCTGGATCGCATCGATGCATAGAAGCACGCCGCGTTGCTCGCAGCCTGCACCCAGGCGCGGAAGGTCCAACCGCATGCCGCTCGCATATTGCACGGCGCTGATCGACATCAGGCGTACCCGAGGACCACACGCGGCAAGGAGGTCAGCCTCGGGATCGGCGCCCTTGAGACTGACCTGAATAACTTCCACGCCGAGCGGTCGCAATGCCTCCCAGACCACCCGGTTGGACGGAAACTCCTCGTCGCTGATCACGATTTGATCGCCGCTTTTCCAGTCCAGCCCAAACGCGACGAATGACAGTGCTTCGGAGGTGTTCTTGACCAGCGCCACATCGGCACTGCTCGGTGCGTTGAGCAGCCGCGTCAGGCGTTGGCGCAGGCGACGCTCCACCGTGAGCCATTCGGGGTAGTCGCGCGCGCCCAGGGTCGCATTCTGCTCGGCAAAGGCGCTCACGGCCCGAGCGGCCCGCCTCGGCCAGGGAGCGACGGCAGCATGGTTCAGATATCGCAAACCGACTATTTGCGGAAATTCGTCATTTATTTGAATCATGGTTGGATGTCCCGTGCATTTCATGACCGGTTAGGCATAATGGCTGCCTCGTTTTTACCTCAAGCAGCCTTCCTATGCAGAATGAACCTCGTAAGGTCCGCGAATTTCGTCGCCGCGAACAGGAAATCCTCGACACCGCGTTGCAGCTTTTTCTCGACCAGGGAGAGGACAGCGTTACCGTCGAGATGATTGCCGATGCGGTCGGTATCGGCAAAGGCACGATCTACAAGCACTTCAAGTCCAAGGCCGAAATCTACCTGCGACTGATGCTCGACTACGAGCGCGACCTGAACCAGATCCTCCACTCTCCCGATCTGGACCGCGACAAGGAAGCGCTTTCGCGCGCCTACTTCGAATTCCGCATGCGCGATCCGCAGCGCTATCGGCTGTTCGACCGCCTCGAGGAGAAAGTGGTCAAGGGCAATCAGGTGCCGGAGATGGTCGAACAGCTGCACAGCATCCGCGCCTCCAACTTCGAGCATCTGACCCAGTTGATCAAAGGCCGTATCGCCGAAGGCAAGCTGGAAGACGTGCCGCCGTACTTCCATTATTGCGCCGCCTGGGCGCTGGTGCATGGAGCGGTGGCGCTGTACCACTCGCCGTTCTGGAGCAACGTGCTGGAAGATCAGGACGGCTTCTTCCAGTTCCTGATGGATATCGGCGTGCGCATGGGCAACAAGCGCAAGCGTGACTGAATCGGCGGCAGCGTGAAGATCGAACAGGCGTGGACGCAATGAACGCGAGCGAGTTTCCCATCCGCTACATCGAGCCGGTATTTCGGCCGCCCAGCGAGGCGCATTCGCTGATTCTGCCGGTGACCAATGGTTGCTCCTGGAACAGCTGTACCTTCTGTGACATGTACACCGCGCCGCAAAAGAAGTTTCGTGCGCGCGACGAGGCGGAGGTGCTCGAAGAGATCCGTCGTTGCGGCGAGCAGTTGATCGTGCAACGTGTATTTCTCGCCGATGGTGACGCCTTGGTGTTGCCGACCCACCGGCTGTTGAGAATCCTCGAGCAGATTCGCCAGTGCCTGCCCGAAGTGCAGCGTGTCTCGAGCTACTGTCTGCCACGCAACTTGCGCAAGAAGTCCGTTGCCGAGCTACAGGAGCTGGCGGATGCGGGACTCGGCATGGCCTATGTCGGTGCCGAGTCTGGCGACGATGAGGTGCTGGCGCTGGTCAACAAGGGTGAAACCTACGAATCGACACTCAGTGCGCTGGATAAGCTGGGAGCGGCGGGCATCGCACGCTCGGTGATGATTCTCAACGGACTGGGCGGTCGTCGACTGAGTCGCCAGCACGCACGCAATTCCGCGCGGCTGATGAATGCAGCACAGCCCGAGTTCCTGTCCACGCTGGTGGTCAGTTTTCCGCAGGGTGAAGCGCGTTTTCGGCAAACCTTCGAGGATTTCGAGCCGCTGGTGCCGGCCGATCTGTTTCGCGAACTGGAGTGGCTGCTGGAGGATCTGGAGCTGACCGATACAGTTTTTCGCAGCGATCACGCGTCCAATTATCTGGTGCTCAAGAGTGTGTTGGGTGCCGATAAGCCGGGCCTGCTGCGTCGGGTCCGTGAGGCCATCGAAGACCCGCGCAACGCTCCGTTGCGTCAGGAGTGGCAGCGAGGGTTGTAGCCGCCTCGTTCGAGCGGAGAGAACTGGATCGCCTCGGTGCCGGAAGTGGCGTGGATGCTGCATTGGCTGTGGAATCGTCGGTTTTTCGTCACCGGCCCTACGAGGTGAGAGTTCCATGCGATTTCTGTTACTGGCAGTGTCAGGCTTGCTGGCATCGCTCATGCTTTCCGGCTGCATGAAGGTCAGCGACATGGCCGAGGGTACCCGTTATCACCTTCGCGATGCCGGTATTCTGGATCACAGCGAAACCCGTCGTGCCAACTCCTGGCGCCTGCAGCCTGACTCGTTCATCTATATCGCGCAGGGACATTTCGTGCCGCCCGGCGACGCATACCCGCGACCGAACGTCGTGGCCGAAGAGGCCTTCAGTGGGTTTGTCGAGTACTTCCCCATGGTTCGTCGCGCCCGTGGCCCGCTCGGGCTGGAAGAGGCCATGAGTGAGGCGTCGTCGATGGGCGCCCATTATCTGCTGTATCTGCGGTTTGCCGCGGCTGATGACCGCATCGGCAGTTTTGACGAGCTGAACGACCAGCGCGCGCTGGATCGGCTTGGTGTCGATTCCGGTGTGGTGCAGCTGATGCTGGTGGAAACCGGAACGCGCTATCTGGTCGATACGGCTCGCATTCGTAATCGTGGTGGCGTGCTCGGCATCTACGACGCCAAGCCGGAGCAACTCTTGCGTCCGCCGCTGCAGGACTATGCTCGTCGGTTGTTGGGCCTGTCACGTTGAGCGATGTGGCAGTATCGGGAGCAGGCGATTACCTCATTCAACCGCGGAGGACCGAATGACCGATACAGGCAAGGCTGGAGATCTGCTGGCGCAGCTTTCCGCTGGTGGGAAGAAGAAAGGGTTGCCGCCGGTGCATCTGTGGAACCCTCCGTTCTGTGGCGACCTGGACATGCGTATCGCGCGCGACGGGACCTGGCACTATCAGGGTTCGCCGATTGGGCGGCCGGCAATGGTGCGTTTGTTTTCCACGGTGATTCGTCGCGACGGTGAGGACTATTTCCTGGTGACGCCGGTAGAGAAGGTCGGTATCCAGGTCGAAGACGCGCCTTTCGTTGCGGTTCGGCTGGAAGTCAGTGGCGAGGGTGAAAGGCAGAGCTTGCGCTTTATCACCAATGTCGATGATGAGGTCGAGGCGGGTGAAGAGCACCCGCTGCGCGTTGTCACCGACCCGCAAACGCAGGAGCCGGCGCCATATGTGCACGTGCGTGCCAATCTCGAGGCGCTGATTCATCGCAATGTGTTTTATGAGCTCGTGGAGCTGGCGGTGCCCGGCAAGCTAGATGGCAGGGACTGGCTCGGTGTGTGGAGTGGCGGGACGTTCTTCCCGATTGGCGCCGCTGAGTAGTGCGCTGGCGATTTCGTTACCCATGATCGAAAAAGGCTCCCGAGGGAGCCTTTTTGCTGGTCTTACATGTTGGGGTAGTTCGGCCCGCCGGTACCTTCCGGCGCCACCCAGGTGATGTTCTGCGCCGGGTCCTTGATGTCGCAGGTCTTGCAGTGCACGCAGTTCTGCGCGTTGATCTGAAAGCGCTTGCTGCCATCGTCGTTGCTCACGACCTCGTAAACGCCGGCCGGGCAGTAACGCTGCGCCGGCTCGTCGTACATCGGCAGGTTCTTCTCGATCGGGATGCTCGGGTCGGCCAGCTTCAGGTGAACCGGCTGCTCTTCTTCGTGGTTGGTGTTGGAGAGGAATACCGAGGAGAGCTTGTCGAAGCTCAGTTTGCCGTCCGGCTTGGGATAGTCGATCTTCTTCGACTCGGCAGCCGTCTTGAGGCAGGCGTAGTCCGGCTTGGTGTCGTGCAGCGTGAAGGGGATCTTGCCGCCGAAGATGTTCTGATCGATGAAGTTGAACGCGCCACCCTTGATCGCGCCCCACTTGTGAATGGCCGCGCCGAAGTTGCGGCTCTTGTACAGCTCCTCGTACAGCCAGCTGGACTTGAAACCCTCTTCGTAGGCGGTCAGTTCGTCGCCACCTTCGCGCCCGGCCAGCAGCGCGTCGGCAGCGGCTTCGGCAGCCAACATGCCGGACTTCATCGCCGTGTGGCTGCCCTTGATCTTGGCGAAGTTCAGGGTGCCGGCGTCGCAACCGATCAGCGCACCGCCGTTGAACACCATCTTCGGTAGACAGTTGATGCCGCCCTTGGCGATGGCGCGGGCGCCATAGGAAACGCGCTTACCGCCTTCCAGGTACTGCTTGATCACCGGATGGTGCTTGTAACGCTGGAATTCATCGAACGGCGACAGGTACGGGTTGCTGTACGACAGGTCGACGATCAGGCCCACGACCACCTGGTTGTTTTCCAGGTGATAGAGGAAGGAGCCGCCAGTGTTTTCGTCGTTCAGCGGCCAGCCCGCGGTGTGTACGACCAGACCCTGCTCGTGCTTGGCGGGGTCGATGTCCCAGAGTTCCTTGATGCCGATGGCGTAGTGCTGCGGATCGACGTTGGCATTGAGCTGGAAGCGGTTGATCAGCTGCTTGCCGATGTGGCCGCGGCAACCTTCGGCGAACAGCGTGTACTTGGCGCGCAGCTCCATGCCGGGCGTATACATGCCTTCCTTTGGATTGCCTTCGCGGTCGACGCCGAGATCGCCGGTAACGATACCGCGCACAATGCCGTTCTCGTCGATCAGCGCTTCCTGAGCGGCGAAGCCCGGGTAGATCTCGACACCCAGGTTCTCGGCCTGCTGGGCCAGCCAGCGGCACAGGTTGCCGAGGGAAATGATGTAGTTGCCTTCGTTGTGCATGGTCTTGGGGACCAGTGCGTTGGGCAATTTGCTGGCGGCTTCGGCGGTCTTGAGCAGGTAGATATCGTCACGCTTGACCGGTGTGTTGAGCGGGGCGCCGAGCTCTTTCCAATCGGGGAACAGCTCATTCAGTGCGCGCGGCTCGAAGACTGCGCCGGATAGAATATGGGCGCCTACTTCGGAGCCTTTCTCAACGACGCATACACTGATTTCCTGACCAGCGTCGGCGGCTTTCTGCTTCAGGCGGCAGGCTGCGGATAGGCCTGCAGGGCCGGCGCCGACGATGACAACGTCGAATTCCATGTATTCGCGTTCCATTGGGCTTTCTCCTACTCAGGGCTTGGTTGTTATATAAGTTGTGGAGGGCTGTGATCGGTCCCTGACCGAGCCGGGCCGGCGCATTATATATAGACGCTCGAATCGGTCCAATACAAACGTTTGTTTGAATTTTCTGGAAGCCTGTTAGAATCGCCTGAACCGCGCCGTTATGACGGGTCATATGCGTTGTTGACCCCATCCGCGGCCTGCGGTCAAGATACGGACGGTTTGCACTCGCCGAACAGGGCAGCGGCTAACAAAACCCAAGCCACGAGCAAGGCTCGGTTCGCCTCGGCGGAATTCTATTCACCGGAGAGTAACGAGGAATCCATGAAGGTTCTTGTAGCTGTCAAACGAGTGGTCGATTACAACGTCAAGGTTCGCGTAAAGGCGGACAATTCCGGCGTTGACCTCGCCAACGTCAAGATGTCGATGAACCCCTTCTGCGAAATTGCCGTGGAAGAAGCCGTACGCCTGAAAGAGAAGGGCGTGGCGAGCGAAATCGTTGTCGTCTCCATCGGTCCGACTGCTGCTCAGGAGCAGCTTCGCACTGCGCTGGCGCTGGGCGCCGATCGCGCCGTGCTGGTCGAGTCCAACGACGAACTGAACTCCCTGGCGGTCGCCAAGCTGCTCAAAGCCGTGGTCGACAAGGAGCAGCCGCAGCTGGTCATCCTCGGCAAGCAGGCGATCGACAGCGACAACAACCAGACCGGGCAGATGCTCGGCGCGTTGACCGGCTACGCTCAGGGCACCTTCGCCTCCAAGGTCGAAGTGGCTGGTGACAAGGTCAACGTAACCCGCGAAATCGACGGCGGCCTGCAGACCGTCGCGTTGAACCTGCCGGCGATCGTCACCACCGACCTGCGTCTGAACGAGCCGCGCTATGCGTCGCTGCCGAACATCATGAAGGCCAAGAAGAAGCCGCTGGAAACGCTGACTCCGGATGCGCTGGGCGTCACCACCACGTCGACCGTCAAGACCCTCAAAGTCGAAGCGCCGGCAGCCCGCAGCGCCGGTATCAAGGTCAAGTCCGTGGCTGAACTGGTCGAGAAACTGAAGAATGAGGCGAAGGTAATCTAAATGACTATCCTGGTTATCGCTGAACACAATAATGCCGTCCTCGCGGCCGCTACTCTGAACACCGTTGCTGCAGCAAGAGCCATCGGTGGCGACATCCACGTACTGGTAGCCGGCAGCGGCTGCGGTGCCATCGGCGAAGCAGCCGCGCAGATCGAAGGCGTGGCCAAGGTACTGGTCGCCGATGACGCGGCCTACGCCAATCAGTTGCCGGAAAACGTCGCGCCGCTGATCGCCGACCTGGCGAAGAGCTACAGCCACGTGCTGGCGGCAGCGACCACCAACGGCAAGAACTTCCTGCCGCGTGTGGCCGCTCAACTGGACGTCGATCAGATCTCCGAGATCATCGCCGTCGAGAGCGCCGATACCTTCAAGCGCCCGATCTATGCCGGTAACGCCATCGCTACCGTGCAGTCCAGCGCTGCCATCAAGGTCATCACCGTTCGTGCGACCGGCTTCGATGCCGTGAATGCCACCGGCGGTTCTGCTGCGGTCGAGCAGATCTCCGGGGCTGGCGATGCCGGCAAATCCGCTTTCGTTGGCGAAGAGCTGGCCAAGTCGGATCGTCCCGAGCTGACCGCTGCCAAGATCGTCGTTTCCGGCGGTCGCGGCATGCAGAACGGCGAGAACTTCAAGCACCTGTACTCGCTGGCCGACAAGCTCGGCGCGGCAGTTGGTGCCTCCCGTGCCGCGGTCGACGCCGGCTTCGTGCCGAACGACATGCAGGTCGGTCAGACCGGCAAGATCGTTGCGCCGCAGCTGTACATCGCGGTCGGTATCTCCGGTGCCATCCAGCACCTGGCAGGTATGAAGGACTCCAAGGTGATCGTCGCGATCAACAAGGACGAGGAAGCCCCGATCTTCCAGGTTGCCGACTACGGCCTGGTGGGCGACCTGTTCGAGATCGTGCCGGAGCTGGAAAAGCTCGTCTGAAGCTGATCGCTGTTGAAGAAACCCGCTCATGTAGCGGGTTTTTTCATGGGCGATCGACGGGTTTGCCGGTGTACCATCGGCGAACTTCGCTCAGCATCGGTTCACTCGTGCAATAAGGGGATCTTCATGCGTTTCGCTTTTCCGTTGAAATTGGCCATAGTCGCGCTGGTGTTGGCAACGCCACTCACGGCAGCGGCAGCGGGGAAGTGCGACCGTCTGGTGGCGACTGGCGCAGCGGACAACCCCCCCTTTCTCTGGCGCGATCCGCAGAACCCCAAGCGTCTGATCGGGGCCAATGCGGACTTGCTCGGACAGATCGCCGATTCGCTCGGTCTGAAACTGGACCTGCTTTACACCGGTGACCGAACCAAAGCGCTCGAAGAGGTGCGCAGTGGTCGGGTCGATGTACTGGCCGATGCAACACTGACGGTACAGCGGCTCGAAGAACTGGATTTCGTCCACCCGGCCATCCTGCAACTGCAGACCGTCGCCTGGGTACGCAATGAGCCCGGCTTCTTCTATGCCAGCCGTGAAGATCTGGAAGGCCACGCCGGCTTGATCGCTGGCACCAGCCGTTTCGGCAGCGAGTTCGATGCCTTCGCGAAGCGTCATCTGAAATTGCTGTCGGTCGCCGACCTCGCTCAGGGACTGAAACAGGTCGTGGCGGGCAATGGCGACTACTTGTTGCATGAGCGATACGGTGCAGTCGCCACGGCCGACGCACTGGGGCTGCTGGACAAGGTGCAGCGACTCGAGCCGCCCGTGGTAGGCCGGGATATGCACCTGGCCATTTCGCACGACTCGGCCTGCAATGATCCCTGGCTGCGCGGACAACTGGCGCGGAAGATGACAGAATTGCGCGCCGCCGGCGTGCCTGAGCAACTGGTGGCGCACAACCTGACCGTCTGGAAGAACCAGCAGTCAGAGCGGGCAAAGGCTTCGAAAAAGTAGGACTCGCCGTGTTGAAACGACTTCTCGCCAGCCCATTTCTGGTCCTGGTTTTCCTGACTGGCTGCGCCAGTGACCCCGTCCCGACAGAACAATTGCGTTTGACCGCACAGGCCGTGGCCCAGGCGCGCTCCGTAGGCGCAACCGATGCGTATGAGGAACTGGTGCTGGCCGAAAGCAAGTTGAGTAAGGCCCAGGCGGCACTCGAGGCAGGCGATAATCGTGAAGCCCGACTGTTGGCTGAGCAGGCGGAACTGGATGCGCGTCTGGCGGAGAGCAGGGTTCTGAAGGACAAGCGTGTGGCGCAGATAGACGATCTGAATCGTCGGATTCTGCGACTGCGGCAGTTGCTGGGGGAGGTCAGGTGAGAAGTGGGCTTGCAATAACCCTGGCTGGGCTGGTGCTGGTTGGTTGCTCGACCTCGCAGACCGAGCTTGAACTGTCCCGCGCATCTGCAGCGCTGCAGCGTATTCAGGCGGACCATATGGCCCAGCGCAGTGCGCCGAAGGATATTCAGCGTGCGCTCGAGACAGAGCAACGCGCCCAGCGTTTCAACGACTATTGGGGTGGCGCCGCCGATGCTCGACATTACGCCTATCTGAGTCAGCGCTACAGTGAAATTGCCGCGCAGCAGGGCGAGCTGCTGCAACATCAGGAGCAGGTCGCGCGCCTGGAGATGGAACGCGACCGGCTGCGGCGCATGCTGCAGGACGCCAGGCTGATGACCGCCGAGCAACAGGGGAACTGGCTGGAAGACCAGATGATGAGCCTGGCTGCGAGCGAAACCGATCGAGGCATGGTCATGACGCTCGGCGACGTGCTGTTTCGTGCCGGCAGTGCTGACCTTAGCCACACCGCCAATCGCACCCTGCTCAAGCTGGTGCACTTTCTCCAGCTCAATCCGCAGCGCAAGATTCGCATCGAGGGCTACAGTGACAGCCGCGGCGATGTCCAGGAGAACCTTGCACTGTCGCAGGCGCGGGCGCAAACGGTGGCGGATCTGTTGATCAATCTTGGCGTCGCTGCCGAACGGGTAGAGGTGCGCGGCTATGGTGAGCGCTTTCCGCTGGCCGAGAACGCCTCGGCCCGCGGTCGCGCGCAGAACCGTCGCGTCGAGATCCTGTTCTCCGATGCGCAAGGCAATCTCGGTCCCGACCGTTAGTCGCGCGGACGTTTGAACAGACTGTTTCGCCTAGACGTGACCTAACTGTATTGGTCCGGGTCTCCAGCAGTGCGCTACTGTTACGGTTCAGTTGGCAGGAGACCGACGAGATGACCAATCTGTTGCTCTATCAGCGCATTGCCCAGCAGCTTGCCGAAGATATTCGACGTGGCGTGTATCGTCCCGGTGAGCGCGTACCTTCGGTACGCAAGATGAGCCGACAGCTGAGTGTCAGCCACGCCACGGTGTTGCAGGCGTACGCCAATCTCGAAGATCAGGGCATGATCCGTGCGCGCCCGCAGTCCGGCTTCTATGTCCACCAGACGCCGGTACTCACTGCGCCGACGCCGGATATCGCCCAGGTCGAGCGGCCGAAACTGGTTACCCGCAGCAGCATCATCAATCAGGTGCTCAGCGAGTCGCGCCGCGAGGGGCTGATTCCGCTGGGGGCGGCCGTGCCGCACGTGGATTACCTGCCCGTGCGAGCGTTGCACCAGCAGTTGGCCAAGGTCACGCGGTTCCAGAGCCCGCGGGCATTCAGCTACATGTTCAGTCCGGGCTACGAGCCGCTGCGTCGCCAGGTGGCGATTCGCATGCGCGATGCCGGGGTGGTGGTGGATTCGAACGAGATCGTCATCACCCACGGCTGCGTTGATGCACTGCAGATGTCGCTGCGGGTCCTGACCAAACCGGGCGATCTCATCGCCGCCGAGTCGCCGACCTATTACGGCCTGCTGCAGCTGGCCGATCTGCTTGGCCTGAAGGTCATCGAGATACCCAGCGACCCGGACACCGGCATGAGCCTTGAGGCGCTGCAGCTTGCGGCCGGGCAGTGGCCGATCAAGGCGCTGGTGCTGACCGCGCGCCTGAGCAATCCGCTGGGCGTGAGCATGCCTGACCACCGCCAGAAGCAGCTGCTGAGCCTGGCGGCGCGTTTCGACATCCAGATCGTCGAGGACGATATCTATGGCGAGCTGATGTTCGACCAGGGCCAGTACAAAGCGCTCAAGTCCAATGATCGGGACGGTCGTGTCATCTACTGTTCCAGCTTTTCCAAGACGCTTTCGCCTGGGGTGCGCATCGGTTGGGTCATCGCCGGGTGTCATCAGGCCGAGATCGAGCGCCTGCAGACCTTCAGTACCCATTCGGCGTGCAGTGTCACTCAGATGGGCGTGGCGGCTTATCTGGAGAACGGGGGTTACGATCGGCACCTGCGTGCCATTCGCCAGGAGTACCGCAAGAATCTCAGCGCGTTTCAGCTGGCGGTACAGCGCTACTTTCCGGAAGGCACCCAGATGACGCGCCCCAAGGGTAACTTCATCCTCTGGGTCAGCCTGCCGGTGCGGGTCAATACCCAGGACCTGCATGTGAGGGCTCTGGAGCAGGGGATCAGCATCGCGCCGGGACTGATCTTCAGCAACACTGAACAGTTCAACCACTGCATTCGTCTCAACTGTGGGTTGCCCTGGAATAACGAGACCGAACGGGCACTGCGAACGCTCGGACAGCTGGCCTCGGAGCTGTGTCGGGATGCCCAATAGAGCCCCAAACCTGCCGCTGTGAGGAGTATTCGGATGCAAAGGCCGCTGTTGTTATTGCTGTCGTTGGCCTTGCTGAGCGGGTGCGGGGACGACGAGTCGACCTCATCGCGTGCACCCGCGCGAGTCGAGCAGCCCTTCGAGCCCAAGAGTGTCGTCGAACAGGAAGAGGTGCCGCCGGATCTCGATATCGAGTTGGCGCCGATCGAAGAAACGCCCGAAGCCGAGCCGCCGGACGTGGAGATCAGCCTGCCTGAGCCCGTTCCCGAGGTCGAGGCGCCTGACTCGAAGCCTCAGCTTTCGACGGTAAAGCGAGCCACACCGCCAGCGAAGGTCGAGTTGCCCGAGCCTGAACTCGATTTGCGCTTGCCCGAGGATCTAGTCGAGCAATTGGCGCCGAGTTCGGGTGACGAACCGATGCGGCTGTTGCCGCCGCTCTTCGAGGGCAGCGGGCCGTCGCGATCGATGCAGATCGGCGGTCGTCTGATTTCCGGAGATACGGAAGACGAGGAGCTCATCGAGGGCGCGGAGATTCGCCTCGAATTCAAGCGCTGAGGTGCATGCGTTCAACGGCGCTGCGTTTTAGCCCCTCGCTGGCAGCTGCGACAGCAGCCGCTGCAGTTCATCGGCCGGCATGGGGTGGCTCATATGGAAGCCTTGCACCTCGGTGCAGCCGTCGTCTTTCAGCAAACGCAGCTGCTCCTCGGTTTCCACGCCCTCGGCCGTCACGCGCATCTGCAGCCCGCGACCCAGTTCGATCAAGGCGCGTACGATCGAATGATCTTCCATAGACTGCTCGATACCGGCCACGAAGCTGTTGTCGATCTTTATCACATCGAAGGGGTAGTGGCGCAGGCTGGTCAGCGACGAGTAGCCCGTGCCGAAGTCATCCACGGCCAGGTGCACGCCGAGTGCCTTGATCCGCTTGAGCCGGTCCAGCGTGCCCTGCGTTTCCCGCAGCAGGGCACTCTCGGTAACCTCCAACTCCAGCCGCTCGCCTGGCAGACCGTTCTTGCCGAGGGCCTGGGCTATCTCATCGAGCAGCCGATCGTCATGCAGCTGCAATGGCGAGAGGTTGACCGAGACGACGGTATCGGCTGGCCAGTGGGTCGCCTGGTCGCAGGCCTGGTGCAGTACCCAACGCCCGAGCGGAATGATCAGCCCGGTTTCTTCGGCCAGCGGAATGAACTGCTCTGGCAATAACAGCCCGCGCTCGGGGTGATTCCAGCGTACCAGCGCCTCGGCACCGACGATGTGCATGCCTTCGCTCAGGTAACGGGGCTGGTAGTAGACCTCCAGCTGCTGCTC
Source organism: Pseudomonas sp. FeN3W (assembly GCA_030263805.2). Lineage (NCBI taxonomy): Bacteria > Pseudomonadati > Pseudomonadota > Gammaproteobacteria > Pseudomonadales > Pseudomonadaceae > Pseudomonas > Pseudomonas sp. FeN3W. The sequence continues at coordinate 4,727,465 of CP136010.1, forward strand.
GGCAATCGCGACGCACAGCTCCTGCTCGCGTTGCAGCCGCTCGTGCAGCCGTTTATCCATATCGCGGCCATAGGCGCGCCAGGTTCCCCGGCCGGCTTCCTTTGCCTGATAGAGGGCGATGTCGGCACAACGCAGCAGTTCGTTGGGCTGGTTGGCATCGTTGGGCGCCAAGGCTACGCCGATGCTGGCACCGATAGTGATCTGCTGGTCCTCGTAGACGAAGGGCGCGCTGAGTGCCTCGATGATGCGGTTGCAGAGACGATCGATATCGGTGTCTTCGCTCATCCGATGAAGCGCGACGACGAACTCGTCGCCGCCTAGCCGGGCTACAAGATCGCCGTCGCGGGTGTGTTGGCGCAGTCGGGATGCCACGCTGATCAGCACCTCGTCGCCAGCGGCGTGACCGAGGGTGTCATTTACCGGTTTGAAGCGGTCCAGATCGATGTAGAGCAGTGTCAGGGCCGAACCGCTACGAAGCGCCGCCAGATTCTGATCGAGGTAGTCGCGCAGCCGGCTGCGGTTGGGCAGGCCGGTGAGGGCATCATGCTGGGAGAGGTACTGGACGCGAGCCTGCGCCCTGGTTTCCTCGGTGATGTCGCTGGCGGTACCGCGGTAGCCGATCAGCTCGGCGTCCTGATGGATGGCGCGTGCGGCCAGCCGGCAGAAACGCTCGCAGCCATCGGCTGCGCGATAGCTGCTGCGCAGCGGTGCGTCCTGTGGTGCCTGGAGCCAGTTCTGCAGTGCGGCGCTGTCGCTGATCAGCAGCTCCAGCAACGGGCGGCCCAGCCACTGGCTGGGCTCGTGGCCGGTGATCTGGCGAAAGCGATTGGAAAGGAAGGTCAGCCGAGCTTGCGCGTCGGTCTCCCAGATCCAGTCGGAGGCGGCCTCGGCGACATCGCGAAAACGTTCTTCGCTTTCTGCCAGCGCGCTGCGGCTGGCGGCCAGCCGTGCATAGCTGATGTCGAGCAACCGCAGGCTGCGCAAGGCATGGCGAATGAGCAACCAGGCGAGCAGCCCCAACCCCAGTGCCACGGCGGCGAGGATCGGCAGGGTGACCCATAGCAGCAGGCGCCCGGGCTGGGCCGGCGTCCAGGTGAGCTGGATGGTCGAGCCATCTTCCAGCGGTCGCTCGATGCGCGGACCATCGGTTGGCAGCGAGTCCGAAGCCAGGCGCAGACGCTCGATCGCATACTGCTCACCGATTTCTGCCAGCCGCTCGGCATCCAGCAGGTCGACGAACAACAGAACTGATGCCGGCCCTTCGTCCTGCTCGACATCCGTACCTCCGGTGGTCAGTTCGGCCGCGACGACCAGCGCCGGCTGACCGTCAGCCCAGAGCAGGGCTGAGACGCCCGATTCTTCCTCGACTGCTTCTCGGGCTCGCGCCAGTAGTTGTGGTAAGCCGCGCTGGAGAAACTCGAAACTGTCGATTGGCTGCAGTTCGCCGCGAAACACGGAGTAGACCGTATTGCCTGCCGGAGTGATGACCAGCACCGCTTCGTAGCCGAAGTCCTTGTACAGGGACGGGCCGAGATTGGCCTGGGTAAAGGCCCAGTCGAGATCGACCTGGCTGTTTAGGTGCGCGTAGGCATCGCCCCAGAACGCATAGTCGACGATGGAGCGGTTCATCCAGTCGCGCTGCGCCTGCAGCGCCTTGCCTACGAGGAAGTGGCTTTGTTGCAGCGCGTCCTGATCGATTCGCCGGGCGATGTGGATCAGCGCAGCGGCGGCCACAACGAGGGCGACGACCAGCAACGCGGCCATGCCAGGAAGAATGCGGCGGGCAAAGATCGATCTGGCCTTCGGTTTGACCGGGCCATCGTCGGGAGGGGGCGTTTGCATGAGGGGATTCCTGCCAGCACTGCTTTGGATCGCGGCAATGGCGGCATGGTGCCGCTACCGCTCGGCAAAATCATCGTAAATAGCAGCGGACTGCCGGCCCGAACTGCTGCATTGGATCGGCTTTCAGCGGTCGCGGGAGTCCTGCGCGTCCGCCTCGGCGTTGCGTTGAGCGATGCGTTTCTTCTGTTCGTCGGTCAGCGGAATCTTCTTGGCCGTCGAGCGCAGCATCAGCAGGCTACCGACGATCGAGCCCAGCGCGACGAGCAGGATAAGCCAGAAATACCAAGGCATGTTTTTCCTCCAGGCGATTGATCGGCTATGGCGCGCCGCACTCTACGGGGCGGCGCCTGGGTGGTCACGATCTGCGTTGCGATAGCTATTCTGACCCCGCAGGCAGGCTTTCGTCGCGTGCGGTGTTTTCTGCGACAATGCGCGCCGACTTTTCCGAGGACGTGTCATGACCTGCCAGACTCCGATTATCGTAGCGCTCGATTTCCCATCCCGCGATGCTGCTTTGGCATTGGCGCGCCAGCTCGATCCGCGGCTTTGCCGGGTCAAGGTCGGCAAGGAGCTGTTCACGCGTTGTGGTCCTGCCGTGGTCGAGGCATTGCAGGGAATGGGCTTCGAGGTGTTTCTCGACCTCAAGTTTCACGATATTCCCAACACCACCGCGATGGCGGTGAAGGCTGCTGCCGAGCTGGGTGTGTGGATGGTCAACGTGCACTGCTCCGGCGGTCTGCGGATGATGGCGGCCTGCCGTGACACGCTTTCCGGCATGTCCGGGCCTGCGCCGTTGCTGATCGGTGTCACCGTGCTGACCAGCATGGAACAGGACGACCTCGCCGGCATCGGTCTGGATGTCGCGCCGCAGGAGCAGGTGTTGCGGCTGGCCGGGCTGGCTGCGCAGGCTGGGCTGGATGGGCTGGTCTGTTCGGCGCAGGAGGCCGTGCCGCTCAAGGCGCAATTCCCCGCGCTGCAGCTGGTCACTCCGGGCATTCGTCCGGCCGGCAGTGCGCAGGACGACCAGCGGCGCATCCTGACTCCCGCCCAGGCCATGGCTGCAGGCTCCGATTATCTGGTGATCGGCCGGCCGATCGCGCAGGCAGCCGATCCGGCACAAGCGTTGGCAGCCGTGGTGGCTGAGCTGGCATGACGAAAAAAGGCTGGGCCTCACGGCTCAGCCTTCTTGACGCAGCGGGCGGGTGATCAACTGACCTTGAGCACCAGCTTGCCGAAGTTGCCGCCGGTGAACAGCTTCATCAGCGTGTCTGGAAAGGTCTGCAGCCCTTCGATGATGTCCTCCTTGCTCTTGAGCTGGCCGCTCGCGAGCCATTCAGCCATGTCGCGCATCGCCTCGGGGTAGCGCGAGACGTAGTCGGTCACCACCATACCTTCCATGCGCGCGCGATTGACCAGCAGCGACAGGTAGTTGGATGGGCCCTTCACCGCTTCCTTGTTGTTGTACTGGCTGATGGCACCGCAGATGACCACTCGCGCGCCGACGCTGATGCGTTGCAGCACCGTATCCAGAATGTCGCCGCCGACGTTGTCGAAGAACACATCCACGCCTTTCGGGCATTCACGCTTCAAGCCCGCTGCCAAATCTTCGTTCTTGTAATCGATGGCGCCGTCGAAACCGAGTTTCTCGGTGAGGAAACGGCACTTGTCCGCGCCACCGGCGATACCCACCACGCGACATCCCTTGATCTTGGCGATCTGCCCGGCAACGCTGCCGACCGCACCGGCGGCCCCGGAGATCACCACGGTCTCGCCGGCCTTGGGCTGGCCGACCGCGAGCAGCGCGAAGTAGGCGGTCATGCCGGTCATGCCCAGCGCCGACAGGTAACGCGGCAGCGGGGCCTGCTGCGGATCGACCTTGTAGAAGCCTTTCGGCTCGCCGAGATAGTACGCCTGCACGCCCAGCGCACCGTTTACATAGTCGCCTTCCTTGTAGTCCGGGTGCTGCGAGGCGATCACCTTGCCGACGCCGAGGGCGCGCATCACTTCGCCGATGCCCACCGGCGGAATGTAGGACTTGGCATCGTTCATCCAGCCGCGCATGGCTGGGTCGATGGACAGGTATTCGACCTTGACCAGAATCTGATTGGGGCCAGGCTCGCTCACCGGCTTCTCGACGTAGTCGAAGGTCTCCCGGGTCGGCGCACCGATCGGCCGCTGGGCTAGCAGGAATTGCTGGTTGAGCAGGGTCATGAAATAAACCTCGTGTTTGCGAAAGGTTTGGTTTAGCCCGGCCAGCACCGCGCTGCAAGCTACGTCGGCAGGCTGGAATGAAAGGGCATCCAGTTCGGTGATATGACCGTGACGGCAGTTAAATGCACGAGCGCATAGCGGTATAAGTTCGACCGGGAAGCCTTGTGCGGTCATTTTGCAGGCGCAAGGTGAGTCGAATTCTTCGGGAAGAACAATCATGAGCATGACATTCTCCGGGCAGGTTGCCCTGGTTACCGGCGCAGCGGCAGGAATCGGTCGCGCCACGGCGCAGGCGTTCGCCGAGCAGGGTCTCAAGGTGGTGCTGGCCGACATCGATGAGGCGGGCATTCGCGATGGCGCAGAAAGCATTCGTGCTGCTGGCGGCGAGGCGATCGCCGTGCGCTGCGACGTAACGCGCGATGCGGAGGTCAAGGCGCTCATCGAGCAGACGCTGGCGCAGTACGGGCGGCTCGATTACGCCTTCAACAACGCCGGCATCGAGATCGAGCAGGGGCGCCTGGCCGAGGGCAGCGAGGCGGAGTTCGATGCGATCATGGGCGTCAACGTCAAGGGTGTCTGGCTGTGCATGAAGCATCAGCTGCCGGTCATGCTGGCGCAGGGCGGCGGCGCGATCGTCAACACCGCGTCAGTCGCAGGTCTTGGCGCGGCGCCGAAGATGAGCATCTACGCGGCATCCAAGCATGCGGTGATCGGCCTGACCAAGTCGGCGGCGATCGAATACGCCAAGAAGCAGGTTCGCGTGAATGCGGTATGCCCGGCGGTGATCGACACCGACATGTTCCGCCGCGCCTACGAGGCGGACCCGCGCAAGGCCGAGTTCGCTGCCGCGATGCACCCGGTCGGGCGCATCGGCAAGGTCGAGGAAATTGCGGCTGCGGTGCTGTACCTGTGCAGCGACGGCGCCGCCTTCACCACCGGCCACGCGCTGGCGGTGGATGGCGGGGCGACGGCGATCTAGGTTGTCGGTGTTCGGGATGGGGGCTGCTGATACCGTACTGGCAAGATTGGATGTTGAATGAAAGTTTCGCTTTCATGATCGCTTATCGAGTTGCTTGAAAGTTTGGTTTCGCCCTGCTGGGCGAGTCCCTTTTGGCAGTCGCCCGGATGGCCGGCCCCGCCAAAAGGAACCAAAAAGTCTTGCCCCTTGCATCCGGCCCCAGCTGCGCCGGGGTTCGTTACTTGCTTCGCTCGCCCTTCGGGCCAGCCTGCGGCTGTTACTCCGCTACGCTCCGTTTCGCTCCATCGTCGCTCCAGGGGTCGGCTTACAAGGGCCATCCATGGCCCTTTAAGCCTTTCGCCGCATCCCTGCGGCTCAACCCCTTACGCGACGATTCCGCTCACCCTCCTGATGGGGCGTTTGGAGTCGCCTGATAGTTTGTGCATCGAGCAAAAAGCAAAAATCAATAATTCTCGATCTCCACGATCTTCCAGGCGACTCGGACTCCGTTCCCGTCAGGAGGCCGAGTGGAGGTGTCGCGCAGGGGGACGCGAGGCATGGACGCCGAGCGAGGAACGAAGGGACAGGGACGTCCCTTCGTGACGGCCCCCGGAGCGGCACCGGAAGGAGGGAACCCCGGCGCAGCCGGGGCCGGATGTCGGGTGGCCTTCTTTTTGGTTCCTTTTTCTTGGCCAAGCAAGAAAAAGGGACTCGCCCAGCAGGGCGAAACCAGAAGTATCAGCACACTCGCTAAGCGCCCTGATCACCGAGGTACAACCCTGGGATGACAGCAACACGCAATCTTGCCAGTCCGGTTGTCTACCCAGCTTCAGACCCGCTTGTTAAGAATCACCAGCGTCAGCGCCCCCGCGATCAACCCCCAGAGCGCTGCGCCGATACCGAACAACGTCAATCCGGAAGCGGTGACCATGAAGGTGATCAGCGCCGCCTCGCGCTCGTGCGGCTGCTGCATCGCCTGGGTCAGTCCCGAGCCAATCGAGCCGAGCAGCGCCAGCGCCGCGATGGACAGCACCAGCGCCGCCGGGAAGGCTGCGAACAGCGCTGCCAGGGTGGCGCCGAAGATGCCGGCGATGCCATAGAACACCCCGCACCAGACAGCCGCGGTATAGCGCTTGTGTGGGTCGGGGTGCGCCTCGGGGCCGGCGCAGATAGCCATGGTGATCGCCGCCAGGTGGATGCCGTGGGAACCGAAGGGCGCCAGCAGCACCGAGGCGATGCCGGTGGTGGAGATCAGTGGCGAGGCCGGTACCTGGTAGCCTTCGGCGCGCAATACGGCGAGTCCCGGCATGTTCTGCGAGGCCATGGCGATGACGAACAGCGGGATGCCGATACTGAAGATCGCTGCGAGGGAAAACGCCGGTGTGGTCCACACCGGCACCGCGACCTGCAGGCTGAAGCGCTGGAAATCCAGCAGGCCTGACAACCCGGCGATCAGGCAGCCGACCAGCAGTGCGCCGAGCACCGCGTAGCGCGGCAGCAGGCGCTTGGCCAGCAGGTAGCTGAAGAACATGCCGAGCACCAGCAACGGCTGAATCTCGACGGCACGGAAAATCTCGCTGCCGATATTGAACAGTACGCCGGCCAGCAGGGCGGCGGCCAGCGAGGCCGGCACCCGGCGCATCAGCCGGTCGAAGCTGCCCGTCAGGCCGCACAGGGCGATCAGCGCCGAGGCGAAGATGAACGCGCCGATCGCCTCGGCATACGGCACGCCGGGCAGGCTGGTGATCAGCAGGGCCGCGCCCGGCGTCGACCAGGCGACCACCACCGGCGTGCGATAGCGCAGCGACAGACCGATGCTGCAGATCGCCATGCCGATCGATAGCGCCCAGATCCAGGAGGATATCTGCTGCCCGCTCAGGCCCGCCGCCTGGCCGGCCTGGAACATCAGCACCAGCGAGCTGGTATAGCCGGTGAGCATGGCGATGAAGCCGGCGACGACGGTCGAAGGCGAGCTGTCGCTCAGGGGGCGCAGGGCGGTGCGGCTGATCTGGTTCATTGCTGTTTTCTACTTATGCAAGGTATGGCGTCGCGCGGCTGCTGCGAGCCTATCGTACAAGCCTATTGGCGGTGGTCGGGTAGCGTCGCGGTACAGCCACCAGCGGATTGCACGTAACAGTCGCGGCGATGTGCGTGCAGGTCATCGCCGTGCCAGGCCGTTGGTATTCGATCTGGCACCCTTGTTGCTATCTAGTCTTTGCCTGCCGCGATGCGTCAAAAAAACCGCGGCTGTTGGAGGAATAGATGAGTCAGGGTGTTCAATTCAATCGCTTGATGCTGGAAATGCGGGCCATGCAGACCGATGCAATGGCGCGCGCCAAGCCGGAGGTCAAGACCCAGGAGGTCGGCGCTCCGAGCTTTTCCGACATGCTTGGCCAGGCGGTGAATAAAGTGCACGAAACCCAGCAGGTTTCGAGCCAGCTGTCGTCTGCCTTCGAGATGGGGCAAGGCGGTGTCGACCTGACCGAAGTGATGATCGCCTCCCAGAAGGCCAGCGTTTCCTTTCAAGCCATGACCCAGGTGCGCAACAAACTGGTTCAGGCTTATCAAGACATCATGCAGATGCCGGTGTGAGGCGGATTGAATCATGGCTGAAGCGGTGAACGTTCCGGTGCCGGTTACTCCCGAGGGTGTCAAGAAGCCCTTGCTGGGCCTGTCCTTCCTGGAAAACCTTTCGGATATGTCCATGCTGCGGCAGGTCGGCCTGTTGGTCGGGCTGGCAGCCAGCGTGGCGATCGGTTTCGCCGTGGTGCTCTGGTCGCAGCAGCCCGATTACCGCCCGCTGCTCGGCAGCCTGGCCGGGATGGATGCCAACCAGGTGATGGAAACCCTCGCTGCCGCGGACATCTCCTATACCGTCGAACCGAACTCCGGCGCCCTGCTGGTCAAGGCGGATGATCTTGCGCGTGCACGTCTCAAGCTCGCCGGTGCGGGTATCGCGCCGGCGGACAGCAACATCGGTTTCGAAATCCTCGACAAGGAACAGGGTCTGGGTACCAGCCAGTTCATGGAGGCGACCCGCTATCGTCGTGGCCTCGAGGGCGAACTGGGCCGCACCATTTCCAGCCTGAACAACGTCAAGGGCGCCCGTGTGCACCTGGCGATCCCGAAGAGTTCGGTGTTCGTTCGCGACGAGCGCAAGCCCAGTGCCTCGGTACTGGTAGAGCTTTACCCGGGCCGCGCGCTGGAGCCGAGTCAGGTGATGGCGATCATCAACCTGGTTGCGACCAGCGTGCCGGAACTGAACAAGTCGCAGATCACCGTGGTGGATCAGAAGGGCAATCTGCTTTCCGACCAGCAGGAGCTCACCGAACTGAGCATGGCCGGCAAGCAGTTCGACTACAGCCGCCGCATGGAAGGCCTTTACACCCAGCGCGTGCACAACATTCTGCAACCGGTGCTGGGCAGCGGCCGCTACAAGGCCGAAGTCTCCGCGGACGTGGATTTCAGCGCTGTCGAATCCACCTCGGAAACCTTCAACCCCGATCAGCCGGCGCTGCGCAGCGAGCAGAGCGTCAATGAGCAGCGTCAGAGCAGCCTGCCGCCGCAAGGCGTGCCGGGCGCCCTGAGCAATCAGCCTCCTGGCCCGGCGACCGCGCCCGAGCAGGCCAATCAGGCCGCCGCCGCGGGGGCCGTGGCTCCTGGTCAGCCTCTGCTCGATGCCAATGGTCAGCAGGTCATGGACCCCGTGACCGGTCAACCGATGCTTGCGCCCTATCCGGCCGACAAGCGTGAGCAGGCTACGCGCAACTACGAACTCGATCGCTCGATCAGCTATACCAAGCAGCAGCAGGGTCGCCTGCGCCGGCTCTCGGTGGCGGTAGTGGTCGACGATCAGATGACGCTCAATGCGGCCGGCGAGATGGTTCGCGTACCGTGGAACGCCGATGATCTGGCGCGCTTCACCCGCCTGGTGCAGGACGCGGTGGGTTTCGATGCCAGCCGCGGTGACAGCGTCAGCGTGATCAACACCGCGTTCGTCGCCGACAGCGCAGGGGAGACCTTCGAAGAGATACCGTTCTATTCGCAGCCGTGGTTCTGGGATGTGGTCAAGCAGGTCCTCGGCGTACTGTTCATCCTGGTGCTGGTGTTCGGTGTGCTGCGTCCGGTGCTCAAGAGCCTCACCAATCCGTCCAGCGGCAAGGAGCTGCAGGTTGCCAGCGGTCCGGGCGAGCTGGGCGGCGATGATGGACTGGATTCCGGCCTGGCCAGCGACCGGGTCAGCCTGAGCGGCCCGCAGAACATTCTGCTGCCGAGCCCCAGCGAGGGATATGAAGCCCAGCTGAACGCGATCAAGAACCTGGTGGCCGATGACCCGGGACGGGTAGCCCAGGTGGTGAAAGAGTGGATCAACGCCGATGAATGACAATCGAGTTCAAGCCAAGCTCAACAAGGTCGACAAGGCCGCCATCCTGCTGCTCTCGCTGGGTGAAACCGACGCGGCGCAGGTCCTGCGTCACCTCGGTCCGAAAGAGGTGCAACGCGTCGGTACTGCCATGGCGCAGATGCGCAACGTGCAGAAGGTGCAGATCGAGCAGGTGATGAGCGAGTTCGTCGAGATCGTCGGCGACCAGACCAGCCTCGGCGTGGGCTCCGATGGCTACATTCGCAAGATGCTCACCCAGGCCCTCGGCGAGGACAAGGCCGGCGGCCTGATCGACCGTATCCTGCTGGGCGGCAACACCAGCGGTCTGGACAGCCTGAAATGGATGGAGCCGCGCGCCGTGGCGGATGTGATCCGCTACGAGCACCCGCAGATTCAGGCCATCGTGGTGGCCTATCTCGACCCTGATCAGGCCGGCGAGGTGCTCTCGCATTTCGACCACAAGGTACGCCTGGACATCGTCCTGCGCGTGTCCTCGCTCAATACCGTCCAGCCGGCCGCGCTGAAGGAACTGAACCTGATCCTGGAGAAGCAGTTCTCCGGGAACACCAACACCAGCCGCGCCAGCCTGGGCGGCGTGAAGCGTGCGGCCGACATCATGAACTATCTGGACAGCTCCGTCGAAGGCCAGCTGATGGATGCGATCCGCGACGTGGACGAGGACCTGTCCAGCCAGATCGAGGACCTGATGTTCGTCTTCGACAACCTGGCCGACGTCGACGACCGTGGCATCCAGGTGCTGCTGCGTGAGGTATCCTCCGACGTGCTGGTGATGGCGCTCAAGGGCGCCGACGACGGCATCAAGGAAAAGGTCTTCAAGAATATGTCCAAGCGCGCCGGCGAACTGCTGCGCGACGACCTGGAGGCCAAGGGGCCGGTGCGTGTCAGCGATGTCGAGAATGCGCAGAAGGAAATCCTTACCATTGCTCGCCGCATGGCCGAGGCCGGTGAAATCGTCCTGGGTTCCAAGGGCGGCGAAGAGATGATCTAACCAGGTACGAACTCCACACATGTCCAAGGACAACCCCAGCGACGTCATACGCGCGAAAGACGTCAGCCTGTTCGATCGCTGGTCGCTGCCCAGCTTCGATCCGCAGGGCGAAGAAGACGAGTTGCCCGCCGCAGAGGTCGTGGAAGAGCCTGTCGAAGAGCTGGCGCGAAGCGAGGACGTCCCGGTCGAGGACGTCAAACCGCTGACGCTCGACGAGCTCGAGGCTATCCGCCAGCAGGCCTACAATGAAGGCTTCGCTACCGGCGAGAAGGATGGTTTCCATGCCGGCCAGCTCAAGGCCCGGCAGGAAGCCGAGGCCGCGTTGGCGCCGCGATTGGAAAACCTCGAGCAGTTGATGGGTCAATTGCTCGAGCCGATCGCCGATCAGGATCGCAATCTCGAGCATGCCATGGCGACCCTGGTCAGCCACATGGCACGCGAAGTGATCCAGCGTGATCTGTTGATCGATTCCAGCCAGATCCGTCAGGTGCTGCGTGAGGCGCTGAAGTTGCTGCCCATGGGCGCCAGCAATGTGCGAATCCACGTCAATCCGCAGGACTTCGAGCTGATCAAGGCGTTGCGCGAGCGGCACGAAGAAAGTTGGCGAATTCTCGAAGACAGCAGCCTGCTGCCTGGTGGCTGTCATATCGAAACCGAGCACAGCCGCATCGATGCAAGCATCGAGACGCGTCTCACCCAGGCCATCAAGCAGCTGTTCGAACAGCAGCGCGAGAATGCCACCCGTCCTCCTGCCGCCGATCTGACCATCGATCTGGACTCGTCCGATGCGCCTTGAGCGGACCAGTTTCGCCAAACGTTTCGAAGCCTATGGCGAAGCGATCAAGCTGCCCAGCCAGCCCATGCTCGAAGGGCGCCTGCTGCGCATGGTCGGTCTGACCCTGGAGGCGGAAGGCCTGCGTGCAGCCGTCGGCAGCCGCTGTCTGGTAATCAACGACGACAGTTATCACCCCACCGAGGTCGAGGCCGAGGTGATGGGCTTTTCCAGCGGCAAGCTGTATCTGATGCCCGTCGGCAGCCTTGCCGGCATCGCCCCGGGCGCGCGGGTCGTGCCGCTGGTCAATACCGGACGACTGCCCATGGGCATGTCCATGCTCGGCCGCGTGCTGGACGGGGCAGGGCGTGCGCTGGATGGCAAGGGCGGCATGAAGGCCGAGGACTGGGTGCCGATGGATGGCCCGGTGATCAACCCGCTCAAGCGCCATCCCATCAGCGAGCCGCTGGATGTCGGTATTCGCAGCATCAACGGGTTGCTCACGGTCGGGCGCGGCCAGCGTCTCGGGCTGTTCGCCGGTACCGGGGTCGGCAAGTCGGTGCTCTTGGGCATGATGACCCGCTTCACCGAGGCCGACATCATCGTGGTCGGGCTGATCGGTGAGCGGGGGCGTGAGGTCAAGGAATTCATCGAGAATATCCTCGGCGAGGAGAGCATCAAGCGTTCCGTGGTGGTGGCATCGCCGGCTGACGAGGCGCCGCTGATGCGCCTGCGCGCCGCGCAGTACTGCACCCGTATCGCGGAATATTTTCGCGATCAGGGCAAGAACGTGCTGCTGCTGATGGATTCGCTGACGCGCTATGCCCAGGCCCAGCGCGAGATCGCCCTGGCCATCGGCGAGCCGCCGGCGACCAAGGGCTATCCGCCGTCGGTATTCGCCAAGCTGCCGAGTCTGGTCGAGCGCGCCGGCAATGCCGAGCAGGGCGGCGGCTCGATCACCGCCTTCTACACCGTGCTCTCCGAAGGCGACGATCAGCAGGACCCGATCGCCGATGCCGCTCGCGGTGTGCTCGACGGACACATCGTGCTGTCGCGCCGTTTGGCCGAGGAAGGCCACTATCCGGCTATCGACATCGAAGCCTCCATCAGCCGGGTCATGCCGCAGGTGGTGAGCGCCGAGCATGTACGTGCGTCGCAGCGTTTCAAGCAGCTCTGGTCTCGTTACCAGCAGAGCCGCGACCTGATCAGTGTCGGCGCCTATGTGCCAGGCGGCGATCCGGAAACCGATATGGCCATCGCGCGTCAGGCCGAGATGGTCAGTTACTTGCGCCAGGGCCTCGATGAAAGCGAGGACCTGACGCGCAGCGCCGCGCAGCTCGCCGCGGTCTTCAATCCCCGGCAGGGCGGCTAACCGATGGCGGCCAGTCGGGCGGCGCGCCTGGCGCCGGTCATCGAGATGGCCGAAAAGGCCGAGCAGGAGGCCGCACGGCTGCTGGGGCAGGGCCAGACTCAGCTGAATCAGGCCGAGGCCAAGCTCGGTGAACTGGAGCAGTACTTCAGCGATTACCAGCAGCAATGGATGCAGCAGGGCAGCCAGGGCGTCTCGGGGCAGTGGCTGATGAATTACCAGCGCTTCCTGTCGCAGCTGGAGTCGGCGATCGGCCAGCAGCAGCGCAGCGTCAACTGGTACCGCGACAACCTGAAGAAGCTGCGCCAGCAGTGGCACCAGCGGCATGCGCGTGTCGAAGGTCTGAGCAAGCTGGTCGAGAGCTATCAGAAGGAGGCGCGGATCGCGGCGGACAAGCGCGAGCAGAAGTTGCTCGACGAGTACGCCCAGCGGCTGTCCGGGAGGGCGCGTGAGCAGTGATCCGGTCACGGTCCCCGGCCGGATTCGTGCTTGCCGTACCGCTGCTTGAATGATAAATCTTGACCGCGTTTCAACGCGGCGACCGCCACCAGATCGTTTCAGCTGCCATCTGGCGCTTCCGGGATAAATCTTGGAAGTGGATGGCCGCCTTTCAGCCGGTACACGGCTGTTCATTTCGCTTATCGCGACGGCTGCTCGCAGGCCGCTTTCAAGACGTACCGGATCAGGAGTGCCACATGACCATTACCTCGCAGCCTTCGACGGATGGCCAGGAGTTGACCATATCCATCAGCGGACGCTTCGACTTCAATGCGCATCAGGCCTTCCGTGATGCTTACCAGCGCCAGGACGTGAATCCGCAGCGTTATGTGGTCAATCTGCAAGGCACTACCTACATGGACAGTTCGGCGCTGGGCATGCTGCTCTTGCTGCGCGATCACGCCGGCGGCGACGAGGCGGACATCCGCCTGCTCAACTGCAATGGCGACGTGCGCAAGATCCTGTCGGTATCGAATTTCGAACAATTGTTCGTGATCGCCTGACATGCCCATGCGGCTGTCGATCCTGATCGCCGAGGACAGCCCGGTCGATCGGATGCTGCTTTCCACCATCGTTGCCAAGCAGGGCCACCGGGTGTTGACGGCGGCCGATGGGCAGAAGGCGGTCGAGCTGTTCCAGCAGGAGCGGCCGCAGCTGGTGCTGATGGATGCGCTGATGCCGGTGATGGATGGCTTCGAGGCGGCGCGGCGCATCAAGCAACTGGCCGGCGACGAGCTGGTCCCGATCATCTTTCTCACCTCGCTGACCGAGCACGAAGCGCTGGTCAGCTGCCTCGAGGCCGGCGGCGACGACTTCATCGCCAAGCCTTACAACCCGATCATTCTCGAAGCCAAGATCCAGGCCATGCATCGCCTGCGCCGCCTGCAGGCGACCGTGCTCGAACAGCGCGACCTGATCGCCAGACGAAATCAGCAGCTGCTCGACGAACATCGCGCCGCCAAGGCGATTTTCGACAAGGTCGCACATGCCGGTTGCCTGAGTGCGCCGACCATCCGCTACCGTCAGTCGCCACAAGCGCTGTTCAACGGCGACCTGTTGCTGGCAGCACAGGCTCCGGCCGGACAGATGTTCGTCCTTCTCGGTGATTTCACCGGTCACGGGTTGCCGGCCGCGATCGGGGCCATGCCGCTGGCGGAGACCTTTTACGGGATGGCGGCGAAGGGCTATTCGAGCACCGATATCCTTCGCGAGATGAATGCCAAGCTCAAGCAGATCCTTCCGGTGGAGATGTTCTGCTGTGCCACGCTGCTCGATATCGATCCCAAGCAGGGCAGTCTGCGGGTGTGGAACGGTGGTTTGCCGGACGGCTACCTGATCGGCGCGGACGGCCGGCGTACCGCACTGGTATCTCGTCACCTGCCGCTTGGCGTCGTGTCCCCGGCGGCGCTGGACGACAAGTTCGAGCATTACCCGCTGGCGCCCGGCGACCGGCTGTTGCTGCTGTCCGACGGGGTGGTAGAAAGCCGCAATGCCAATGACGAGCTGTTCGGCGAGCCGCGCCTGCTCGCCGCGCTGGACGCCAACGACGATCCGGCGCGGCTGTTCGACGAGATCGAGCAGGCGCTGCTGGATTTCCACGGCCAGCAGCACGACGATCTGAGCCTGGTCGAGGTGGTGGTCAGCCCGGAGGTGATCACGATGCCGTCGATTACAGCGGCCACCGCGCATCGCTCGCGGCCGATGGACTGGTCGTTTCGGCTCGAGCTGCGTGCCGACAGCCTGCGCAGCGGCAATCCATTGCCTTCGTTGCTGCAGATTCTGCTGCAGGTCAATCAGTTGCGCTCGCGCGCCGGTGAAATCTACACCGTGTTGGGTGAGCTCTACTCCAATGCCCTGGAGCATGGCGTGCTCGGTCTCGATTCGAGCCTCAAGTGCGATGCCGACGGTTTCAAGCACTACTACGACCTGCGCCAGCAACGCCTGCAGGCGCTGGTCGACGGTCATGTGCATCTGCAGCTGAGCATCAAGACCGCCCCGCATGGAGGGCGGTTGAGCATCGGCATCAGCGACAGTGGCTCGGGCTTCGACGTGTCGCGCGCGTTGCAGGCGCAGTTTGGCAGCGACCGTTTCAGTGGGCGCGGCTTGCATCTGGTGCGCCAGTTAAGCGACCGATTCGACTGGCAGTCGGATGGGCGCGGGCTGAGCGTGGAGTTCGCCTGGCAGGCTGAGGCATAATCGTCCGCTTTCACTGAGGGGTGTACCGGTGTCCAACACTCATCTCGACAGCGCCGTGCTGGCCACGCTGCAGGACGTGATGGAGAGTGAGTATCCGGCGCTGCTGGATACCTTTCTTGTCGACTCCGAGGAGCGCGTTCGGCTGCTCCGTCAGGCCTGTCTCGCCGACCAGTCGGAGACCTTGCGGCGTGCAGCGCACAGCTTCAAAGGCAGTTGCAGCAACATGGGCGCAACGCTGTTGGCCGACCTCTGTCAGGCGCTCGAGAGCGCCGCTCGGGAGAAGAACCTCGCTCAGGCCCCGGCGCTCATCGAATCCATCGAACGGGAATTCGCCATCATCGGCATCCTGTTCCGAGCCGAGCGCCAGCGCTACGGCTGAATGGCCAAATCTCTGACGCCCCGGCGCTTCCTCTGATAGCTGAGCCGCTGCCGTCGGGCCCGTCGTTTCTGTTCAATCCAGCGCTTCCCGGCGTTTTTCCGGCATTCATGCTGCTGGCCCGGAACTTGCTCTGCTTCCGCCACGATCCATCCGTAGCGGAATGACCTCATGGCTGTTTCCCCCGACCTGTTGCTTAGATCCCCATCCGTCGACGCACGCCCCAAAGCGGCGGCCAAAGCGCCGGAAGCGCCGCGCGAGGGGCGAGATAGCGGCAGCGCTAGCTTCTCCGACGTCTACGCCAAGGAGCGTCAGACGAAACCAGCCGAGCGCCCGGTGCGCAATGAAGCCGGCCGCGACAAGCCGGTCGAGGACAAGCGCGAGCAGGAAACGGCAAAGGCGACCACCGACGAGAAGCCGGCGGTTGCCGAAAGCGGCAATACCTTGCCCCCCGAATCGCCGGCTGAGGAAATACCGGATTCGGAGCTCGATCCAATGCTGCTGCTTGGTCTTGGCACGCAGTTCGTGTCGGAATCCGAAGCCCTGCCTGAAGCCGAGGTCGATGCTGCCTCTCTGCTTCCGGGATTGGCGTCGACCGCTGCGGGCATCGCCGGCGATGAGGCTATCGATGCGGACGAAGCAACACTGGCCGGCCTGCGAACGCAGACCGAAACGCCGGCAGCCATGCAGAAGGCGGCCCAGCAGCAATTGCAGAATCCGCTGGCCGATGCGCAGGCGAAAGCCTCGGCTGACGATGGCTTTGCCAGCGCCTTGCTGGCGAGCCAGGATGCGGGTGAGGGCGAAGAGCTCGACGTGGAACTGCTGACCAAGGATCTGCTGGAAGGCGTGGAGGCGCCAAAGGAGAGTCGCACCAGCGCAAGCGAACTGGCCGCGGGACGCCTCAACCCCTTGAGCCAGGCCATCGCCCAGCAGGTTCAGCAGTCGCAGCGTCCGGCATTGGTACCGGGACAACCGGTGCAGATGCAGCAGTCCGGCTGGAGCGAGGCGGTCGTCGATCGCGTGATGTGGCTGTCCAGCCAGAATCTCAAGTCGGCGGAAATCCAGCTCGATCCGGCTGAACTCGGTCGCATGGAAGTACGCATCGACCTGACCAAGGATCAGGCGCAGGTGACCTTCCTCAGCCCACATGCGGGGGTGCGCGACGCGCTGGAAGGGCAGATGCAGCGACTACGGGAAATGTTCACCCAGCAGGGCATGAACCTGATGGACGTCAACGTCTCCGATCAGTCACTGGCGCGTGGCTGGCAAGGCGGCGACGGCAGTGGCTCCGCACGGGGTGGGGCGTCGGGTGAGGGCGACCTGGCAGGTGAGGAGTTGGAGCTCGGCGTGACGGAAATCGCCTCCAATCGTGCCAGCGGTGACCGCGGGCTCGTCGACTACTACGCCTGAACTGACCCATCCCCCGCGGTGCGGTAATCCGGCGCGGCTATTGCGGGCGCGCGCCGGTTTTCCGCCGCCCGTCGCTGTGATCCCTCTCGCATCGCCTATCCAGGCGTTATCGCCGTCCTTTTCCTGCTACCTTGTGAGCGCACTGCCTGGAGCCTGAGGCAGCGTCCCACTGGCGCGCGTTGACATTGGCACAGCTGTTGCTCCTAACTCCTGAAATCAGAATCGAAAGCTGTTGATGACGGATATTTGGCATGGCTAAGAAGCAGGCTCCACCAGCAGTGCCGCCAACCGGACCGGAAGCGGAACCGGCGGGCAAGGGAAAGCTGAAACTCATCCTGGTGATCGTGGTCGCCATGTTGGTGGCCGTAGGGCTTTCCATCGGCGGTACGCTTTATTTCATGAACAAGGGCGGCGACCTCGGTGACGACAAGGCCGAAGAAACCGCGACCACCGCCTCGGGCAAGCAGCCGGCGATCTATGAAGTGCTGATGCCGGCCTTCGTGGTCAATTTCAGCAACAAGGGCCGCCAGCGTTACATGCAGGTCAGCATCGCATTGATGTCGCGTGATCAGGCTGCGCTGGATGCACTGAAGGTGCATATGCCGTTGTTGCGCAATCGACTGGTCATGCTGTTCTCCAGTCAGGACTTCGAGGCGTTGAAAACGCCCGTAGGCAAGGAAATGCTGCGTCAGCAGGCGACTGCCAGCGTGCAGGAGCTGGCGCAGAAGGAAATCGGCACGCTTGCCGTCGAGCAAGTGCTTTTCACCAACTTCGTATTGCAATAGAAGGCTGCCGCAGATGGCTGTTCAAGACCTGCTCTCGCAAGACGAGATCGATGCGCTCCTGCACGGGGTCGACGACGGTCTGGTGGATACCGAAAGCGATTCCGATCCGGGTTCCATCAAGAGCTACGACCTGACCAGTCAGGACCGCATCGTTCGCGGGCGCATGCCCACGCTGGAAATGATCAACGAGCGTTTCGCCCGCTACACCCGCATTAGCATGTTCAACCTGCTGCGTCGCTCGGCCGATGTGTCGGTGGGTGGCGTGCAGGTGATGAAGTTCGGCGAGTACGTGCATTCGCTGTACGTACCCACCAGCCTCAATCTGGTGAAGATGAAGCCGCTGCGTGGCACCGCGCTGTTCATCCTCGACGCCAAGCTGGTGTTCAAGCTGGTGGACAACTTCTTCGGCGGCGACGGCCGCCACGCCAAGATCGAGGGTCGCGAGTTCACTCCGACCGAATTGCGCGTCGTACGCATGGTGCTCGATCAGGCCTTCACCGATCTCAAGGAAGCCTGGCATGCGGTGCTGGACGTCAACTTCGAGTACGTCAACTCGGAAGTGAATCCGGCCCTGGCCAATATCGTCAGCCCCAGCGAAGTGGTGGTGGTTTCCACCTTCCACATCGAATTGGATAGCGGCGGCGGCGACCTGCACGTGACCATGCCTTATTCGATGATCGAGCCGATCCGCGAGATGCTGGATGCCGGCTTCCAGTCGGACGTCAGCGACCAGGACGAGCGCTGGGTCAAGGCACTGCGCGAAGACATTCTCGACGTCAATGTTCCGCTGGGCGCGACTGTCGTCAGGCGGCAACTGAAATTGCGCGACATTCTGAACATGCAGCCGGGCGACGTGATTCCGGTGGAAATGCCGGAAGACATGATCATGCGTGCCAATGGCATGCCGTCCTTCAAGGTCAAGCTGGGTGCCCATAAGGGCAACCTGGCATTGCAGGTGCTGGAGCCCGTGGTCCGCCCACGCTGAGCCAGCCCTATACTCAATTCGAGCCGATCGAGGATTAGCGATGGCAGACGAACACGACAACACTTCCCCTGAGGAACAGGCGCTGGCCGATGAATGGGCTGCGGCGCTGGCCGAAGCTGGCGACGCCAGCCAGGACGACATCGATGCATTGCTCAATCAGGGCCCGGAAGCAGCCGCGCCGGCCGCTCCGCGCGCACCGCTGGAGGATTTCGCCAGCGCGCCCAAGTCCAATGGCGTGCAGTTGGGGTTGGACGGTCCCAACCTGGACGTGATCCTGGATATCCCGGTTTCCATCTCGATGGAGGTCGGCAGTACCGAAATCAGCATCCGCAACCTGCTGCAGCTCAACCAGGGCTCGGTGGTGGAGCTTGATCGTCTGGCCGGCGAACCGCTGGACGTGTTGGTCAATGGCACCCTCATCGCCCATGGCGAAGTGGTGGTGGTCAACGAGAAGTTCGGCATCCGGCTGACCGATGTGATCAGCCCGACCGAACGTATCAAGAAGCTGCGCTGACATGCGCGCGCTCGCATTCCTGACGGTGTTCGTCGCGCTGCCAGCCTTGGCCGCGGAGCCGGCAACCAGCATGAGCAGCGCTGGTATGGGGGCGCAGCTGAGCAAGCTGATGCTCGGCCTGTTGCTGGTGATCGGGCTGATCTTCCTGCTCGCCTGGCTGCTGCGTCGGGTTCAGCAGCTGAACCCGCGCGGCACTCAGGTGATCAAGCTGATCTCCACCCAGGCGCTGGGGCCGCGCGAACGGCTGGTGCTGGTCCAGGTCGGCGGCGAGCAGATCCTGATCGGCCTCAGTGGCGGCCGCATCACGCCATTGCACGTGATGCAGGAGCCGGTCCACCTGCCGGACGCCGAGCCGGCCAACCCCGAATTCGCCCAGCGTCTGATGGAGCTGCTCGGCAAGGACCACAAGGACAAGTCTTGATGTTGCGCATTCTGCTGGTGGTGGCGCTGATGCTGCTCGGCCCGTTCGCCATGGCGCAGGAGCCTTCCGGCATCCTGGCCCAGGGAAACAACCCGCTCTCGATTCCGGCGATCACCCTGACCACCGACGCGCAAGGGCAGCAGGAATACTCGGTCAGCCTGCAGATTCTGTTGATCATGACGGCGCTGAGCTTCATTCCGGCGTTCGTCATGCTGATGACCAGCTTCACCCGCATCATCATCGTGTTTTCCATCCTGCGTCAGGCGCTCGGCCTGCAGCAGACGCCGTCGAACCAGATCCTCATCGGTCTGACCCTCTTCCTCACGCTGTTCATCATGGCGCCGGTATTCGACCGGATAAACCAGGATGCCCTGCAGCCGTACCTCAGCGAGCAGATCCCGGCGCAGGAAGCGATCGCTCGCGCCGAGGTGCCGCTCAAGGGCTTCATGCTGGCGCAGACCCGCGAGAGTGATCTGGAGCTGTTCGTCAGGCTGTCGCGGCGCACCGACATCGCTTCGCCGGAAGCCGCACCGATGACCATCCTGGTGCCGGCCTTCGTCACCTCGGAGTTGAAGACGGCATTCCAGATCGGTTTCATGATCTTCATTCCGTTCCTGATCATCGATATGGTGGTGGCCAGCGTGCTCATGGCGATGGGTATGATGATGCTCTCGCCGCTGATCATCTCGTTGCCGTTCAAGATCATGCTGTTCGTGCTGGTCGACGGCTGGGGGCTGATCATCGGCACGCTGGCCGGTAGCTTCGGCACGCTTTAGGAACCACGCCAATGACTCCAGAAGTAGCGGTGGACCTGTTTCGCGAAGGGCTGTGGATGACGGCGATGATCGTTGGCGTGCTAGTGGTGCCGAGCCTGCTGGTCGGCCTGGTAGTGGCCATGTTCCAGGCCGCGACGCAGATCAACGAGCAGACCCTGAGCTTTCTGCCGCGCCTGCTGGTCATGCTGATGACGCTGATATGGGCTGGGCCATGGCTGGTGCGTGAGCTGATGGAGTACACCCAGAACCTCGTCCAGAACATTCCGTTGCTGATCGGGTAAGCGCGTGCTTGAGCTGAGCAATGCGCAGATCGGCGGCTGGGTAGGGCAGTTCCTGCTGCCGCTGTTCCGCATCGCCGCCTTGCTGATGAGCATGCCGCTGATCGGTACGCAGCTGGTGCCGATGCGGGTACGGCTGTACCTGGCCCTGGCCATCGCGCTGGTACTGGTGCCGACCTTGCCGGCCATGCCCGTGGTCGAGTCGCTCAGTCTGGCCTCGTTCCTGCTGATCGCCGAACAGTTGGTGATCGGTGTGATGCTGGGCTTCGTTCTGCAGCTGTTCTTCCACGTCTTCATCGTGTCCGGCCAGTTGCTGGCCATGCAGATGGGCCTGGGTTTCGCGTCGATGGTCGATCCGGCCAACGGTATCTCGGTGCCGGTGCTCGGTCAGTTCTTCAACATGCTGGTGATCCTGTTGTTCCTCTCGGTCAACGGTCATCTGGTGGTGCTGGAGATTCTCGCTGAGAGCTTCGTGACGCTGCCGGTAGGTGGTGGTCTGTCGACCAACCATTTCTGGGAGGTGGCAGGCAAGCTGGGCTGGGTGCTGGGCGCCGGCCTGCTGCTGGTGCTGCCGGCGATCACCGCGCTGCTGGTGGTGAACCTGGCGTTCGGCCTGATGACCCGCGCGGCGCCGCAACTGAACATCTTCTCCATTGGCTTTCCGCTGACCCTGGTGCTGGGTCTGATCATCGTCTGGATCGGCATGGCGGACATCTTTGCCCAGTACCAGATCTTCGTCAGCGAAGCGCTGGCGATGCTGCGTGAGCTGGCGGGAGCGCGCTGATGACCGCGGCAGGGCAGGAGGTCGCGCATGGCTGAGAGCGAAAGCGGCGCCGACAAAAGCGAGGAACCCACAGAGAAACGCCTGCGCGAATCGCGCGAAAAAGGGCAGCTGGCTCGTTCCCGCGAGCTCAGCACGGTCGCCGTGACCCTTGGCGGCATCGGCGGTTTGCTGGCATCGGGTGCAGGCCTGGCGCAGAGCCTGATGGCGATGATGCAGGGTACCTTCGAGCTGAGCCGCGAAACGCTGCTCGACGAAGGCTCCATGGTTCGACTGCTGATCGCCTTGCTGATCGCATCGATCGTCGGTCCGGTGGCGCTTGGTGGCTGGTTGTTCTCGGCCAAGGCGATGGCGCCGAAGATGAGCCGGATGAATCCGGCCGCAGGGCTCAAGCGGATGTTCTCCACCAAGGCGCTTGTCGAGCTGCTCAAGGCGCTGGGTAAGTTTCTGGTGGTGCTCAGCGTCGCTTTGCTGGTGCTTTCGGCCTATCAGGACGATCTGTTGTCCATCGCCAAGCAGCCGCTGGATCTGGCCATCATGCACAGCGCTGAAGTGGTTGGCTGGTGCGCCCTGTGGATGGCCTGCGGTTTGATTCTGATCGCGGCGGTTGATGTGCCGTTCCAGCTCTGGGACAACAAGCAGAAGCTGATGATGACCAAGCAGGAGGTCAAGGACGAGTACAAGGATTCCGAGGGCAAGCCGGAGGTCAAGTCGCGCATTCGCCAGCTGCAGCGTGAAGCGGCGCAGCGGCGCATGATGCAGGCTGTGCCCGAGGCAGACGTGGTGATCACCAACCCGACGCACTTCGCCGTCGCGCTGAAATACGACGGCGACAAGGGCGGTGCGCCGCGGCTGGTGGCCAAGGGCGGCGACTTCGTCGCGCTGAAGATTCGCGAGATCGCCCAGGAGCATCAAGTAACCGTGCTGGAGTCGCCTGCACTGGCTCGGGCGGTGTACTACTCGACCGAGCTGGAGCAGGAGATTCCCGCCGGCCTTTACCTGGCCGTCGCGCAGGTACTGGCGTACGTCTATCAGCTGCGCCAGTACCGCGCCGGCAAGGGGCGGCGACCGGACCCGTTGAATGATGTGCCCATCCCGCCGGATCTGCGTCGCGACGAGTGAGGCCTATCACACGGCGGGCCGACGGCTCGCTGTCGTGTCCCTGCGTTATTCGATGACGCCGCAGGCGACCCGCGCACCACCGCCGCCGAGGGGTTGCGGATGGTCGGAATGGTTGTCTCCGCCCTGGTGGACCATCAGCGCCAAGCCTTTGATATCGCCCAGGCTCTTCAGCCGCGGTGCCAGCACTGGTTGACTGGCTTTGCCTTCGCTGTCGACATACAGCGCCGGGAGGTCGCCCATATGGCCGTCACCCCAGGGTTCGCCATGCTTGCCACTGTTCTTCGGATCCCAGTGTCCGCCGGCAGCGCCAGCCGGAGTCTGCTTGCCATCGATCTCGGCCGGCTCGCAACTGCCCTTGGCGTGAACGTGAAAGCCGTGGGTGCCAGGCTGCAGGCCAGATAGCTCGGGACGGAACACCAGCCCGTATTCGTTGCTTTCGATCTTGACGCTGCCGACCGATTCGCCGACGCCCTGGGCCGTCACGGCATTCACCTTGACGCTCAATGTCTCAGCCTGAACGGCGACGGCAGTGCAGCCGGCCAGCGCGGCGATGATCCACTGTTTCATCTGAAAGCTCCTTTGTACAAACGGCGACGGGCTGTCGCCGGTTGCTAGTGTGACTGCCAGTTGTCGATGGCGTTCGCTGGCGCGGCGGCTCGCAGGTCGGGTCGGGGAGAGGCCGTGCGGCGGGCTCTGCGACGGGGCGCGGAAGTTGGACCCCTTCTTGCTATAACCCGGGCAGGACGCTTGTCGCGTCAAGAATTCGTTATGTATCCCCGGGGGCTACGTTGGATCGCACGCAACTCATCAATATTCGCAATGGCCTGACGGGTGCGGGGCGCGGCAACCTCGGCGTGCCGCTGCTGCTGCTCGTGATGATGGGCATGATGATGCTGTCGGTGCCGCCGTTCCTCCTGGATCTGCTGTTCACCTTCAACATCGCGTTGTCGATCGTCGTGCTGCTGGTCAGCGTCTATGCGCTGCGCCCGCTGGATTTCGCGGTGTTCCCAACGATTCTGCTGGTCGCCACGCTGATGCGTCTGGCGTTGAACGTGGCGTCGACGCGGGTGGTCCTGATCAACGGCCATGAGGGCGGCTCGGCTGCAGGTCATGTGATCGAGGCCTTCGGTAATGTGGTGATCGGCGGCAACTACGTCGTCGGTATCGTGGTGTTCGCGATCCTCATGATCATCAACTTCGTCGTGGTGACCAAGGGTGCCGGCCGTATCTCGGAAGTCAGCGCGCGTTTCACCCTCGATGCCATGCCCGGCAAGCAGATGGCGATCGACGCCGACCTCAATGCCGGCCTTATCGACCAGGAAGAAGCCAAGAAGCGCCGTACCGAAGTGTCGTCCGAAGCCGATTTCTACGGTTCCATGGACGGTGCGTCGAAGTTCGTCCGCGGTGACGCCATCGCTGGCCTGCTGATTCTCTTCATCAACCTGATTGGCGGCGTCGGCATCGGCATGGCGCAGCACGGCATGAGCTTCAGCGAAGCTGGCCAGGTCTATGCGCTGCTGACCATCGGTGATGGCCTGGTTGCGCAGATTCCTTCGCTGCTGCTGTCCACCGCAGCGGCCATCATGGTGACCCGCGTTACCAGTTCCGAGGACATGGGACAGCAGGTGCAGCGGCAGATGTTCGCCTCGCCGAAGGCGCTGGCCGTGTCTGCGGCGATCATGATTGCCATGGGCCTGGTCCCAGGCATGCCGCATATGTCCTTCCTCGGCCTCGGCGCCGCGGCTGCAGGCGGTGCCTACTGGATCTGGCATCGGCAGAAACAGGTCGTGAAGAAAGCCGAGCAGGAAGTACAGAAACAGCAGGATCTGCTCCCGGCCCAGCGTGCGGCTGAAACCAAGGAGCTGGGCTGGGACGATGTGACCCCGGTGGACATGGTGGGGCTGGAAGTTGGCTACCGCCTGATTCCGCTGGTGGATCGCAACCAGGGCGGTCAACTGCTGGCGCGAATCAAGGGCGTGCGCAAGAAGCTCTCGCAGGACCTGGGCTTCCTGATGCCCTCGGTTCACATCCGCGACAACCTCGATCTGTTGCCCAACGCCTATCGCTTGACGCTGATGGGGGTCAGTCTGGCCGAGGCGGAGGTCTATCCGGATCGCGAGCTGGCGATCAACCCGGGTCAGGTGTTCGGCCCCTTGAACGGCATTACCGCCAGAGACCCGGCGTTCGGGCTGGAGGCGGTCTGGATCGAGGCGAGCCAGCGCGATCAGGCGCAGTCGCTCGGTTACACCGTGGTGGACGCCAGTACCGTGGTCGCCACCCACCTCAATCAGGTGCTGCACAAGCATGCCCACGAGCTGCTTGGCCATGAGGAAGTCCAGCAACTGCTGCAGTTGCTGGCCAAGAGCTCGCCCAAGCTGGCCGAGGAACTGGTGCCCGGCATGGTTTCGCTGTCGACGCTGCTCAAGGTGTTGCAAGCCTTGCTGCAGGAGCAGGTGCCGGTGCGCGACATCCGTACCATCGCCGAGGCCATCGCCAATGCGGCGGCCAAGAGTCAAGATCCCGCCGCAATGGTTGCCGCGGTACGTGTCGCACTGTCTCGCGCAATCGTGCAAAACGTTGTGGGACTAGAGCCGGAGCTGCCTGTGATCACGCTGGAGCCTCGGTTGGAACAGATTTTGCTCAATAGCCTGCAGAAGGCTGGTCAAGGCTCCGAAGACGGCATTCTGCTGGAGCCGGGAATGGCCGAAAAGTTGCAAAGGTCTCTGGTAGAAGCAGCACAGCGTCAAGAAATGCTCGGCAAACCGGCAGTACTGCTGGTGGCCAGCCCGGTACGGGCGATGCTGTCGAGATTCGCGCGTCTGGCGGTACCGAACATTCATGTTCTGGCCTACCAGGAAATACCGGACAACAAGCAGGTCACCATCGTCTCGACGGTGGGTCAGAATTAACCGAGGGTACAGGCCATGCAGGTCAAACGTTTCTTCGCCGCCGATATGCGCATCGCCATGAAAATGGTTCGCGACGAGTTGGGCGCCGATGCCGTGATCATCGGCAATCGCCGGGTGGCCGGTGGCGTCGAGCTGACTGCTGTGCTCGATTACCCCATGCAGTCCGCACCGGCAGCCAACAAGCCCAATCCTGCGCTGGAAGCCGAATTGCGCAAGACCCAGTCGCGTCTGGCCAATGCACATGCCGAGCTGAGCGCCGCCCCACGGGCGAAGATGCAGGATCGTCAACTGGTTGACGAGAAGCCCGCCGCAGCGACCAGCAAGGTGCAACCCGAGGCGGTTGCCGAGCCTTCCCCCGCGGCCGACTCCCGTGCCATCGAAGCGATGTACTCGGAACTGCACGGTTTGCGCGAGCTGATCGAAGTGCAGCTCGGCTCGATCGCCTGGGGGCAGGAGCAGAGCCGTCGTCCGCAGCAGGCCGGCCTCTGGCGCCGTCTGCAGCGTCTGGGCCTGCCGGCCGAGCTGTCGCGTAGCCTGTTGGAAAAGGTTGCCGGCATCAACGAGCCGCGCCAGGCCTGGCGCATGGTGCTGGCGTATCTGGCGCAGGCAATCAAGGTCACCAAGAACGAGCCGCTGGAAGAGGGCGGTGTGATTGCTCTGGTCGGCCCGGCAGGGGTCGGCAAGACCACCACGCTGGCCAAGCTGGCGGCTCGCTATGTGCTGAAACATGGCGCGCAGAGCATTGCGCTGGCCAGCATGGACAATTACCGGATCGGTGCGCAAGAGCAGCTCAAGACCTTGGGCCGTATCCTCGACGTGCCGGTGGTGCAGATCGATCCTAGCCAGCCGCTGAGCAAGTCGCTGGCTTCGCTGGCGCGTAAGCGGATCATCCTGATCGATACCGCCGGTTTGCCGGCAAGCGATCCGACGCTGCGCATGCAGCTCGAAGCGCTGTCCGACAAGGGCGTCAAATCGAAGAATTACCTGGTGCTGGCAGCAACCAGCCAGAGCCAGGTGCTCAAGGCCGCATGGCACAACTATCGTCGTTGTGGGCTGGCCGGTTGTATCCTGACCAAGCTCGACGAGGCGGGCAGCCTTGGTGATGTGCTCGGTCTCACGATCAGCCAGCATTTGCCGATAGCCTACCTCGCCGATGGCCCCCGTATTCCTGACGACCTGCATCTGCCGCGCAGCCATCAGCTGGTCAGTCGGGCGGTGAGCCTGCAGTCCGGCGAGGAGCCGAGCGAAGAAACCATGGCTGACATGTTCGCCGGGTTGTACAACGGTTCGTCAAGGCGAGCCGGATGATGCTGCGACAGCGGTACTCGAATGAATCAGATGCGTACCATACGGGCGCATCGCCGGCCGCAAGGCCCCAGCAAGATATAGGCGTGTGAACATGGGTATGCATCCCGTACAGGTGATTGCGGTGACCGGCGGCAAGGGTGGCGTCGGCAAGACCAACGTGTCGGTCAATCTGGCGCTGGCACTGGCCGATCTCGGCCGGCGTGTGGTACTGCTCGATGCCGATCTGGGCCTGGCCAACGTCGATGTGCTGCTGGGCCTGACCAGCAAGCGGACCTTGGCCGATGTCATTGCCGGCGAGTGCGATCTGCGCGATGTGCTGATCCAGGGGCCAGGGGGCATTCGCATAGTGCCCGCCGCATCCGGCACGCAGAGCATGGTGCAACTGTCGTCGCTGCAGCATGCCGGCCTGATCCAGGCATTCAGCGAGCTCGGTGACGAACTCGATGTGCTGATCATCGATACCGCAGCCGGTATCGGCGACTCCGTGGTCAGCTTCGTGCGCGCCGCTCAGGAAGTCTTGCTGGTGGTCACCGACGAGCCCACGTCCATCACCGATGCCTACGCGCTGATCAAGCTGCTGAACCGCGACTACGGCATCAGCCGCTTCCGCGTGCTGGCCAACATGGCTCACGCACCGCAGGAAGGTCGCAATCTGTTCGCCAAGCTGACCAAGGTTACCGAGCGCTTTCTTGACGTGGCGCTGCAGTATGTCGGTGCGGTCCCTTACGACGAGGCGGTGCGCAAGGCCGTGCAGAAGCAGCGCGCCGTCTATGAAGCGTACCCGCGCTCGAAATGTGCACTAGCCTTCAAGGCGATCGCGCAGAAGGTCGATACCTGGCCGCTGCCGGCGACACCGCGGGGTCATCTCGAATTCTTCGTAGAGCGCCTCATCAGCCCCGCTTCACCCAGCCACGAATGACAGGTGCCGGATCCGCTATGTATTACAGCAAGGCTCAGGCAAAGGATGCTCAGTACCGCCTGATCGATCAGTACGCCCCGTTGGTCAAGCGCATCGCTTACCACCTGTTGGCGCGTCTGCCTGCCAGCGTGCAAGTGGACGATCTGATTCAGGCTGGAATGATCGGACTGCTGGAAGCAGCTAAGAAATACGACGCCGGCAAAGGTGCCAGTTTCGAAACCTACGCCGGTATCCGCATCCGCGGCACCATGCTGGACGAAGTCCGCAAGGGTGATTGGGCGCCGCGCTCGGTGCATCGCAATTCGCGGATGGTCAGCGAGGCGATCCGGGCGATCGAAGCGAAAACCGGGCGCGACGCTAAAGATCATGAGGTTGCAGCCGAACTTAAGCTAAGTCTCGACGAGTATTACGGCATCCTGGGCGATACGCTGGGCAGCCGCCTGTTCAGCTTCGACGATCTGCTGCAGGAAGGCGATCACGGCGAGCTCGAGGAAGACGCTGCCAGTCTCCATCCGGAGCCGTTCCGCGATCTCGAGGGTGAGCGTTTTCAGCAGGCGCTGGCCGACGCCATCGCCAACCTGCCCGAGCGTGAAAAGCTGGTGCTGTCGCTGTATTACGACGAAGAATTGAATTTGAAGGAAATCGGTCAGGTGCTGGGGGTCAGCGAGTCGCGTGTGAGCCAGTTGCATAGCCAGTGCGCTGCGCGCTTGCGCGCGCGCCTCGGCGAATGGCGCGCCAATTGACGATTGTTTGCGGTATGACGTGCTCGGTTTGCTGAGGCATTTTGGGACTTACGGAGGTCGACTTGGACAAGAACATGAAAATCCTCATCGTCGATGACTTCTCGACGATGAGACGAATCATCAAGAACCTCTTGCGTGATCTGGGGTTCACCAACACCGCCGAGGCGGATGACGGTACTACCGCGCTGCCGATGCTCAAGAGCGGCAGCTTCGACTTCCTGGTGACCGACTGGAATATGCCGGGCATGAGCGGCATCGACCTGCTGCGCACCGTGCGTGCCGATGAGCGTCTGAAGCACCTGCCGGTGCTGATGGTGACCGCTGAAGCCAAGCGCGATCAGATCATCGAAGCCGCCCAGGCCGGGGTTAACGGCTATGTGGTCAAGCCTTTCACTGCCCAGGTGCTCAAGGAGAAGATCGAGAAGATCTTCGAGCGCGTCAACGGCTGAAGCAGCAACGCCGCGAGGGCACTATGACGCAAGCAGACCAAAGCCTGGCAGAGTTCGAAGCGACTCTGAAGGCGAACGCACCCAAGTTGATCGAAAGTCTGCAGCAAGGCCGCTTCGATGAAGCGACGCAGATGTTCAATGAGCTGAATCAGGTGCGCAATCACGGGCTCTACCTGGAAGTTGGCAAGCTCACCCGCGAGTTGCACAACGCCATCGTCAAGCTCGAGATGGACACCTGCGCCACCGGTGGCGACCCGTCGCCGATCACGGACGCGACCGATCGCCTGTCCTACGTGGTGGAAATGACCGAGAAGGCAGCCAACCGCACCATGGACCTGGTCGAAGAATCAGCGCCACTGGTGAACTACGTGAGCTATGAGGCGCAGAGCCTGACAGCCGACTGGCAGCGTTTCATGCGGCGCGAAATGAATGCCGATCAGTTCCGCGATCTGGTCAAACGCATCGACCAGTATCTTCAGCGCAGCATGAACGATGGCAGCCAGCTGTCGCAGAACCTCAGCGAAATCATGTTGGCGCAGGACTTCCAGGACCTGACCGGCCAGGTGATCAAGCGAGTGACGCGCCTCGTCACTGACCTCGAAAGCAACCTGCTCAATCTTGTCCTGATGGCGGGGCAGGTCGATCGCGTTGTGGGCATCCAGCATGACCGCGAAGCGATGCGCGCCGAGCAGGAAAAGAAAAAACAAGAAAAAGAGCCTTCCAAGGGTGAAGGTCCGCAGATGCATGCCGATATGCGTGAAGATGTCGTTTCCGGCCAGGACGATGTCGATGATCTGCTTTCAAGCCTGGGCTTTTAGGGGAAGTGAATATGAGCTTCGACGCCGATGAAGAAATCCTCCAGGACTTCCTGGTAGAGGCCGGCGAGATTCTCGAACTATTGTCCGAGCAACTCGTGGAGCTGGAAAGCAGCCCCGATGACATGGCGTTGCTCAATGCGATTTTTCGCGGGTTCCATACGGTCAAGGGCGGTGCCGGGTTCCTTCAGCTGCATGAGCTGGTGGAGTGCTGCCATATCGCCGAAAACGTCTTCGACATCCTGCGCAAGGGTGAGCGTCGAGTCGATTCCGAACTGATGGATGTCGTTCTGCAGGCGCTCGACGCCGTGAATGCGATGTTCAGCCAGGTCCGCGAGCGCGTCGAGCCGACGCCGGCCTCGCGTGAATTGCTTGCCGCGCTGGCGCGTCTGGCAGAGCCAGCTTCGGCTGATGAACCGGCGCCGGAAGTCGAGCCGTCGATTATGGCCGAGCCCCAGTCCGAAGGTGCCGACAGCGAATTCGAACAGCTGCTCGATGCCATTCAGCCGCCCGCCAGTGAGCCGGTTGTGGCCGAAACGGCGGGTCCTGTTACCGACGAAATCACCGACGACGAATTCGAGTCGCTGCTCGACCAGCTGCATGGCAAAGGTCAGTTCTCTGCCACTGCAAGCGCCTCGATGCCCGCGGAAAGCGAATCCGCCACCGCACCGGCCAGTGACGAAATCACCGATGACGAATTCGAAGCCTTGCTGGATCAACTGCATGGCAAGGGCAAGTTCGAAGCGGCCCCGGCTCCACCCGCTGCGCCAGCAAGCGCCGAACCGGTAAAGGGCGATGCGGCAGCTGGTGCAACTGACGAGATCACCGACGACGAGTTCGAGGCACTGCTGGATCAACTGCATGGCAAGGGCAAGTTCGAGCCTGCGATCGTCGAGACACCGGTTGAGCCTGCCGCGGCTGCGCCGATCAAGCCGGCGCCCAAGCCTGAGCCTGCCCGCGCTGCTGCTCCGGCCAAGGCCGCTCCGGCAGCTGCGGTGAGCAAGCCGGCTGCCGCTGCTCCGGCGGAAAAGCCTCCTGCCGAGGCCGAGACCACCGTGCGCGTCGATACCGCACGGCTGGACGAGATCATGAACATGGTCGGCGAGCTGGTGCTGGTGCGTAACCGTCTGGTACGCCTGGGCTCCAACAGCGGCGACGAGGCGATGGCCAAGGCGGTCTCCAACCTCGACGTGGTGACGGCCGATCTGCAGAGCGCGGTGATGAAGACCCGCATGCAGCCGATCAAGAAGGTCTTCGGTCGCTTCCCGCGCCTGGTTCGCGACCTGGCACGCAGTCTGAAGAAAGAGATCAACCTTGAGCTGGTCGGTGAAGAAACTGACCTCGACAAGAACCTGGTCGAAGCACTGGCCGACCCGCTGGTGCACCTGGTGCGCAACGCAGTCGACCACGGTATCGAAATGCCGGAGGAGCGTGAAGCTGCCGGCAAACCGCGTACCGGGCGGGTGGTGCTCTCCGCTGAGCAGGAAGGCGACCACATCCTGTTGATCATCAGTGATGACGGCAAGGGTATGGATGCCAACGTCCTGCGTGCCAAGGCCGTCGAGAAAGGCATGCTGGAGAAGGATGCCGCCGATCGCCTGAGCGATCTGGAGTGCTACAACCTGATCTTCGCGCCGGGGTTCTCGACCAAGACCGAGATTTCCGACGTATCCGGCCGCGGTGTCGGCATGGACGTGGTCAAGACCAAGATTTCCCAGCTCAACGGCACGGTGAACGTGTTCTCCAACAAGGGCCAGGGCTCGCGGGTAGTGATCAAGGTGCCGCTGACTCTGGCGATCATGCCCACCCTGATGGTCATGCTCGGCAACCAGGCCTTCGCCTTCCCGCTGGTCAACGTCAACGAGATCTTCCACCTCGATCTGTCGCGAACCAACGTTGTCGATGGCCAGGAAGTAGTGATCGTCCGCGACAAGGCGCTGCCGCTGTTCTACCTCAAGCGCTGGCTGGTCCATGACGCGGCTCAGGAAGAGCAGCGCGAAGGCCATGTGGTCATTCTCAGCGTCGGCAACCAGAGCATCGGCTTCGTCGTCGATCAGCTCGTGGGGCAGGAAGAGGTGGTCATCAAGCCGCTAGGCAAGATGCTGCAGGGTACGCCGGGTATGTCCGGTGCGACCATCACCGGCGATGGCCGCATCGCTCTGATTCTCGATGTTCCCAGCATGCTCAAGCGGTACGCACGCAGGATTTGATTCAGTCAGGCAGCGTTCACCTCGGATGGGAGCGCTGCCGCTAGGAGTGATGTATGGCAGTCAAGGTCCTGGTCGTCGACGATTCCGGTTTCTTTCGTCGGCGCGTCTCGGAAATCCTTTCCTCTGATTCGAATATCCAGGTCGTCGGCACCGCCACCAACGGACGGGAGGCGATCGACCAGGTGCTGGCGCTGAAGCCGGATGTCATCACCATGGACTACGAGATGCCGATGATGGACGGCATCACCGCGGTGCGGCAGATCATGCAGCGCTGTCCGACACCGGTGCTGATGTTCTCCTCGCTGACGCACGAAGGCGCGCGAGTCACCCTCGATGCGCTGGATGCCGGCGCCGTGGACTATCTGCCAAAGAACTTCGAAGACATTTCGCGTAATCCGGACAAGGTCAAGCAGCTGCTGTGCGAGAAGGTACATACCGTTTCACGCAGCAACCGTCGCTACAGCACGTTCTGTACCTCGAGCGTAAGCACGCCGCCGGTATCCTCGCGTGGCACTACGTCGACATTGGCAACGACAGCGTTCCGGACAGGTGCTACAACGCCAGCCCCCGCGGCGCCGGCAACTCGTTCGCCGGCGCCCAAGCGCAAGGCGTACAAGCTGGTGGCCATCGGTACCTCTACCGGTGGTCCGGTGGCGCTGCAGCGTGTGCTCACCCAGCTGCCGGCCAATTTCCCGGCGCCGATCGTACTCATCCAGCACATGCCGGCTGCCTTCACCAAGGCTTTCGCCGACCGTTTGGACAAGCTTTGCCGCATCCGCGTCAAGGAAGCCGAGGACGGCGACGTGCTGCGTCCGGGGCTTGCCCTGCTGGCGCCGGGCGGCAAGCAGATGATGATCGATGGCCGCGGCGCGGTACGCATCCTGCCGGGCGATGATCGCCTCAACTACAAGCCTTGCGTCGACGTCACCTTCGGTTCGGCCGCCAAGTCGTTTCACGACAAGGTGCTCGCGGTGGTGCTGACCGGCATGGGAGCCGATGGTCGCGAAGGCGCACGGTTGCTCAAGCAGAGCGGCAGCCAGGTGTGGGCGCAGGATGAAGCCAGCTGCGTGATCTACGGCATGCCGATGGCGGTGGTCAAAGCCAACCTGAGCGACGCGGTCTACGGGCTCGACGATATCGGCCGCAATCTTGCCGAGGCGTGCATCTGATGGAGGCCTGCCTCTAATGGACGTACTCAGCCTGATCGGGCTGCTGTTGGCGTTCGTCGCCATCGTCGGGGGCAATTTTCTCGAGGGCGGCCATATCTCGGCGTTGCTCAATGGACCGGCCGCGCTGATCGTGCTTGGCGGCACCCTGGGTGCCGTCCTGTTGCAGACGCCCATCGCCGTGTTCATGCGGGCGATGAGTATCGGTCGCTGGATCTTCTTTCCACCGCGTATCGATCTTGCGCGTGGCATTCTCATGGTCACTACCTGGAGCAATACCGCACGCAAGGAAGGGCTGCTCGGCCTCGAGCCTGTCGCGGAGACGGAGCCCGACCCCTACGCACGTAAGGGCCTGCAGCTGCTGGTCGATGGCGCCGAGCCGGAAGTGATCCGCAGCATCCTCGAAGTCGATCTGTATACCCAGGAAGGCCGTGACCTGCGCGCGGCCAAGGTCTACGAGAGCATGGGGGGCTACTCGCCAACCATCGGCATCATCGGTGCGGTAATGGGGCTGATCCATGTGATGGGCAATCTGGCCGATCCCAGCCAGCTGGGCAGTGGCATCGCCGTCGCGTTCGTGGCGACCATTTATGGCGTTGCCTTCGCCAACCTGCTGGTGCTGCCGGCCGGCAACAAGCTGAAGAGTATCGTCCAGCGGCAGACCGCCTATCGCGAGATGCTGCTGGAGGGCGTGCTGTCCATCGCCGAGGGCGAGAATCCGCGTTCCATCGAGATGAAGCTGCAAGGCTTCATGGACTGACCGCCATGGCCAGACGCAGACCACCGGAAGAGCACGAGAATCATGAGCGATGGTTGGTGTCCTACGCCGACTTCATCACGCTGTTGTTCGCCTTCTTCGTGGTGATGTACTCGATCTCCTCGATCAACGAGGGCAAGTACAAGATCCTCTCCGACTCGCTGGTCGGTGTGTTCAATCAGGTCGATCGTTCGGTCAAGCCAATCCCCATCGGCGAGGAGCGACCTCGGACCACCGAGGCGGATGTGTCCCAGGTCGAGGATCTTTCCGGCCCGTCTTCGTCGGCGGGGAAACCGACCCTCGATCCGCTGGAGCGGATTGCGCAAAGCATGCGCGAGACGTTCGGCGAGCTGATTGCCAACGAACAATTGACGATCCGTGGCAATGAGTTGTGGATCGAGATCGAGCTCAACTCCAGCCTGCTGTTCCCCAGCGGCGATGCGCTACCCAACGACCAGGCATTTCTGCTGATCGACAAGGTTGCCGGAATTCTGGCTCCTTTCGACAACCCGATCCATGTCGAAGGGTTTACCGACAATCTGCCTATCAGTACCAGCCAGTTTCCGACCAACTGGGAACTGTCCGCCGCTCGCGCTGGCAGCGTTGTGCGAATGCTGGCGGCACAGGGTGTGGATCCATCGCGGATGGCGGCGGTGGGCTATGGTGAATTTCAGCCCGTGGCGGACAACGCGACGGCCGAAGGCCGGGCGCGCAACCGCCGGGTGATTCTGGTGGTGTCGCGCAATCTCGACGTGCGCCGCAGTGTCACCGGAATGGGCAGCAGCAACGTACGGCCCGACGATGCCTTGCGGCGGGCTGGCACACAATCTGCACCGGCTGCGTCCATGTAGGCGCTTCAGGGCGCAGTCGTCAAAACACCGTCGCTTTGCCGTATCCAGGCAATGCCGTTCCGGTCAGCTTCGCCGGGTGGAAGATCAATGAGAGTCTGGGCTGTAGCCAATCAAAAGGGTGGAGTGGGCAAGACCACCACGTCGATCGCACTGGCGGGCTTGCTGGCCGATTCCGGTAAGCGCGTCGTCGTGCTGGATCTGGATCCGCATGGCTCGATGACCAGCTATTTCGGGCACGATCCCGATAATCTGGACCATAGCGTCTTCGATCTCTTCCAGCACCAGGGCACCGTGCCGGATGGCCTGCCATGGCAGCTGCTGCTGGCCACCAGTCACGAGCGCATCTCGCTGATGCCGTCCAGCACCGTGCTGGCGACACTCGAGCGCCAGTCGCCCGGGCAGAACGGCCTCGGGCTGGTCATTGCCAAGAGCCTGTCGCAGCTGTGGCAGGACTTCGATTACGCCATCATCGACAGCCCGCCGCTGCTCGGTGTGCTGATGGTCAACGCGCTGGCTGCCAGTCAGCAGTTGGTGATTCCGGTGCAGACGGAGTTCCTGGCGATGAAGGGTCTGGAGCGAATGGTCAGCACGCTGTCGATGATCAATCGCTCGCGCAAGCAGGCGCTGCCTTACACCATCGTGCCGACCCTGTTCGACCGCCGCACCCAGGCCTCGATGAATACGCTCAAGGTACTGCGAGCCGGTTATGCCGATCATCTCTGGCCAGCATTCATTCCGGTCGATACGCGGCTGCGCGATGCCAGCCGCGCCGGTCTGACGCCTTCGCAGTTCGATCCGGCCAGCCGCGCGGTTCTTGCCTATCGGGCCTTGCTCAAGCACCTGTTGGCGTCGCAAGTGTCTCCGCAGGTGGCGTGAAGTGCCATGCCGCTCGGCGCCTGCCAGCTCAAGTTTGTCGCGCCAGTGGCCGATAGCCTGTTCAGATTCTCATAACGAGTTCGTTCCATGAGCCGCACCGTCCTAACCGAAACCCGATCCCAGCAGGCGCTGCAGTCCTATCTCGACGGGCTGTTGCAGGATGCTGCCATCGAACTGGCGGACTCGGTCAGTCAAGACGAGTTCCAGGCGGCCGTGCTCGAGGAGCAGCTGCGTGATACGCGGCAGAACCAGCCGCCGCGTCTGGAAATAGTCCAGCCGACGCCGCTGGTGGTGGATGCCCCTGTGGTGGAAGTGCCTGTGCGAATGCCGCCGCCGGTCCTGACCCTTGAGCCGGTCATGGAGTTCGAGGTTGCGCCGCAGCTGCCCAGCGAACCAGTCGAAGCCGCGCCTGATGCCCATCCGGGCTGGGGCGAGGAGCCTTTCGAATGCCTGCTGTTCGATGTGGCCGGATTGACCCTGGCGGTGCCTCTGGTGTGCCTGGGCTCCATCTATCCGTTGGCCGGGCAGGAGTTGACGCCGCTGTTCGGCCAGCCTGACTGGTTTCTTGGCATACTGCCGAGCCAGGCAGGCAATCTGAAGGTGCTGGACACCGCGCGCTGGGTGATGCCTGATCGCTACCGTGACGACTTCCGCGAAGGGTTGCAGTACGTGATTTCGGTTCAGGGCTACGAATGGGGGCTGGCGGTCCATCAGGTCAGCCGCTCGATTCGCCTTGACCCCAGTGAGGTCAAATGGCGCACGCAGCGCAGTCAGCGTCCATGGCTGGCCGGTACGGTAATCGAGCATATGTGTGCGTTGGTCGATGTGACCGCTCTGGCCGAACTGATCGCCAGCGGCGCGGTGAAGCAGATGCAGAGCGCGATGAAGCCGCGGACGCATTGAAAAGCAAATAATTGACGGTCGCGCCTGTTGCGCGGCCCGGCGATAGAATCGACCGCCATTGCGGTAACTGAAGAAGGTGGGGCTATGAAGATGACGTCTGCGCAGGGTTCCGATGATCCTGTACTGCAATGGGTGACCTTCCGTCTGGACAACGAGACGTACGGCATCAACGTGATGCAGGTCCAGGAAGTGTTGCGCTACACCGAGATCGCGCCGGTACCGGGTGCTCCGAGCTATGTGCTTGGCATCATCAACCTGCGCGGCAATGTGGTGACGGTGATCGACACGCGTCAGCGTTTCGGCCTGGAAACCGCGTCGGTGTCGGACAACACGCGCATCGTGATCATCGAGGCGGATCGTCAGGTCATCGGCATCATGGTCGATAGCGTTGCCGAAGTGGTCTATCTTCGCCAATCCGAGATCGAAACCGCGCCAAACGTCGGTAATGACGAATCGGCCAAGTTCATCCAGGGCGTTTGCAACAAGAATGGCGAGCTGCTGATCCTGGTCGAACTCGACAAGATGATGAGCGAAGAAGAATGGGCCGAGCTTGAGAGCATCTGATACATGCTGATCGCGTCGCTGGTCGCATCGCTGGTTGCGCTGGCCTTCTGCTGTCTAGGGCTGCTGGGCTTCTGCCTGTGGCTGCTCAGACGGCAGCGGCTGTTGGCCGAACAACAGCAGCAGCGCGATGCGAACAGGGACAAGCGCATCAAGGAGCTGAGCAGTCGCCTGGATGCCTATCTGGAAGGCAGCTTGCGCATGGGTGATGAGTTGCGCGAGCTGAGTCGCACGCTGGCGCCATTGCCGGACAGGCTTACCCAGCTGGAGCAGCGTGACCCCAACAACTTCTCCTTCTCCCAGGCCGCGAAGCTGGTCGGCATGGGCGCCAGCATCGATGATCTGACGCAGTCCTGCGGCCTCTCGCAATCCGAAGCGGAACTGATGAGCAAATTGCATCAGGCCCGCAAGAAACCTTGATTGCGGTTTCTTTTCGTCGACTGGTCGCAGCTTCCGGTCCCTGAGCCGGAACCTCCCACAGCCTGCACATTCCAATCCGTATCAGCTCGGCATTGCTGAGCTCGTCCAGGTCCCCGCTCGGGACGAGGAGGGCAATGATGCGGCTCACTCTTATTCTGCTGCTGTTCGTGGTTTCGCTTGGCGCTCAGGCCGTTGAGGCGCCAGACGATGTCGACGGCGCAATGACCGTAAACGTCTTTCAAGCCAAGCGCCTTCATGAGCTGGGCGCGGTGTTCATCGACGTGCGCGCCGACCGCGAATGGTTATGGGGTCACGTGGAGGGCGCCGTGCACTTCGATCTGGCCAGTGATTTCGTCAGCCTGGCGGGGCCGGAATGGCCGCGTGAGCTCCCGCTGGTGATCTACTGTGACAGCGAGATCTGCCCACGTAGCGCGGAAGCCGCAAGGATGGCCGTGGCCTGGGGCTACCAGCGGGTGTTCTATTTCCGTGAAGGCTATTTCGCCTGGCAACTGCATGATCTCCCACAGGTCACTGGCGAAGATCGTGCAGCCGTCGTGCTCAACGCGCAGGCCCACTGAGCAGGGGCGGCGTAGGTTCGCCTGCGCTTCGTTCGTGGAACCCAGGTGGACATTTGCCCTTGAGATACCAGGCAAAGGCGATGATCTCCGCGATGGTGCGGTATAGCGCTTCCGGAATCTCGTCGCCGAGTTCCAGCTTCGCCAGCAATCTCACCAGATCGGCGTTCTCGTAGATCGGCACCTCATGTTCCCGAGCGATGGCGAGGATCGCCTCGGCCAGCTCGTCATCACCCTTGGCACTCAGACTCGGCGCGTTGACGCCATCGTAGCTGAGCGCGATGGTCTGGCGTGGTTGCTTGTCGGTCATGCCTTTTCGTCCACGAAGCGTTGCTCCAGAGTGGTGCTCGGACCCTGCGGTGGTGTGCCTTGCCGGCAGCTCAGCTCCCCGACACTCAGCCCTGCTGCCTGTAAGCGCTCACGCAGATGGGCAAGTTCGGTCGAGACCAGCTGGACCGTGGCACTGCGCTCTGCCCACAGCTGGCTGCTCAGGGTGCCGCGCGTCAACTGCGCTTGAACTTGCAGTGGTCCGAGCGGTGCGACATCGAACGCCAGTTCGATCTTCCAGAGCGGCTCGCCACGCTCCTTTTCCTGGCGTCTCGGCTGGTCTTCGCGCTGCAGCTTGATTTGCAGCGGCACGATATCGCGTTGATCGCGCATCGGCAGCTCCAGCTGCCAGGTGGTAAGGAGGGCGCCATCGGGGCCGATTTGCGTCTGCGCGAGGCTGGACAATTGATGGGTCTGCAGCCTGGATACCGCGGCCGCTGCGAGCTTGAGCAGCATTTCGAGATCGGCTTCCTCTTCCAGGCCAGGCGGCAGCCGGGTCGGTAGCGGAAAACCCAGTGCGAGCTGACGTGCATTGCTTTGCGCCAGAGAACCCAGAGCATGCCGCGCGAACGCAGGCAGCGCCTGGCCCATGCCGGCACTGGCCTGGGCACCGGCTAGCGGCGTGCTGCCGGGAAGATTGGGCATTTGTGCCAATAGGCGCAGAAGCCCGGCCTTGAGGTCGCCCTGCAGCCCTTCGGTTTGCCCGGCCAGCAAGCGTGCTTCGAGGAATGCGCCGCTCCTGGCCAGCGCTGCGGCGAGTGCCTTGGCATCGCTTAACTGCTGCATTTCGGGTATCAGCCCCAGCAATTTTTCAGCTGCGCCGCGCAGCCCCTCGGGGAGCGCTCCGGCCCCACCCTGTAGAGCCTTGAGCAGGCCTTCCAGCGAGGCCTGGCGGTTGTGTTGGGCGCCCAGTTGCTCGCCGAGATGCAGCTGATCGAGGCGCCCGCTCAGCGGAAGGAACGCGAGGGATTGGTCACCCTTGACCTGCGCCGTCAGTAGGCTGCCCAGCGCCAGCGGGTTGGCTGACTCGATACTCAGTTTTTGCCCGGCGACGGGGCTGTTGAGCAGGCTGATGACCGCCTTGAAGATTTTCTGCCCATCCTCCGACTGCTGTTGACTGGTTGCCACGACACGGCCCTGGATGACGCTGCCGACCGGCAGTTGTTGAAGATCGATGATCGAGGCGGGCTGACGCCCGGCGATCTGGGGCGCCGCCAGCAAACGGGTGTCGGACAGGGCGGTGATGACGTATGCGCTACCGGGTGGCGGCGCCTTGTTGCTGCTGACCTCGACGGTCGCCTGGCGGCCACTGCCCATGGTTAGCCGCAATACCAGTCGAAATGCCTGGGCCGCTTCCCTGATGCTGACGACCTCCGCTTCGGCATTTTCGCCAGCCGCCAGAAGGCCTTGCATCGGTTGCAGCAGCTTCAACGCGAGCTCATTCGCCCCTGTCGCCTGGCGCGGCGCGCTGCTCGGGGGCAGGGCAGTGGTACTTTTGATCTCGGTCATCTTTCCTCAAATACTCTTACAACCTTTCGCGTTTGCGGCCCTCGGCACCAAAGGTTGCTATGTATAATTCCGCCCGCCTGGCCCTGCTCCCTGAGTATAGCGGCCAGGCCTTTTTCATCTTGAGGTGCCGCCAGCCGTGTCAACTCCTTTTCTCGAAGCCGTGGCGCTCGCTTGCGAGCGCGATTGGCGGCTGCTGTTCGACAAGCTGGACCTGCGTCTCGAGAGCGGGGAGATGCTGCAGATTGCGGGGCCCAACGGCAGCGGCAAAACCAGCCTGCTGCGCCTGCTTTGCGGTCTGATGCAACCGACCGCCGGTGAGGTCTTACTGAAGGGCCAGTCGCTCAGTGCTCAGCGTGGCGAACTGGCGCGCAACCTTTTGTGGATCGGCCATGCCGCCGGCATCAAGGGTTTGCTGACAGCTGAGGAGAACCTTACCTGGCTCTGCGCGCTGCATCAGCCGGCCAACCGCGAGGCGATTTGGCAGGCACTTGCCGAAGTGGGACTGCGCGGGTTCGAAGACGTGCCCTGTCATACCCTTTCTGCAGGCCAGCAGCGCCGTGTGGGGCTGGCGCGTCTGTATCTCTCGCCACCGCCCCTGTGGATTCTCGATGAGCCCTTTACCGCGCTCGACAAACATGGCGTGGCTCAGCTTGAGAGGCATCTCGCCGCGCATTGCGAACAGGGCGGACTGGTCGTGCTCACCACCCACCACAGCCTGACGGAAAAGCCTGCCGGCTATCGCGAGCTCGATCTGGGGCAGCGGGCCGCATGAGCAGCGTATTCACACTTCTGCTGGCGCGCGAGACGCGTCTGCTGTTCCGTCGCCCGGCCGAGTTGGCCAACCCGCTGGTGTTCTTCGCCATCGTCATCGCGTTGTTTCCGCTTGCGGTAGGGCCGGAGACCCAGCTTCTGCAAACCATCTCTCCCGGCCTGGTCTGGGTGGCAGCGCTGCTGGCCGTTCTGCTGTCACTGGATGGTCTTTTTCGCAGTGATTTCGAAGATGGCTCGCTTGAGCAGTGGGTCGTTTCGCCGCACCCGCTCGCGCTCCTGGTTCTCGCCAAAGTACTGGCACACTGGGCTTTTTCCGGGTTGGCGCTGGTGCTGCTGGCGCCACTTTTGGGCTTGATGTTGGGTCTGCCGCTTGGGACCATTCCGGTGCTGCTGATTTCACTGTTGCTGGGGACGCCGATCCTGAGCCTGCTCGGTGCGGTCGGCGCGGCGTTGACCGTAGGGTTGAAACGGGGTGGCTTGCTGCTGGCGCTGCTTATCCTGCCTCTCTACATCCCGGTGCTGATTCTCGGCAGTGGCGCACTGCAAGCGTCGTTGCAAGGCTTGCCGGCTGTCGGGCATCTGCTCTGGCTGGCCAGTCTGACCGCGTTGGCCGTGACTCTTACACCCTTTGCGATAGCTGCCGGGCTGAAGATCAGCGTTGGCGAATAGCGACACACCCGGATGGCCGGCGCTCACGCCGGTCGATGTAACGAATCTCGGGGCCTGCATTTGCAAGGTCTCGCTGGACGACGAGTCATCCGATGAACTGGACATGGTTTCACAAGCTGGGCTCACCCAAATGGTTCTACGAGATCAGCGGCCGCTGGTTGCCCTGGCTGGCTTGGGCAGCCGTGTTGCTGGTCAGCGTCGGTGTGGTCTGGGGCCTGGCGTTCGCGCCCGAGGATTACCAGCAGGGCAACAGCTTTCGGATCATCTATATCCACGTGCCGGCTGCGTTTCTCGCTCAGTCGATCTACGTGATGCTCGCCGTGGCGGGCGTGGTCGGGCTCGTCTGGAAGATGAAACTGGCCGATGTGGCTCTGCAGCAGGCCGCACCCATCGGCGCCTGGATGACCTTCATCGCCCTGCTGACCGGTGCGGTCTGGGGCAAGCCGACCTGGGGCGCCTGGTGGGTATGGGATGCGCGGCTGACCTCGATGCTTATCCTGCTGTTTCTGTACTTCGGCATCATTGCGCTCGGACAGGCGATCAGCAATCGTGACAGCGCGGCCAAGGCGTGCGCTGTGCTGGCCATCGTCGGGGTGGTGAACATCCCGATCATCAAGTACTCGGTGGAGTGGTGGAACACGCTGCACCAGCCGGCAACGTTCACCGTCACCGAAAAGCCGGCCATGCCAGTAGAAATGTGGCTGCCGCTGCTGGTGATGGTGATCGGCTTCTACTGCTTCTTCACCGTGGTGCTGCTGATGCGCATGCGCCTGGAAGTGCTGCGCCGCGAGTCGCGCGCCAGTTGGGTGAAGAATGAGGTCAAGGCTCTGGTAGGAAACAACTCGTGAACTTTTCATCCTTCGCGGATTTCATCGCCATGGGCAATCATGGCGTGTACGTCTGGACCTCCTATGGCATCAGCCTGGCTGTCCTGATTCTCAACGTTGCGCTGCCAGTCCTGGCGCGTCGGCGTTACCTGCAAGATGAGGCGCGTCGTTTGCGCCGGGAGGAGTCGAAGTGAATCCGGTGCGCAAGAAGCGTCTTTTCATCGTCCTGGCGATCCTCGCCGGTGTCGGTATCGCCGTGGCGCTGGCGTTGTCCGCTCTGCAGCAGAACATCAACCTGTTCTACACACCGACTCAGATCGCCGCGGGGGAGGCCCCCGAAGGCACCCGGATTCGAGCCGGCGGCCTGGTCGAAGAGGGTTCGGTGAAGCGTACCAACGACTCACTCAGCGTTGCCTTCCGCGTCACTGACGGCGCCCAGGCGATCACCATCAGCTATCAGGGCATTCTCCCGGACCTGTTTCGCGAAGGGCAGGGCATCGTCGCGCTGGGTCGGGTCAATTCGGACGGCGTCCTGATTGCCGACGAAGTGCTGGCCAAGCATGACGAAAACTACATGCCGCCTGAGGTGACACAGGCGCTGGAGAAGAGCGGCATGATGAAGCACTACGAGGGTGGTAAGCAGGAGTACGCGAAATGATTCCCGAGCTCGGCCATCTGGCGATGATTCTG
This sequence comes from Pseudomonas sp. FeN3W, assembly GCA_030263805.2. Lineage (NCBI taxonomy): Bacteria > Pseudomonadati > Pseudomonadota > Gammaproteobacteria > Pseudomonadales > Pseudomonadaceae > Pseudomonas > Pseudomonas sp. FeN3W. The sequence goes on from CP136010.1 coordinate 4,770,407, forward strand.
GCGCTGTGCCTGGCGGTGGTCCAGGCCACGTTACCGCTGATCGGCGCATGGCGTGGCGACAGGCAATGGATGGGGCTGGCCCAACCAGCCGCCTGGGGCCAGTTCGCCTTTCTAGGTTTCTCCTTCGCCTGTCTGACCTACGCTTTCATGGTCGACGATTTCTCCGTTGCCTACGTCGCCCACAACTCCAACAGCGCCTTGCCCTGGTACTACAAGTTCAGCGCGGTATGGGGCGCGCACGAGGGCTCCTTGCTGTTGTGGGCATTCATCCTGGCCGGCTGGACCTTCGCCGTGGCGATCTTCTCCCGTCAGCTGCCGGAAGACATGCTGGCGCGCGTGCTCGGCGTCATGGGCTTGATCAGCATCGGTTTCCTGCTCTTTCTTATCGTCACTTCGAACCCCTTCGAGCGGCTGCTGCCGCAGGTTCCAATGGATGGACGCGACCTCAATCCACTGCTGCAGGATTTCGGTCTGATCGTGCATCCACCGATGCTCTACATGGGTTACGTCGGTTTCTCGGTCGCCTTCGCCTTCGCCATCGCCGCGTTGCTCGGTGGACGCCTGGATGCGGCTTGGGCGCGCTGGTCCCGTCCGTGGACGCTGGTGGCCTGGGCGTTCCTCGGTCTGGGTATTGCGCTGGGTTCCTGGTGGGCCTATTACGAGCTCGGCTGGGGTGGCTGGTGGTTCTGGGACCCGGTGGAAAATGCCTCGTTCATGCCTTGGCTGGTCGGTACCGCGCTGATCCACTCGCTTGCCGTCACCGAGAAGCGCGGCGTGTTCAAGAGCTGGACGGTGCTGCTGGCAATCGCGGCGTTCTCGTTGAGTCTGCTCGGCACCTTCCTCGTCCGTTCCGGCGTACTCACCTCCGTCCACGCCTTCGCCACCGACCCCGAGCGTGGCGTGTTCATCCTGGTCTTTCTGCTGATGGTGGTAGGCGGCTCGCTGACGCTGTTCGCCATGCGCGCGCCTGTGGTCAAAAGCCAGGTCGGGTTTGGCCTGTGGTCGCGCGAGACGCTGCTGCTGGTCAACAACCTGCTGCTCGTCGTCGCCACGGCAATGATTCTGCTTGGCACGCTCTACCCGCTGCTGCTGGATGCATTGTCCGGTGCCAAGCTTTCCGTCGGTCCTCCGTACTTCAACGCCATGTTCGTTCCGCTGATTGGCGCGCTGATGGTGACGCTGGGCGTCGGCATCCTGGTGCGCTGGAAGGACACCCCGCTGAAGTGGTTGCTCGGCATGCTCACGCCAGTGTTGATCACCAGCGTAGTGCTCGGTGGTCTGGGCTCGTTGTTGTTCGGCGACTTCAACTGGGCGGTGCTTGCGGTGTCGCTGCTGGCGGCCTGGGTGGTGATCGCCGGCATCCGTGATCTGCTGGACAAGACGCGCCACAAGGGTTTGTTAAAAGGCATGCGCAGCCTGGCGCCAAGCTATTGGGGCATGCATCTGGCGCACCTCGGACTGGCCGTCTGCGCCATTGGCGTGGTGCTCACCAGCCACCAGAGCGCCGAGCGTGACCTGCGCCTGGCTCCGGGTGAATCGCTGTCGCTTGGCGGCTATGAGTTCGTCTTCGAGGGCGCGGTGCATCATGAAGGGCCGAACTTCACCTCGGACAAGGCGACCATCCGCGTGCTCGATGGGAACAAGCAGATCGCCACGCTGCACCCGGAGAAGCGTCTGTACACCGTGCAACAGATGCCGATGACCGAGGCAGGGATCGATGCGGGATTCACCCGCGACCTCTATGTCGCGCTGGGTGAGCCGCTGGGCGATGGAGCGTGGGCGGTACGCGTTCACATCAAGCCCTTCGTTCGCTGGATCTGGCTCGGAGCGCTGATGATGGGGCTTGGCGGCGTGCTGGCGGCGAGTGATCGTCGTTATCGAGTCAAGGTGAAGACCCGCGTGCGTGAAGCGCTGGGCATGGCCGCACAAGGAGCCTGATGTGAAAAGATTGCTGATGTTGCTGCCGCTGGTGATTTTCCTGGTGGTTTCAGTGTTCCTTTATCGCGGCCTGTTTCTCGATCCTTCCGAGCTGCCTTCGGCGCTGATCGGCAAGCCACTACCGGCGTTCTCGTTGCCGTCGGTGGAAGACGAGCAGCGCGTCATCACCGCCGAGGACCTCAAGGGCAAGCCGGCGCTGGTCAACGTGTGGGCGACCTGGTGCGTCGCCTGCAAGGTCGAGCACCCGGTGCTGAACCGGCTTGCAGCTCAGGGTGTGGTGATTTTTGGCGTCAACTACAAGGACGACAACGCCGCGGCCTTGAAGTGGCTCAACGAGTTCCACGACCCTTACCAGCTGAACATCCGCGACGAGCGCGGCAGTCTCGGTCTGGACCTGGGAGTCTATGGCGCCCCGGAGACCTTCCTTATCGACAAGCAGGGCATCATCCGCCATAAGTTCGTCGGCGTGATCGATGATCGTGTCTGGCGCGAACAGCTGGCAGCGCTCTATCAGGAGCTGGTGGACGAATGAAACGACTGATCCGCGGTGCGCTGCTTGGTCTGTTCCTGGTCACGACCGCCCAGGCTGCAATCGATACCTATGAATTCAGGGACGAAGCCGAGCGAGAGCGCTACCGCACCCTAACCGAAGAGCTGCGCTGCCCGAAGTGCCAGAACCAGAACATTGCCGATTCCAACGCACCGATCGCCATGGACCTGCGCCAGGAAATCTTCCGCATGCTGGAGGAGGGCAAGAGCAATGACCAGATCGTCGACTATCTCGTCGATCGCTATGGCGACTTCGTCCGTTACAACCCGCCGGTAAATGCGAAAACCCTGCTGCTCTGGTATGGGCCGGCTGGATTGCTGGTCCTCGGCTTCGGCGTGCTGACCGTAATCCTGGTGCGTCGCCGCCGGGTCGAAAAGGCTCCTGCATCAACCCTTTCCGAGACCGAGCGCGAGCGTCTCGCCCAGCTTCTGGATAAAAAAGACTCATGATCGATTTCTGGATAGCCGCCGGTGCGTTGCTGCTGGTGGCATTGGCTTTTCTGTTGCTGCCCATCTTGCGTGGCCGTAGAGCCCAGGCCGAAGAAGACCGTACTGCGCTGAATGTAGCCCTGTACGAAGAGCGTCTCGCCGAGTTGACCTCTCAGCACGCTGCCGGAACCTTGACTGCCGAGCAGCTGGAAGCTGGGCGAGCAGATGCTGCGCGCGAGCTGTTGGAGGACACCGAGAACAGCGACAAGCCGCGAATCGCCAAGCTTGGTCGTAGCGCTCCGCTGATTGCAGCGGTCCTGGTGCCCCTTATGGGCTACGGGCTCTATATGCACTGGGGCGCCAGCGACAAGGTTCAGATGGCTCGGCAGTTTTCGGAGCAGCCTCGCACGGTCGAGGAAGTGACCGCTCATCTGGAGCAGGCCGTACAGGAGCAACCGGATTCTGCCGAAGCCTGGTACTTCCTGGGGCGTACTTATATGAACCAGGAGCGTCCAGCCGACGCAGCCAAGGCCTTCGGGCGTGTAGTGGAGATCGCGGGTCGTCAGCCCGAGCTGCTCGGTCAGCTGGCGCAGGCGCTGTATTTCGCCGGTGATCGTCAATGGTCCGATAAGCTGCAAGCCCTTACTGATGAAGCACTGCAGGGCGATCCGCAGGAAGTGACCAGTCTTGGCCTGCTCGGCATCGCGGCATTCGAGGAAGCGCGTTATCAGGATGCCGTGCGCTTCTGGGAGCAGCTGGTTGCGGCGCTTCCGGAGAACGATCCTTCGCGCGAAGCGATCCGTGGTGGCATCGAGCGGGCGCGGCAGCAGATGGAAGGTGGCAGTTCCACCGCCGAACAGGCATCAGCCGCGACTGAAAAGGCAGGCACTGCAGGTGCCTCGTTGCAGATTCAGGTTGCGCTGGGCTCGAAGGTGGCGGAATCGGTTTCGCCGCAAGATACGGTTTTCGTATTCGCTCGCGCAGTGGCGGGGCCACCCGTTCCGCTGGCAGCGAAACGCCTGACGGTCGCCGATCTGCCAGCAACCGTCACGCTTGGCGACGCCGATGCGATGGTGCCTTCGATGAAAATTTCCAGCGTCGAGCAGGTCACCGTAATGGCACGAGTCTCCCGTTCCGGCGACGCAACAAAAGGGGAGTGGATGGGTCAAAGCGAAGCGCTAGATACCGCGAGCGAAAACACCGTCGATCTGGTGATCGACCGCGCCGAGGCTCCCTGAACACCCACGAGGTAAAGATGGACACGAATTCGTCAGCACGCCCGCTTATGCTTGCGCGGTTCGGCCCGCGGGTCGTGCTGCTCGGATTGACCTTAGCGCTCGGCGCTTGCGCAGGTAATCCCTACGATTCCGCGCCTCAGGGGCCTGCTCCCAGTCCGGTGCCGCGCGCCCCCGAGCCCAGTGGTCCGGTTATTTCGCCGCCTCCGATCAAGGCGCCACCGGCCCCCAGGGCTCCAACTACTCAGAAAAGCCATCCGCGTTATGCGCCGCCACCGCACGTGGCTGCGCACTGGGACAATCGTCTTGGGGTCTATGTCGTGGAGGGGCGCGATCTCTTTTATCGGGAGCGTCTGTATTACCGGTGGGATGGTGACTGGTTCTGTGCAGGGCGCCCGGATGGCCCATGGGAGCCGGTCGCGCCTCCAAGCGTTCCGCCGGGCCTGCGTGACCGTTATTGATGCTACTGCACTGCAGCCGGCGCTAACTTTTTGCGCTTCAGCCTAAAGGCTGCTTGCTGGATGCCGATAAAGAATCAGCACCGTTGCACTGCAACGTTCCCAGCTGGTTCGGCCTACGCCGTCGCAACGGGCTCATGCCCCGGAGTCGATAATGAATGCTTCCGTCAAGCGTCTCGAAGAAACTGGATCCGCTCTACGCGATGCGCTTACGCAGCAGGACTGGGCCGCTATCAGCATGCTGGATCGCGAGTGCCGCAACGCCGTAGACGAGGCGATGCAGGCGCACGAACGTGACGACGGCGTGGTGCGTCAGCGGTTGCAGGAGCTTCTTGACCTGTATGGAGAGCTGGTGATGACCTGCCAGATCGAACAGGCACGGGTCGCTGGCGAGCTACGGCAGCTGAATCAGTCTCAACAGGGCGCCAAGGTCTACCAGTTGTTCGCATAAGCTCTGCCTTCCCACCCCCGGACAGCTTCGAGTTCATCTCAGGCTCACTGCGGGTGAATCCCTTCGGTATTTATCATTACAAAGTATGTGGCATTATGCCGCTACCGCTTTGTTGACGAGCGACTAATTGGCGCTTAATGCCTGGTAAATGCCTATCTTCGCGCTCATCGTGCTCCGAAGTCTTCATTTCGCTCTTTAGGTATCTCTCAAAGTACTGATTTTTGGCTTGTTCTTTGGTCGTTAATTCACGCCATAAATTTGACTCAGTTCATTTTTTCATTAATCTACGGTTCATCTGCCGTGAGTGTGATCGCCGTTCTTTCAAGGATGCGAGCGCAGGCTTTCTTTCAGCCTCTTTAGAGCCCTATAAACAAGATGTGGCGTGAAACCAAGATTTTGTTGATAGACGATGATCATGACCGCCGGCGCGACCTGGCTGTCATCCTGAATTTTCTCAGCGAGGATCATCTGGCTTGTTCAAGCAGTGAATGGCAGGAGGCGGTCGCCAGCCTCGAGTCCAGCCGTGTTGTCAACGGTGTCATGCTGGGTGACGTGTCCTCAAAGGGCGGCGCCGTCGAACTGATCAAGCAGATGGGAAAATGGGATGAAAATGTCCCACTGATGCTGATCGGTGAGCCCGCTCCGGCGGACTGGCCGGACGATCTGCGACGCCGAGTGCTGACCAGTCTGGAAATGCCTCCCAGCTATAACAAGCTGCTCGACTCCCTGCACCGTGCGCAGATCTATCGCGAAATGTACGATCAGGCGAAGTCCCGTGGTCGCCAGCGCGAGCCCAATCTTTTCCGCAGCCTGGTCGGCACCAGTCGAGCGGTTCAGCACGTCCGGCAGATGATGGAACAGGTCGCCGATACCGAAGCCAGTGTGCTGATTCTTGGTGAATCCGGCACCGGCAAGGAAGTGGTCGCGCGAAATCTGCACTACCACTCGAAGCGGCGTCAGGGGCCCTTTGTGCCTGTCAATTGCGGGGCGATTCCGGCGGAGTTGCTGGAAAGCGAACTGTTCGGGCATGAGAAGGGCGCCTTTACCGGTGCGATTACTGCTCGCGCGGGTCGTTTCGAGCTTGCCGAGGGCGGTACGCTGTTTCTCGATGAGATAGGCGACATGCCGTTGCCGATGCAGGTCAAGCTGCTGCGGGTTCTGCAGGAGCGCACATTCGAGCGCGTTGGCAGCAACCGTACGCAGAATGCCGATGTGCGCATCATCGCGGCGACGCACAAGGACCTGGAGAAAATGATCGAGGAGGGGACCTTCCGCGAGGACCTCTACTATCGTCTGAATGTCTTCCCCATCGAGATGGCGCCGCTACGGGAGCGTGTCGAGGATATCCCGCTGCTGATGAACGAGCTGATCTCGCGCATGGAGCATGAAAAGCGCGGCTCTATACGTTTCAACTCGGCGGCGATCATGTCGCTGTGTCGGCACGATTGGCCGGGCAATGTCCGCGAGCTGGCCAACCTGGTGGAGCGCATGGCGATCATGCATCCCTATGGCGTCATCGGGGTAATGGAGCTGCCGAAGAAGTTTCGCCATGTCGACGACGATGACGAGCAGTACGCGACCAGCCTGCATGATGAGATGGAAGAGCGCGCGGCAATCAGTGCGCCGATGGTAGTGCCCGAAGCTCAGGCGATGCTGCCGATCGAGGGGCTGGATCTCAAGGAGTACCTCGGCAACCTGGAGCAGGGACTTATTCATCAGGCCCTCGAAGATGCCGGTGGCGTAGTGGCTCGCGCGGCTGAACGGTTGAGGATTCGCCGTACCACGCTGGTCGAGAAAATGCGCAAGTACGGTATGAATCGTCGCGACGACGATATGGGCGACTAGCACGCTGCTAAGCGATTCTAGAAAGACGTTCAAAAGGCCATCTGGATCAGATGGTCTTTTTCGTATGGCTTGAGTTCCGCCGATGGGTTGTCTGGATAGCGCCAGGTGCCGGGCACGAAGATTGCTGGTTTCCGTCAACCGACTTTCTTTTGACAGGCGCAAGCGACCCGTGAATTCCGTCACCAAGCCCTCCGCGAGTTCATTCGATGCCCCAGACGTGCTGGCGTTGACTCGATCACTCGAGCTCTTTCGTCAGGTCTCCGGGCAGCTAGGCGAATCCGAGGAGCTGTTGCAGGTACGCGTCGCCGAGCTCAAGGGGCTGCTTGCCGAGGCCGGCGAGCTTCGACAACAGGAGCTGGAGGAGAAAGAGCGTCTCGCGCAGCGATTGCAGAGCGTTCTCGACCTGTTGCCAGGTGGTGTCGTCGTGATCGATGGGCAGGGTGTGGTGCGTGATGCCAATCCGGTTGGCCTTGAGCTGTTGGGCGAGCCGCTGGTGGGTCAGCCCTGGCGCGAGATTATTGGCCGCTGTTTTGCGCCGCGCCGGGACGACGGGCACGAGATATCGCTACGCAATGGTCGCCGCCTGTCGATCGCTACGCGCTCGCTTGCCGGGGAACCTGGCCAGCTGGTGCTGCTCACCGACCTTACCGAGACCCGCCGGCTTCAGGATCAGCTGGCGCGTCATGAGCGGCTGTCGTCGCTGGGGCGCATGGTGGCTTCGCTTGCCCATCAGATTCGCACTCCACTGTCCACCGCGTTGCTATATGCCAGTCACCTCGAACAGGGCGGCCTGAGCGAACAGCAACAGCAGCGCTTCGCCGGCAATCTGAAGGCTCGTCTGCACGAGTTGGAGCATCAGGTCCGTGACATGCTGATCTTCGCCCGCGGTGATCTGCCGTTGAACGATCGACTGAGTCCTGCAGCGCTGCTGTCAGCGCTGCGTTCGTCTGCCGAGCCACGTCTGCAGGGTGCTAGTGTGCGCTGGCAGTGTGACGTGCAGGGGGTGGAGGTGTTGTGCAATCGCGATACGTTGGTCGGAGCACTGCTCAATCTCATCGAAAATGCGCTGCAGGCCAGCGCCGGAGCGCCGCGCCTGAAGGTTCACCTGTATCGCCGCAACGAAACGTTGCGCGTGTGCATAAGCGACTGTGGTAAAGGCATCGATGCCGAAACACTGAGCCGGTTGGGAGAGCCGTTTTTCACCACCCGGACCACCGGAACCGGCCTGGGGCTGGCAGTGGCCAAAGCCGTTGCCCGAGCCCATCAAGGTGAGCTGCAGTTGCGCTCGCGGCCTGGCCGCGGAACCTCTGCGTTGATGAGCCTGCCGCTGATTCCCGCCACTCACAAACCGGAGTGACCTGTATGGCCGCCACGATACTTCTGGTCGAAGACGATCACGCCTTGCGCGAAGCCCTGGGCATCACGCTGCAGCTGGGGGGCTACGAGTACCGTGCCGTCGATTGCGCCGAAGCGGCCCTGTGTGCCCTGCAGGAAGAGGCGTTCGGCCTGGTCATCAGTGACGTGAACATGCCCGGCATGGATGGCCACGAACTGCTCTCGCTGGTTCGGCAACGCTACCCGCAGGTGCCCGTGCTGCTGATGACCGCCTTTGGCGCGGTAACGAGGGCGGTGGATGCGATGCGCCAGGGCGCTGTCGATTATCTGGTCAAGCCGTTCGAGCCAGGTACATTGCTTGAGCTCTTGGGGCGCCATGTGAACGGCATCGCTGCTACCGAGGCAGAAGGACCGGTGGCGTTCGAGCCGTCCAGCCAGCAGCTGCTGGCTCTTGCCCGGCGGGTGGCGCAAAGTGACTCCACGGTACTGATCTCCGGTGAGTCGGGTACTGGCAAGGAGGTGCTGGCGCGCTATATCCACCAGCAGTCGCCGAGGCACGGCAAGCCATTCACTGCCATCAATTGCGCTGCCATTCCGGACAACATGCTCGAGGCAACCCTGTTCGGGCATGAGAAGGGCGCTTTCACCGGCGCCATTGCCAGCCAGCCGGGCAAGTTCGAGCAGGCCGACGGTGGTACTCTGCTGCTCGACGAAATATCCGAGATGCCGTTGGGGCTGCAGGCGAAGTTGCTGCGTGTATTGCAGGAGCGTGAGGTCGAGCGGGTCGGTGGGCGCAAGCCTATCGCGCTGGATATTCGCGTGCTCGCCACGACCAACCGTGATCTTGCTGGCGAAGTCGCGGCGGGTCGCTTCCGTGAAGATCTCTATTACCGTCTTTCAGTCTTCCCATTGGCGTGGTCGCCGCTGAGGCAGCGCCCGGCGGATATTCTGCCGCTGGCCGAACGCCTGTTGACCAGCCATGCCCAAAAGATGCGCCAGGCACCTGCGCGGCTTTCGGACGAGGCGCAGCGCTGCCTGGTGGCGTATACGTGGCCAGGCAATGTGCGCGAACTGGACAACGCGATACAGCGAGCGTTGATTCTTCAGCAGGGCGGCATGATCCAGCCGCAGGACCTGTGCCTGGCGGGGGTGGATGGTGTTGCGAGTATGCCTGTCGCCAACAGCGCGGTGCAGTCATGCGAGGGCGCTGCAGCGGGGGCTGGGGCCGGTACGGCGCTCGGGGATGATCTGCGCCGCCGCGAGTTCCAGTTGATCATCGATACCCTGCGTGCCGAACGCGGACGACGCAAGGAGACGGCTGATCGGCTGGGTATCAGTGCGCGCACTCTGCGCTACAAGCTGGCGCAGATGCGCGACGCCGGGATGGATGTCGAGGCATCGCTGTACGCGGGCTGAGCGAGCCCCTCTCAACCGCGCTCTGATAAGCTGCCGCCATCCTCATGATGGAGAATTTCCAGGTGCACAAAGACTTTTGGCAGGAGCGCTGGGCGCGCAACGAGATCGGTTTTCACCTTGACGATGTCCATCCTGGCCTGCGTCGTCACTGGCCACGGCTGGCGTTACCTGACGGTGCGACGGTGCTGGTGCCGTTGTGCGGCAAAAGCCTGGATCTGGCCTGGCTGGCCGGACAGGGCTTCAAGGTCGTGGGCGTGGAGCTGAGTGAAAAGGCTGTAGAAGCATTCTTTTCCGAACAGCAACTCGAAGCTGAAATTTCCCGGCGTGGGCCGTTCAAGGTCTATCGCTCCGATACCCTGGAGATCCGTTGCGGCGACTTTTTCGCGCTCAGCGCGGCCGATGTCCTCGGGTGCCAGGCGGTCTACGATCGTGCCGCCTTGATCGCATTGCCGCACGCGATGCGTCAGCGCTACGCGGCACTGCTGTCGAGCATCCTCCCAGCCGGCTGTCAGCAGCTTCTGGTTACGCTGGATTATGATCAGGCAGAGATGGATGGGCCGCCCTTCGCGGTGGGTGCGAGTGAGGTGCGCGACCTGTACGCCGCTGAGTGGAGTGTGGAGCTGCTGGAAGCCAAGGAGGTGCTGGAACGTAACCCTCGAATGCGCGAGCGTGGTCTGACGCGGCTCGAGGAGCATTTCCATTGGCTACAACGGCGGGGCTGACCCGCCGTAGGTAATGCTGCAGCGATCAGTCGTCGGCCTGTAGACGGCGGATGAAGGTGTCGGCTTCGTCGATGGCGCGCTGCATGTCAGCCATCAGCTGGTCGACGTTGCCCTGCAGCGTGCGGTATTCCCCGTGCAAGGCGCTGATCGCGCGAGCATTGAGGTTGTGCTTGAGAAACAGCACCTGATCGCGCAGTACGCTGAGCACCGGGTCGATGCGTTTCTCCGCCGCTTTCATGCGCTGGATCAGCGTTCGGTATTCCGCGCGGGTGCGGTTGAGTTCTTTGGCGCTGGCGGCTTTCAGGCTGGCGTTGCTGTATTGCTTGAGTTCGCTTTCCCATTCACTGAACAGCGCGTCGGCCACGTCTTCGACCGCTTCGATACGGGCGCGGACATCGCGCGCGCTCGCTACGCTGGCTTCGTATTCTTCGTTGAGTGCGGCGTAACGCTTCTCCAGGTCGCCGCCCTTGACCTCGACGACGCTGCGATAGCGCTCCAGAGCATCCTTGAACTGCTGTTTGGCTTCCTGCTGCGAGTCACGCGACTCTTCCACGCGATCGACCAGGATGTCGCGCTTATGGATACCGGCCTTCTCCATTGCTGAATAGTAGGCACTCTGACAGCCGCCGAGCGCGAGCAGCGCGAAGCAGGCGAATATGAAGCGGCGCATGGCGATTCCTTGTATGCGGGTTGAGTCTGCATAGACAAACGAAAAGGGCGACTTGCGTCGCCCTTGTTGCGTTCGGTGCACTTAGCCGCGCTGGCGCAGGGCTTCGATGCGGTCTTCCAGCGGCGGGTGAGTCATGAACAGCCCGGCCAGGCCATGCTTCAGCGAACCGTTGATGCCGAATGCCTTGAGAGTGTCGGGCATGTGGACCGGCATGCCCTGTTCGGCACGCAGGCGCTGCAGGGCGCCAATCATGGCGCTGGTGCCGGCCAGTTGGGCGCCGGCCTCGTCGGCACGGTACTCGCGTTTGCGCGAGAACCACATGACGATGATGCTGGCGAGCAGGCCTAGCACCAGTTCGGCAAAGATCGTCGCGACGAAGTAGCCGATGCCGTGGCCGTCCTCATTCTTCAGGATCGCCTTGTCGACGAAGTTGCCGAAGATACGAGCGAAGAACATGACGAAGGTGTTCACCACGCCCTGGATCAGCGCCAGGGTCACCATGTCGCCATTGGCTACGTGGCCGATCTCGTGGGCAAGCACCGCTTTCACTTCATCCGGCGAGAAGCGCTCGAGCAGTCCCTGGCTGACCGCCACCAGTGCGTCGTTGCGGTTCCAGCCGGTGGCAAAGGCGTTGGCCTCGTAGGCCGGGAAAATGCCGACTTCGGGCATCTTGATGCCGGCGTCGCGCGACAGTTGCTCGACTGTCTGCAGCAGCCACTGCTCGTGACGGGTGCGCGGCTGGCTGATGATTTCCGTACGGGTACTCATCTTCGCCATCCATTTGGAGATGAACAGCGAAATGAGCGAGCCCGCGAAGCCGAAGACCGCGCAGAAGACCAGCAGGCTGCCGTAGTTCTGGCCGGTATAGCGATCGACCCCGAGCAGCTTGAGGGTGATGCTGGCGATGACCAGCACCGCAAGGTTGGTGGCCAGGAACAAGAAAATGCGCATCATGTTGCGGCAGACTCCAGGGTAGGAATTGAAGAACGATAGGCTATATAAGGGGCGCCCTTGAGCTATTCAACCGGGCGACTATTTCAAGCTATGTCGCTTGCCCATGGAGGTTGGGGTGCAGCGGTGCGCCGGACTGGCTTTCGAACATCAATCGGGCCAGCTGAGCGATGCGCTCGCTGTCCGCGTGCTTCAATGCCTCGCGAAGCTGGTGGGCGAGGCTGGCCTGAATGCGCAGCACGCTGGGAGGGAGGCTGAGGTCGCCGGTGATTTGCCCGGGCACCGCTCGTGTCAGGCGTATGAAGCCCTTTTCGGTGAGCACCGCCTGGTCCAGCGCTTGGAAATGAATGGTGCTCTCGTAACGCAGATAGCCTTCCTCGGCGAGCCAGAGCAGGGCGCTCAGGCAGCTCTGGTGGCGCTTGGAGGGAAGGCCGAATTCGTCCGGCTCTTCCCGGCCGATCAGATCCTCTACGTACAGCGCGACCTTGCGAGGGAAGGCCTGATAGAGCATGAGCAGGCCGCCCGCCGCATCCTTGTAGAAGTCGTCGATCTGCAGGTCCATCGCTTACTGGTGGTAGGTCTTGAGAAAGTTGCCGATGCGGCCAATGGCCTGCTCCAGGTCGTCCACGCGGGGCAGGGTGACCACGCGGAAATGGTCCGGCCATGGCCAGTTGAATGCCGTGCCCTGGACGATCAGCAGCTTCTCGGAAAGCAGCAGATCAAGCACGAACTTCTCGTCGTTGTGAATCGGACAGATCTTCGGGTCGATGCGCGGGAACGCGTACAGTGCGCCCATGGGTTTGACGCAGCTGATGCCCGGAATGTCGTTGAGCAGCTCCCAGGTGCGGTTGCGCTGCTCGAGCAGGCGACCCGGCGGTAATACCAGGTCGTTGATGCTCTGATAGCCGCCCAGTGCGGTCTGGATCGCATGCTGCGACGGTACGTTGGCGCACAGGCGCATGTTGGCGAGGATATCCAGGCCTTCGATGTAGCTCTGCGCCTTGTGCTTCGGCCCGGAAATCGCCACCCAGCCGGAGCGGAAGCCCGCGACACGGTAAGACTTGGACAGGCCGTTGAAGGTCAGGCAGAGCACGTCTGGTGCCAGCGAGGCGGTAGAGATGTGTACGGCGTCGTCGTAGAGGATCTTGTCGTAGATTTCGTCGGAGAACAGAACGAGCTTGTGCTGGCGCGCCAGCTCGACCATGCCTTCGAGCACTTCTTTGGGGTACACCGCGCCGGTGGGGTTGTTCGGGTTGATCAGCACCAATGCCTTGGTGTTCGGCGTGATCTTGGCCTTGATGTCGGCCAGGTCCGGCCACCAGTTGGCCTGCTCATCGCAGAGGTAGTGCACCGGCTTGCCGCCGGCCAGGCTCACCGCGGCGGTCCACAGGGGGTAATCCGGGGCGGGAATCAGCACTTCATCGCCGTTGTTCAGCAATGCCTGCATGGACATGACGATCAGCTCGGACACGCCGTTGCCGAGGTAGATGTCTTCGATGCCGACACCTTCCACCTGCTTCTGCTGGTAGTACTGCATGATCGCCTTGCGGGCGCTGAAAAGGCCTTTGGAGTCGCTGTAGCCTTGGGCCGTGGGCAGATTGCGGATCACGTCCTGGAGGATTTCCTCCGGTGCTTCGAAACCGAACGGCGCCGGGTTGCCGATATTCAGCTTGAGGATGCGATGGCCTTCCTCTTCCAGGCGTTTGGCGTGCTTGAGCACGGGCCCGCGGATGTCGTAACAGACATTGGCAAGCTTGTTCGATTTGCTGACCTGCATGATCCTGAGTGTCCCGAAGTGAAAACGCGCCAGTTCCGGAAATGGCTGGTTGCGCTTGGCATGAACCCGGGCGCCTTGGCAGTCGGAAACCCCGCTGCCAGACTAGGCGTCGAAGAGGGACGCATGATACGTGCGCCCTGACCACCGGAAAAGGTACAGATCGGCCTTTTTTGAGCTGAGGAGTGTATCGATGGATAAGCTGGAAAAACCGCTCGACGTCTGGCGTGAGGAGCTCTCCGATGAGCAGTTCCAGATCTGCCGTCTGGGCGCTACCGAGCGTCCCTTCACGGGTAAGTACAACGACACCAAGACGCCTGGCGTCTACCATTGCGCCTGCTGCGACGCGCCACTGTTCGATGCGGATGCGAAGTTCGATTCCGGCTGTGGCTGGCCCAGCTACTTCCAGCCGGTCAGTGATACCGCTATCGCCAGTCTGGATGATTTCAGTCACGGTATGCACCGGATCGAGGTCAGGTGCGCGCGCTGCGATGCTCACCTCGGCCATGTATTTCCCGATGGCCCACAACCGACCGGGTTGCGCTACTGCATCAATTCCGCCTCTCTCAACCTGAAGCCGCGCGAAGCCTGAGCATCGTCGGTTGCAAGGAGCTTCGCATGCACGATCCATTGCTGGACATTCCCTGCGTCACCATCGAGGGCGAGCAGAAGAGCCTCGCGGACTTCGGTGCCAAGGTGCTGCTGGTGGTCAATACGGCCAGTCAGTGTGGTTTCACCCCGCAATACAAGGGGTTGGAAGCGTTGTGGCAGCGTTATGGCGAGCGTGGATTGGCGGTGCTCGGATTTCCCTGTAATCAGTTTGGTCGTCAGGAGCCGGATGGCGAGCAGGAAATCGCAGCTTTCTGCGAGCGCCGCTTTGGTGTCTCCTTCCCGCTGTTTGCCAAGGTCGACGTCAATGGTGGGGATGCTCATCCGCTGTTCATTGAGTTGAAGAAGCGCGCACCTGGACTGCTGGGTAGCAAGGCGATCAAGTGGAATTTCACCAAGTTCCTCGTCACTGACCAGGGCAAGACGGTGAAGCGCTTTTCCTCACGTACCACGCCTGAGGCGCTGGCAGCGGAAATCGAAACATTGCTTTAACTGCTGCGTAAGGGCGGTTGCATTTGACCTGCCTGTTTGTCTGTTGTCGGGTCCGGCCCAGCCGGGCCTTTTCCTATCTGGAGTCATCATGGATGTGGAGTTGAAAGCCTTCCTGCAGCGTGCAGAGGGCGTATTGGCGCGTATCGAGCCGCTGCTGCCGAGCCAGCCACCGGTCATCGATTGGGATCGTACTTTTGCGGCGCGCTGGCAGCGCGATGCTCGCAGCGGCTTTCTGGCACCGCTGGAAGTCAGTCTGGAGCTGAGCCTGGCTGACTTGATCGGCATTGATCGCCAGCGTGATCTGCTGTCTGCCAATACTCGCCAGTTCGTCGATGGATTACCGGCCAACCATGTGCTGCTGTGGGGCGCCCGCGGCACCGGCAAATCATCACTGATTCGCGCGTTGCTGGCCGAATACGCCGCGGAGGGGCTGCGTCTGATCGAAATCGAGCGTGACCATCTGGCGGACCTGCCACGCGTCGTCGAGCAATTGTCAGGCTTGCGACAGGCATTCGTTCTGTTCTGTGACGACCTGTCGTTCGAGGCGGGAGAGGGCGACTATCGCGTGCTCAAGAGCGTGCTGGATGGCTCGCTGGAGCGCGCACCGGAGAACGTGCTGTTGTACGCCACGTCCAATCGCCGGCACCTGGTGCCGGAACGCCAGAGTGACAACGAGAACTGGCAGATGGTCGACGGTGAACTGCACCCGAACGAAGCGGTGGAAGACAAGATTGCGTTGTCCGACCGCTTCGGTTTGTGGCTGTCGTTCTATCCCTTTACCCAGCAGCACTACCTCAGTGTGGTACGCCACTGGATCGATTCGTTGGCGCGTCAGGCCAATCTCGCTTTGGAGTGGAACGAAGCCTTGGAGAAGGATGCGATTCGTTGGGCCACCGGGCGCGGCAATCGCAACGGTCGCTGCGCCTACCAGTACGCGCGGCAGTGGGTGGGTAAGCGACTGCTCGAAGCGCGAGGCTGAAGGCGGCCCGCTGCGTTACCTCGCAGCGGGCATGATCGGAATTCAGGCGGTAGCGGCCTTGCCCATTTCCTTGAGCTTGGCGTTCATACGCTGCTCGTCCGGCAGCACGCTCGCGACCGATGGCAGTGCCAGCATGCGTGCATGATGTGCTGCCAGGCCTGGCCAGCGTTGCGCATCGAGCTGCTCGCCACCGTGCGCCATGTTGATGAGTTGGCAGGCGACGGCGATGTCCGCCATCGACAGTTGGTTGCCGACGAAGAACTCCCGCTGGCCGAGTTGCTGCTCAAGGTAATCGAAGTGCGGCGGTAGCTTCTGTTGCAGTGCGGCTTGCACCGCCTCTTCATTGCATGCTTGACCGGCGGTCGGCTTGAGGATGCGGTTGCGGAAAACGGTAAAGGTGGTCAGTGGCGCCAACTCGTAGTCTGCATACTTCTCCAGCCAGCGGACCCGCCCGCGTTCCTGCGCGTTGCAGCCGTAAAGGGCAGGCGTATCGGGATAGGCCTCCTCGAGGTACTGGCAGATCACGCTGGAGTCGGCGAGGGTGCAGTCACCGTCCTTGAGCGCGGGGATGCGCCCCAGTGGATTGATGGCCAGGTACCACTGCGGAGGCGTGAAGGGCATGACTGTCTCCAGCTGATACTCGAGCTCCTTCTGCTTGAGACACAGTCGCACCTTGCGTACGAACGGGGAGAGGGGGACGCCATACACGGTCAAGGTCATGGAATTTCTCCGTAGCAGATCAGGGCTGATGAGCCATCAATAGACGTTGTTTTTCTTCCAGAGATCTTCGTCATCGAAGGTCTTCATGCCTTCGGTGAGTTCATTTGGCTCGTCTGTCTTGGGCACCTCGTTCCTCAGTACCAGAGCGTCGGCGTGTGCGAGGAGGGCTTCCAGCTGTTTGAGTTGGTTCTGGTACGGCGCGGGTGCAGGCTGACGGCGAATATGCTGAATGCCCCGTTCGAACGCCAGGCGTGCGCGTTGCGGCTGGTTCTGTTGCAGCGCAAGCTTGCCCAGGCCGGTAAAGAATTCGATGTGCAGGATAGCCAACATCCGTTGGATGTCCTGCACCCAGCGTTTGGCTTCGGCTTGATCGAGCAGGCCATCCTTGGTGGCGCGAACGATCTGGGCGTGGAGATCCTCGAGCATGAAACGGCTTTCCTTGGCTTGCGCTTCCGTCACGATCTGCCGCGGTGCATTGCGCACCTCGATCGCTTCGCCCTTGGCGAGTTCGGCCTGCAGCGTCTGCATTCGTCCGCCCAGTTTGTCGTTGCCCTTGTCCAATGGCCGCAAGCGTTCGCTGAGTGCGAGTTCGATGCGTGTCAGTAACAGCTTCAGCGCAGGAGTCATCATCTGTCCCGGGAGCCCGTCGGACAGCTCGGCGCAACGGCGGCAACGGTCAGTGAGGTCAGCCCGTTTACGGGCTTTTTCCAGATTGCCTTTTTCGACGATCTGAATGGTGTAGACGATGCCAACCAGCAGAAACACACCGGCCAGGATCAATCCAGTGATCATTAGTGGAGACACTTGACTGCACCTCTTGGGCCGCTGGTTTTTCGCTTGAGTGTAGTGGCTTGATGATGTGGCCGATAGTTCTACGTGTTGCTTGGATATGGCCTTCAAATTTTTTTTGAAACTATGCTTGACGACTCCCGAGGGGCTCCATAGAATGCGCGCCACTTGCAGCGTGAAGCACCAAACAGAGCGCTGCAAGCCGGAATGAAGCTTGTGGTTTCCGGGCAACGTCCCCTTCGTCTAGTGGCCTAGGACACCGCCCTTTCACGGCGGTAACAGGGGTTCGAGTCCCCTAGGGGACGCCATTTTGTTGTAGATAAGCGGGAATAGCTCAGTTGGTAGAGCACGACCTTGCCAAGGTCGGGGTCGCGAGTTCGAGTCTCGTTTCCCGCTCCAAATTCTCTTCGGTTGCCTTTTCCAAGGTGATCGAAGAAAGAAAAAAGCGACCTAAGGGTCGCTTTTTTCGTTTCTACCGTATCCCTTTCAGACACCGGTGCCTGGTCATCTCAGCGCCTGCCTGGTTTGCGATGCGCTGGCGCTGCCAATTCGCGCAAACCTGGCTATTTATCGCTTCGCATGGCGAAGGGCGCCGAAGGCGCTCAAGGTGGTGGTGTATCCTCAGGTGTACTTGGTGAAGATGCTGCGTACCCGTTCCAGGGTCTCGCCGGTATCTTGCGTCTGGTCGTGCAATGCCTCTTCGATCAGGCAGGTCAGCATCAGTCGGTAGGCTTTGTCCAATGCGCTGCGAGCGGCGGAAAACTGTTGGGCGATGGCTTCGCAGTCTTCACCTCTCTTGATCATTGCCTGGATGCCGCGTACCTGTCCCTCTACTCTCGCCAAGCGTTTCAGCATGGCCTGTTGCTGGGCCTGCATCTCTGCGGATTCGACGGGGATGGTCTGGTCATTCATGCGGCTACCTCGACATGACTGGAAGAAGAGCCTGCGATGCTCTGATCGCGGACGTGGCTCATATACGGGTAGGGGCATGCTAGCGATGCCGCTGCCGGCGGCCAACTTCTTTCGGCTGGGGCTTGCCTTACAATATATAAAAAAATATATTGTTTTCGTCTTAATCGTTTGATCGCTGCCCATGACTCCTGATCTGGATATCGAGCAACTGCGCGCCAATGCGGCGTCCGCGGGTGCTTTGCTGAAGGCTTTAGCCAACCCTGACCGCTTGCTGTTGCTTTGCCAGCTGTCGCAGGGCGAACGCAACGTTTCCGAGCTGGAACAGCTGCTGGGTATTCAGCAGCCGACGCTCTCGCAGCAACTCGCCGTATTGCGCCGGGAGGGACTCGTCGCCACACGCCGGGAAGGCAAGCAGGTCTACTACCGGATCAGCAGCGCCGAGGCGCTGGCGGTGATCACGACGCTTTATCAGCTGTTCTGCGAAGGGGAGCAGCAATGACCATCGATTGGATCAACTTCACACCTTGGACGGCGTTGGTCGGTGGTGTCCTCATCGGCGCCGCGGCCAGCTTGTTCGTCTTGCTCAATGGCCGAATCGCCGGGATCAGCGGCCTGCTCGCCAGTCTGGTGGAGTCGAAGGCCGAGGGGCGAAGTGAAAAACTGCTGTTTCTGCTCGGCATCCTGTTTGCGCCGCTCCTATGGATGCTGCTCGGTAGCCTTCCGGCAATGGAGTTCCAAGCCAACTGGGTCGGGTTGCTGATGGCCGGGCTACTGGTCGGCGTCGGTACTCGCTATGGCTCCGGTTGCACCAGTGGTCATGGGGTCTGCGGGATTTCGCGCCTGTCGCCACGCTCAATCGTCGCCACCCTGGCATTCATGGCCGCCGGCTTAGTCACGGTCTATGTGCTGCGCCATCTGCTGGGAGGCTGAACATGCGCAAATTCACGTCGTTTGTTGCCGGTCTGCTGTTTGGGTTGGGGTTGCTGCTTTCCGGAATGGCCAACCCGGCCAAGGTCATCGGCTTCCTCGATCTGGCGGGCGCCTGGGATCCCTCGTTGGCGCTGGTGATGGTCGGTGCCATCGCCACGGCGCTGATGCCTTTCAACTGGGCGAGGAAGCACGAGCGCTCGCTGCTGGATGCGCCGATGCAGCTGCCGATCAAGCGCGAACTGGATGGCCGGCTGATCGGTGGCAGCCTGCTGTTCGGGGTGGGCTGGGGAATTGCCGGCATCTGTCCGGGCCCGGCCATCGCCATGCTGCTCGGCGGGCACTGGCAGGTCGTGCTTTTCGTTCTCGCCATGCTTGGCGGAATGCTGTTGTTCTCCGCGCTGGAACGCCGGCGCGCTTGCTGACCGGGAGGTCTTTATGAAAGCCAACGTTGGAACCATTGATCGGGCCTTGCGCATCGTTGTCGGCCTGGTGCTTATCGGCCTGAGTCTGGGCGGCGTGATCGGTGCCTGGGGCTGGATCGGTCTGTTGCCGCTGGCCACTGGCATCTTCCGCTTCTGCCCGGCATATACACTGCTCGGTATCAAGACTTGCAAGGCGTGCGATTCCAAGCCCTGAGATTCCCGGAAGCGAAATAACAAAAGGCCGACATCGATGTCGGCCTTTTTCGTCTGCGCGGTGCGATCCGGCTATTCGAAGCTGGGCAGGCTCGGTTTCACGACAGGTTTGTTCGCGCCGACCCAGGCATCGAACCCGCCGGCAATCGACTTGACGTGCAGATAGCCCATCTCCTGCAGCGCCGCTGCGGACAGCGCGGCGCGACCACTGGTCTTGCAATAGAGCACGATGTTTATGTCCCGCGCCGCGAGTTCCGGCGTGCCGCTGAGCTTGAACTCCAGCAGCCCACGCGGAATGTTGAGGGCACCGGCGATATGGCCTTCACGAAACTCATCCGCCTCGCGTACGTCGATCAGCGCGTCCGCAGCCTGGATCGCGGCGTCGGCATCCGCGACCGCGACTTCCTGTATATGGGCCCGGGCCTGCTCGACGAGGTCATGTGCGTTCTTCATCCTGCGTTCTCCTTGATGGTGCCAAAGCGTTCACGCTGCCGTTCACGAGCGTGGAGGGTGGTGTCCGGGTCCAGTGCGAGCAGCGCTTCGTACTGGCTGATGAAAACCTGACCGCCGAAATGCTCTAGGAAATCGGTGTTCCGTAACCGGTCCATCACCGGCCCCTTGACCTCGGAAAGGTGGAGCTGGATGCCTGCCGTGTGCAGGCGCGCCGTGATGGCCTCGAGACTTTCCAGGGCGCTGGCATCGATCAGGTTCACACCGGGGCACATCAGCACCAGGTGCTCGGCCTGCGGATGGCGCCCGACCAGCTCGGCGACGCGATCCTCGAGGAAGCGCGCGTTGGGGAAGTACAGGCTCTCGTCGACGCGCACCGAGAGCACCCTCGGACTCTGTATTACGGCGAAGCGCTCGATGTTGCGGAAATGCTCGCTCCCCGGCAGCTGACCGACCACGGCGATATGCGGCTGGCTGGTGCGCCAGAGGAACAGCAACAGCGACAGGCCGACACCGAGCAGGATGCCGCTCTCCACGCCGACCAGCAGCACGCCGAGCATGGTGGCAGCCATGGCGGCGGCGTCCTGGCGGGAGTAGCGCCAGGTGCGCTTGAGTGCGGCGAAATCCACCAGGCTGAGCACCGCGATGATGATCGTAGCGGCCAGCACCGCGTGTGGCAGATTGTGGAACAGTGGCGTGAACAGCAGCACCGTGAGGCCGATGCCCACGGCAGTCAGCGCGCCAGCCAGTGGCGTCTGCGCGCCGGCGTCGAAGTTGACGACCGAGCGAGCGAAGCCGCCGGACACCGGAAAGCCACCACTGAGGGCTGCAGCGACGTTGGCGCCGCCAAGCGCGACCAGCTCCTGATTAGGCTCGATGCGTTCGCGGCGTTTGGCCGCCAGGGTCTGCGCCACCGAAACCGACTCGACGAAACCGACCAGGCTGATTAGCACCGCCGCCGGCAGCAGCTGCAGCGCCAGCGCCATATCCAGCGTCGGCAGGCTCATGCTGGGCAGGCCGCCAGGCACGACGCCGACCACCCGCACGCCGACCTCGGCGAGGTGAAAGGCGCTGACTGTCGCGATCGCCAGCAGCAGGGCGGCGACCGGCCCGATCTTGCTCAGCGTGCCGGCGATATGCGGACTCATACCCAAATGCTGCAGCCAAGTGGAGAGGCGGCTGCGCACCAGGTAGAGAAATAGCAGGCTCGTCGTGCCGACGATGAACGTCGGCAGATGCATTTGCGACAGCGCTCCGAGCAGGCCCCAAACCAGCTCCACGGCGTTTTCACCTCCGGTTGAGATGCCGAGGATGTGCTTGAGCTGGCCGAGAGCGATGAGGATGCCCGAAGCGCTGATGAAGCCGGAAATCACCGGATGGCTGAGGAAATTCGCCAGAAAGCCCAGGCGCAGCACGGCCATGAGCAGCAGCACCGCGCCGGAGAGCAGCGCCAGCAGCATGGCCGCGCCTGCATATTCCGCACTACTCGGGGCGAACAACGGTGCCAAGGCGGCCGCAGTCATCAGCGATACCACTGCCACCGGGCCGACTGCCAGGGTGCGACTGGTGCCGAACAGGGTATAGGCGATCAGCGGCAGCATGCTGGCGTACAGGCCGGTCACTGGCGGCAGGCCGGCGAGCATGGCGTAGGCGAGGCTCTGTGGGATCAGCATCAGCGTTACGATCAGCGCGGCCAGGCTGTCCTTGGCGGCGGCCGCGCGATCATAGTGCCTGACCCACTCTAATATGGGCAGGTAGCGGGCCAAGCGCTGCTTCATCCCTTCTTCTCCTGGGTGAAGTCGCAAGCGTCGGGTGCCTCGGCCGGGCGCGGTTCGAAGTCCAGATGCTTCGGCTCGGCCAGCCATTCATGGCCCTTGAGCATCATCTCGAAGTAGATCGACGGCATCCATTGGGTCTTCAGCTTCCAGGCCAGGCGGCGCGGCACTTTCGGGTCGAGCGGGAACGTCGGCAGCAGCTTTCCGCCATAGCCGAACTCGGCGAGGATCACCTTGCCGTGCTCGACGGTCAGCGGGCAGGAGCCGTAACCATCGTAGATCGCCCGCGGGCCGCTGCCCTTGAGCACACTCAGCACGTTTTCGGCGACCACCGGTGCCTGTTTGCGCACCGCTGCTGCGGTCTTGGCGTTGGGAGCGGAACACACATCGCCGAGGCTGAAGACGTTGCCGAAGCGCGGATGCCGCAGCGTCTCGTGCTCGGCCTCGAACCAGCCGTCGGCATTGGCCAGGGCGCTGTGGCGAATGAAGTCCGGTGCGTGCTGTGGTGACACCATGTGCAGCAGATCGAACTCACGCTCCACCGTGGTACTTTGCCCGGCGCTGTCGGTCACCTTGAACCAGGCCTTGCGCGCCGGTCCGTCGACAGCCACCAGATTGTGGTTGAAGTTCAGCCGCGCGCCGTAGCGCTCGACGTACTGCATCAGCGCGGGCACGAAGTCTGCGACGCCGAACAGCACCGCGCCAGCCGAACAGAAGTCGACCTCGATATCCTTCAGCACGCCTTGCTGGCGCCAGTGATCGCAGGACAGGTACATCGCCTTCTGCGGTGCGCCGGCGCACTTGATCGGCATGGGTGGCTGGGTGAATAGTGCCTTGCCGCCGCGCAGGTTCTGCACCAGTTGCCAAGTGTAGGGCGCCAGTTCGAAGGCGTAATTCGAGGTCACGCCGAACTTGCCGAGGCTGTCGCGGGCGCCTTCGATGGCGTCCCAGTCGAGGCTCAGGCCTGGGCAGACCACCAACGCCCGGTAGCCGATGCGACTGCCGTCTTCGAGCACCACTTGCTGGTGCTCCGGCTCGAAGGCTTCGGCAGCCGCGCGGATCCATTGCGCCTTGGACGGAATGCAGCGACTCATTGCGCGCTCGGTGTTGGCGCGGTCGAATACGCCGGCGCCTACCAGCGTCCAGCCGGGCTGATAGTAGTGCTGGTCACGAGGTTCGATGATCGCGATGCGTAGTTCGGGATCGCGCTTGAGCAGGCTGGCCGTCACCGCGCAGCCGGCAGCGCCGCCACCGATCACCAGGACGTCGTAGCGCGGCGTGACGGCGAACTTCGAGGCGCCCGGCAGCGGCAGGTCGGTTGTCGACTGCCAGTAGCCTTGCATGCGTGGCAGCAGGCCGCTGAGGTCGTAGCTGGCTTGCCGGGCTGTCTGCAGCAACACCTGCGGGTCGAGGTGATGGGCCTCGGCCAGTGCCCAGAGCGAGGCCGAGCGTGTCCCGGTGCGACAGAAAGCCAGTACCGGTCCTTTGATCCGTTCCAGCAGTGCTCGAAAGGCCGCGACGTCGGCATCAGTGATCTGACCGGATACCACCGGGAGATGGTGATATTCGAGGCCGGATGCCTCGGCAGCGGCGCGCATGGCATCGCTGGACGGCTGGCCTTCACCCTCGTTGTCCGGACGGTTGTTGATGACGCAGCGAAATCCGCCGCCGGCCAGCAGGGCCATGTCTGCCGGTTGCAACTGGGCTGCGACGGAGATGAATGGGGTCAGTCGTTTTATTGTTTGCATGTCGACGTCCTCCACGCTTCGGCTACAGCACGTCCAGCGGGATCTTCAGGTAGCGTGTGCCGTTGCTTTCCGGCTCGGGCAGCTCTCCGCCGCGCATGTTGATCTGCACCGAAGGCAGGATCAGCGTCGGCATGCCCAGCGTGGCATCGCGCGCGGTGCGCATGGCGACGAACTGGTCCTCGCTGATGCCGGCGTGCACGTGCACGTTGTGCTCGCGTTCGGCGGCGACGGTCGTTTCATAGAGGAACTCCTCGCGGCCCGGCGCCTTGTAGTCGTGGCACATGAATACCCGCGTGTCGCCCGGCAGGGCGAACAGCTTCTGGATCGACTGGTACAGGGTGCGCGCGTCGCCACCGGGGAAATCGCAGCGGGCGGTTCCGTAATCGGGCATGAACAGGGTGTCGCCGACGAAGGCGGCATCGCCGATGACATAGGTCATGCAGGCCGGGGTATGGCCGGGGGTATGGATGGCGCGCGCCTGGAGGTTGCCGACCTGAAAGGTATCGCCATCGTGGAACAGGTGGTCGAACTGGCGGCCATCGGTCGCAAAGTCGGAACCGGCATTGAACAGCTTGCCGAAGGTGCCTTGCACCACAGTGATGCGATCACCGATCGCCAGCTGGCCGCCTAGTTGCTGCCTGAGGTACGGCGCCGCGCTCAGATGATCGGCGTGCACGTGGGTTTCCAGCAGCCACTGCACCTTGAGGTCGTGCTCGCGTACATGGTCGACCAGGCGCTGGGCGGTGGCATGGGAGGTGCGGCCGGATGCCGGGTCGTAGTCCAGTACTGAATCGATCACCGCGCATTGGCATGTCTGCGTGTCGCTGACCACATAGCTGTAGGTGAAGGTCGTGGGATCGAAGAAGGGTTCGACGTGGGCATTCATGGGCGGGCTCCTCTCCAGGCTTCATACCGGTGGGGGTATGTTCGTCTGAATGATCTTAGCCCTGATTTAGGTTATATGTTTAGACTTAATAGTTATTAGTGGATTGCGCGCCATTCGCCTCGAGCCCGACAACCAGAGCGCAGCGGTAGACGCGTTAATGGTTGGACGGATTGGCAGCGTCACTGACGATATGCCCATCCACCAGCTGGATGGTCCGCTCGCAGTCGGCCGCGAGGCGCGGGTCATGGGTCACCACCAGTATCGCGCAGCCGAATTGGGCATTGATGCGGTGAAACAGCTCGAACACGCTTTGCGCGGTGCGGGTATCGAGGTTGCCGGTCGGCTCGTCGGCCAGCAGCAGAGGCGGGCGGGTCACCAGTGCCCGGGCGATGGCGACCCGCTGCTGCTGGCCGCCGGAAATCTGCGTAGGTTTCTTGTCGGCGAACTGCGCCAGCCCGACTTCGTCGAGCAAGCCGTGGGCCAGGTCGATATCCGCGCGTGATGGCTTGCCGTGACGAATCATCAGCGGCATCAGCACGTTCTCCAGCACGCTGAACGCCGAGATCAGGTGGTGAAACTGGAACACGAAGCCGATTGCCTGGTTGCGCAGGTGCGTACGCGCTTCATCGTCGCTGTCGCGCGTCGCCTGGCCGAGTACGTACAGCTCGCCGGAACTCGGCGTATCGAGCAGGCCGATCAGGTTCAGCAGCGTGCTCTTGCCGGAGCCGGAGGGGCCGATCAACGCTGCCAGTTCACCGCGCTCCAGGCGCAGGTCGACCCCGTGCAACACCTCGGTTTCCAGTGGCGTGCCTATGTTGAAGGCCTTGCGCACCTGCTCCAGGCGCAGGACTTCATTGGTCGGAGTGGTTGGCAGGGTTTCAGACATATCGGATCGCCACCGCCGGGTCGTAGCGCGCCGCACGCCGCGCCGGCATCGCGGCGGCGAGAACGCCGGTGATCGTCGCCACCAGCATGGCCAGCGGCACCAGTGTCGGATCGACCGGGATGGTGAACAGCCGCGGGCCGAATAGATTGAAGACCTGCACCAGACCCCAACCGACGCCACCACCGCAGGCCGAGCCGAGCAGCCCGAGCAGCCCGCCCTGCAGCAGGAACACGCGCAGGATCTGCCCGCGCGGGCTGCCCATGGCACGCAGGATGCCGATCTCGCGGGTGCGCTGGACGACGCTCACGGCGAGCACGCTGGCGATGCCAAAGGCCACGGAGATGCCGACGAATACCCGGATCATCTCCGTGGTCATGCTTTGCGAGGCAAGCGCATTGAGCAGTTGTCCGTTGGTTTCCATCCAGCTTTCGGCGCGCAACCCGGTAAGGCGTGCGAGGCGCTCGGCGACCTGATCGGCTTCGAAGATCTCGGCGACCGTGGTATCGATCACCGTGATGCCGCCGGGCAGGTCGAGCAGTGTCTGCGCCTGTTTCAGGTCCAGGTACACGTAGCGCGCATCCAGCTCGCGCACGCCCAACTCGAAGATTCCGGCGATATCGACGACCGCCTCGCGACCTTCGCCGGCATCCAGGCGCAGCTTGTCGCCGATGCCCAGGCCGAGGTCGCGCGCCAGCTCCTTGCCGATCACCGCATTGCCGGCACCCACGGTGAACTGCCCGGCGATCAGGTCGTCGGCCAACGGGATGATGCGCTGATAGCGCGGCGGGTCGATGCCGAGCAGGGCCACCGAGGCGCGGGCCACGCCGCGCCGGGCGATGGCCGGGCCGCTGATTACCGGCGACACCGCGATAATCTGTGCGTCCTGATCGAGCACGTCGCGCACGTCCTGCCAGTTGATGATCGAGCGCAGGCGCTGCGCCCGCGGACTCTCCAGTATCAGCGACCAGCTGTGATCCCCGGCGGGCAGAATGCGGTTGACCTCGTCCGGCGGCAGGATGCGGATATGCGCCTGGGTGCCCAGGGTGCGCTCGACCACATTGGCCTGCAGGCCGGTGATCAGCGCCGTGATGAATACGATCACCGCCGAGCCGACGGTGATGCCGAACATGATCAGCAACGTCTGCATGCGGTTGTCCAGCAGGAAGCGCAGGGCGATCTTCCACTCGGTCCACAGCGAGTCGGCTAGGCGCATGCAGTCAGTCCTGAATGCCGGTTGGAACGCTTTGCTCGCGGATGCGCACGCGTTGGCCTTCCTCGGCGTCGCCGATCAGCACCAGATCGCCAGCGGCCAGCCCTTCGCTGACCTCGCTCAGTGCCGTGCCCAGCATTCCCAGACGCACGCTGACCCGCTCGACCACGCCATCATTGACGCGCAATACCTGGGCACGTGTTCCGTCGCGGGCGCGCAGCGCATCGTTGGGCAACACCAGGGCTTGTTCGCGGCGGCCGGTCTCGATGTTCACCGAGACGGTCATGCCCTGACGCAGGAAGTCGGCGGGCTCGAGCAGGT
Organism: Pseudomonas sp. FeN3W; assembly: GCA_030263805.2. NCBI lineage: Bacteria > Pseudomonadati > Pseudomonadota > Gammaproteobacteria > Pseudomonadales > Pseudomonadaceae > Pseudomonas > Pseudomonas sp. FeN3W. Next base: position 4,797,522 of record CP136010.1, read on the forward strand.
CGAGATGAACATCGATGGTCCCGCGGGCAGTGTCCACGCTTGGCGCGATGAAACTGACGCGGGCCGGCAGCACGCGATCCGGGTAGGCATCGGCGATGATCCTGGCGGCCTGGCCCAGTTCGATCGGCGCCAGGTTCTTTTCGTCCAGGGGCAGCAGGATCTCGCTACTGCCGGCGCGGGCGATCGTCAGCAGGATGCGGCCGGGCTGTACCAGGTCACCGGGTTCGACTTCGCGCGTCTGCACGATGCCGTCGACCTGAGCGTGGATGCGGGTTTTCGCCAGGTTCGCGCGCGCCGCTTCCAGGCGCTGACGCAGGACCTGTTCCTCGCTGCCACCTTCGGCCACGGCTGAGGCGGCGAAGCGGGCGCGATCGCGAACCACCCGGGCAGTCAGCGCTGCGCGGCGAGCCTGTTCCAGCGGCTCGGAGGCCAGGAGTTTGCGCTCAAACAGCGTCTCGCGGCGCTGGCGTTCGCGATCTGCCTGTTCGAGGTTGTTCTCTGCTTCGCGCAGGGTGGCCTGGGCCTGTGGGCGGGTGGAATCGATCAGCTGCTGCAGGGCCGCTTCCGCCTCGCGCAGGCGGGCGCGCTGCTCGTCGTCGCGCAGTTCCAGCAGCAGATCCCCAGCCTTTACCGCATCGCCCTCACGCACATGGCGCACGGCGACCACCCCGGTGATCTCGCTGCCGACCTGCGCCAGCGACTGACTGTCCACTTCACCGCTGGCGACCACGCGTTGCACCAGTGGGCGTGTTTCCAGACGATATCCGGGCCGTTCCGGCCCTTGCAGCTGGCGCCAGATCACCCAGGCGGCCAGCAGCAGGGCCGGGATGATCAGAAAAAGCGCGCGACGAATGGACTTTGCGGCGGGCACGACGGGCCACTCCTTGATGCGGCCACTCCGGGCCATCGAACTCGCCAAGCTTACGGTCATACCCATGGGGGTACAACGCGGGTATTGCGCGCAGCAGTCAGACGATGCTCTGCGCCTATCGCGACCATAGGCGCTGGGGCGCAGCATCGCGGAGTAGACTGGCCGCCCACATCGAGGATTCTGAAATCATGGCGTCCACTGTCCAAACCCCGGCGGCCACCCTGCGCGCGGCCTGGCTCGCACAGGCGCAAGCCAACCCCTGGATCACCTTCGGTCTTGCCGCAACTGCCGTAGCGGTGCTGTTACTGCTTGTGGCGGGAACCGCGAATGCCTTGCAGAGCAGCGAGGCGGGCAATGTCCGCTACGCGCTGTTGGGTGGCAGCGCCGGCTTCGTGGCGACAGCCATTGGGGCGTTTCTGGCGATCGGCCTGCGCGACATCTCCACCCGCACCCAGGACAGCATGCTTGGCTTCGCCGCCGGCATGATGCTCGCCGCCAGCGCCTTCTCGCTGATCCTGCCGGGGCTGGAGGCGGGGCGTGAACTGTTCGGCAACGGCCCGGCCGCGGCATTGACGGTGGTGGTCGGTCTCGGCCTTGGCGTGCTGCTGATGCTCGGGCTGGATTACTTCACGCCGCACGAACATGAAAGCACCGGGCCCTGTGGTCCCAACTACGAACGCCTGAACCGGGTCTGGTTGTTCGTGCTGGCCATTGCGCTACACAACATCCCCGAAGGCATGGCCATCGGCGTGAGCTTCGCCAATGGCGACCTGAGCGTCGGCCTGCCGCTGACCATGGCGATCTCCATTCAGGACATTCCCGAGGGCCTGGCCGTTGCGCTGGCGTTGCGCACCACGGGGTTGTCGGCGCTGGGGTCGGTACTGGTCGCGGCGGCATCCGGGCTGATGGAGCCGATCGGCGCGCTGGTGGGCATCGGCATGTCCAGCGGCTTCGCCATCGCCTATCCCATCAGCCTTGGCCTGGCCGCGGGGGCGATGATCTTCGTGGTGTCCCACGAGGTGATCCCGGAAACCCACCGCAACGGCCATCAGACGCCCGCCACGTTGGGCCTCATGGTGGGTTTCGCGGTGATGATGTTTCTCGATACCGCGCTGGGTTGACGCGTCAGGGTTTGTCCGGCGCGGTCTGCATGATCAGCTCGACGCGGCGGTTGCTGGCGCGACCCCGTTCGTCGCCGTTGCCGGCGAGCGGTCGGGTGTCGGCATAGCCGGTAGCGCTCAGCCGCGTCGATTCGATGCCGGCCAGCTGCAGGTAGCGCACCACGCTGCTGGCGCGGCTGGCGGAAAGCTCCCAGTTGGACGGGAAGCGTTCAGTCTGGATCGGCAGGTTGTCGGTATGGCCCTCGACGATGATCCGGTGGCCGCCTGCGGCAAGCGTCGGGACCAGTCGGTCGATCACGTCCAGTCCGGCGTCTTCCAGCTCCGCGCGTCCCGAGCCGAAGAGAATCTCGCTGCTGATCCGAAAGCTGATGCTGCCATCGTTGACGATCACCTCGATATCGTCGCCCAGCGCCAGGTCGGGCTTCGCTTCGCTCGTGTCGTCCTGCGGCGTATCGGCCGCCGGTACCGGTAACGGCACGATCGACGCCATGGGGGAAACGCTTGGCTGCAGTGTCACCAGCTGATCGCCAGGCGTGGCCTCCAGCATCGCCGGTTCGCGCTGCTGGCCTTCGCCCTTGCCGGCCAGCGCGAGCATGATCACCAGCATCACCAGCAGCAGGGTGAGCATGTCCAGGTAGGTGATCAGCCAGGCTTCCTGCTCTTCCTCTCGCTGTGGCTCGATATGCCAGCGGGTGAAGCGGCTGCCCTGCGCCTGGCCGTTCACGTGCGTTCGTCCTGCGGCGCGCTGCGCGGTGCGGCGGGGTTGCCGTCGCGAATCTCGTCGTCGTGGTGGGCGATGAACGACTTGAGCGTTTCGCGCATGTAGGCCGGGCTGCGGCGATTGCACATCATCGAGATGCCCTGCATCACCAGATTCATCAACGCCACGCGCTGCTCGGTACGCCGCTCGAGCTTCACGGCCACTGGTTTGAGGATCAGATTGGCCAGCAGCACGCCATAGAAGGTCGTCATCAGCGCGACCGCCAGGCTGCGGCCGATCAGGTCCATGTCGCCGCTGCCGAGCATGAACATCAGGTTGATCAGCCCGACCAGCGTGCCGATCATCCCGAACGCCGGCGCATAACTCGACATCGCCCGGAACAGCTGCGCCTCGGCATTCTCGCGGGCGCGCAGCCGTGCGATGCGCCACTGCAGGACTTCCAGGATGTCTTCTTCCGGGGTGTTGTCGATCACCAGCTGCACGCCGGTGCGCAGAAAGGGGTTGCTGACCTGCTCGACGGCCTTTTCCACTGCCTGCAGATCGCCACTGATCCACAGGCGCGAGATCTGCACCAGCTCATCGAGGTCCTGGCGGGTGTAGAGGCGCTCGTTACGCATCACGGTCCAGATCAACCCGAATACCCGGGTGACTTCGCGTAACGGATAGCTGATGAAGGTCGCCGCCAGGGTGCCGACCAGTACGATGCCAAGGCTTGGCAGGTCGATGAACAACGCGGGTTCTTTGGCGGCGAAGAGCATGACGACGGCGAGCAGTCCGATGCTCGCGACGATGCCGATCAGGGTGGAGGGATTCATCGAAACTCCGCTGAAGGGGCCAGTGCAGAAAGCGCGCGATCTTAGCAGCCGGCCTTGAGCGCACGGCTGACCTGGGTCAGATCAGCCGCTGACAGCTATTCCTACAGATTCTCCAGCAGCCGGCGTGCCGCTTCCTGGCCGCTGAGCCAGGCGCCTTCCACTCGGCCGGACAGGCACCAGTCGCCGCATGCGTACAGGCCCAACCCGGCATCGGCCAGGGCGTTCCATTCGTGGCCCTGAGACGGGCGGGCATACAGCCAGCGATGCGCCAGGGTGAACTCCGGGGCTGGCACCACACAGTCGATCAGCTCGGCGAATGCACCATGCAGATGCTCGATCACCGCCTCCTTGGACAGGTCGAGGTGCTGGCGGCTCCAGCTGCTGGTGCCGTGCAGAACCCAGGTATCCAGCTCACCATTGCGACCGGGCTTGCTGCGGTTGCGAGCGATCCAGTCCAGCGCATCGTCGCGAACGAAGCAGCCTTCCAGCGTGGTGTTCAATGGAGTCGCGAAGCCGAGCGCGACCGCCCAGGTGGGCTCCATGGCTACGCTGGCGGCGACAGCGGCGAGCTTGGGCGCGCTGGAGAGCAGCGCAGCAGCCTGCGGCGCCGGCACGGCAATCACCACCTGACTGAACGGCCCGTGGCTGACCCCGGTGGCATCGACCAGCGTCCAGAACTGCTCGCCGCGAAACACTTCGGTGATGCGGCAGCTGAAGTTGACCGGCATGTCGCCCAGCAACCCGCGGGTGATCGAACTCATCGTCGGTGTGCCGACCCAGCGCACCTGCTCGTCGGCAGATGGTTTCAGTTGACCATCATGGGACTGATACATGCTGGGCGACCATTGATCGACCCAGCCTTCGCTCTGCCATTGGCGGACGGTTTCGCCAAAGCGACGATCCCGGGCGGTGAAGTATTGCGCGCCCAGGTCGAGCGAGCCCGCATCGCTGCGTTTGCTGGCCATGCGGCCGCCGCTGCCGCGGCTCTTGTCGAACAGATGTACTGCCTGCCCGGCATCGTGGAGGGCGCGCGCAGCGGAGAGCCCCGCGATCCCGGTTCCGATGACGGCGATTGGAGCCTTGCTCATGATTACCTCGTGTGCTGTTGCCATCAGCCGCACAGCGAATTCGCTGCACAGCATGGTTTCATGACAAGCGTTCGATAGCGCTTGAGCCTGTCCATCCTCGGACAGACGTTGGTCTTTGGCTAGAGGCTTTCGACGCAATGCGCATACCGCTCGCCGGTTCAATCCATTGATAGTCGGGTTGCTGGCGCTTCATGGAAGAGGATGCAATTGGCCTGCCGTAAGCGTGGCAGCAGTCTGTGGTTGTAAGTTGCTGATAAGCCGGTACAATGGCGCCGCTCGCCGCCAGGCGGGTTTCGTTATGGTGGGCCCTGCCGGTCCCCTCGCAACGATCAGCCGTGAACCCGGTCAGGCCCGGAAGGGAGCAGCCGCAGCGGTGACATTGTGTGCCGGGGTGTGGCTGGTAGGGTTCACCTCCATAACGATCTTCTCGTTTTTCCTTTCTTTTTATCTGAATCCGCTGACGCCTTTGCAGGCTCGGGCGTATACGCGCGTCTGCCGTTCCTGTGTTGTGGCATGGCAACCGGTTGCTGGCGCCAACCTTGTATCCTGCGCAGCGTTTCCAGAGGCACGAAGTGCCGGTATCGGCTCGAGGAGCACGGTTTTGTCTGTAAAAGCGAAGTGGGACATCTTCTGCGCAGTCGTGGATAACTTCGGTGACATCGGCGTCACCTGGCGCCTGGCCCGGCAGCTGGCGGCGGAACACGGTCAGCACGTGCGGCTGTGGGTGGATGATCTGGATACCTTCGCTCGGCTTTGCCCGGCGGCAAGTGCCGAGGCGGAACAGCAGCTGCACGAGGGCGTGGAGGTCCGGCGCTGGTCCGGCCAATGGTCAGCTACCGAGCCCGCCGATGTGGTCATCGAGGCGTTCGCCTGCAATCTGCCCCAGCCCTACATCAATGCCATGGCTGCCAGCGGTCGTCGCATCCTCTGGCTGAACCTCGAGTATCTGAGTGCCGAGGACTGGATCGTCGGCTGCCATGCGCTGCCCTCACTGCAGGCCAACGGCTTGCAGAAGTACTTCTTCTTTCCGGGCTTCGAAGCCCGGACCGGCGGTCTGATCCGTGAAGCCGATCTGATGTTGCGCCGTGCGGAATTTCAGAGCGATATGGCGCAACAGACCGCTTTTCTTGCCTCGCTCGGCGTAGCGCGACAGCCCGGCGCGCGCCTGTTGTCCTTGTTCGCCTACGAAAACACTGCGGTCGCGGGTTGGCTAGACGCCCTCGCGGCCGATTCGCGCAGCAACCAGCTGCTGGTCCCGGAAGGGCGAGTACTTGGCGATGTTGCCGCCTGGCTTGGCGTGCCGAGCCTGCAGACGGGCGATCAGCATCGGCGCGGCAGTCTGCAGCTTTGCATCGTGCCGTTCATGACTCAGGACGAATACGACCTGCTGCTGTGGAGCTGCGATTTCAACGCAGTGCGCGGGGAGGAGTCCTTTATCCGCGCCCAGTGGGCCGGCAGACCGCTGGTGTGGCACATCTATCCTCAGGAAGACGATGCCCACTGGGATAAACTCCATGCCTTTCTCGATCTGTACGCGCATGAGCTGTCGCCCACGGCCAACGCAGCGCTGCGCGAATTCTGGCGTGCCTGGAACGCCGGGCATGGGGCTGGCGAAGCTTGGACGGCTGTGGTCTGCGAATACCCGACCTTGCTGCAACATGCCGAAGCTTGGACCCACGAGCAGGTGGCCAATGGCGATCTGGCCGGAAAGCTGGTGTTTTTCTACACCGATTGGCTAGGTGCTGTTCACGCTTAGCGTGCGACCGCACCTTCAATTATGGTGGGGAAACGCCGTGGCCTGATCTCCGCGCCTTGTTGTACGCCGCTCCGCATGGCGCCATTTGGCGCAGCAACGTGGCTTGCGACCAGGCGGGAACAGACCCTATGATACGCGGCCTGGTGCGACACGTGTGCACGTGTCGCGCTTGGTTTGGTTAACTGCACCATGGCTCCAAACCCTTTGTTTCAAGGGGTTAATGCTTAAAACAGCAGCTAATGTACCCGGCTCAGCCTGGTAATCCTACGCTTCGGACGCTCTGCGTTTTTACGAGGCTAGGCAATGAATCTGCATCAATTCGCACCCAAAATGGGTCCGCAATAGGGTGTAGAAACCAGAAAGTTGCAATCTAGCCTAGCTCGATTGTTACAAATAATGTCTAACCCAGAGGGTGAATTCCGCCCTCTGGGCAGATTTCGTCCCTCACGTTGGGCATCGAGCCTTTATCACCGTCGTGAGACGTTGGGGGACGTTAAACCAAGCGCGGAGCGTCAAGCTCCGAATCGCATTGCTCAGCTCTGCTTGTTCAGGGAGTACCGCGCCTGGCGTGTACCCGCCAGTTCATTAGATCGGCATGCGTCAGGGGCCAACCCTGGGGTGTGAAGCCCGATTAACAATGTCTCGCTCGCAAGAGGGTGTTATCCGGTGACGGAGAACGCTTCGCGTCCGAATTGCACGGACGTGACGAGGCTAATGACCTAACCCGCATGGCTAACGCATGTGAATCGTCGCCAGAACCCTCGTAAGTATCAACGGGCCTACGGCAATTATTGGCCCCAGCCAAAATGGCAATGCAGTCGGTCATCACCATCAGACTAGGTGCTGCGGTACCGCAACGATTGCCGGGGGAAAGACGAAGCCTAAACGGGGAATAGATGCGACTCGGGGAACGTGGCAATCCCGACCACTCGCCTGGTCAGCAGCATCGGTCAGGCAGGCAAACCGCAAGGGGCGCTGATGGGTGTGGGGAATGGGAGGATGCAAAAAGCGAAGGGCTGCCTGTAATGGGTGGCATACCGGTTGAAACATCACCGGCAGGGGCAACCTTGGCTGACGTGCATCTGGTTTACGAGCGCAAAACATAGCCGCTGATTCCAGCGATAACAAACGACCCTATGGGCGACTACTGCCCATAGGGGAGTGGTCCGTCCTGAATGTCGTGCATATCAGGAGGACAGTATGAAAACGCAACCAGCAACACCGGTCGCGTCTGCGTCCTTCGACGGGATGAAGAACTGGCACGCTCTTGATTGGGCCAGGATTCAACAAACCGTTTGGAGGACGCAGCTAAAGATTGCGCAGGCAACTCGGGAAGGCGACTGGCGCAGGGTTAAACGCCTGCAACGATTGCTGACCCACTCGTTTTATGGCCGCTGTCTGGCTGTACGGCGAGTCACGGAGAGCCGGGGTCGCAAGACCTCGGGTGTCGACGGAGAAACCTGGGGAACGCCTCAGGCCAAGCTCCAGGCCGTGGGACGTCTGTCGAAAAAGCGAGGCTATCGGCCCAAGCCGCTACGGCGGGTATGGATACCGAAGCCCGGCAAGCCAGAGAAACGCCCACTGGGTATCCCGACGATGTTGGATCGGGCCATGCAGGCGCTGTATCTGCAAGCGTTGGAACCTGTAATCGAAAGCACCAGCGATCCGAAATCCTATGGATTTCGCCCGGATCGTTCGACTGCTGACGCAATGGTCGAGCTTTTCCACCTGCTGTCGCCGCAAACGGCGCCGGTCTGGATTCTGGAAGGGGACATCAAAGGTTTCTTCGACAACATTAACCATGAATGGCTGTGCCGGAATGTTCCGATGGACAGGACGGTGCTGCGCAAGTGGTTGAAGGCCGGGGTTATCGACCGGCGACAACTCATGGCTACGGAGGCCGGGACGCCGCAGGGAGGAATTATCTCGCCCTGTCTGGCAAACGCCACCTTGAATGGCTTGGAAGCCCAACTGAAGTGCCATCTGGTGCAGCAAATGGGAAAAACAAAAGCTCAGCAAGCCAAGGTGTATGTGGTGCGCTATGCGGATGACTTCGTCGTGACGGCAGCCTCGAAAGAGCTGCTGGAGGACGAGGTCAAGCCCTGGGTAGAGCAATTCCTGTCGGTACGAGGGGTTGCGCTTTCGCGGGAGAAAACGCAGACCGTACATATCCACCAAGGCTTCGATTTTCTGGGGTGGAATTTCAGGAAGTACGTGCCGAAATCGCCGTATAGGAAGGCCAAGCTGCTGATCAAACCCTCGAAGAAGAACGTTACGGCGTTCTATCGGAAAGTAGGCGAGATCATCAAAAACAGCGGGGCACTGACGCAGGATGCGTTGATCGGCCAGCTGAACCCGGTACTGAAGGGGTGGGCGCAATACCACTCCCCGGTCGTGGCAAAACTGTAGTGGTCAACCCATCCCGGACAGTGGGTTAAGTTTTTCTTCGGCCACCGCAGGCGGCAGCCCGTCGTTGAATTGATGCGGTCTGATCCAGTTGTAGCGATGCATCAGGTAATGGCTGATGTCTCGCTGAGCCTCCAAGGCTGTCAGATATCCAGTTGCTGGGATCCATTCCGACTTCAGGCTGCGGAACAGGCGCTCCATCGGCGAGTTGTCCCAGCAATTTCCTCGGCGGCTCATGCTCTGCTGCATCCGGTAGCGCCATAGCCGTTGCCGGAAGAGGCGGCTGGCGTACTGGCTGCCCTGATCCGAATGGAATAGCACCTGTTGTGGCTGGCCGCGTTGTTCGTAAGCCATGTCGAGAGCCTTAATCACTAGCTCAGCATCCGGCTTCGTGGAAAACGCCCAGCCAATCGTCCGTCGTGTGTACAGATCCAGCACTGCGGCCAGGTAATGCCAGCGACCTTGTGCCCAGACGTAGGTAATGTCGCCGCACCACACCTGGTTCGGGCGCTGGACTGCGAACTTGCGGTTTAACCGATTCGGGATATCCGGGCGCTCAACTGTGGCCTGCTTGTAAGCGTGCGAGCCCGGCTGCTTGCTGACGAGGCCCAGCTCACGCATCAACCGACGCACACGGAAACGGCCAATCGTCACGCCGTCCACGCGCAACATGCCCAGGATGCTTCGGCTGCCAGCCGAGCCTCGACTTTGGCTAAACAACTCGTTGACCCGGCTACGTAGCGCAACGCGACGAGCATCGACACGGCGACGTCGAAGGCGATGGGCGTAGTAGCACGACCGCGCCACATCGAAAGCTGAACAGACCACTTCTACCGGCTCCTGCTCACTCAACTGGTCTATCAGCGCGTACGATCGAGTTCGTCCGACATCAAGAGAGCGGTAGCCTTTTTTAATATCGCTTTCTCCCGTTCCAGCCGGTTGATCCGGGCTTCTAGCTCCTGAATCTTCTGCTGCTCGGGTGTCAGCGCCTTGCTCTTCGGCGTGACGCCCTGACGCTCGTCCTGAAGCTGTTTCACCCAGCGGCGCAATGCCGAATCCACGATGCCCAGCGAACGGCAGGCCTCGATATGGCTATAGCCTTGATCCAGAACCAAGGCAGCAGCCTCGCGTTTGAACTCGGCGGAAAACGTACGTCGTTGCTTGCTCATCGAACACCTCTTGATGGCGAGGATTTTCGCCTAAATCGGTGTCCGGGATCAGTAGACCACTACAAAACAGACCTTCAGCAAGCTGGATAGCCTGATTTTCTGGCGACTCTGGAGGTGGGCGAAGCGTAGGCACTCGAAGAAGTCGGCTGACTGGATCAGGAAAAAATACTTCCGATCCATAGGCGGGCAGAACTGGGTGTTTGCGTATCCCTACAAGAATGGCAAGGGAGAGAGGCAATTCCGGCGGCTGTACGGGCTGGCGGAAACCGCCATCGTGCGTCACAAGCGTTTACCGGGTGAGTATCAGCCCTACGACGCGGCGCATGAGCTGAAGTGGGAGGCGTTGAGGGTCCAACGGATGCAGCACAAGCTGCGTTATCGGGGGCAAATACTCAGTATCTTTCGCAGACAGAAGGGGCTTTGTGCCCTGTGCGGGCATGCGATCAGCAAGGAGACCGGTTGGCACGACCATCACGTCATCAGGCGTGTGGACGGCGGACCGGATACCTTGAGCAATCGCGTGCTGCTTCATCCCAACTGTCATGCGCTGGTGCACAGCCAGCACGGAAAGGTGACTTTGCGGCACTGCGGTCTGAAATGATAGGATCGCCCGCCATAGCTGCCGGCCAGTCGTGGACTGGCTTTTCGTAAGCTTGAGCCGTATGCGATGAAAGTCGCACGTACGGTTCTAAGGGGGGGGCGGGCCAGTAATGGTCTGTCCCTACCCGACTTTTTTGTCTCTAATTCCCCTTCGGATATTTCGTATGAAAACCGCACAAGAGTTCCGTGCCGGCCAGGTGGCCATCATCAACGGCGCACCCTGGGTCATCCAGAAAGCCGAGTTCAACAAGTCCGGCCGTAACAGTGCCGTGGTCAAGATGAAGTTGAAGAACCTGCTCAACGGTTCGGCTACCGAGACCGTTTACAAGGCTGACGACAAGCTGGAGCCGGTCATCCTCGAGCGCAAGGAAGTGACCTATTCCTACTTCGCCGACCCGCTGTACGTGTTCATGGACGACGAGTTCAACCAGTACGAAATCGAAAAAGACGACCTGGAAGGTGTAATGACCTTCATCGAAGACGGCATGACCGACATCTGCGAAGCCGTTTTCTACAACGACAAGGTGATCTCCGTCGAACTGCCGACCACCATCGTTCGCGAAATCGTTTACACCGAGCCGTCCGTACGTGGCGATACTTCCGGCAAGGTCATGAAGACCGCCCGCCTGAAGAACGGTGCCGAGCTGCAGGTTTCCGCGTTCTGCGAAATCGGCGACTCGATCGAAATCGACACCCGCACCGGCGAGTACAAGTCCCGCGTCAAGGCCTGATAGGCCACGCAGACTGCTCGAAAAAGAAACCCGGCCTGGCGCCGGGTTTTTTTATGTCCTTTCACTTGTCGATCGGTGCGCGACAAGTGTCGCGCACCGTGACCGGCAGCCTGCGGCTTCTACCTCGCCATTAGTTGGGCCGCAGTTGCTTCAGGGTTTCCGCGATCATGAACGCCATTTCCAGCGACTGATCGGCGTTTAACCGCGGGTCGCACTGGGTGTGATAGCGATCGCTGAGGCTGGCTTCGGTGATCGGCCGCGAACCGCCGATGCATTCGGTGACGTTCTGGCCGGTCATCTCGATATGAATCCCGCCGGGGTAGCTGCCCTCGGCACGATGCACATCGAAGAACTGACGCACTTCGGCGAGCACCTTTTCGAAGTCCCGCGTCTTGTAACCGCTGGACGCCTTGATGGTGTTGCCATGCATCGGGTCGGAACTCCAGAGCACATGGCGACCTTCGTTCTGCACCGCACGCACCAGTCGCGGCAGACCGGCTTCGACCTTGTCGGCGCCCATGCGCACGATCAGGTTCAGGCGACCGGGGTCGTTCTGCGGGTTGAGGATGTCGATCAGGCGGATCAGCTCCTCGCTGTCCATGCTCGGGCCGACCTTCACGCCGATGGGATTGCCCACTCCGCGCAGGAATTCGACATGCGCGCCGTCGAGCTGTCGGGTGCGGTCACCGATCCACAGCATGTGCGCGGAGCAGTCGTACCAGCCGCCGCTGAGGCTGTCCTGGCGGACGAAAGCCTGCTCGTAGTTCAGCAACAGTGCCTCGTGAGCTGTGAAAAAGCTGGTCTCGCGCAACTGTGGCGCGCCATCCAGGCCGCATGCGCGCATGAATTTCAGCGTTTCGTCGATGCGTGCGCCGAGCTGGTGGTACTTCTCAGCCAGCAGGGAGTTGGCGATGAAGTCCAGGTTCCACTGATGCACCTGGTGCAGGTCGGCGAAGCCGCCCTGGGCGAATGCGCGTAGCAGGTTCAGGCTGGAGGTGGACTGATGGTAGGCCTGCAGCAGACGCTCCGGGTCCGGCACGCGACTTTGCGCGTTGAAGTCGATGCCATTGACGATATCGCCCCGGTAAGCCGGCAGCGTCACGCCATCGACGGTTTCGTCACCGGCCGAGCGGGGCTTGGCGAACTGGCCGGCCATGCGCCCTACCTTGACCACCGGACAGCCGGCCGCGAAGGTCATGACGATCGCCATCTGCAGCAGCACCTTGAAGGTGTCGCGAATCTTGGTGGCCGAGAATTCGGCGAAACTCTCGGCGCAATCGCCGCCCTGCAACAGGAACGCGCGGCCCTGGGTCACCTCGGCGAACTGCCGTCTTAGCTCCCGTGCTTCGCCGGCGAAGACCAGCGGTGGCAAGCCGGCCAGGGTGCGTTCAACGCGCGAGAGGTGTTCGGCATCCGGGTATTCGGGCTGCTGCTGGATCGGCTTGCTTCTCCAGCTATCGGGGCTCCAGGCGTCGTTCATGATCGTTCCAACTGATAAAAGTGCGGCGATTTTACCTGAAGCGCCCGGGCCCCGGAGATAGCGATGGCCTATGGGGCTGCGTAAGATGCGTTCGCCGACACGCTGGTGATCGGATAGCTGCGGAGCACATTGATGGACAAAGAGGAACGCCTGCTCGCCGAAGTGCATGACGCTTTCGGGCTGATTCGCGTACTCGAGGTGGGCGACTACCGTTTTCTCGAGTTTGGCGCGGCGGTCGAACAGAGCTGCGTATTCACCGCCGATCCTGCCTGGCTCGAATACGATTACACCCGCGCGATGCTTCTCGGTGGGCTTTGTCATGCAGAGCCGGAAACCGCACTGTTTCTAGGGCTTGGTGCCGGCAACCTGACCCAGGCCTGTCTGCAGTTCCTGCCGCTGGAGGACGTCGAGGTCATCGAGCTGCGGCCGGCGGTGCCGGAGCTTGCGATGCAGTACCTCGGCTTGCAGAACGACTCGCGGCTGTATATCCGCATCGGCGATGCCACCGAGTTGCTGGATACCGCCGAGAGTTCCGATCTGATCTTCGTCGACCTGTACAACGATGCAGGCCCGGATGCCGCGCATCTGGCCTGGTCGTTCCTCAAGCGCTGTCAGGAAAAACTCAATCCGGGCGGCTGGCTGATCATCAATCAGTGGGGCACCGATGACGACCGCCCATTGGGCGCGGCGCTGCTGCGTGGCCTCTATCATCGGCATTACTGGGAGTGCCCCGTGAAGGAGGGCAACGTGGTGCTGCTGGTGCCAGCGGATCTCGATCAGCAGCTGGACATGACCGGGCTGCGCCAGCGCGCTGAAGCGTTGGCGCCGCGCCTGGGCTATTCGCTGGATTCGTTGATTGCGGCGCTGCGTCCCGCGAGCTAACCCTGCACCGAACGGGTGCGTCGGCGGTATTGAAGGTTTGTGGCTGTTCCATATCGGTGCGTACTGACCGGAGCCGTCCCGCACCGGAAATCGCGACGCGCGGCTCCATCGCGGGGCCTCACTCGTCCCACTCAATATCTGGGGCTCACGAAGCAAGCAGTTCATCAATGCTGGAGCGCTGTGTCTCGCCGCGCTGATGAGCAAACGTAACGGCATGGCTGGTCTGCTAATTGCAAAACGCCAGCATGTTTTGTCGGCAGTAAGGAATCGCCCGTGCCTCATCTTCAAAGCAATCTGATGCATCTGTCCGCTAGCGAGCGCCATTGGCTTCCGTGGTCAGGGCCAACCGGCAAGCTGGCGATGCGCTGGTCGTGCTGGTTGAATCGTGGCGTGTATCCCGCGGTGGAGCAGGTGTTCGAGGGCGTTGCGCAGTCACGGGTGCGCATCCTGCAGAACTGGGTCGCCAGTCACTGGGTTCATCTTGCGGACCTGGCTGCCAACCTGGGCGAAGCCGTTTGCCACGTCGCTAGCGATGTGCTGGAGGGGAAACGGGCACAGCTGCCGGATATTTCCGAGCTGTTCGTCATCGACCCGCAAGGCAGCGTGCTGGCATCCACCTGCGCGGTTCATGTCGGGCAACAGGATCTCGATGGCAGAGCGGTGGCGCGCGGGCTGAGCGAGCCGTTCCTGCATGGGCCTTACCGTGATCCGCTGACCCAGCGCCTGGGCGCGAGCACGTCGCGCTTCCATGATGCGGTCACCCTGATGTTCTATCAGCCGGTGCATGTTGGCGGTAAGTGTCTCGGCTGCATCTGCGCGCGGGTGCCCAACGATGTGATCGGTGACCTCATCCAGCGCGAGGCCGGCCACGTCTACCCGGAATCCGGTGACAACTACCTGTTCATGGTGGAGTCGCGGTTCGACAGCAGCGTCCAGGCTGGCACGGCGTTGTCACGCTCGCGCTTCGAAGATGCCACCTTTAGCCACGGCGAGAACCTGAAAAGTGGTGTGCACACGCGCTGGGGAACGGTGCGCGTGCAGCAGCATACCGAGCTGGAATTGCGCTTTATCGATCCGGCCACCGGCCAGTTGCATCCGGGGGTGCGGGAGACGATCGCCAAGGGTGCCAACCTGTTCGTCACCTATCCCGGCTACTCGGACTACCGCCATATTCCGGTCATTGGCAAGGGCGTTACCTTTCAGCTGCAAGGCTCGGCAGACCGGTGGGGGATGATGTGCGAGGCGGATCTGGAGGAGGTCTATCGTCGCCGTTCGCTGAGTGTCGGGCTGATGAAGACGTATCTGCTCACGGTGACCACGCTGTTCGCCATCGGCAGTTTGCTGCAGGAGTTCAGCGGTCTGCCCACCACCGTGCTGCATCTGGTCAACGGATTGCTGCTTCTGCTGGGGGCCTGGGCGTTCGCGTCCTTCGGGCCGCGACGGCTGGCTGCGCGCATGCAGGAGATGACCGAGGTGATTCGCACCCTGGCTGAGGGCGAGGGCAATTTGCGCCAAAGGCTCGACAGCAGCACCATGCAGCGCGACGAGAGCGGCGACATGGGGCGCTGGATCAACAGTTTCATCGACAGTCTGGACGGTGTGGTTGGCCAGGTAATCCAAGTCTCGAAGCATGTCCGCCAGGACAACGAGCTGATGCTCGAGCGCAGCGGCGAGGCGGGGCAGACCACCAACGACGTGGCCGAATCGATCCATCAGTTGTTACTGCTGGTGGAAGAGCAGCTTGGCGAAATTCAGCAGGCATCAATGACCGCCGAGCAGATGAAAGGCGCCATGGACGAGGTCATGCAGCGTGCCCGCGAGCGTTTCGACACCGTGCGTAACGGTACCGAATCGATCCGTGACGTCGTGCAGCGCTCGGCTCAGAGTGTTCAGCTGCTCGACAGCCGCATGAGCGAGATCGATGAGATCGTTGGGCTGATCAGCGACATCACCACCCAGACCAATCTGCTGGCGCTGAACGCGGCAATCGAAGCGGCAAGGGCAGGGGACCATGGTCGCGGCTTCGCCGTCGTCGCGGGTGAGGTCCGCTCGCTGGCGCAGCGCACGGCCAAGGCTGCCGAGGACATCCGGCACAAGGTCGAGAGCCTGCAGGCCGAGACGCGGCAGGCGGTGTCGTTCATGGAAGGGGGGGTCCAGAATGTCGACAGCAGCCTGCGTCTGACCGAGGAGGCATCGTCGGAGAACGTGCATCTGCACCAGACGGTCGAGCGCATGTTCGACATCATCAAGGGTCTGAACGAGCGTAGTCTGCATTACGGCCAGACCATCCGTGGCGTCGACCAGGCTTCCAATGAGATGGGGCAGACCCTCTGCGTGCTGCAGGACAGCGCCGAACGCGTTCGGCATACCGCTGGCAAGCTGCACCAGCTGGTCGGCCGCTTCCGTGTCAGCGCCGCCAACGGCGAGGCCGCCTGACAGCGATACTCGATGCAGGCGAGTCCGATGGCGACATTGTGCGACTTGCTGACCACCGACGCGCCCGGCATCCCCCAACCGCCGGGCGCAAAATACCCGCACAGCGTCACGTTAATCCGGTATAGTACGCGCCGGCTGAAACCCAGCCTGCGTTCAGGTACTGCAACACACGAAGCGCCGCTTCGGCTGCTGTCCGCTTCGAGCGGACTATCCTTGACGATTCATCATTCATACGTTTTCGCAACCCCGCCGACCAGGCTGCCAGGGTGACCTTCGGGTTTTGCACGGCATGCGCAGCTTCGGAACAATGGGTCTTGCGGAGCATCAGAGACAAGACCCATGACCCAGGAAATCGGCGGCTTTGCCGCACTCGGTATTCACTCCGCTGTTCTGGCTGCCATCAGCGCAGTCGGCTACGAAGAACCATCCCCCATTCAGTCCCAGGCGATCCCGGTGATCCTTGGCGGCCACGACATGATCGGTCAGGCGCAGACCGGTACCGGCAAGACCGCGGCCTTTGCGCTGCCGATCCTGTCCAAGATCGATCCCGCTCGCAAGGAAGTGCAGGCACTGATCCTCGCGCCGACTCGCGAGCTGGCCCTGCAGGTCGCCACTGCATTCGAAACCTATTCCAAGCAGATGCCTGGCCTGACCGTCGTCGCGGTCTACGGTGGCGCACCCATGGGCCCGCAGCTCAAGGCCATTCGCCAGGGCGCGCAGGTCATCGTTGCGACCCCGGGCCGTCTGGTTGACCACCTGAGCCGCAACAGTGGCCTGCTGTCGACCATCCGCTTCCTGGTACTCGACGAAGCGGACGAGATGCTCAAGCTGGGCTTTATGGACGACCTCGAAGTGATCTTCGAAGCAATGCCGGAGAGCCGTCAGACTGTTCTGTTCTCCGCTACGCTGCCGCACTCCATTCGCGCGATTGCCGAAAAGCACCTGCGTGAGCCGCAGCACATCAAGATCGCTGCCAAGACCCAGACCGTCGCTCGTATCGAGCAGGCACACCTGATGGTCCATGCCGATCAGAAGATCCAGGCTGTGCTGCGCCTGCTGGAAGTCGAGGATTTCGACGCCCTGATTGCTTTCGTGCGGACCAAGCAAGCCACGCTGGATCTGGCCGCCGCGCTGGAAGCCAAGGGCTACAAGGCCGCTGCGCTGAACGGCGATATCGCCCAGAACCAGCGTGAGCGCGTTATCGAATCGCTCAAGGATGGCCGCCTGGACATCGTCGTCGCCACCGACGTCGCCGCCCGTGGCCTCGACGTGGCGCGCATTACCCACGTATTCAACGTCGACATGCCCTACGATCCGGAATCCTACGTACACCGCATCGGCCGTACCGGCCGTGCCGGTCGTGAAGGCCGTGCGCTGCTGCTGGTCACCCCGCGTGAGCGTCGCATGCTGCAGGTTATCGAGCGCGTGACCAACCAGAAGGTCGCTGAAGCCCGTCTGCCGAATGCGCAGCAGGTGTTGGACGCCCGCATCAAGAAACTCACTAACAGCCTCGCTCCGCTGGTTGCCGATGCCGAAGCCACCCATGGCGAGTTGCTCGACAAGCTGGTCGCCGACATCGGTTGCAGCCCACGTGCTCTGGCCGCTGCGCTGTTGCGCAAGGCCACCAATGGTCAGGCTCTGACCCTGGCCGAGGTGGAAAGAGAGCAACCGTTGGTTCCGACCAGCAGCCCGCGTGAGCGCACCGAGCGTTCGGATCGTCCTGAGCGTAGTGATGATCGCGAGCGTCGCGCTCCGGTCCCGCTGGCCGAAGGCCGCGCCCGCTGCCGTACGCCGCTTGGAGCGCGTGACGGCATCGCTGCCCGCAACCTGCTCGGCGCCATCCTCAACGAAGGCGGCCTGGCCCGCGAAGCCATCGGCCGCATCCAGGTGCGCGACAGCTTCAGCCTGGTCGAGCTTCCGGAAGACGGTCTCGAACGCTTGCTTGGCAAACTCAAGGACACCCGCGTCGGTGGCAAGCAGCTCAAGCTGCGTCGCTATCGCGAGGATTGATCGGTAGCTGGTTAAACGAAAGGCGGGCTTATTAGCCCGCCTTTTTTATTGCCCAAAGAAAGATCACCTCGGCTCTCGCTTCTCATCGATCACGCCGAGGACTGGTTCACTCATCCGCCCTTTGCATTCCGTGTCGTGCTCCGATAAACAAAGCACTCCTTGTCGTCAATCCCGCTCGGGCTGTTCAAACTCTGAACAACATGCTACAAACGACCGCAATCCGAATGATCTAGCCGCTTGAAAACGAAGGGAAAACCATGACCAAGTCGGAGTTGATCGAGCGAATCGTCACCCAGCAGGGGCTGCTTTCGTCGAAGGATGTCGAGCTGGCCATCAAGACCATGCTTGAGCAGATGGCTCAGGCGCTGGCCACTGGCGACCGGATCGAGATCCGCGGCTTTGGTAGCTTTTCCCTGCACTACCGCGCCCCCCGCGTAGGCCGCAATCCCAAGACCGGCCAATCCGTCAGCCTTGACGGAAAATTCGTCCCGCATTTCAAGCCAGGGAAGGAGCTGCGGGATCGGGTGAATGACGAGGAATAAATTTCCTGCAGCGTCGTTAATGTGGATTTATATCTCTGCCGGGCCCATCGCAGAGCGCCATCTCAAGTATCAAATGCACGAATGCGCTTAAGCTGAGTCGAGCCTCACGGTGTTGAAGGTGAAAGCTTAGTGTCGTGCACCCTCGTCCTGCATGCTCAGCAGCTGCTTTTCACGGTTCCAGTCGAACGGTTCGTCGTTCTGCTCGGCTTCGTAGCGGCGCTCTTCGAGTTGCTGGAAGACGGCAATCTCGTCATCCGGCATGAAGTGCAGGCAGTCGCCGCCGAAGTACCACAGTAAATCGCGCGGGACCAGATGGGCGATCTGGGGATAGCGGTGGAAGACCTGGCAGATCAGGTCCTGGCCCATGTGGCGCTCTTCCGGGACGTTCTGCAGGTTCATGATCAGCTCGTCGAAGCGCTCGAGGAACAGTGCGTGGCTTTCTTCTGAGAGCTGTTCGGCCTCGCCCATGGCGAGCAGGATGCCGCGCAGATGGGCCAGCAGGGCCAGGTTGTGATCGTGGTATGGATTGGCCATGTGTTCACCTGTGTCGGTTTTCTGAAAGGCGCGATTATAGGCGTGCGCGCCGGTGAATTGGGGTGTCTGGTTGACTCGCTTATAGCTCGCAGGTTCGGTTTTTCGGATGAGGCGATGGTTGGCTCGTCGGCTTGCCAGCGCTGAAAAACGGGGTCGTCTATCGCTTTGCCGACAGCGCGACGTACTAGCTTGGCTCGATCTCGCCGGGCTGGGCTGGAATGCTGATCAAGCTGAGCAGGTAGCCTTCGAAGGTAGTGAACTGGCCGCCAAGCTCGATGCCGTTGCGCCAGTTTGCGGACAGATCGATCAACAAACGCAGGCGCGCCACGCCTTGACGAGTGGCGTCCAGCACTTCGGCATCCTGGAAGTAGAAACGTTGCTTCACCAGTGGATACAGCGCTTTGAACAGGCTTTCCTTTAACGAGAAGGTTCGGGTGACCAATTCGGCGCGCTCGTCTTCGTTTAGCTGAGAGTAGCGCTCCAGTTCACGGGGCGTGAGGATTTCGGCGGCCAGGCGGTCGGCTCGTTCGGGGGCAAGAATGCGCTCGATATCCAGTCCCAGTCCGCTCCATTGCTGACTGGAACCCACCACGACGCCTGCCCAGCCTGCGCCGTGGGTAATGGAACCAACGATGCCTGCCGGCCATTGCGGTGCGCGGTCTTCACCCACTGGCGGCACGAATGCAGTGCCGGTCAGGCCTCGCAGGGCCTCCCGAGCGCACAAGCGTCCAGCGAGAAACTCTGCCTGCCGCTTGCTGACGCCTTTCTGTGCGGGAATCTCCCAGCGGCCAAAATCCTCAGGATCGAGCAATGCCGGGTCGAAGCGTGTGCTCATCAGGCTGACACCCGCCAAGGCTTGCGGTAGCGGCCAGTGGTCGGTGAGTGGCGTGCAGCAGCGTGGGTAGGAAGGCAGATCGTTCATGGTCGCTATTCTGCCTCAAGGCTGGCGGTGAATGTCATCGCGCTGCGGCGGACGCGCCGTACTTCGCCCCGCGAATTACCCGTTGCTCAGCGCGCTGTTTCACCGGCATCGGTCCCGTTCCAGGTTGATGCTTGGCATCTGGACTGCTTCCCGCCGTCCCCCGCAGGGAGAGGGTGTGCAAATCAACTGCACGCCATCGTCGCTAACGGCCGCAGCTCCGCTTCAGGAAGAATAAACCGTACCAAGGCTATGGTTATTTTTTCACGCACTACTCGCTATGCCTTCTGGGTGCCTGCTAGGGTTGAGCGCATCACCTGGACGGAGAAAGCGATGTTCGAATCAGCCGAAATTGGTCACTCCATCGACAAGGAGACCTACGATGCGGCGGTGCCAGAGTTGCGTGAAGCGCTGCTGCAGGCGCAGTACCGGCTCAAGGCCCAGGCGCGGTTCCCGGTGCTGATACTAATCAACGGTATTGAGGGTGCCGGCAAGGGGGAAACCATCAAGCTGCTCAACGAGTGGATGGATCCGCGGCTGATACGTGTCGACAGCTTCGATGTGCCCAGCGACGAAGAGCTCGCGCATCCACCGGCATGGCGTTTCTGGCGACGCCTGCCGCCGAAGGGCCACACCGGGATTTTCTTCGGCAACTGGTACAGCAAGATGCTCGAGGACCGTGTGCACGGGCGCATCGATGGTGCCGAGCTGAAACTCGCCACCGCGCGGGCGCAGCGCCTGGAGCGGATGCTCTGTGACGAGGGCGCGCTGATCTTCAAGTTCTGGTTCCATCTGTCCAAGGAGCGTATGAACGCCCGGCTCGATTCGCTGAAGAATGACCCGCTGCACAGCTGGCGCATCAGCCCGTTGGATTGGCAACAGTCGAAGACTTACGACAAGTTCGTGCGCCACGGTGAGAAGATCCTGCGGCTCAGCAGCCGGGATTTTGCGCCCTGGTATGTGATCGAGGGTGCGGACGAGCGTTATCGCAGCCTGACCGTCGGCCGCATTTTGCTCGAAGGTCTGCAGGCCGCCCTGGCCGCCGCGGAGCAGCCGGGGCAGGCGGCGTCGCAGCCGCATTCGGCGCCGCTGCAGATCGATCTGGATCATTTGAGCCTGCTGGACAGCCTGGATCTGAGCCAGAAGCTCACCAAGGACGACTACCAGCAGCAGCTCGCCGAGGAGCAGGCGCGGTTGTCGCAGTTGTTGCGGGATCGCCGTCTGCGCAAGCGGGGCGTGCTGGCGTTGTTCGAGGGTCATGATGCGGCGGGCAAGGGGAGTGCGATTCGTCGCGTGACTGGCGCGCTCGACCCGCGGATGTACCGGACCATACAGATCGCCGCGCCCTCCGAGGAAGAGCGCGCGCAGCCCTGGCTTTGGCGCTTCTGGCGCAATGTGCCGGAGCGCGGCAAGTTCACCATATTCGATCGCTCCTGGTATGGCCGCGTACTGGTCGAGCGGGTGGAAGGTTTCTGCACCCCGGATGAGTGGTTGCGTGCCTATTCGGAAATCAACGACTTCGAAGAGCAACTGGTCGATGCCGATATCGTGGTGGTGAAGTTCTGGCTGACCATCGACAAGAAAACCCAGCTCAAGCGTTTCAAGGAGCGTGAGGAGACGGTCTTCAAGCGCTTCAAGATCACCGATGAGGACTGGCGCAACCGCGAGCGCTGGGACGACTACGGACATGCTGTAGCCGATATGGTCGATCGCACCAGTACCGAAATCGCACCCTGGACGTTGGTGGAGGCCAACGACAAGCGCTTCGCCAGGGTCAAGGTGCTGCGGACGTTGAATGAAGCGCTGGAGGCGGCGATCGAGAAGGGACGTTAACCGGGGCGGGTTGCCAGGCTGTTGCTTATGGGGTCGACGGTGTCCTGTGACCGGGAAGCCGCCGCAGGGTTGGTCGCGCGAATCGATCTGCAGCGAGGTTGCCTTGCACCCTATATACGAGCCTGAAAAGCCTACCCAAGCGCGCTATCCGGCCGGCGAGGCGATGGCCGTGCATATCCGAGCTGAATGGTCGTCGCCAGTGCTGCGAGGCGCGAACTATGCTCGGGTCACCGTCCACCCCGCGGTCGTGGAACAAACCGTGCGCGCAGCGCCGTCACAACATCCCCGCGACCGCGCCTAGTCTCCGAGGTATGTCATGCGTGAAGTAGTGATCGTCGATAGCGTACGGACCGGCCTGGCCAAGTCCTTCCGTGGCAAGTTCAACATGACCCGTCCTGACGACATGGCCGCGCATTGCGTTGATGCGTTGCTGTCGCGCAATGATCTCGACCCCGCACTCGTCGAGGATTGCATCGTCGGTGCTGGCTCCAATGAGGGCGCCCAGGGCTACAACATCGGTCGCAACGTCGCGGTGCTGTCCCGTCTGGGCATCGGCTGCGCCGGCATGACGCTTAATCGCTACTGTTCATCGGGCCTGCAGGCCATCGCTGTCGCGGCCAACCAGATTGCCTCCGGTTGCAGCGACATCATCGTCGCCGGCGGGGTGGAGTCGATCACCCTGACCCTGAAGAGCCGCAACACCGATCACCTGTTCAACCCGATCATCCAGGAGCGTGTGCCGGGCATCTACCACACCATGGGCCAGACGGCCGAACTGGTGGCACGCCGTTACAACGTGACTCGCGAGCAGCAGGATCTCTACTCGCTGCAGAGCCAGCAGCGTACTGCGCGTGCGCAGGCCGATGGGCTGTTCAGCGATGAAATCGTGCCGATGAATGTCCAGTACTACACCGAGGACAAGAACACCGGCGAGCGCACCGTGCATCAGGGTGTGGTCGAGGGAGATGATTGCAACCGCCCGGACACCACGCTGGAAAGCCTGGCCGGGCTCAAGCCCGTGTTCGCTGAAGACGGCTCGGTTACCGCCGGTAATGCCTCGCAGCTGTCCGATGGCGCGTCCATGACGCTGGTGATGAGCCTGGACAAGGCCATCGAACTTGGCCTCAAGCCGCGCGCCTTTTTCCGTGGATTCACCGTGGCAGGCTGTGAGCCGGAGGAGATGGGCATCGGGCCGGTATACGCCGTGCCGCGTCTGCTCAAGGCCAAGGGGCTGCAGATCGACGACATCGACCTGTGGGAACTCAACGAGGCCTTTGCATCGCAATGTCTGTATTGCCGCGACACGCTTGGCATCGACAACGAGAAATACAACGTCAATGGCGGATCGATCTCGATCGGGCACCCGTTCGGTATGACCGGTTCGCGTACCGCCGGGCATATCGTCCGTGAGCTGCAGCGGCGCAACCTGCGTTATGGCGTGGTGACCATGTGTGTCGGTGGCGGTATGGGGGCTGCCGGCCTGTTCGAAGCCGTGCGCTAACAGCTTGGTGATACCGTCTTGAGACGGGCCTGCTACGAAGCCGTAGCAAGCCCGTTTTCTTTTGGCCCGCGATAAAGCCGAGCCGTGCTATCGAGCCTGATCGGCTGGCCGCACAAGGGCTTGTATCTGACAGGCGTCTGGTAGTTGTCAGATGCATAGCATGGGCACAAAAAAGCCGCAGAGATCGATTGACTCTGCGGCTTTTTTTAAGTGATCGTCAGACGATCACGCAGTGCGGCTTAGCGGTTGATGTTGTATTCCGCTGCGGCACCGATGCCAACAACGTTAGCCGACGGCAGCAGCTGGCTGATGAAACGGTTCCAGCGAGTGATGTTGGCCGGACCGACGAACACGACGTCCTGCGGCTGCAGCGGGAAGTGTTTGGCCAGGGCAAGGGCGGTCGGCGACTCGGCGTTCAGCTGAAAGACCTTGGCCGGCTCGGTCATCATGTCTTCAGCACCGCGAATCACGTACAGCGCCTCACCATCGGCAGTCTCCTGACGAATGCCGCCTGCGGTGCCGATCGCGTCCATCAGGTTCATGCTGGTGGCTTTGAACGACAGCGCTTGTGGCAGGTTGACCTCGCCCAGCACGTAGATCTTGCGCTGGTCGTTGTACGGGAGGTGCAGCTGGTCGCCGTCCTTCAGGTAAACCTGGTGCAGCCACGAGTCCGGGCGGTTCAGCGAATCCATGTCAAGCATGTACTCACGACCGTCGCGCTTGAGCGTCAGACCGGTGAGGTCCGCGGTTTCGGTATCCACACCGGCTTGACCGATAGCCTGGGTGATGGTCATCGGAGCGGTGGTCACCGGGACTTCGCCGGCGGTGTCGAATGCACCGGATACGACGACGCGCTGGCTGCCGAAGCGCAGGATGGATACATCGACCTGCGGACTGTCGATGTAGTTGGTCAGGCGACGCGCAATCAGGGCACGCAGTTCTTCTATGGTCTTGCCCGCGGCTTCGATGTTGCCGATGTACGGGTAGAACAGGGTGCCATCGGGGCGTACCAGACGACCGTTGGCATCCAGCTGCTGCTGCGGGCCGGACGGCGCGGTCAGCTCCGGGTGGTCCCAGACGGTAATGTAGAGCAGGTCGTTGGCGCCGATGCGGTAGGCGCCGGGCTTGTAGTTGAGCAGTTCCTGCTTGCTGGAGGTGCCCGCGTCAGAGGCGAGGTGACCCTTGAGCATTTCGGGGGTGATGCGGATCAGCTGAACGGTGCCGTGCTCGGCTTCGGCGCCTTCCTTGAACTCATCGGGATCGAGGTATTGGCCGGGAGCGAACGCACAGCCCTGCAATACCAGGGCGGAAGTAAAAGCTAGAGCGATAAATGGTTTCATGGGTTGTTCATCCTTGACGGAGTGGTTGTTGTTCAAAGAGTGAGACGGCTTGATTCACTTTTCTGCCTGAGGCGTTTGAGTATTTTTTTCGCCTTTCCAAGAGGACCGGAGTCATCACTCCACACTCCTCAGCGACCAAACTGGATCGGTAGCCAAAGTTTCTCTCCTTCCTGAATTGTTCATCTCCAGCAGCTATCTATTCAGCTACGTAGACGCGTTTTTATTTCCCTCCTGGTTGTAAAGTCAGCGGCTGTTTGGTTGGGCAGGTTTAATTCCTAAGTTCTTCACATACGGCTGCTGCGTTACCACCGAGGCGGGATGGCGCTCATGGTTAGTTAGATGTTGAATTGCCATCCTGTCACGCTCACACAGAAGGGATAGACCGTCTCGATTTCGCTGGGTTCACCGTCGTTCAGTGCAATTGCGCCCAATTTTTCGATCATTGGGATTAGCTGTCCTGTTTCGCCGGCTTGGCCTTCTGCACGCGGTAGTTTTTTTCCCGCATGAATGCCGGAACTATGAACATCGCGTCATGTGCGTAGCGCTTAACCAGCCTTTTGGGTTCGGAAAGCATGCGATGCAACCATTCGAGTTTGCAGTTCTGCATCCACACCGGGGCCCGTTTAATACTGCCGGTAGCAAACGAAATGGATGCGCCGATACAAAAGCCCATACCGGTCCGTTCGTGACTTTCGATGGAACTGGCAAGTATTTCCTGGCGCGGCGCGCCGACTGCGTAGAGCACTAGTTCGGACGGGTTTTCCCGAACGAACTGCAATGCCCGTTGCACTTCATCCGGACGATTGATGAAGCCCATCGGTGGATTGTGGTGATAGAGCGTGATTCCGGGGTAGATCGCGCGCAGTTTGACGCATTCCTCTTCGGTCGCCCCGATCAGGACGATGCGCAGGCGCTCGCGGTCTGCCCATTCCAGCAGGTCGACGGTAAGGTCGCTGCCCGGAATCACTTCTTCGATCTGTACACCGAGGCGCTGCAGCAGTGGCTGCAGGATTCGGCTGTCGCACAGGCGCAGGCGAGCCTTGGCGTAAGCCTCACGCAGTGCAGGGTTATCCTGCAGTTGCGCTAGGTGGTCGACATTGGGGGTCACCACGAACGAGTAGGGCTGCTTGACCCCCTCGCGAATGCAGTTCAGCAGCGTCGCCTTGCTGCCGGTATAGAAATTCACACCGAACGCGTGGTTAGTCTCGTTAGACACTCATCGTTACTCCCTTGAAGGCGCCCTTGATGCCGGACCAGGCGAGGCTGGGGTGGTTGAACTCCTTGATGACGGTGATCGCCGACAGGAAACAGGCCGACGCGAAGGCAAAACCCTGGCCGTAGAAGCGCTTGTTGAATCGGGTGGCGGCGCGATTGCGGTAGTAGTGATAGAAGGCCGAGCGGCCGCCCGAGCTCAGCGAGCCGTAGTGGAAGAGCCGGCTGCTCGGCACGACGCGGATCGCAACGCCTTTCTTCTTCGCCTGGAACTGCCAGTCGACTTCCTCGGAATACATGAAGTACGCCTCGTCCATCAGGCCGATGCGATCGACCAGTTTGGCCGAGAACGCCAGGCTGCAGCCCATCAGGTAATCCGGCTGCTCGCTGGTATTTGCCATGGCTTCGAGGGTCTGGTCCTTGCCCAGCAGCTTGGCCTTGCCCAGCAGCGGGTAGAGTTTGCCGCCGCCGTAGCATTCCAGGC
The DNA here is from genome assembly GCA_030263805.2 of Pseudomonas sp. FeN3W. NCBI lineage: Bacteria > Pseudomonadati > Pseudomonadota > Gammaproteobacteria > Pseudomonadales > Pseudomonadaceae > Pseudomonas > Pseudomonas sp. FeN3W. Next base: position 4,823,973 of record CP136010.1, read on the forward strand.
GCCCGGTGTCGGCGCTGAGGATGACCGAGCCGACGAATTGGCGATCGTTCTCCTTCAGCGCATCGAGCAACGGTGTAAAGGCATCACTGTCGACATAGGTGTCGTTGTTGACGATCCAGAAAGTGGTCACTGGCAGATTGTCCAGCGCCCAACGCAGGCCGTAGTTGTTGCCACCGGCGTAGCCGTTGTTCTCCGGGTTGGCGAGAACGGTAACGTTGTGGCGCGGCTGCGCTTCCAGCCACTGGTTGAATGCCACCACGGAACCATCCTGGGAGTCATTGTCGATGACCACCACATGGTTGAGAGTCGGGCAATGAGCGAGCAAGCTCTCAACGCAACTGATGGTTTCAGTAGCTGCCTTGTAGTTGAGGATAAGCGCGACGTTCATGGATGGGTTCCTGGCGGCGAAGGTGACGGGCCCTGAGGGCGTGAATGACGAACAGCAATGCGAAAACCGGTTGGCCGTATTCGAAGAATCCGTTGAGCGGCCAGATGACGAAGAAGGCCAGCATCGTCGAGTAGATGAAGGTCATGTCGGTGGCAATGTTCTTAGCGATGCGGTGATAGACGAACAGTGTCATCGGGACGATGAGGAAGGTCAGAAAGCCGAAGCGGAACAGCGTTCCGATGATTCCGACATCTGACAGGAAGAAGTGCTCGCCGAAGTACGGGATGAAGCCGTCCTGCCACATCAGCGAAAGCGAGCCGCTGGGCAGCCAGTTGACCTGATCCAGATGGTCGAAGATCAGAGAAATGGTGACCGAGCGGGCGCCGTCTTCCACGCCTTCCAGCGTGCTGTCGTAGAACTCCGTGTTGAGCCCGAGAATTTCCAGCAGGCTCGGGTAGAAATAGAAAGGCGACAGCAGAATCGATAGCGAAGCCGCCCAGATGACGGCCTTGGCACGCAGACAGAACAGGGTGAAGGCCAGGCACAGGACGATCAGCTGGCGCGTCTGGGTTGCAAACACCAGGGTCAGCAGCAGTAGGGCGGCGATCACTAGATAGAAGGTCTTGTTCCGCGCGGCCCCGTTGATCGGCGAGGCGCCCTTCGACCAGATCTGGATGCAGTAGAAGTACGCCAGGCAGATCAGGTACGGACCGATTGATGATCGATCCGGGCGGTCATCCGAGCGCACTTCCGGGCGCATGTCGGGGATCACACCGAACTTGAAGCACCAGGAGAAGAACGCGGCGGCCAAGGCTGCATAGAGCAGGGCGCGTTCGAACTGCAGGGTGCTGACGCGCTTGCCGAGGAACAACAGCGGCGCAAAGCCCAGGCAGAACAGCACGCGGCGCTCTTCGATGAGCCCGAACACGATCGGTTGGCCGTAGGTGAAATAGGCGAAAACCGCCGGCATCAAGAGAAAAACGACCGTGCTGTACAGGCAGTAGTACATCAGGATGCGAAATTCACGCGGAGCGTTTTCCGCCGATGCCAGCAACAGCAGAATGGTGAACACGATGCTGACTGCCAGGTACAGCTCGTTCAGCCCCTTGATGCCGTAGGGGTTGTGCGGGCTGTCACCAAACACCGAGAAGTGCAGTATCAGTGCCAGTATCAGCAACGGAAAAAAGAAGAAGCGTGAACTGAAATTCGTCATCAACCTGAGTCCTTAGGTATTGGTTCCTTGAGCGCCACAGCCTTTCAAGCTGTTTCCAGCGCCCGCTTCTTGATCTTCTTGCGCCGCACCAAGAGACCGGTGAACGCCTTGAAGCTCTGGTAGAACCCGATCTCCTTTACCCCTTTGCCAAGCTCGAAGCCTTTGTACGTAGGGGTCTTGAGCAACAGCAGCTTCATCGCCAGCAGCCGCGGCAGGATCGTCGTGCGGCGGTAGTACTGGAACGGCTGAATGGAGAAGATGCCGCCCGTATCGAAAGCCTCGGCTTTGACAACGCCAGCAGCCTCCGCGTTGCGAAAAAGTTCGCGACCTTTTGCGGTGCGTACCAGAATCAGCGAATTGCCCTCGCGCTCCTCGAAGGAGGGGTAGCCCTTTTCATCGCCTTCCCAGCCATCGGCGCAGACGATGTCGGCGAATTCGCCAATGCCGTCCGGGCAGATCTTGCAGCGGGTTTGCAGGTGGCGGTTGAGCACCTTTCCCCAGGAATCGTTGTAGGTCATGGTGCGTTCGTCGCCATTCTTCAGCGTGGCCTTGGTCAGCCCCGGCCAGCCGTCGCCGCGGTAGCGGAAGGCGGTGACGTCGCTGCGTTTTACCTCCAGCTTGTCCAGCACCTGCTCGGTGCCCTGCAGGCTCGGCGTGCCGGCGCACATGAAGGAGACGATGTAGGGAATGTTCTCCTTTAGCCGCGGGTTGTGCTGCTGCATCTGGCGCACGGCGGCGACGTCGCACGGCTTGCCGATGAAAAGGTACTTCTCGGTGGACATGGCCACCCACCTCAGCGCTTCGCCCGGGCTGGCCGGCGCGTAGCGAGAGCCGGAAGAGGCGATGACGTTCTGCCGCGAGCGGCTGATGGTGGCGACGTTCTCCAGCGGATCGGTCTGCGAAGCCTGGATCTGGATCACGCCATCGACCAGCTTGTTCTCCAGGCAATACTGCGCCAGCGCCGAGATCACGCCGCCGGACGAGCCAGCCTGACGGATCTCGTTATCAGCGGCGTAGCCTTTGAGAGTGTCGAGGATCTCGCCCCATATCGGGTGGTAGTTCTCCGACTTGTACGGGCGAATATCCAGATTCAGCGCCGGGCAGGACTTGGCGAAAGCGGCGCTGGTCTGCGCGTTGGCCACCGGCTTGTTCTGGTACTGGCTGTTGAGGACCGGACGGTGATAGCCATCGCCAGTCAGACGAATCTTGATAGCGTCGTCGTCTGCGACCGAGCTGCACATGCCACAGCCGCTGCACAAGTCGTTGTTCAGCACGCGATTCAATGAAGCTTTCATACCTGCCTTCCCTTGAGCGGCCGGTCGAGCGCGATGCGCGACCGGCAGTATTTAACGAGTTCGGTCATGCCGGCTGGCGCCGCTTGCGATAGATGTTGAACACCGCATAACCGTAGATAAGCGTCAGGACGACCATGCCCAGAGTGGACACCCAGGGAGCCGCCTGTATCCCGTGCGAGGGGATGAAAATCCAGTAACAGAGCACCGTGATCACGCCCGAGGCGATGATTCCGAAGGTGCGTAGGAAGCCTGTGCCCATCGCCATCAGCTGTACGCCAAGGCCGGCGGCGATGAAGCGTGCCGCGGTGAAGCAGGCGAAGGCCAGCCAGAGGGTGTTCAGCTCGGCGTACTCGGCGCCGAGGAAGTAGTCGGTGAACAGCGGCCCGATGAAGAAGAACGCCAGGGCAAACACCAGTCCCATGCCCGCGTATTCGCCGAGGATGCGCAGGCCATAGCGGGCCAGCCCGGCGGCCTTGTTGTGCAGCTGGTAGGCGAAACGAGGGATGTGCACGCTGGCCAGCAGCACGCTGAACGGCACCGCGCCCTGGATCAGGCGCGAGCCTGCGAAGTAGATGCCTGCGGCTTCGCGCCCGGCGAGGTGGTTGACGAGGATGACGTCCAGCTGGGCGAAGATGTTGGTCGCACCGCTGTCCACCGCGAAGCTGGTGGAAGACCTGAAGCGCTCGGCCAGCACCTTCCAGGAGTTGCGCAGGATGCCGCCCAGTTCGAGGATCTTCGACAGCGCGCGCAGGGCGAAAGTCGCGTAGATCAGACGTGACACCAGAAAGGCGGCGCCGATGGCCAGCACATCGTTGCGCAGCAGGATCGCCGCGCCGATCAGGACGAAATGCACCAGTGCCGTCGCAGCCACGATCTTCGTCTCGCGATGGAACTGGCCAATGCTGCGAAACACCGTCAGGCCAAGGTCGCCATAGGAGGAGGCAATCGTGCCGAGCAGGAACAGCACTGCGGCGAAGCGCTCGGTGGTGTGCAGATCGAGGACGAACAGAATGATCGGCAGCAGCACGATGCAGGCCGGCAGTACCAGTACGGACTTCGCCGCCAGGCTGGCGGACATGATCTCGCCCGCGCGATGGCGCTCGGCGCCGATGTCGCGCAAGGCGCGCATGCCGAAGCCGTAGTCGGTCACCAGGGCGACGATGGTCGACCAGGTGATCACGATCGAAATGAAGCCGAAGTCTCTCGGCCCCAGCGTTCGCGCGAGGATCAGCAGGGTGCCGAGCTGCACGGCGGTGCGGGCCGCCGTGGTAACCCCCATCAGGGCGTGATCGCGCATGGTTATCTCTGATACGCGGCCTGAGGCTGGTGCAGGGTGGAGAGGATCTGCTCCAGCGCCACGCCGTAGGCGTCTAGCTTGCGGCGGATGATCGCGCCGCTGGCGGCAACTTCGGCCTTGAGCTGTTCACGGTTGTCCAGATGCGCGAGAACCAGCTCCAGTGCGCTCTCGGTGTCCTCGGTCTTGAGGTCCACCACGCGGTGGTAGTCGAGCGACTGATAGAGCCCGGCGAACTTGCGGCTGTAGGCCAGCGGCACGACCGGCACACCGGCGGAAAACGCACCGATGGTCGCGTGCATGCGCGCGCCGACGAAGAAGTCCATGCCGCTGATGTAGGACTTGGCCTCGATCGGCCCCTTGAAGCGCGGCGCCAGCTTGAGCTCGGGATACTGCTGCTGCAGTTGCTGGGACACGGTGTAGTCGTCTTCGGCGGGGAAGCCGATCGGGATCACGTGGGGCACCAGGTGCACTTCGTGGTCGCGATCGAGCAGCGTGCGGATCAGGCGGTCCGTCAGTACCTTGTAATCGGCACGCAGGCCGAACTGATTGGCGGTGCCTTCGTATCCGCCGTGATGCAGCAGCGCCGACACGCTGAGGCCGACAGCCAGCTTGCTTGGGTCGCGCTGTTCGCTCTGGCGCTCGAAGGGCAGGGCGAAGGCGACGTCGATGACTTCGTCGCGATTGGGAATGTTCAGCTGCTTGAGCACGTCGAACGACTGGTGATCGCGGGCGAAGACCATGGTGCTCTTCTTCATCGCCCAGGCCGAAGCCTTGGTGCCCCAGTCCGACTTGAACGGGCCGATGGTCTGCGGCGAGAGGATCAGCGGAACGCGACCGCCCAGGGCCATGCCTTTGCTGACCAGCAGCTTGATCAGGCGCTTGGCACCATAGATGTCGGAAAAGCTGTCGCCTTCGCCGATATCGAATACCGCGTCACAGGAGCTGATCGCCTGGTACAGGCCGTGGGGATTCTTCAGCAGCGCCTTCTCGTTGAACTCGATGAATTCGTACTTGAAACGCTCGGTGGACGGCGGGTAGTCGCAGGGGCCGGACGAACCGATGATCAGGAACTCCGGGGTGATCCCGCATTTACGCGCGGCCTCGTCGATCAGCAGCATGTTGGAAATGCTCAGGGCGCCGACCCCGAGGTTGCCGGAAGAGAACGAGTGCCATAGCAGTCCGAATTTCATGTTCGAGTCACTCCAGAATCAGTCAGCGTTGTGCGCGGGTGTAGGGCCAATGGCAGTGCAGTCGTTCGCCAGGTGTTTGCGCATGAGCTCCATCTGAGGACGGTCCTCGCCCTTGCGTGGCTCGATTGCAAGCTTGTAGGTGCCCCAGCCGGGGCCGCCCGCCCAGTAGGCGCTGGGTACGCAGTTGTCGTTGAGGTAGGCGAGCAGGTTGTCCATGGCGACCGCTGCTTCGGGCAGGTCGTCGGGAATGCCGTATTCGCCGAGGAAGCCTTGCTGGCCGTGTTTCTTCAGCCATTCGATGAAGGGGCGCGCGCGCTCGACGCCGATCATCGGATCGATATCGCGGCTGGTCTGTTCCATGTATTTGCCGGAAAAGTCCTGGTCGAAATACAGGTGCGCTTCGTAGACGATGCGCCCGGCCGGGTCGTTGATCAGGAAGTTGGCATTCACCTGCGGCCAGTGATACGCACTGGACCAGCGTTCGCCCTCGACGAAGATCAGCGTCTGGTCATCGACTTCGCGAATCGCATCGACCGCCGCCTGCGCAGCGCCTGGCCAGAGGCCGACGGTGCCGTGGGGCTCGTTCATGATGTCGTAGCCGAGCAGGCCGCGGTGACCCTTGAAGCGCTTGGCCAGCTCGCGCCACACCGATGCGTAGGCTTCGTAAGGCACCTTGCTCGAGCCGATGAGTTCGCCGTGGTAACGACCATAGTTGTGCATGTCCAGAATGACCTTCTGGCCATTCATCGCGGCCAGATCCAGGGTCTTCTTCAACAACCGGATCTGGTCGAAGTTCAATCCGTCATCGAGCGAGTGTTGAACCCGCTCCCAGATGAAGGGAAAGCGGATCAGACGGATGCCCTGATCGGCGTAGTACTTGAAGTGTTTTTTTTCCGGATAGAAGTAGTTCGTGCCGTGCTTGCCCGGCGTTACGTGCGGGGCGAATCCGGCGCCGGAGATATTGACCCCGAGTAGGGCGAGGCCCTTGTCACTGGTTGGCCAATCGGCGGCGCTCACGCCGACTGCGGCCAGTGTGGCGACCAGTGCCACGGCTAGTCGTGTCAGGCGTTGTGCTGGCCGGTTGGGGTGTCTGGTCATCGCTAACACCTATCTTCGGGCAAAAGTAAGTTCCACTGACGCTCGGAAGGCCAGTTGCTCGGCAGTGAGGAAAGTGGGGGTGGCTGCAGTGCTCTGCATGGCGACGGTGAGCCGTCGCCATGCACTCACCTTATTTGCTGGTGCTGGCGTATTCGTACTGGTAGTAGCCGTACTCGCCGTAGGTTGAAGCCTTGCGAACCACTGCGTTGAAGATGACGCCCTTGACGATCAGGCCGTTCTGCTCGAGGCGACGCTTGGCAGCCTCGATTTCCTTCACGCCGTTCAGCGCGTAGCGGGTGACCATCAGTGTGGTACCGGCCTGGCTGCCGACCAGCGCGGCGTCGGTGACCGCCAGGATCGGCGGGGTATCGAAGATCACCAGGTCGTACATGTGGCTGATCTCTTTGACGAAGCGCGAGAAATTCTCGTGCATCAGCAGCTCCGATGGATTCGGCGGCAGCTGGCCATGGGTGATCACGTGCAGGTTGTTCAGTTGGGTCTTCTGGATGGCATCGAACAGGGTGATGCGGCCGGAGAGGATGTCCGACAGCCCCTTGTCACCGTCACAGCGCATGACCTTGTGCAGGTAACCCTTGCGCATGTCCGCATCGATCAGCAGCACGCGCTTGCCGGACTGAGCGACCACGGCGGCCAGGTTGGTGGTGACGAAGGACTTGCCCACCGCCGGGCTCGGGCCGGTGATCATCAGCACGTTGTTCTTGGCCTCGATCATCGCGAAGTGCAGGCTGGTACGCAGGCTGCGCATGGCTTCGGTGGCGAGGTCGGCCGGGTCGTTGATGGTCAGCAGGTAAGAGGCGGTGCTCTTGTCACGCTTGAAGTTGGCCAGGCGTTTTTCCAGTGCGGCCTGCTTGTCGGTGAACGGAATGGAGGCATACACCGGGGTGCCGGTACGCTCGATGTCTTCCGGGTTCTCGACACCACGCTTGAGTGCTTCACGCACATAGACGAAGGCGGTAGCGAGCAGGGCGCCGAGCAGGGTTGCGACGATCACCACCAGTGGCTTGTTCGGCTTGACCGGGCTTTCCAGGTCAGCGGCAGCATGGTCGATGATGCGCACGTTACCCACGGTACCGGCGCGAATGATGTCCAGCTCCTGGGTCTTGTTCAGCAGCATGGAGTAGGTTTCCGAAGAAACTTCCACGTCACGGGTCAGGCGCAGCAGCTCTTGTTGGGTCGACGGCAGGGTGCCGATCTGCTTCTCCAGTTCTTGCTTCTGCATCTGCAGTTGGTTGATCTGGTTCATCAGTGCCTGGAAGTTCGGGTGCTGACGGGTGAAGCGACGTTCCATCTCGGTCCGCTTGAGGTTCTGCTCGGAGATCTGCTTTTCCAGATCGACGATGCGATCCAGCACCGACTGCGTTTCGGCCGTGATGTCCACCGAGCCTGAGCCGGTCTGGTACTTGTTCAGCGCAGTCTGTGCAGCTTCCAGCTTCTTGCGCACCGCCGGCACCTGCTCGTTCAGGAACTCCAGGCTCTGCGTGGCCTCGGCGGCATTTCGCGCGACGTTCTGGTCGACATAGCGGTTGGCCACTTCTTCCAGGACACGAATGGCGTGCTCAGGGTTGGGGTCTTCGAGGGTCACGTTGACGATGCCCGACTGCTTGCCGCGTTCGGCGGCCGACAGACGCTGCTGATAGCTTTCCGTGGTGTTGTAGGTACGGTTCTTGACGACAGTGAAGGTGGTCCCCGGACGCGCATTCAGCTCGGCCACGGTGACGCGGTAGTCCTCGGTCTCGACCGGCTCGCCAACGACGCCTTGAACCACGACCTCGTCATCCTGGTCACGCAGGATGAAGCCGTTGTTCTCTGCCGCTTCGAGGGTCAGTTCCTTGCCATGGACCTTGTCCGGCACTTCAAGCTGAGTGACCTTCAGGGTTTCGCCACCCCAGGCGTAACCGCCCAGGCCGGCCGGATGCCAACCCAGCTCACCTTCTTCGCTCGGCTCGAAGCGACGCGCCATGAAGCCGCCGATGATCGGGAAGTGATGCGGGGTGATGTTGATGTCGAGATTCAGGCTGGAAACGGCACCACCAACCACCGAGCGCGATTTGAGCAGCGCGATCTCGGTTTGCGCCGGGGATACCGGCGGATTGGTATTGACCACGTCAGTCAGGCTCGGTAGCCCGTTCTTCGGCTCGATCTGGATCATCGCGCTGGCGAGATAGACCGGTGTCGCAAGCAGGGCGTAGGCGATCCCCAGGGCTGCAAAGAACCCGGTGATGCCCAGGATCAGCAGGCGGTTGTTGATGAAGGTGTCAAAGAGGTGGGCCAAGTCGATGTCCTTGTCCTCTTTGGTTTCATAGATCGGGCGGGGCATGGTTGTCATCGAAGTTCCTTCTTCATTTCAGGTAAGGAAGCCAGCTCTCGACGGATTTCGTCAGGAGATTGTGGACATGTTCAAACGCGGGTTTGGATTGGCGATACGGATCCGGGATTTCCAGCTCGTCCTGCCATTTACCGATGAGAAACGTTTTGCCATGCACTTCAGGTGCGATCTGGCGAATGTGCTGAATGTGGCTATGCTCCATCGCAAGGATCAGATCCGCCTGGTGCAGCATGTGGCTGTCGACCTGGCGCGCGCAGTGAGCTGACAGTTCCAGCCCGTTCTCCTGCAGTACTTCATGGGCGGTCTTGTCCATCGGGTTACCTACTAATGCACCAATCCCTGCCGAGCTGATCGTCAGGTCCTGGCCGCTGAGTCTGTATGCGAACAGCGCCTCGGCTGTGGGGCTTCGGCAGATGTTTCCGACACAGACGATCAAGATGTTCTTGAACATGGGATCAACCTCGTGGCTGCAACTTCGCAGCCGCCAGGGTGTGGCCCGGGGTGAACGAATGTGAGATTTTTGGGAGTGTCATTAGTTCCTTCCTGCCGCATCTTTTCTGACGCGGCTTTTCTGATCTTTTCGGCGGTGTTCAGCGCGTTTGCCGATCAGTACACGTCCTTGTTGAGCAGCAGCGCTGGTGGGGTACGCACCAGGATGTAGAGGTCGAACCACACGGACCAACGCTCGATGTAATCGAGGTCGAACTCGACGCGTTTCTCGATCTTCTCCAGCGTGTCGGTTTCACCGCGGTAGCCGTTGATCTGCGCCCAGCCGGTGATGCCTGGCTTGACGCGATGGCGTGCGGAGTACTCGGCTACGGCATCCTCGAACAGCACACCGGCCGCCTTGGTGGCCGTGGCATGGGGGCGCGGACCGACCATTGACATACTGCCGAGGAAGACGTTCAGCAGCTGAGGCAGCTCGTCGAGGCTGGTCTTGCGAATGAAGCGGCCCACACGGGTGATGCGATCATCGCCACGAGTGGTTTGCCGATCGGCATTGGCGTCCGACTTCTCGTGGTACATCGAGCGGAACTTGAAGACTTCGATCAGGCGGTTGTTGTAGCCGTAGCGCTTCTGCTTGAAGAGCACCGGACCCGGGGAGTCGAGCTTGATCGCCAGGGCGACCGCCAGCATGACCGGTGCGGCGGCGAGCAGCGCGATGCTGGAAATGACGATGTCTTCCAGGCGCTTGAACATCGGTGACCATCCGCGCAGCGGCAGATCCGACGCGATCAGGGTCGGCAGCCCGCCGACCTCGGTGATGCGCTTGTCGGCATGGCGGAAGGCGACCATGTCAGGTACCAGCAGAACATTGACCGGCAGCTTGCGCAGCTCGGCGATCACCTGGCCGATCCGGCTGTCGGCGAACCAGGGCAGGGCGACCAGCACCTGGGTGACTTTCTCTTCGCGGATCATCTGTTCGAGATCGCGCGTATTGCCCAGCAGCGGCAGGTTGGCCAGCTCCTTGGGCAGACGCTCGAGGCGATCGTCGATGAAGCCGAGTACGCCGGTGCGAATATCGCGGTGGTTCTGCAGGTATTCGGCAACGCGCACACCATTGTCGGTGCCGCCGAGGATCACGGCGTTCTGCAGGAACATGCCGCGCGCCATCAGGCGACGGAACAGCGCGAGCATCGCCAGGCGCTCGGCGCCGAACAGGACGGTGCTGGTGAGGAACCAGAACGCCAGGTGTTTGGCTTCGAGATAGCCGAACAATCCCATGCCCTGATGCATGAAGACCAGGAAGCTGAACGCTGCCGCCCAGGCGACGAACATCACGCGGAAGCGCAGCAGAGTGCTGAACACCTCTTCGCTGTAGATACCTACGGTCTGGAAAATGATGACGCTCAGTACCGCGAAGAAGCCGAGGAAGGCGCTGAACGGACCGCTGGTAGGCAGTTCCATGAAGGCCAGAAGCAGGAGCCCCGGCAGGATGGCCGTCAGGGCGTGTATCAGGCGAATGCTGGCGAGGAAGTAATCGACGAAACTCGGGTGAGCATATTCAAGGGTTCCAACTGACTGTACGCGCATACAAGGCTCCATCCTCAGCTCAAAGCTGGCTCAAATCTCGAATTAATCGCCGCGGCACGCGGGGGATTGATAGCAGGCCGCCATCGCAACCGTGATCGGGACTCCTGCTCCGACCGTGCCTCTCAGGATGAGTTCAGTACTACTCCGAGGCCTGCCAAAAAAATGATGAAAACCGCGATCTGCCTGCAAACCACTGTTTTGAAAGAGCTTTAGGCGGAACTAATGGAGACCTGGCGGGACTGGCGGGCGTGCGTGCGGTGACCGACGGTGCGATTGATCGAACTTTTGGATTAATACCGCTGCGCTTGTGTCGCACAACTTCCGACGACGGCTCCTGTCTTATGCAACGGTGCGAATAGCGAGGAATGAAGAGCCATGAGCGATGCCAAGGCGCTGCTGATACTGCATGGAAAACAGGCGCTCAATGAGGCGGTGCGCGAGGCTGTCGAACAGCAGCGTGAATTGGGATGGGAGCTGGCGGTTCGTGTGACCTGGGAGCCCGGCGACGCCCAACGGCTGGTGCATGAAGCTTTGGGGGCGGGCTACCGAATGCTGGTCGCCGGTGGTGGCGATGGCACCCTGCGTGAAGTTGCTGAAACCATGCTGGAAGTCGGGACAGATGCGTCCCTGGCACTGATGCCGTTGGGCAGCGCCAATGATTTCGCCAAGGCTGCCGGTATATCGCTCGATCCATTCGAGGCGCTGGCGCTGCTGGATGAGCCGGCAGAGGCCGTCGATACCGGCATGATGAACGGTCGGCCATTCGTCAACATGGCCACCGGTGGTTTCGGCTCGCGGGTAACTGCCAGCACATCGGAAGAGCTCAAGCGTTTTCTGGGTGGCGGCGCTTACCTGCTGACCGGGCTGACACGCTTTGCCGAGATCGATGCCGCTCGAGGGCGATTCAGTGGCCCGGACTTCGAATGGGAGGGCGACTTTCTGGCGCTAGGGATCGGCAATGGCCGCCAGGCGGGCGGCGGCCAGCTGCTCTGTCCGCAGGCGAGCATCGATGACGGTTTGCTGGATGTCTGCATCGTGCCTGCGCCTGCCGATGCCGTGGGTACGTTGGGAACGCTGCTCAGCGGCGGATTGCTCGGGGTCGAGGCGGTGTCGGTCAGCGCACGGGTGCCCTGGCTCGAGGTGGACGCGCCGACGAAAATCGATATCAATCTGGATGGCGAACCGTTCCACGGTGCTCATCTGCGTTTTGAAGTTCGTGCCGGCTCATTACGCCTGCACCTGCCACCTGGTTCTCCCTTGCTGTTGCGCAATGCAGACAAGCAATAACCCCTGCTTACATTCCGACGCTTGCGCCGCACGGCTTAAAAAACACCCCGCGTTGCATAAAGCGTTGGAGAATCCGGCCGATATGCCTTTTACCATGTTTTCCCAAGGAGCCTGGAAATGGCCGGCATTCTCGATTCAGTCGATCAACGTGCCCGTCTTGTGGGGCAGAATCGCCTGGAGATTCTCATGTTCCGGCTCGGCGGGCGGCAGAAGTTTGCCATCAACGTCTTCAAGGTGCAGGAAGTCGTCCAGCTGCCGAAGATGACCCTGATGCCGCACCGTCACAGCTCGGTCTGCGGCGTGGTCAACCTGCGAGGGCAGACGCTGCCGGTGGTCGACCTGTCACGCGCCATCGGCTTGCGACCGCTTGTGCCGGATGAGCGCAGCACCATCATCGTCACCGAGTACAACCGCACCGTGCAGGCTTTTCTGGTCGGTGGCGTCGACCGCATCGTCAACCTGAACTGGGAAGAGGTGATGCCGCCGCCAACCACGGCTGGTCGCCAGCATTACCTCACATCCATCACCAAGGTCGATAACGAGTTGGTTGAAGTGATCGACGTGGAGAAGGTGCTCGCCGAAATCGTGCCCTACGACACCAGCATTTCCGCCGAACGCCTGGCCGATCCGATGCTTGAGCGCGCCAGGGGCCGCGAAGTGCTTTGCGTGGACGATTCCACCGTCGCCCTCGCGCAGTTGCGCGAAACCCTCAGCCAGCTCGGGCTGAAGGTTCACACCGCCAGCGATGGGCTGAAGGGCCTGAACATGCTCAAGGCCTGGGCCGATGCCGGCGAGGTGCTGACCGACAAGTTGCTGATGGTTTTCACCGATGCCGAAATGCCGGAGATGGATGGCTATCGTCTGACCACGGAAATTCGCCACGACCCGCGCCTGCGTGATCTATACGTGGTGCTGCACACGTCGCTGTCGGGCAGCTTCAACCTGGCGATGGTGCAGAAAGTCGGTTGCGACAACTTCCTTTCCAAGTTTCAGCCGGAAAAGCTCGTGGACGTGATCCAGGACCGTCTGAAAATGGAAGAGCAGGGCTGATCAGCCCCGCGCTCTGTCGGCTGCTGAACAACGCAGTCGAGCCCTGATATGCTGCTGCGCTTCCCCTCAGGAGGCGCAGCATGCATCTCTCCTCGCTCTATCGCTTCCCCCTCAAGTCGGCCGCTGGCGAATCGCTGCAGCAATGCGCGAGTGACGCGCTGGGTCTGGTCGGTGATCGGCGCTGGATGGTGGTCGCTGCCGGAACCGGTCGCTTTCTTACCCAGCGTACCGTACCCAGGATGGCGCTGTTGCAGGCGCGCTGGCACGGTGAAAGCGCATTACGATTGGCCGCGCCGGGCATGCCGGAGCTGCTGGTTGCCGTGCCGGATGCCGAGGCGATGCGCTGCGTGCAGATCTGGAGTTCCAGTGCCGTGGTGCCTGATGCAGGCGAGGCCGTAGCAGCCTGGCTGACGGATTTTCTCGGTCAGCCCTGCCGCCTGGTGTATCTGCCCGAAGACGATGGTATTCAGGTCGATCTCGACTACGCACGGCTTGGCGAGCGCACGGCATTCAGCGATGGATTTCCCTTTCTGCTAATCGGCCAGGGCTCTCTGGACGACCTGGCCCGTCGGGTGGGGCGCCCGCTGGAAATGTTGCGGTTTCGCCCGAACCTGGTGATCAGCGGCGCGCAGCCTTATGCCGAGGACGGCTGGACGCGTATTCGCATCGGCCAGTTGGCGTTTCGCATCGTCAAGCCCTGTTCCCGCTGCGTCATTCCCACCCTCGACCCGTCCACCGCCGAGCGCGATCCCGATCGTGAACCGCTGAATACGCTGCTCACGTATCGCAAAGGGAAGGGCGGCGTCTTTTTCGGTCAGAACCTGATCGCCGAAGGCTCCGGTGAGCTGGAGGTGGGGATGCCGGTGGAAGTGCTGGAGTAATTCCAGCCAGGTCTGCCCGAGTGGGCAGGCCTGTTCGGTTTGCCTGAAGGCTGCATCACTGCGATTCGAAGAAGCGCTCGTGCCATTCCACCAGCGGTTGCGGCGAGTTCAGTTTCTGTCCGTAGATGACCGAGTAGGTCAGCACGTTCTGCACATATTGACGGGTTTCGTCGAACGGAATGCTCTCCACCCATACATCGAAGGACAGGTGCTCGGCGTTGCGCAGCCATTGACGTACCCGGCCGGGCCCGGCGTTGTAGGCGGCCGAGGCGAGCACGCGGTTGCCGTTGAACTGGCCGTAGATCTGGCTCAGATAGGCGGTGCCCAGCTGGATATTGGTGTTGGGGTTGAGCACCTGCTGTTGTGAGGTCAGTGGGATATTGAAACGTCTGGCGGTTTCCTTGGCCGTGGCCGGCATCAGCTGCATCAGGCCAGTGGCGCCGACATGGGAGCGGGCGTCGGCCATGAAGGCGCTTTCCTGGCGGGTGATGGCGAACGCCCAGCTGGGGTGAATCTCACGGGCTCTGGAGGACTGAATCAGCGTGCTGCGATGCGCCATGGGGAAGCGGATATCCAGGTCGTCCCAATACTGGGCCTGGCTGATGGTGCGGATCGCTGGGAAATACCATTCCTTTTCGTAGGCAAGCCGCGCCTGCGCCACCAGTTCGTCCCGGCTGAACAGACGGCTGACGTGATACCACTCGCGGCGGCCATCGACGATCTGCCCGCGGTCGTGAAATTCAAGGGCGCGACGGATGCCAGCGGTGTTGCGCACTTTCTGCACGACCTTGCTATCGAGCGCCAGTGGTTGGTGGTTGAGCTTGTACGGTGCCTGAATGCGGTCGGCAGAAAGAAAGCCGTAGAAGTCCCGCTCCCTGGCGACCGGCTGGTAAAGCTGTGCTGCTTGCTGGCTCTCGGGCTTGGCCAGTTGCAGGCTGCGCGCCTGCCAGTAGCGCCAGCGATTGGTATTGGCCAGCTCTTCGGGGAAGCGTTGAGTAAGCCGGTATGCGTCATCCCACTGACCCAGGCGCAGCAGCAGTCGGGCACGCCATTCGCTGACGGTGTTGTCACGCAGTTCGGGGTCGTATTCGGCCATCACTTTCAGGGCGCGTGCGTCGAAACGCTTGGCCAGTGTCAGACCGATCTGCCGGGCGATGGCGACCTTTTCTTCGGCTGAGAAGGCGAAGCGCCGAGCGTAGCCGTCGAGCAGGTTCAACGCTTGCTCGGGATCCTGACGGGCGAGGCGGCGCAATCCGATCGACACGACGTCGGCCATTGCCGGGCTGGTTGGCGCGAAGCGATCCGGCTGGCGAAGCATCTGCGGCTTCTGTGCGACATCGATCATCAGCTGCCCCTGGGATTGCAGGGTCGGCAGGCGTTTGACCAGATAGCTGGCCACGCCGTAATTGCCGCTCTCGACCGCCAGCTTGGTGCGTTTCCAGCGTCGTTCCTCGGTCAGCCGGCCCTTGGCTTCCCAGAGCTCGAACAGCGGATCGCAGGAATTGTGCTGCGACTTGCCGACCAGCCACAGGCGCTCGGCAGTGGCATCGGCACCTGGCAGGTCGTTGCGTAGCTGATACTGGCCGAACAGGCAGTCCAGTTCGGTGAAATTCATCTTCGGGTCGTAATAGCGGATGAAGGTTTGCCAGTCCCCGCGCGCGGCCAGAAGGCGCAGCCAGCGCAGCTTCATCCAGCTGATCTGTGGCAGGTCACCGTGCTCGGCGAGAAACTTCTCCACCTCCTGGTTACTGGCCAATTTCAGGCGATGGGTCAGGTCGTCGTACGCCAGATAAGGCTCGAGCGGGTAGTCGCGCAGGGCGTTGTAATGGCGCCGGTAGGGACCGCTGTCGCCCTTGGCCAGGGCCTGCTTGGCCTGGTCGTAATACTGGCGCTGCTGACTGAGACTGGCGGCGGACGCATCCAGGCCGAGGGTTGAAACGAACAGGCAGAAACACAAACTGGAGAGTCGGCCGCGCATGGTACATCCGTAAAACGGGGGCTTGAGATGACAGGTGATCGGCTGCGCCTGGGCACAGCCGCAATCGGCCTGTTGCAGGGGCTAGCTTAGCCTGCCGCACGGGGCAGTTAAAACGCGCATTAAGCTCCCGTAACAAACAAACGCAGACTTCCGACGAGCGTACCCGCCATGGCTCGCATGGCCCATCGGCAGCAGACGGAAGCTATAGCCCGTATGGCTGATAAAACCTCGCTCACAGCGGGTGGGCCATGGTGATCTGTTAGACTGCGCGCCCTGTTTTCCGGAGGTAGTCATGACCCTGCTCAAGTTCACCGATGTATCTCTCGCCTACGGCACCACGCCGTTGCTGGACGGCGTGTCCTGGCAAATCGCGCGAGGCGAGCGGGTCTGCATCATTGGTCGTAATGGCACCGGAAAATCCAGCATGCTGCGCCTGGTCAAAGGCGATCGGGCGGCCGATGACGGCGAAATCTGGCGTGCCCCGGGGCTGAAGATCGGCGAACTGCCGCAGGAGCTTCCGCGAGCGGATGACCGCACGGTATTCGATGTGGTCGCCGAAGGCCTGGCCGGCGTCGGCGAGCTGCTCGCCGAATACCATCACCTGAGCCAGAACATCCAGGACGAGGCCGATCTCGAGAAGCTCATGCATGTACAGCAGGCGCTCGAGGCGAAGGATGGCTGGCGCTTGCAGCAACTGGTCGACAGCACCCTGAGTCGCCTGCAGCTGCCGGCAGACCGCACCCTGGCCGAGCTCTCCGGTGGGTGGCGCCGCCGCGTGCTGCTGGCCCAGGCATTGGTGTCCGAGCCGGATCTGCTGCTGCTCGACGAGCCTACCAACCATCTGGATATCGGCGCGATTGCCTGGCTGGAAGAGGCGTTGACCGGTTTCAATGGGGCTGTGCTGTTCATCACCCACGATCGGGCATTCCTACAAAATCTGGCGACCCGCATCCTCGAACTGGACCGCGGCTATCTGATCGACTGGAACGGCGACTACGCGAGCTTCCTGGTACACAAGGAGCAGCAGCTGGCCGCCGAGGAAACGGCCAATGCACTGTTCGACAAGAAGCTGGCTCAGGAAGAAGTGTGGATTCGCCAAGGCATCAAGGCGCGGCGTACCCGTAACGAAGGCCGCGTGCGTGCGCTCAAGGCGCTGCGGGCCGAGCGCAGCGAGCGGCGCAATGTCCAGGGCAAAGCCACGTTCCAGGTGGAAACCGCGGAAAAGTCCGGCAAGCAGGTCATCGTCGCCGAGGATGTGACGTTCGCCCATGTCGGCGGCGAACCGCTGATAAAGAACTTCTCCATGGTCATCCAGCGCGGCGATCGCATTGGCTTGCTCGGTGCCAACGGTACCGGCAAGACCACCTTGCTCAAGCTGCTGCTGGGCGAGCTTCATCCGAGCAGCGGTTCCATAGCGTTCGGTACCAAGCTCGAAGTGGCGTATTTCGACCAATTGCGTCACCAGCTGGAACTGGAAAAGACCGTGGTCGACAACCTCGCCGAAGGGCGTGAGTTCATCACCATCGATGGCCAGAATCGCCATGTGTTGAGCTATCTCGGCGACTTCCTGTTCAGTCCGCAGCGGGCGCGGACACCCGTCAAGGCGCTGTCCGGAGGCGAGCGGGCACGGCTCTTGCTCGCCAAGCTGTTCAGTAAGCCGGCCAACCTGCTGGTGCTCGACGAACCGACCAACGACCTCGATGTGGAAACCCTCGAACTGCTCGAAGAGGTGTTGCTCGGTTTCCAGGGCACCGTATTGATGGTGAGCCACGACCGGGCCTTCCTCGACAACGTGGTCACCAGCACCCTGGTGTTCCAGGGTGGCGGTGAGGTGCGCGAGTACGTCGGCGGCTACCAGGACTGGTTGCGCCAGGGCGGTTCGCCGCGTTTGTTGGGTGTAGCGGAGTCCGGCGGCGAGACGAAGGAGGCCAAGAAGGTGCAGCAGGCGCCAGTCGCGCCGGCAGCTGCCGAGGTCGCGCCAGCGAAGAAGAAGCTCAGCTACAAGTTGCAGCGCGAGCTCGAGGCCTTGCCGGGCAAGATCGACGAGGCGGAACAGGCTATCGAGGCGCTCCAGACGCAGATCTCTGATCCGGCGTTCTATCAGCAGCCGGCAGACGTGACCGCTGCGGTACTGAGTCGCCTCGAAGCACTGCAGCAGGAGCTCGATGATCTGCTGGAGCGCTGGGCCGAACTGGAGGAGTAATCCCGCCAGATTGAGTGGCGGGGGAGGCGGGGTGTTGCGGGCCCGCGCCACCCAATCATTGCCCGACGATGCGGCTCCCCGTCACGGCTTAGTGAGATGGATCAATGCCCGGCGTGCTGGCGCGTAGTTAAGTATCCGCATCGGATCATGCAGTCATGATGGAGCGTTAATGGCAATCGAATACCGCATTACCCTGGATGATGAACACGACTTCAGCTACAGGATCGAGCTGGATCGTGACTACGACAGGGAGGTCGCCGCGCAGGCACCGAAATGGACCCGTTTGGAGCATCAGCGTTGTTCGAATTGCCCACTGAGCAAGGATGACTTCAGTCATTGCCCGGCGGCGGTCGACCTGCACCGGGTGATCGAGGATTTCCAGGGGCTGCCGGCAGTGAAGAAGGCTTTGGTATGGGTGCGCACCCCGGAGCGCGAGTACACCAAGCAGGTTGGTCTGGACGAGGGGCTGCGGGCACTGCTCGGGGTCATCATGGCGACCAGTGCCTGCCCGGTGCTCGGCGGACTCAAGCCCATGGCCAAGCAGCATTTGCCGTTCGCCAGCAATAACGAGTTCGTTCTGCGGGCGGTCTCGCTCTATCTGGCGCGGCAGTACTTCAACCTGCGCGAAGGGCGCCATGCGGACTGGGAACTGCGCGGACTGGTGCGTTCATTCCAGCAGCTGCAACTGGTCAATCAGGCGTTCTGGCAGCGCATTCACGACACTTGTCACGCCGACTCCAACCTCAAGGCCTTCCTGACCTTCTTTTCCATGGCATCGAGCCTGACCTATTCGCTCGAGACGCAGTTGCAGAAGATCCGCCCGTTGGTGATGAGTGCAGGCGAGGGCGTCGAAGCGGTCTGACCTCGCCAGCTTGCGCAGAGTGGCTTCACCCTGCGCGGCCGACCTGGCTTAATCGGCTTTCTTCAAACGCACGGCCAGTACATCGCACGGCGCGCCGTGGAGAATGTCGTTGGCAGTCGATCCCAGCAGCAGGGCGAGTCCGTGGCGACCATGGCTGCCGACCACGATCAGGTCGCAGCCCTGTTCCTTCGCCAGGCGGTGTACTTCCTGGCGGGGCTGGCCATAGGCGAGGTGGCGATTTTCCGGAGCCAGGCCGGGGTAGCTGTCGGCGAAACCGTTCATGCGCTCGCGTGCCTGGTCGAACTGCTGTTGTTGCAGCATGGAAAGGTCCATCGGCACGTCGCCGCCAAAGGCCATGGCCATCGGCTCGATGATGTGCACCAGGCTCAGTCTGGCATTCGAGGTACTGGCCAGCGCCTGCGCGCGAGCCACGACGGGGTGGCAGTCTTCGGTCAGGTCGATGGCGACCAGTATGTGTTGGTAGGGCATGGCGTGTTTCTCCTTGCTTGCCGGTTGCCTGAGGCAGCCGTCCCGGCGATGTTTGGGGATAACCCCTTGTTTAAGAGGTTTATACGACCTTGCTTCGGCCTTCGCCAGTGGCTTGTTGTCACCATCGATGACGGCTGAAGGACACAGGCTGCTATCATGGCCGCCCTTGTCGCTGCGACGCATAGCATGCCCGTGGCGATGCTGAATGCACCCTGTTGCCTCGCCAGCTGCCGCTGGCCGTTGTGAACGGCTGTCACCGAGAAAACGCCATGCTGATGTTCGACTCCGATTACTCGCTCGCCTGGGCTCTCTACGGGATAGCCGCGCTGGGATGCTTGCTGTTCTGGTTCCGGGTGACGCGCGGAATGTGGCGCTGGTTGCGCGAGCCATTGCGACTGATCGCGGCTGTATTGCTGTTCACGCCGACCATCGTCGACCCGGCGAAGGAACTCTTCGCGCCGGCCGTGGCCATTACCGCCATGGACCTTGTCTTCCAGGTGGGCAACAACGCCTGGCGCGCCGTGGCGGATCTGGCCATGTACGGGCTGATCGCGTTCGGGCTGTATTTGCTGCTCGTCGCCATACGCTGGCCGATCGAGCGGAAGTACCGCCGCCGCGACACCGCGGACGAAGCCGAGGACAGCCGGACGCTGCGCGAGCGCATGGAAGATGACAACGATGATGAGCTGGACTACACACCGTCACGCGGGCAGATGCGCACCGAACCCAGGTTGTAGTCGAGCGATTCACAGACACCGAGCGGAGATGACGCATGTGCGAGCTGCTGGGCATGAGCGCCAATGTTCCAACCGATATCGTTTTCAGCTTTACCGGTCTGATGCAGCGGGGCGGCAAGACCGGACCACACAAGGATGGCTGGGGCATCGCCTTCTATGAGGGGCGCGGCTTGCGGTTGTTTCAGGACCCGGTCGCCAGTTGTGAATCCGAGGTGGCGAAGATGGTGCAGCGCTACCTGATCAAGAGCGAGGTGGTGATTGGCCACATCCGCCACGCCAATGTCGGCAAGGTTTCCCTGGTCAATACCCACCCCTTTGTCCGTGAACTCTGGGGGCAGCACTGGTGCTTCGCACACAATGGGCAGCTTTCGGATTTCGAGCCAGGCAAGGGCATATATCGCCCGGTCGGCGACACTGATAGCGAGCGCGCCTTCTGCGACCTGCTGAACCGCATCCGACTGGATTTCCCTGACCGCTGCGACCCGCAGAGCCTGCTACCCGTGTTGCTCGGCGCCTGCAACGAGTATCGCCGCAAGGGCGTGTTCAATTGCTTGCTGAGTAACGGTGAATGGCTGTTCAGCTTCTGCAGCACCAAGCTTGCGGAGATCACCCGACGCGCGCCGTTCGGCCCAGCTCAGCTTAGAGATGCCGAGCTGACGGTGAACTTCCATGCCGAGACCACCCCTGACGATGTCGTCACCGTGCTGGCGACCGAACCGCTGACCAGTAACGAGCAATGGACTCTGCACGAGCCCGGTCAATGGAGCCTCTGGCAGCTGGGAGAGTGCGTCGCGAAGGGCAAGGTGGCGGCATGCTGAGAAGTTATCTGCGCCTGACCCTGTTTGCGTTCGGCTTGCTGGTGGGCGTACAGGTGCCGGGATTCATCGATGCCTATGCCCAGCACGTCGAGGCACGCCGGCTGGAGGCGCAGCAGGGGCTGCAGGGTTTCCAGGAAACCGCCCGGCGTTTCTTTCATGGCGACCTCGATGTGCTGGTGGAGCATTACCGCGCCAGTGAAGACCCGGTTTTCCAGAGCGATGCGCAAAGCGTGCGTGCGCTGGTCGAGCGTGCCCGTCTGCTCGAGCGCGAATGGCAGACCATGCAGCGGCCCTGGTATGCACGAGCATGGCACGTGGCAGTCGCTGGCGAGTCCCGCTTGCGTAGCGAAGTATGGAATGGCTACCGCTTCCAGGTACTGCTGGCGCCGGAGGCCATCGCTTGGGGCATCGGCTGCGCGCTGGCGTTGGCCTGGGTGGTGGAGGCGCTGGGCATGGCCCTGGCCAGCGTGCTGTGGCCCAGGCGCAGCTTTCGGCTGCGCCGGCGCTGAGCCGACGGGAAATTGCCATTTCCCAAGACACCTGGCCTCCATTAAGATGCGATCGATTCTTATCTTCATCGCCTCTCCTGGGAGTCCCGGTTGTCCAGCACATTTCCCGATCCAGCCTCGATGCAACAGCGGGTACATGGCCTGTACCGTGACCACCACGGCTGGCTGCAGGGCTGGCTACGCCGCCGTCTAGGCGATCATGAGCGCGCCGCCGACATCGCCCAGGACACTTTCCTGCGTCTGCTGACCAGCGGCCGCTTGCCGGGCAGCGGGGAAGGGCGCTGCTATCTGGTCCAGATTGCGCGCAACCTGGTGATCGACCAGTGGCGCCGTCAACGCATCGAGCAGGCCTACCTCGATAGCATCGCCGCGCTGCCGGAGCCGGAAACCCCGTCGCTGGAGACCCGCGCCATGATAGTCGAGACCCTCATGCAGATCGATGCGATGCTCGACAGCATGCCCGGGAAAGTGCGTGAAGCCTTCCTGCTTTCGCAGTTCGAGGGGCTGACCTACGTGCAGATCGCCGAACGCCTGCAGGTCAGCGCCAGCTCGGTGCAGAAGTATATGCTGCGCGCCATCCAGGCCTGTTATCAGGTGCTCTACGGCGAATGAACCGTTCTGCCGAAGCGCCCATAGCGCCCGCCATCGTCGAGCAGGCCAGCCACTGGCTGATGCTGCATTGGGACGGCGGACTGGACGCCGAACAGCAGTGCCGCTTCGCCGAGTGGCGCGCCGCCGATCCGGAGCACCAGCGTGCCTGGACGCGTCTGGAACGGCTGCAAGGTACCCTTGCCGGCGTGCCGGCCGATACCGCCCGTGCCGTGCTGCGGGAAATGCCCGACGCGCGCCGCCGGCAGGCCCTCAAACTGCTCGGCGTGCTGTTGGTGGCAGGTGGCAGCGGCTACCTCGCCCAGGCGCACCTGCCCTGGCTCGAAGCCATGGCCGACCTGCGCAGCGGCACCGGCGAACGTCTGCAGCGCACCCTGGCCGATGGTAGTCTGCTAAGCCTTAACAGTGGCAGCGCAGTGGATATCCGCTTCAGTACCCGCGAGCGGCGCATTCGCCTGCTGGCCGGCGAACTGCTGCTCGACAGTGGCCATGACGCGGCAGGCCGACCGTTGATCGTCGAGACCGCCGCCGGCGATATCCAGGCGCTGGGCACGCGTTTTGCGGTTCTCGAAACGGATGGCGGCAGCCGCGTCGACCTGTTCGAAGGCGAGCTGGAATTGCGCCCCCGTCATGCCGTGGCCAGCCGCTTGCAGGCCGGGCAGCGCCAATGGTTCAGCGCCGAGCGCCTCGGCGAGGTCGACCGTGCCGATACCAGGGCCGTCGCCTGGCATGAAGGTCGCCTGGTCGCCGAGCGCATGCAGCTCGGCGATTTCCTTGCCGAATTATCACGACATCGTCCTGGCATCCTGCGCTGCGACCCGAGCGTGGCTGGCCTGGAGCTGACCGGCGTATTCCCGCTGGCCGACACCGACCGTGTGTTGGCTGCGCTGCAACAGTCTCTGCCGGTTCAAGTGCATAGCCTGACCCGCTACTGGATCAGCGTGTCTGCAAAGCCGAACAAGCGCTGAAGGCTGGAAAGCTGGACGACCTGTCATGCGCTTGTCGTTCAGCCTCGAGCGCTCTTCATCGAGCGGCGCTTGGTGCAGAGGCTGTTGCGGTTCTGGCAGGCATAAAAATAATTCGCAAATCCCTTGTCGGTTTCGTCACCTTGCACGGGATACCTCTTGAACTCAACCAAGAAGCATTCTCAAGAGGATGATCCAGAATGCCGCACCTGCCTGCAACCAACCCTTTTCGATTGAATCTGGCGGTTCGCCGGGCCCTGTTTGCCGGCCTGCTGGCAGCCAGCCCATTGCTGCTCGCGACGGCCGCCCAGGCCCAGCCCGCCACCAGCCAGCAGGCTCGAATCTACGCCATTCCCGCGGGCCCCCTCGACCAGATCCTCAACCGCTTCGCCAGCGAAGCGGGCATCCTGCTCTCGGCCAATGCTCAGCTCACCGCCGGCAAGCGCAGCCAGGGACTGAATGGCAGCTACTCGGTGGATGAAGGTCTGGCGCGTCTGTTGGCCGGCACCGGCTTGCGCGCGGTTAGCACCGGCGGCAACTATGCGCTTGAGGTAGCGATGGACGGCCATGATGTCCTGGAACTGGACGCGACTACCGTAACCGGAACGCAGCTTGGCGCCACCACCGAAGGAACCGGCAGTTACACCACCGGTTCGACCAGCACGGCGACCGGCCTCAACCTGTCGATGCGCGAAACACCGCAGGCGGTCAGCGTGGTAACCCGCCAGCAGATCGAGGATCAGAATCTCACCGATATCACCCAGGTGCTCGAGCAGACGCCGGGCGTGGTCGCCAACAATATGGGCCCCGCCGGCAGTGACGCCAACCAGATCTATGTGCGCGGTCTGGAGATCGACAATATCCAGGTCGACGGCATCAGCCGCCCCAGCACCTATGGCTTCAACGACGATCTGGCCGACATGGCCATCTACGACCGCGTCGAAGTGGTGCGCGGCGCCACCGGCCTGATGTCGGGCACCGGCGACCCGAGCGCGACGGTCAACCTGATCCGCAAGAAGCCGACCCTGCAGACGCAGCGCAAGCTGACCCTGCAGGCCGGCAGCTGGGACAACTACCGCAGCGAGCTGGACGTCTCGGCAAGCTCTCGGAAAGCGGCCACGTACGCGGCCG
Organism: Pseudomonas sp. FeN3W; assembly: GCA_030263805.2. Classification (NCBI taxonomy): domain Bacteria; kingdom Pseudomonadati; phylum Pseudomonadota; class Gammaproteobacteria; order Pseudomonadales; family Pseudomonadaceae; genus Pseudomonas; species Pseudomonas sp. FeN3W. Next base: position 4,848,354 of record CP136010.1, read on the forward strand.
GGTGGTCGCGGCGAAGACCGACAGCAAAAGCCATGTCGACCGCCAGGCGCTGGAAAAACAGGTGGCCTACGGCGTGCTGGAGTGGGACCTCAGCGATACCACCATGCTGACCGTCGGCGCCGAGTATCAGGACCTGGACAACGACGGCGCGGGTAACCACGGCTTCCCGATGTACAACAGCGACGGCAGCCACTTCAAACCGTCGCGCTCGTTCAACTCCGGCGCCGACTGGAGCTACCACGAGCGCGAGACGAAGACGCTGTTCGCCACGCTCGAACATGTGCTGAGCAATGGCTGGCAGCTGAAATTCAACGCCGAGCACAGCCGCCGCAGCTATGACGACGCCTTCGCCACCGCAGCCAGTGGCACGGTCAACGCCGACGGCAGCGGCATCAGCACCTGGACCGGGCGCTGGGCCGGCGAACCGCGGCAGACCTCGTTCGACCTGTCGGCCAGCGGCCCCTTCAGCCTGTTTTCCCGCGAGCACGAGCTGTACCTGGGCGCCAGCCACCACCGGGCTTACTACCGCAATGGCGGCTATCCGCTGTGGACGTTCCAGGATATCGACAACATCCATACCTGGGATGGCTCGCTGGCGGTACCTGACGCTATCCATAACAAGTTTGTGGAGGACGCACTGGATGAGACTCAGCTGGGCCTGGTGGCAGCGGCGCGCTGGAGCCTGCGCGACGATCTGGCGCTGATCACCGGGGCGCGGGTCATCGACTGGCAGCGCGACACCTCCTCGCGAATTCTGGCAAGTGGTGATGTCAGCCGCTCGAAAGAGCAGGAGAACGGCATCGTCACGCCCTATGTCGGCCTGATCTACGACATCAACGACAACTGGTCGGCCTACGCCAGCTACACCACCATCTTCAATCCGCAGGACCGCCTGCAGGCCGATGGCACGTATATCGAACCCAAGGAAGGCGAGAACTACGAGCTGGGCCTCAAGGCCGAGTTCTGGGACAAGCGCCTGACCGCCGGCCTGAGCGTGTTCGAGGTGCAACAGGACAATCTGCCGGTGGCCGACCCGGACAACCCCGGTTATTCCCTCCCCGAGTCTGGCACCAAGGCCCGTGGCTTCGAGGTGGAAATGGCCGGTGAGCTGTTGCCGGACTGGCAGGTCTCGGCCAGCTACAGCTATGCGGTGATCGAGGACTCGGACGATGAGCGCCTGCTCAGCGAAGTGCCGCGCGACACCCTCAAGCTGTTTACCAGCTATCGCCTGTCCGCGCTGCCGCAGCTGAAGGTCGGCGGCGGTGTGCGCTGGCAGGGCGAGGAGTACTACAAGGGCGCCGGGCCGAACAACGAGACCTTCCACCAGGATGACTACGCCGTGGTGGATCTGATGGCGCACTACGCGTTCACGCCGGAAACCAGCGTCTCGCTGAACCTCAACAACGCCCTTGACGAGCACTATTACACAGCGATCGGTTCGCGCGGCTGGTATGGCAATCCGCGCAACGTCACAGCCACGCTGGTGCACGCGTTCTAGCAAACAGGGCGGGAGGCCCGCGCCGCAACGCAAGTATTCGAAGGCGGCGCGATTTTCATATTGTCATCACCTCCGAGTTGGTTGGGCATTGGCTCCCCAGCGCTGTCGAACCGGCTTGGCTTGGTGATCATGGATGGTTATCCAACGCTCAGACAGAGGTCGAGCCCACGCATGTCGTTTTCCCTTCTCGCCGGCCGGCGTCGCTGGTTGTTCGCTGCACTGCTCCTGATGGCGTTATTTCTGGCTGGCTGGCTCAGCGACGAACCGGCCACGGCCTATGAAACCAGCGTGGTCGGCCGCGGCGACGTCGAGGCCCAGGTGGTCGCCATCGCCACCTTGCAGCCGCGTCATTCGGTGGACGTCGGCGCCCAGGTGTCCGGGCAGATCATGCGCCTGCACGTGGAGCCGGGCGACCGCGTCGAAAAGGGCCAGCTGCTTGCCGAAATCGACGCCAGCCTGCACGAAGCCACGGTGGAGGCCGATCGCGCTGCGCTGGACGGCCTGCGCGCGCAACTGGCCGAGCAGCAGGCGCAGCTCGACCTGGCGCGCCAGCAACATCGTCGCCAGCAGCGCCTGTTGGCCGACGAGGCGACCCGCGAGGAAGACGTGCAGATCGCCGTGGCCACCCTGCGCTCGGCCGAGGCACGCCTGCAACAGCTGCGTGCGCAGATTGCCGAAGCCCAGGCACGGCTGCGTGGCAACGAGGCGCAGCTCAGCTACACGCGCCTCTTCGCACCGATCGCCGGCTCGGTGCTGGGCGTCGACGTGAAGCAGGGCCAGACTCTCAACGCCACCTACCAGACGCCGACAGTGATGCGTATCGCCGACTTGTCCAGCATGACCGGCTGGACGCGCGTTTCCGAGGCCGATATCCGCCGGATCAAGGCGGACCTGCCGCTGTATTTCACCACCCTGGGCGGCGACGAGCGCCGCTGGCACAGCCGCGTGCGCCAGGTACTGCCGGCCCCGGTGGGCGAGGGCGACTCGAACGGCAGCGCCAGCAGCGAGACGGAGAAGGTGGTGCAGTACACCGTGCTGTTCGAGGTGGATAACGACGACGGCGAGCTGATGCCGCAGATGACCGCCCAGGTGGTGTTCGTCACCGCCTCGGCCAAGGGCGTGCTCACTGCGCCGCTGGATGCCTTGCAGGGCAAACCGGGCAGCTATCAGGTGCGCATTCTCGGCGACGACGGGCAGCCCGAACTGCGTGCGGTGAAAGTCGGCGCGCGGGATCGCCAGGTGGCGGAAATTCTCGAAGGCCTGCACGAGGGCGAACGCCTGGTGACCGGCGAAGCGCAGGCCGAGGCCGGCATGCCGAGGTTCCAGTGGTAGCGCCGCTGATCGAGCTGCAGGGCATCCGTCGCACCTACGGCGGCGACGACGGCGCACCGGCGGTAGACGTGCTGCGTGGCATCGACCTGTCGATCCAGGCGGGCGAATTCGTCGCTATCGTCGGCGCCTCCGGTTCCGGCAAATCGACCCTGATGAACATCCTCGGCTGCCTGGATCGTCCCAGCGCCGGCAGCTACCGCTTCGCCGGAGAGGACGTGGCCGCCTTCGATGCCGACCAGCTGGCCTGGCTGCGCCGCGAGGCCTTCGGTTTCGTCTTCCAGGGCTACCACCTGATCGCCACCGAGTCGGCGCGCGAGAACGTCGAGGTGCCGGCCATCTATGCCGGCATGCCGAGCGAGCAGCGCCGCGAGCGCGCTTCGGCCTTGCTGCGGCGCATGGGCCTGGAGGAGCGCCTGGAACATCGCCCCAACCAGCTCTCCGGCGGTCAGCAACAACGTGTGTCGATTGCCCGGGCGCTGATGAACGGCGGGCGTATCATCCTTGCGGACGAACCCACCGGCGCGCTGGACAGCCGTAGCGGCAAGGAGGTCATGGCGCTGCTGCACGAGCTGGCCGATGCCGGCCACACCATCATCCTCATCACCCACGACCGCGACGTCGCCGCCCAGGCGCGGCGGGTGATCGAGATCCGTGACGGTGAAGTGATCGGCGACAGCGGTGCCACCGCCCCGTCCAATGCGCTGCCCGCGCCGGACATGCGCCAGGCCGGACGTGACGGCGGCGCGTCCTTTCTCGGCGAGCTGGGCGAGATGCTGCGCGGCGCCTGGCGCGTGCTGCTGATCCATCGTTTTCGCACGGCGCTGACCCTGCTCGGCATCGTCATCGGCGTGGCCTCGGTGATCGTCATGCTCGCCGTCGGCGAAGGCGCACGGCAGAAGGTGGTCGCCGAAATGGGCGTGATGGGCGCCAACATGATGTACATCGGCAGCGATGTGCCACGCACTGGCGGCCCTGTCGGCGTGCTGACGCTGGACGACTTCGCGGCCATCGGCGAGCTGCGCGAGGTGGCACGGGTGATGCCGATCCTGCGCGACCCGGCGCTGATTCGCCATGGCCAGCAGGCGCTGCAGACCGAGGTGCTCGGCGTGGGCGAAGAGCTGCCGCAGATCCACCATTGGCCCGTGGCGCGCGGACGCTTCTTCAGCGCCGCGGAGAACCGCGAGATCGCCCCGGTGGCGGTGCTCGGCCATGAGGTATACACCAGCGTTTTCCCGGATGGCGGTGATCCGCTGGGCAGCATCATCCTGATTGACAGTTCGCCCTTCGAGGTGATCGGGGTGATGAGCGAAAAGGGCAGCGAGGCCGGTGGCAACTACCCGGACGAGCAGGTGCTGGTGCCGCACAGCACGGGTGTGGTGCGGGTGTTCCCCAAGCTGCGCGACGAGAGCTACGTGGCGATCGAGGTGAAGCGCAGCGAGCTGGTGTTACAGGCGCAACGCGCGGTGGAAGAACTCATGCTGCAGCGCCACGGTCGCGAGGATTTTCGCGTGTACAACTCCGCCGCCAAGCTGCAGGCGGAGGCCAAGACGCGGCAGAGCATGACGTTGATGCTCGGCCTGATTGCCGCCGTGTCGCTGCTGGTCGGCGGCATCGGCGTGATGAACGTGATGCTGATGACCGTGCGCGAACGCACCCGCGAGATCGGCATCCGCATGGCGACCGGCGCGCGCCAGCGCGACATCATGCGCCAGTTCCTCACCGAATCGGTGCTGGTCACCCTGGTCGGCGGCAGCGTCGGCGTGGTCAGCGGGTTGCTGTTCGGCGCTTTGCTGATCCTCTGGGAGGTGCCGCTGGTGTTCTCGCTGTCGGCGATGCTGCTGGCCTTCGCCTGCGCGGTGGGCACCGGCCTGGTGTTCGGCTACCTGCCGGCCAGGACTGCGGTGCGGCTCGACCCGGTGGTGGCTCTGGCCGTGCAATGACAGGACTTTCCATGACCCGATACCTTCTGCCGACGTTGTGCGGCGCGTTGCTGCTGGTCGGTTGCAGCCATACCGCCGAAACGCCGGCCAACCTGCCTGCCGCCCCAGGCGAATGGCGCCATGCCCGGGACAATGGAAAAACGCCAACCGATACCTGGTGGCGCGGCTTCGCCAGCGGCGAGCTGGACGCCCTGGTTGAGCAGGCCTTGAACGACAACCAGGACCTGGCCGCCGCCGCTGCGCGCCTGCGCCAGGCCGAAGCCAGCGCCCGTGCCGCCGGTGCAGCGCTGCTGCCACGCCTGGATGGCAACCTCGGCGCCAGCCGCGAAGGCCGCCTGGGTGGCAATGGCGAAAATGCCGGCAATCGCTATGGCGGCGGCCTCGTCGCCCGCTACGAAGTGGACCTGTGGGGCCGCCTGGCCGCCGATCGTGATGTCGCCCGCGCCGAACTGGCCGCCAGTCGCTTCGACCGCGAGGCCCTGCGTCTGAGCCTGACCGCCAGCCTGGTCGATACCTGGCTGCGTCAGGCCGCCCTGGCCGAGCGCCTGCGCCTGGCCGAACTCAACCTGAACAATGCCGAACGGGTACTGGCTACCGTGCAGGCGCGTCAGGCGGCGGGCGCCGCCACGCCGTTGGAACTGGCCCAGCAACGTGGCCTGCTGGCCGAGCAGCGGCGTAGCCGCGAAGCCCTGCGCCAGCAGGCTGACGATGTGCGCAGCGAGCTGGCTGTATTGCTGGGGCAGGGCGAGCCGGCGACGGTCTCCTCGGCCTCACTCGGGGCGCTGCAAGCACCCTCGTTTATCTCCGGACTGCCCAGCGACCTGCTGCTGCGCCGTCCGGATCTGGCCAGCGCCGAGGCGCAACTGCGCGCTGCCGATGCCGACCTGCGTGCGGCGCGTGCCGCCCTGTTGCCGCGCCTGGACCTGTCCGCTGGCGCCAGCGGCGCGGCCGGCAGCCTGAGCCGCGTTCTCGCCGATCCGCTGTATTCGCTGACTGCCGCGCTGGCCGCGCCGATCTTCGACGGCGGCGCCCTGGCCGCCACACGCGAGCGCAGCGCGGCCCGCCGTGAGGAGCTGCTGGCCAGCTACCGCCAACGCATCATCGAAGCCTTCGCCGATGTGCAGGTGGCGCTGAATGCCGGCACTGGCGTGGAAGCTCAATGGCAGGCCCAGCAAGAGGTCCAGGCCCAGGCCGAGCGCGCCCTGCAACTGGCCGAACGGCGCTACCAGGCTGGCGCCGAGGATCTGCTCAACCTGCTCGATGCCCAGCGCACCCTGTACGAGGCCGAAGACCGGAGCGCCCAGCTACGCCTGGCTCGCCTACAGAGCCGCGTGGCGCTGGCCAGGGCGCTCGGTGGTGGCTGGCGCAAGGTAGACGCCCGCTGAAATCCCTTGTTTGCGGTCACAGGTCCTGATGGTCGATCTCGACGGTGTAGCCGGGGCCGGCGTCGAAGAGGATGTAGAAGGGCGCGTCGGGCCGCTCGAAGGTGAAGGATGCCTGTTCGTCCAGCTTGCCGGCCACCAGGGTGCGTTGGTCGTAGCCGATCACGTCGAGCGTCACCCCGATGGCGGGCACGCCGCCGCTGAAGCCGCCGACGCAGCGAATATTGCGTTCGTCGACGGCCTTGCACTGGCAGAAAGGCGCCTGGTGCGCCGCGGCGGTCTGGACGACGCCGGCGAGCAGCAAGGCGCCCAGGGTGAATTCGATCCGGCGAATGAGCATCAGCGGTTGCCTCGTTGTTCGAGCCAGGCCCGGGTATCGGGCGAGGCTTGGGCCAGTGGAATGGAAGCCTGGTGGACGCTGCCGTCCCAGCCTTCGACGGTCAGCCAGAGTTCGCTGTCCGGCGAGGCGCGCGGCGGCACCACCACTTCGCCCTCCAGCGCGTAGGGGTTGCCCATCAGCAGGGCGCCAGCGGCCCGCAGGCTTTGCGGCTCGCCGATGCGCAGGTAGGCCGCCTTGATCTGTGGCAGGCAGGTTTCGCAGAAGGCGACCACGAACGGTTTGTGGAAGCCGTAGATGCCCTCGTCGTGAGGGCCGCCCAGTTCGTGTTCGGCCAGCCGCGCGCTCCAGGGGCCGACCTGGATTTCGCCGATCTCGCGCTCGCCCAGACCCATCAGGCCGCGAAACTTGGCCTGGTTCTGGAAGTATTGCGACATGAGCGCCAGCGGCACGATCAGCAGCAGCACGTTGAGGTGGAAGCGCCAGCGCAGCCAGGCCGCACGCAGCCTACCGGGGGCGGTGGAAGCAGAGCTCATGGGGTGTTCTCCACGGCGGTTTCGAGGTGTGTGCCGCGCGTTGCGCGGGATGGGCGACGCAGTCGCTGAGCGGTGGCCTTGACCGTGCGCTTGCTCCAGATCAGCAGGCCACTCAGAACCATGAAGGTCAGCAGCAGGCCGAACAGGAACCACACCAGCTTCAGCCAGAGTCCGCCGAAGTCACCGAAATGCAGCGGGTACATGGATTCGGTGACGAAGGACAGGGCAGGGCGGTCGTCGAGCAGGTTGGTGCCGACGATGCTGCCGTCGTAGGGGTTGATGGATAGCGACTGATTCATCAGCGGATACCAGCCACGCCCGCCGATGGTGACCGGTCCATAGGCGCTTTCCGGCAGGCGGATGAAGCTGGGCTCGAAGCCCGGCACCCGCGCCTGGGCGATCCGCGTGATTTCGTCGAGCCCCAGGGTCGGCGGCGCCTGGCCGGCGGTAGTTGTCACCGCGTCACGCTGGATCACCGCGGGTGGGCGGCTCTCGACGTAGGGAATGTCGAAGTCCGAGAGGATCGCCTGCAGCAGGAACCAGGTACCGGTGATCGAGATGATGGCGATGAACCAGATCGACCAGATGCCCGATAGCCGGTGGAAGTCGCCCCAGAACACCCGCGCGCCCTGGTTCAGGCGCAGCCGCGGCTTGAAGAAAGCGCGCCAGAAGCGCTTGTAGACCACCAGGCCGGTGATCAGCGAGGCCAGCATCAGCGGGCCGAGGCTGCATACCAGATACCAGCCCCAGCTGTAGCCGTCGGTCCAGGGCGCCAGCCACCAGCCGTGCAGGGCGCGGGTGAACTGGCGAAAATCGAACAGCGGGCTGGTGCCCTGGACGGCGCCGGAATAGGGGTTTACGTAGAGGGTCGCGGTAGTGGCGTCGGGGTAGGCGACTTGCGCCAGCAGCGCGAAGTGATCCTCCTGCGGGCGCGACAGGCCGAGCACGGCGAGCCTCGGCTCCTGCGTCTGCACGGCCTGCAGGATCTGGCCGTAATCGAGCCGCTCGGCGTCGGCCGAGGGCTTGCTGGCGCGCACGTCCGGGTTGGCCAGCCAGACGATCTCCTGGCTGACCGTGGCGAGGGTGCCGGTCACGCAGATGATCAGCAGAAAGAACCAGATCGGCAGGGCCAGCCAGCTGTGAACGAGAAACCAGAGTCTGGAGCGGGACTTCTTGGACATGAGGGCAAGGTCTATGGCTGAGGGCGGTGGATTCGGTAACGGTGATGCTGCGCAGGCACGTCAATGTGCTGGGCTCGGTTAGGACAAGCCGAGCGCCCCGTATGTCATTGCGCATGCAGGGCGTGGTGCGGTTTTTTGGATGTCTCAATGAACAAGACGGATGAGAGAGCGAAAACCCGCAACTGCAAATGAAAAAAAATGTTACTGGCAGGCCGGTCTGGCGTTCGCTAGCCGTTATCGGTCGTCCACTCAGCGCTCAGAACGCAAAAGCATCGTTTCGGAAGCGGCGTTCCCCGCAAGGCATGGGGCACACTGAACTACGGCGCGCCCCTCGCGAAGGAAGTCTCGATATCACGAGAGAAGCCGGGTACGGGTGGGAAAGGCGAATTCCACCTCGTCGCTCAGGTTGCTTCTCGCCACACCATTCACCACGTAGCCGAACACCAGTTTGCCGTACGGCGCGTTGCGCAGGCGTCGCTCGTCGAAGGCCTGCAGTCTGATCTCCAGCAATCGTGCGGTTCCTGCGTCGAGGAACAGAGGAGCGTCCGAGGGCGCGGCGCCGCTGTCCGATGAACGCTGGAATCCAACTCGGGCGTTGCGTCCCGTGATGTCGCGGACTTCGAGAATGTCGGCCTTGAGCGTCTCCTCGGTGTCGAGGGACTGCACATGGACACCGTGCTCGCCGCTGTTGCGAACCTGGACCCGAACGAGGATATGGTCGTCGCGTCGTTCGCAGGTCTGCACGGCGTAGCGCAGCGGCCTGGTGGGGTCGATCCGGCTGCCGAGGCTTTCCAGCAGTTCCTTGCCATCCTTCGCGCCGCCCAGCACCGATGTGACCAGGGTCAGGGCCTCGACAAAGAGGGCAGTGGGCAACTGGCGTGGTTCTTCGTCATTCACGGGCGTTCTCCTGCGGCGTGTGCTCGGAGTCGTAAGGAGTAGCCCATTTCCAAGGCGCTGGCGAACCCGGCCTGCGCCGGCTCGCCCGGTTATTTCGCCAGGAACCGCATGCCCTCTTCCAGCCCGCTCAGGGTCAGCGGATACATGCGGTCTTCCACCAGCTCGCGGATGATGCCGGTGGACGTGGTGTAGCCCCAGGTATCCTTGGGGTAAGGGTTGATCCAGATGAGCTTCTTGTACTTCTCCATGAAGCGCTGCATCCACACGTAGCCGGCTTCCTCGTTCCAGTGCTCGACGCTGCCGCCCGGCTGGGTGACTTCATAGGGCGCCATCGCCGCATCGCCGACGAACACCACCTTGTAGTCCGCGCCGTACTTGTGCAGCAGGTCCAGGGTCGAGGTGCGTTCCGAAGTGCGGCGGAAATTGTTCTTCCACACCGATTCATAGATGAAGTTGTGGAAGTAGAAGTACTCCAGATGCTTGAACTCGGTCTTGCAGGCTGAGAACAGCTCTTCGCAGACCTTCACGTGGGCGTCCATCGAGCCGCCGATGTCGAACAGGATCAGCAACTTCACCGCGTTGCGCCGCTCCGGTTGCATCTGAATGTTGAGCAGGCCGGCGTCGCGGGCGGTATGGTCGATGGTGCCGTCGATGTCCAGCTCGTCCGCCGCGCCCTGGCGGGCGAACTTGCGCAGGCGGCGCAGGGCGATCTTGATGTTGCGCGTGCCCAGCTCGACCTGATCGTCGAGATTCTTGTACTCGCGCTGGTCCCAGACCTTCACCGCCTTGCCCTGGCGCTTGCCGGCATCGCCGATGCGGATGCCTTCGGGGTTGTAGCCGCCCGAGCCGAAGGGGCTGGTGCCGCCGGTGCCGATCCACTTGTTGCCGCCGGCATGGCGCTCCTTCTGTTCCTCGAGACGCTTCTTGAATTCCTCGATCAGCTTGTCCAGGCCGCCGAGGGACTGGATTTGCGCGCGCTCTTCGTCCGTCAGGCTGCGCTCGAATTCCTTGCGCAGCCAGTCTTCGGGGATCAGCGCCTCGAGATGCTGATCGAGGTTTTCCAGACCTTTGAAATAGGCACCGAAGGCCCGGTCGAACTTGTCGAAGTGGCGCTCGTCCTTGACCATCACCGTGCGTGCGAGGAAATAGAACTCGTCCATGTCGGCGAACACGACGCGGTGCTTGAGCGCATCGATCAGGTCCAGCAGTTCGCGCACCGATACCGGCACCTTGGCAGCGCGCATCTCATTGAACAGGCCAAGCAGCATGGCAGAAAACCTCAGGCGCACCGTGGGGTAGTGCGCAATGTTCGGGGCGCTCAGCCGGGGCTGTCGCCGTTGTGTTGGGGCAGTGCGTCGTGAATCTCGTACCACGCCGCCTTGGAGTCGACGAAGATGTGCGATTGCGGCGGCGCCGACAGCGGTGAATCGAGGGTCCCGGCAGCGACGCCGACCTCATGCTCGCGGTTGTCGACGAACAGCAGGTTGGAGCCGCAGCGGATGCAGAAGGTGCGCGTCACATGTTCGGAGGAGTGGTAGACGCCCAGCTGATCCTTGCCCGACATGAAATGCAGTGCGTCCAAGGGCACGCTCGCGTAACTGGCGAAGGCGGCACCGTGAGCCTTGCGGCACATCTTGCAGTGGCAGTGGGTCAGCTCGTCGATGGGGGCGTCGATGCGATAGCGCACGACGCCGCACAGGCAACTACCGGTATGCGTTTGCATGGTTTCTTTCCTCCAGTGAGTGCGCGACCGGCGCCACCGAAGCCGGCAGCGATCAGCGGCTGTTGGCGCGTCGACTCATGAAGGCTAGACGCTCCAGCAGCATCACGTCCTGCTCGTTCTTCACCAAGGCGCCAGCCAGCGGCGGGATGGCACGGGTCGGGTCGCGCTCACGCAGCACCGCCTCGCCGATGTTGTCGGCCATCAGCAGCTTCAGCCAGTCGACCAGCTCGGAGGTCGAGGGCTTCTTCTTCAGGCCCGGCACCTTGCGCACGTCGAAGAATACGTCCAGCGCCTCGCTGACCAGCGACTGCTTGATGCCGGGGTAGTGCACATCGACGATCTTCTGCAGCGTCTCGCGATCAGGGAAGGCGATGTAATGGAAGAAGCAGCGGCGCAGGAAGGCGTCAGGCAGTTCCTTCTCGTTGTTCGAGGTGATGATGATGATCGGCCGCTGGGTCGCCTTGATGGTTTCGTTGGTCTCGTAGACGTAGAACTCCATCTTGTCGAGTTCCTGCAACAGGTCGTTGGGGAACTCGATGTCGGCCTTGTCGATTTCATCGATCAGCAGGATGACCCGCTCTTCGCTCTCGAAGGCCTCCCACAGCTTGCCCTTCTTGATGTAGTTGCGCACGTCATGGACCTTGTCCACGCCCAGCTGGGAGTCGCGCAGGCGGCTTACCGCATCGTATTCGTAAAGGCCCTGGTGCGCCTTGGTGGTGGACTTGATGTGCCAGGTGATGAGTTTGGCGCCGAAGGATTCGGCCAACTGCTCGGCCAGCATGGTCTTGCCGGTGCCGGGTTCGCCCTTGACCAGCAACGGGCGCTGCAGGGTGATGGCGGCGTTGACTGCGAGTTTCAGGTCGTCGGTGGCGACGTAGGACTGGGTGCCTTCGAATTTCATTGCGGATTCCTTCGGCGGGCCTGGCACGCAGGCGCTCGTTGTAGTCAGGAGGGGACTATAAGGGAAGCTCGCGTGACTGTGAACGCGAGCGCATCATTCAGTCACTGAATGGCTGCGAGTGCGCTTCTGGTGACGCTGCATGATTACTCGTCCTCGCCCAGGGACCGTTCGAAACGAGCCGATAAGGCTTCGACGAAGGCGTTGCGCAGTATCGCGACGAAGGCCTGGAATGGGCTCACGTCGGTTTCGTGGGTGGTGCCGGACAGTTCGACACGGGTCGCGAACTGATCCTTGCGCTGGTTCTCCAGCACCTCCTGTCCGCCGCCGACCACGGCCTCCCAAAGGCCGCGGAAGAAACCCTTTTCCTCGTTCGCCACATCCTGGTCGTAATCGAAGATATCGACGTTGCGCAGCAACGGCTTGATGTAGCCGTCGAGTCGACTATCGGTGGCCTGCACTTCGAGGACGAGATCACCCGTCCCGCCGGCGAAATCGAAATTGGCATAGGCGCGACTGAGGTCGTTCAGCTGCTTTAGCGGTACCTCGGTGACGCGCAGGTTGACCTCGAAGTCTTCCCAGTCGGTAAACGGGTCGAAACTGGCCTGCGCCTCGATCGGCGCATGGTTGAACAGCTTGCCGGTGCCTTCGAACGCTGCCGTGCGGGTGCCATCGGCACCATCGGTGTTGGTCAGGTTATACAGGCTGGCCTGGATATCGTTCGCGTAGACGTGCACCTGTGGATCGGAAGAGAAGTTGCGAAAGGAAAGCTGCCCATCGACGACGCGAATCTCGTTCAGCGTGATCGGTACGAGGGCCTCGAGCTGATCGCGCCAATCGACTCCTTCGCCGCTCTGTGATTCGCCGCTGTCGCCGCCATCGACGAAGTTCAGGTGCGGTTGTTCGAAGATCACCTCACCGACGATCTCGCGGTGGCGCAGGATTGCGTCCCAGCTGATGGAGATATCGATGCCTGGCGCCTTCAGCAGTGGCGCCTGTACGCGTTTGTCCTTCTTCTCGATCAACAGCCCTTCGACGCGGTAAGCCCCGCGCCACCAAGCCAGATCGACGTCTTCGACATGGCCCTGATAGTCGCCCATGTCGGCCATCTTTTCGTTCAGATAATTGCGCACCAGGTGGGGCAGGGCGAGGTGCAGCACGATCAGCAGCAGGCCGAGTGCGAGAAGAATCCACAGGGGAAGCAGGCGACGGGTCATGGCGTTCCGGAGATGTGGGCGTATAGACGATGGACCCCAGGTTTCCGCCGTGAGTTCGGCTGGACTGACGCCTGGACTGCGCATAGGCTGATTGGTCTGGTACACCTCGGACAGGGCATTCCCATGAGTCGCATATTCGCAGACAACGCACGCTCCATCGGCAACACCCCGTTGGTCATGATCAATCGCCTTGGTCCCAAGGGCGTCAGCATCATGGCCAAGATCGAAGGCCGGAACCCGGCCTACTCCGTCAAGTGCCGTATCGGTGCCGGGATGATCTGGGACGCCGAAGACAGCGGCCGGATCAAGCCCGGCATGACGCTGGTCGAGCCGACCTCCGGCAATACCGGCATCGGTCTGGCCTTCGTCGCCGCGGCGCGCGGCTACAAACTGATGCTCACCATGCCGGCATCGATGAGCCTGGAGCGGCGCAAGGTACTCAAGGCGCTGGGTGCCGAACTGGTGCTTACCGAACCGGCGAAGGGCATGAAGGGCGCGATCGAAAAGGCGGCCGAAATCGCGGCTTCGAACCCCGAGCAGTACTACATGCCGCAGCAGTTCGAGAACCCGTCCAACCCGGCGATCCATGAAAAGACCACCGGCCCGGAAATCTGGAACGACACCGACGGTAGCATCGATGTGCTGGTCGCCGGCGTCGGAACGGGCGGCACCATTACCGGTGTTTCGCGTTACATCAAGAACACCAAGGGCAAGCAGATCCTCAGCGTTGCCGTGGAGCCGAGCAGCTCGCCGGTCATCAGCCAGACCCTGGCGGGTGACGAGGTCAAGCCCAGCCCGCACAAGATTCAGGGAATCGGCGCAGGCTTCGTGCCGAAGAACCTCGACCTGTCCATGGTCGATCAGGTCGAACTGGTCGACGACGAGGAGGCCAAGCAGATGGCGCTGCGGCTGATGCGCGAAGAGGGCATTCTTTGCGGCATTTCCTGCGGTGCGGCCATGGTTGCCGCGGTCCGTCTGGCCGAGCGTCCGGAAATGCAGGGCAAGAACATCGTGGTGATCCTGCCGGATTCCGGCGAACGTTACCTGTCGAGCATGCTGTTCACCGACATGTTCAGCGAGCAGGAACTGGTGCAGTGATGCAGGGCGACGCAGCTGAGCAAGTCAGCTGCGTCGCAACTGCGCCGTTGGCCGTGTGATTGGCGCCTGGCGCAGAATCAACCACAGCGCCAGCGCGATCAACGCACCGCCCTGGACGTAAGCCCACGAAAGTGGCTCATCAAGAAAGATCACGCCCCATAGCACACCGAACGGCGGGATCAGAAAGGTCACCGTCAGCGTCTTGACCGGTCCGATATCCGCCAGCAGGCGGAAGTAGAGGATGTAGGCGAACGCCGTACAGACCAGTCCCAGACCCAGCAGACTCAGCCAGACCGTCGAGTCTCCCCAGTCCACCGGCGGCGCATTCAGTAACGACAATCCGAACAGTGGCAACAGGCACAGTGCCGCACCGAGCTGACTACCGAACGCGACCACCTCGCTGTTCAGGCCTTCGCCCTGGTTGATCCAGCGGCGGGTGAGAAAGCCGCCGAAGCCATAACAGGCGGTGGCGCCCAGGCAGGCCAGCGCGCCGAGCAGCAGCTCCATGTCGAATGGCACCGGCCCGATTCGCATCAGCAATGCCACGCCGCCGAGTCCGCTGAAAACGCCGATTATCTTGGCGAGCGTCAGCTCCTCGGCGAAGAACAGTGCGCCGATCAGCACGCCCATCATCGGCGTGGTGGCGTTGAAGATCGCCGAATAGCCAGCCGGCACCAGCTGCGCGGCCACCGAATACAGCGCGAACGGCAAGCCGGAATTGATCACGCCCAGCACCAGGCACAACCCCAGCTTGCCGCGGAAATCCCAGCGCGTGCGCAGCAACAGCAGGATGGCCAGCAACCCTGCGGTTGCCAGCAGCACACGAAAGAACGCCGTGGGAAAGGTGCCGAGCACTGGTGCGATGATGCGTAGAAAAAGAAAACTCGCACCCCAGATGGCGGCGAGAGCAAGCAGGCGGAACATGTCGAGCGGACGCATGGGGCGGCTCCACCGGAGGGGAGCTGCAAGTGTTGTCGTCCATCAGCCAACTGGCAATCCGAAACCGACTTTCAAACTGCGTGCTGCTAAGCTCGGCGGACGTTCATGTCCTGCAGTGGGTGCATCATGGTGCAGCAGAAACTGACCGCTGAAATTGCTCGGCAGATCCTCCTGGGCTTCGATGACTACCGAGAGCACTTTCGCCTGATCACCGAAGGCGCGCGGGTGCGCTTCGAGCAGGCGCAATGGCAGGAAGCGCAGCGCGCATCGGCGGCGCGGATCAACCTCTACGAAGAGAAGGTTGGTGAAACCCGGCGCGGCCTTCTGGTCGGTTTCGATCACGCCGACCTGCTTCAGGTCGAGGCCTGGCCGCAGATCAAAAGCGCCTACATCGAGCTGATCAACCCACGCTTCGACGACGAGCTGTCGGAGACCTGGTACAACTCGATCTTCTGTGGGCTGTTCAGCCATGACTGCATCAGCGACGGCACCATGTTCATCCATACCACCCGGCCGGCGGTGCGTGCTCATGAACGGCTGGCGCAAACCCGTACCTACCAGCCCAACGGCGACTTGAGCGGGATGCTCGAACAGATCCTTGGCGATTACGCATTCGCGGTGCCGTACTGCGACTTGCCAGGAGACCTGCGACGCCTGCAGACGCAGTTGCACGAAACCCTGCCCGACTGGGTCTGCAAGGACCCGGAGCTGACCGTGGAGCTGTTCGTCTCGGTGCTCTATCGCAACAAGGGGGCTTACCTGCTTGGGCGGATCTTCACCCGCGACGAACAGTGGCCGTTGGTCATTCCGCTGCTGCACCGCGAGGGTGAAGGCATCATTGCCGACGCGCTGATCACCGACGAGGCGGAGGTGTCGATCATCTTCTCCTTCACCCGTTCGTATTTCATGGTCGAGGTGCCGATTCCGGCGGAGTTCGTCGGCTTTCTCAAGCGCATCCTGCCCGGCAAGCACATCGCCGAGCTATATACCTCGATCGGCTTCTACAAGCACGGCAAGTCGGAGTTCTATCGTGCGCTGATCGATCACCTGGCCAATACCGACGACCGCTTCGTCATGGCGCCCGGCGTTCGCGGCATGGTGATGACGGTGTTCACGCTGCCGGGCTTCAATACGGTGTTCAAGCTGATCAAGGACCGCTTCTCTCCGATCAAGAGCGTCAACCGAGCCACGGTGATCGAGAAATATCGCCTGGTGAAGAGCGTCGACCGGGTAGGGCGCATGGCCGACACCCAGGAGTTCGCCGATTTCCGTTTCCCGAAGGCGAAATTCGATCCGCAATGCCTGGCCGAACTGCTAGAGGTGGCGCCGTCAACGGTCGAGGTGCAGGGTGATACCGTGCTGGTGCGCCACTGCTGGACCGAGCGCCGCATGACGCCCCTGAATCTCTACCTCGAGCATGCCAGCGACGAGCAGGTGCGCGAGGTGCTGGAAGACTACGGACTGGCGATCAAACAACTGGCGGCGGCCAATATCTTTCCCGGGGACATGCTGCTGAAGAACTTCGGCGTCACCCGCCATGGTCGGGTGGTGTTCTACGACTATGACGAGATCAGCTTTCTCACCGAAGTGAATTTCCGCCATATTCCACCGCCGCGCTATCCGGAGGATGAAATGGCCTCGGAGCCCTGGTATTCGGTGGGGCCGAACGACGTATTCCCCGAGGAATTCCCGCGCTTTCTGTTCGCAGATCATGGCCAGCGCCGGCTTTTCGCCAGCTTGCATGGCGAGCTGTACGATGCTGATTACTGGAAAGGGCTGCAGGACGCCATCAGCGGCGGCAAGGTGATCGATGTGTTCCCTTATCGACGCAAGGCCGATCGCAACTGAAGACCGGCGGTGAATTCGTTTGAACGCCTTTGCGCCGCCTCGGTCGCAGTTGTAAAGCGCCGTAACAAAGCGGCGTTCATTCGGGGCTCGCGCTTGCAAAGCGCACGAGCGCCGGAGCCGAAGTTGAATTATGCTGTCCTCGAAGCCCGCATGGCTCCGATGTAGCCCGTTATTTCGCAGGAGGGTGTGACCATGAAAGCAAGGCTCAACGAGATGTTCTGGAAGTTGGCGGTCGCTCTTGGTTTGATCGAACCGCCCCGTATGCAGCCTATTCCAGTACGCGCCCAGCGCGAGCAGGATCGCCGCCGCCACTGAGTCTGGTGGGGGTCTATGCGGTGGGCAAGGCGGGTCCTCCGCGCTCCACGGCTCGTTTATAAGCGGGCCGTTGCTGTATCCGCTGCAGAAAATCCATCAGGCGCGGGCGGCTCTCGTCCAGGCCGGCTCTGGCACGGGCAGCTTCCAGTGGGAAGCTCATCTGTATATCCGCTGCACTGAATGCGTTGCCAGCGAACCAGTCGGACTTCTCCAGTTCCGCTTCCATGTAGTCGAGATGGGTCTTCAGTTGTGGCCCGATGAAGGCGCTGTTAGCGCCCTTGGCGATAGCGCGTGCGACGGGGCGAACAAAAAACGGCATCGGCCCATTGGCGACGCGGTCGAATACCAGCCGCAGTAGCAGTGGGGGCATCGCAGAGCCTTCCGCGTAGTGCATCCAGTAGCGAAAGCGACGGTATTCCGGAGTGCCGTTCTGCGGCATCAGGCGTCCGTTGCCATAGCGTTCCAGCAGATATTCGAGGATGGCTGCCGACTCGGCCAGCGTGAGGTCGTCGTCGGTGATCACCGGAGACTTGCCCAGCGGGTGTACGGCTTTCAGCTCTGCTGGCGCGAGCATGGTTTTCGGGTCGCGCGGGTAGCGCTTCAGCTCGTAAAGCAATTCCAGCTCTTCCAGCAGCCAAAGGACGCGGTGCGAGCGGGAGTGGTTCAAGTGGTGGACGGTGATCATGCCTGCTCCTCATTGCGGGGACGTCGCAAGCATAGCCGCTCTGCAGAGCAGTGCCCGATATGGCAGACTCCGCCGCCGAGGTGAACCATGTCCCGTCCACTATGCTCACGCTGCCAGCGCCCGTCCTCCCTGTGCCTTTGCGCGCTGATACCAACACTGAATAGCCGTACCCAGGTGCTCATCCTTCAGCATTCCAGTGAAGCGAGTCATGCGCTCAATACGGCGCGCCTGGCCGTGTTGGGGCTGCGCAACGCAGAGCTGCGGGTGGGCGAGTGCTTCGAGGACGATTCCGATGCCGCCCGGCCGAGCTATCTGTTATTTCCCGGCGAAGACGCCGTGCCGCTCGGGAGTCTGGCCGGTGCCGCCCAACCCGTGCGCCTGATCGTGCCGGATGGCACTTGGCGAAAGGCGCGCAAGATCCTGCACGTCAATCCATGGTTGGCTGGGTTGCCGCGGGTGGCGCTGCCAGAAGGGCTGAGCTCCCGCTATCGCTTGCGCAAGGCGCCAATGCCCGGCGCGTTGTCGACCATCGAGGCGATCGTCACGGCACTTAACCTACTGGAAAGCCCCAGCCGATTCGATGAATTGCTCCGTCCGTTCGACGCATTGATCGAGGGGCAGATCGATGCAATGGGGCAGGAGGTATATCGGCGTAACCATGTCGATACCTAGTGGCCTGTTTGGTAAGTTCAGTTGGTCAATTTCGGCACCCATGGCCTCGATACTGTGTCGCTGCTCCTTGTCTTGGAGTCATGCTCATCCGAATTGGCCTCCATCAACTCACCGCCCGGGCCACTAGAGGGTTTGCCTGCGACCGCGCAGTGGCCGTGTGGCGCTGATTTACCTGACGCCGGTGTCGTTGCCGACTGGCAATGTCTTCTGCCTGAGAATGTAGAGCGTCACGAGCGTCGCGCTCAGCAGCATTCCAACTCGGGCCCAGATCAGCGGCACCAGCCAGCAGGATATGCCGATGCTGATCCACATGGTGGCGATGGCGTATACCTTGCCCTTGAGCGGAATACCGTTTCCTTCCAGGTAGTCACGAAACCATGGACCGAGCCGTGGGTGGCCTACCAGCCAGTCATAGAAACGTTGCGAGCTACGTACGAAACAGGCCGCGGCCAGCAGCAGGAATGGCGTGGTCGGCAGAACGGGCAGGAAGATGCCGACAACGCCCAGCACCACGGCCAGCCAGCCGACGCCGAGCAGGAACGATCGGATCAGAGGGTTGCGATGCTGCTGGATATCGCGATGGGCCATGATGCTAGTCAGCCCGGATCTTCGATTCGCTACGACCTGTGCCAAGCGGCTGGCTCACGCCAGTCTCATAACAGATTCGTGATGAGCATCGGGATGTGCAGAACAATGCCTTCCCTCCTGTGATGCTAGCCAGCGGGACAGGTCCGGCAGTGGGGCAGCGCGCCAGCGACTGTGCCCCGGCAGTCGCACTGTCGCAGGTGGGTGTGACGCTCACCTTGGCGCTTGGCCACGTTGCAGCCGGTCAGTGGCGACGTGGCTTGAGCAGGGCTGGCTTTTCCTCGGGTGCATGGCAGATCAGGTAGAGCGCCGTCAGCAGCTCCGGGATCTGCGCCACCATTTCGTCGACCAGTTCGGGGTTGTCCGCGATATCGGCGAATTCCGGTTGCTCGTCGAACAGGCCCGAGCCGACCATGATCGGCAGCAGCAGCTCGCTGACTTCCTCTTCGGAATCCTCGAACCAGATCGCCTCGCGCATGAACACGCCTTCCATGAAGCCGATGCACCAACCGCGCAGATCGGATTCGTCCGGCTCCTCGCCCAGGTCCAGTTCGCACGGCAGCTCCATGTCCTCGTCACTGGCCAGCTGGCGGGCAATGTGTGCCTTGAGCTGAATCAGCGTGGCCTCGATGGCTTCGCGCTCGGTGTCGTCTTTGTACTTGGGTGGTTCGGAGAACAGTGCATCGATCCATTCACGCTCGGGCACCTGCTCGGAACAGATGCACAGCGCTGTCAGGTAGCCATGGGCGGCGATGTAATCCAGTGCTTCCTCGTGCAGGTCATCTGCATCAAGAAAGACTTGCAGGCGGGCGAGTTGCTCGGCGAATGACATCGGGAACTACCTTGGGGGCTGGAAGACAACCCGGATTCTAGACGAGGCGCGGGGCGCAGGCTACTCGTGCCTTCGGATGACGCGTCGTCCGTATTGGTCGCGCGATCCTGAACTCAACGGTTCGCTCGCGTATACTGCGCGCCTTGTTTCGGAGACCGGCATGCTCGACCAGGCACAGCGCATCCTCAAAGACGTTTTCGGCTACGACGCGTTTCGTGGCAACCAGGGCGCGATCATCGAGCGTGTCGGCAGTGGCGGCGATGCGCTGGTGCTGATGCCGACCGGCGGCGGCAAGTCCTTGTGCTACCAGGTTCCCGCACTATTGCGCGAAGGACTGGCAGTGGTGGTTTCGCCGCTGATCGCACTGATGGACGACCAGGTCGCGACACTCGACGAGCTGGGCGTCTCGGCCGTGGCGCTCAACTCGACGCTGAGCGCCGATGAGCAGCGCGACATTGCCGAGCGCATTCGGCGCAACGAGATCAAGATGCTCTATCTCGCGCCTGAACGCCTGGTGCAGCCGCGCATGCTGGCCTTCCTGCAGCGACTGAATGTCGCGCTGTTCGCCATCGACGAGGCCCATTGCGTCTCCCAGTGGGGGCACGATTTCCGTCCCGAGTACCTGCAACTGGGCCAGTTGGCCGAACTGTTCCCTGGTGTGCCGCGTATCGCGTTGACCGCAACGGCGGACAAGCGGACGCGGGAAGAAATCGTCCAGCGTCTGCATCTGGAAAACGCCGAACGGTTTCTCTCCAGTTTCGACCGGCCGAACATCTTTTATCGCATCGTGCCCAAGGAGCAGCCGCGCAAGCAGCTGCTGGGTTTTCTCGCCGAACGCCGCGGTGATGCCGGCATCGTCTACTGCATGTCGCGCAAGAAGGTCGATGACCTGGCGGCATTCCTCTCCGAACAGGGCTTTCCGGCATTGCCTTATCACGCGGGCTTGCCCAACGAGCTGCGCGCCTACCACCAGAAGCGCTTTCTCAATGAGGAAGGCCTGATCATGGTGGCGACCATCGCTTTCGGCATGGGCATCGACAAGCCCAACGTGCGCTTCGTCGCCCACCTCGACCTGCCCAAGTCGCTGGAGGCCTACTACCAGGAAACCGGACGAGCGGGGCGCGATGGCCTGCCCGCCGATGCCTGGATGGCCTACGGCCTGCAGGACGTGATCTTCCTCAAGCAGATGCTCAACAACTCCGAGGGCGACGAGCGCCACAAGCGGGTCGAGCAGCACAAGCTCGATGCCATGCTGGCACTGTGCGAGGAAACCCGTTGCCGCCGCCAGGCGCTGCTGGCGTACTTCGACGAGGAACTGCCCACGCCCTGCGGCCATTGCGACAACTGCGCCGACGGCGTGCAGACCTGGGACGCCACCGAGCCGGCGCGTCAGGCGCTGTCGGCGATCTACCGCAGCGGCCAGCGTTACGGCGTCGGTCATCTGGTGGATATCCTGCTGGGGCGCGACAACGACAAGGTGCGTGGTTTCGGCCATCAGCATCTGTCCGTGTTCGGTGTCGGCAAGGCGTTGAGCGAAGGTGAGTGGCGCACATTGTTCCGCCAGTTGGTCGCGCGGGGACTGGCGGACGTCGATCTCGACGGTTTCGGCGGCCTGCGCCTGTCCGACAGTTGCCGGCCATTGCTGCGCGGCGAGGTCACCCTGGAACTGCGCCGCGACCTCAAGCCGCAGCAGGCCGCCAAGGGCCAGTCGAAGAGCCCCGCCAGCCAACTGGTACGTGGCGAGGAGCGCGAGACCTGGGAGGCGCTGCGCACCTTGCGCCGCAAGCTGGCCGAAGAACACGGTGTGCCGCCGTATGTGATCTTCCCGGATGCAACTCTGCTGGAAATGCTGCGCAGCCAGCCCGCCTCACTGTCGGACATGGCCACCATCAGTGGTGTCGGCGCACGCAAGCTGGAGCGTTACGGTCAGGCCTTCCTGGAGGTCCTGCAAGGCGGTGTCGAAGTGGCCAAGTCGCCTGCCGATCTACGACACGAATTGATCACATTGGCGCGCGCCGGCATGACGCCTGCACAGATCGCGCGTCAGCTCGACTGCAGCGAAAAGAACGTCTACGCCATGCTCGCCGAGGCCATCGGTCTGCAACAGCTGAGTCTGGAGCAGGCGCTGGATCTGCCCGAGGATCTGCTCGGCGAAATCCAGGAGGCCTTTCTCGACGGCGAGGGCGAACTGCCACCGGTGAGCGCCGTCGCCGAGCAGTTCGCCGGGCGAGTACCCGAACAAGTGCTTTATTGCGTGCGTGCTGCACTGCAGGTCGAGTTCGAATTGTAACCAGGTGCATCCTGCGGCTCGGCCTGAAGCCGCTGCGATAGCTGGTGTCTGCCGGGCCGCAACTCTCGCCGTGCCATCATTACGACTTCTATCGCTCGATCAGGGTTCGAAGGTCGTCTTGCCTGCTTTCCAGAGCTGTGGTTAGCTCACTAATAATTAGTTTTTGCAGGAATGGCAGTACATGTACGCCGAGCAACATCGCTTTGCCATGCAATTGGCGCAACTTTCCCGTGGCTGGCGCGCCGAACTGGATCGACGCCTGGCCGATCTCGGACTCTCGCAGGCGCGCTGGCTGGTGCTGCTGCACCTGGCCCGTTTCGACCACGAACCCACCCAGCGCGAACTGGCCCAAAGCGTTGCCGTTGAAGGGCCGACGCTGGCCCGCTTGCTCGATAGTCTCGAAGCGCAGGGGCTGGTGCATCGCAAGGCATCCGCCGAGGACCGCCGGGCCAAACGGATTTCTCTGGGGGCACCGGCGCGACCGCTGATCGAGAAGATCGAGGCGATTTCCACGCAGGTGCGCCACGAGGCGTTCGCCGGTATCGACGAAGCCGATCTGCGCAAGTGCCAGCAGGTGCATGCGCGAATCCTCGCCAATCTGGACAAGCGCTGAGCGTTATCTGCGCACTCGTTGGGCTTCGCTGCGCTCAACCCAACCTACGTAGCGGCACAGGCTGTAGACCGTAGGGTGGGTTGAGTCGCGCAGCGACGAAGCCCAACGCCACACTGTGCGACAAGCCCTGCGACGGCCGAATCAATGGCTTGGCCGCGCGTTTGTTGGGCAATCCCGAAAACCGGGCGGGCCGTGCTCGTTGGGAGGCGCCCCGACCTCGGTGGCCAGCCGACCCACGTTCGCCTTAGAAGCTGCGCCCCAGATTCATATACAGAGCCTGTTCGTCCTCGTCATTGAAGCCGTAGCCGAAGTTCAGCGGCCCCAGTGGCGTGTCGTAGCCGAGAAAGATGCTCGCGGCGTTGATATAGCCGCTGTCGAAGGCATTGTCGGCGTTCCAGGCGCGGCCGCGCTCCAGTGATCCACCGAGATAGAGCGGGAAGTCCAACGGCTGAAACGCTCGCGGCGTCACACGACGGTAGTACACCATGCGCGCCAGGCTGACGTTCTGCCCGGCCAGGGCATTCTGACGAAAGCCCGACAGCTGACGCGCCCCGCCGAGCAGAAAGCTCGAGGTCACCACTTCCGCGTCGTCCAGCGTGCGACCGTAGCGCCCACCGAGCACCCAGGTGTTGGCACCGTGACTGAGCGCCTTGTCCAGCGTGAGGTGCCATTGCCGATAACGCTGGTCCGAACTCAGGCTGGGGTCGTACTGACGCATGGTCAGGCGGATGTCCTCGCCTTCGCGGGGGAAATCGATGTTGTCGAGCGTGTCGAACGAGTACTGCAGCTCGTAGTAGCCCTCGGTGAAGCTGAAGTCGGGCAGATCCTGTTCGCCGATTCGCACATCGGCCTCACCCCAGGCTTGGCCGATCCCAAAGCGTATCTCGCCATTGTTGGCGATCTGCCTGCCGAGATTGAAACCGTAGCCATAGCGTTGCAGGCGATATTCGGCAATCGGATCGTTGTCGAGAATGGACTCCACGTTCTGCGCCTCGACGAACAGATTCGGTGCGACGAACCAGCGCGAGCCGGCATCCAGCGGCTGGTAGAACTCGCTGTAGAGTTCCTGGCGATCGCCCAGCTGCAGACGGGTCAGCCACTCGGCACCCAGTTCGTTGATGCCGTTCTTCCGATAGCTCGCGCCGAGGTTGTATACACTGTCGCCGCGGAAGTCGTCGGACAGGCTCAGACCCAGCCGCAGGTAATCGGTGCCGGTACGCTTCTCGCGGGCGTTGATGACCAGCGTATTGCCAAGCTTGCCGCGTTGGACGCGATATTCCACGCGCTCGAAATAGTCCAGGCCGTAGAGCGTGCCCATGTCCTTCTGCAGATCCTCCAGATCCAGCGGTTCGCCGATCGGTTGACGGACATGCCGACGGATCACCGCATCGCTGACCTTCGAATCGTTCTCTACCCGAATTGCGGTGATGACCGGTGTACGCGGGTCGCTGGAACGCGCAAGACTCAATGCCGGATTGCCACCGGCGGTGATGCGCATTTCGGCAAGACGTCCCTCCAGAGCCAACGTTGCACGGTAACCGGCGTCGACCAGCTGTTCGGCGCGGGCGAAATCGGTAGAGCCGTAAGCAGCCAACGGCGGCTGGATCAGAAGGTCTTGCGACTGCAGGGTGGCCAGCTGCGCTTCGGAGTTGCGGCGAGTCATCATGGTGGTGGTCTGGTTGAGCACGTCGACCACCGTCAACAATTCGTTGCGCGGCTTGAGCGGTGTGCCGATGTCCACCACGATCAGGCGGTCGACGCCCATGTCGCGCGCCACGTCCATCGGGATGTTGTCGACCATGCCGCCATCCACCAGCAGGCGGCCGTCCAGCTCAACCGGTGCGAACACGGCCGGAATCGACATGCTGGCGCGAATCACCTGGGGCAGGTGGCCGCTGTGGAAGACCACCTTTTCATCGTTGGCAATATCCGTGGCCACCGCACGGAAGGGGATCGGCAGCTGGTCGAAGTCGCGGGTGTCGCTGGCGTGCACCAGCAGGCGCTCGAGCAATAGCGCGAGGTTCTGCCCTTGAATCACGCCCAGCGGCAGGCCGAGGCTGCCGTCGTCGCGGAAGCTGAGCTTCTGCTTGATGAGGAAATCACGGTCGTCCTGCTTGCGGCGGTAGGGGATGTCCTGGCGCGGCGGATCGTCGGACAGCACTTGCTGCCAGTCGAGGGTCAATGCCAGGCGCTCGAGTTCGGCAACGCTGTAGCCTGCTGCGTATAACCCGCCGACGACCGCGCCCATGCTGGTGCCGGCGATGGCGTCGATGCGTACGCCTTGCTCTTCCAGCGCCTTGAGCACGCCGACATGAGCCAGCCCGCGCGCCGCACCGCCAGACAGGACGAGCCCGGTCTTCGGCTGAGCCGGCTCGGCGAACAGCGGCGGCAGGGTTAACAGCATCAGCAGGGAAACGAACAGGCGGAGCATGGCTGAACCGGGGAAGGGTGGAGAGGCGGCTATTATAGGCTGCCGTATCTCCCTTCGGAGCTGTCCTGAATGACCGCAAGCAAACCGGAAATCGTCATTACGTATTGCACCCAGTGTCAGTGGCTGCTGCGTGCTGCCTGGCTCGCACAGGAGCTGCTGTCGACCTTTGCCGATGACCTGGGCCGCGTGTGTCTGGTGCCCGCCACAGGCGGAACCTTCCATATCAGCTGCGATGGCGTGCAGATCTGGGAGCGCAAGCTCGACGGCGGTTTTCCCGAGGCGAAGGAGCTCAAGCAGCGCGTGCGTGATCGCATCGACCCGCAGCGCTCGTTGGGGCATAACGACCGCTGAGCGTCAGCTGGCCAGTTTCGGAACGACACTCGGCGGGCTTTTCAAGCGGCTGGTAACCACGCTGGCGATGATGATCAAGGCGCCGCCGAGCAGCATGCGTAGCGTCGGCTGCTCGCCGAACAGCCACCAGGCGAAGGCGATGCCGTAGACCGGTTCGAGAGCGAAGATCACCGACGTCGTGCGCGCCTTCAGGACCCGCAGGCTAGCGACGAACAGGCTGTGTGCGAGTCCGGTGCAGAGCACGCCGAGCAGAGCAAGCCAGAGCCAGTCCTGCGCGGGTATCGCAGGTATCGCCGACCAGCAGAATGGCAGCAGGGCTGCGAGGATCGCCAGGTTCTGCCAGAGCGCCGAGCGAACCGGATCGAGGCCGCGGGTGACGGCACGGTTGAGCAGCGACAGGAGCGCGAACAGCAGGCCGGAAAGCACACCGTAGAGCAATCCGGCAGTCGGTCCGCTGCTCAGATCGAACGCCGGCGCGACAAGCAGCAGGCCGGCACAGACCAGCCCGACCATGGCGAACTCGATGGCGCGGGTGCGTTCGCGGAACAGCAGGCCTTCGAGCAGCACGGTGAAGGCAGGGAAGCTGGCAAAGCCCAGGGTTGCAATGCCGACGCCAGCGATCTTCACTGCGATGAAGAACGTCAACCAGTGCGCACCCAGCAACAGCCCGCCCAAGGCCAGACCGCCACGCTGCCGCCAGTTTGGCGGCGCCCCGCTGGGTCGCAGCAACTGCGCCACCAGCAGCAGGGCCAACACGGCGAACAGTGCACGACCAAAGGTGATGATCAGCGCCGAGCTTTCGGCCAGTTTTCCGAGCACGCCGGACAGGCCGAACATCAGCGCGCCGAGATGGATGGCCAACAGCGCGTTGCGCGGCGTCATGGAACGATCCACTCGAGCGAGTGGTGTGTGCGTGAAGTGGCGGGGAAAAAAAAGAGTGGGGTCATGGCTACCTGAACCTTGCGAATCAGGACCATGCTAGGCCGTGGCTTGGAGTGTGTCTGTCGCGTCAGTCACCGCTTTTGTCGCGCAGCTCGCGTCGCAGTGCGCGCGGTGTGCAGCCTCGTGCGCGAACCAGTGCGGCGGTGAAGGCGCTTTGCGAGGCATAGCCCACCTGCGCGGCGATCTCGCCGATTGGCAGGCGGGTGTCGTGCAACAGCGCCTCGGCATGCTGCAAGCGGCGCTGGCGTACGTGTTCCATCGGCGTTCGGCCCGTCTCGCGAAGAAAGCGCGCGTGCAGACCGGCCACCGACAACCCGGCGATACGGGCCAGGTCGGCAACCTGAAGCGGGTGGGATAGATGCTGATCGATGAAGGCGTCGATAGCGGCGACCGGCAGTGCGTGCTGGTCATGGTGGATATGTTGCCCACTGGCCAGACTGGCGAGCAGGAGTACGGCGCCCTGTTCGGCAATCAATGGATCATTGATCGGGCTGTGCGCCAGCCAGGCGACCAGGCGCTGCTGGCTTGCGTTCAGGCGCACGGTATCCGGTCGATCGATCAGACGCAGGCTGGGTTCGGTGTGGTGGCCCAAGCGCTGACGAACCCAGCTCTCCGACGGGAGATCGAGCACCAGGCAGTGACTGCCGGTGACACTGGCACAGGCATGGTGAGTGGCGGACGGAATTACCGCGAGACTCTGCTCGCCGACGCGGCTGCCGCGCCCGGCAATCTCGAACTCCAGCAGCCCTTTCAAGCCGAATACCAGTTGCGGATGTTCGTGGCTATGGGCGATGAGGTGGTGATAGTTGCGCAGCGATAGCATCTGGCGGCTGTCCCGAAGCAGGCCCGCTGACCAGTGGTCTGTGCGGTGAGTTGGTTGAGGCAAGTTCGGGTGAACATGGCTCGAAGACAATGCTGCAACACCGTATTGGGGCCTTGGGCGCCGAAATTGACTAACTGAACTTACCGAACAGACCACTTGGCCAGATTCGGTTAGTCGACGGCTGGCCGCCAGCGGTCAGAGAATCAGAGGATGACCTTGTCGCGAAGTTTCTCGGCCGCTTGCTGCAGTGCCTGAATCACGCGCTCCTTGTCGAAGTTCTGCACGCCGTTGGTATCCAGGTACATGGAGAAGCCGGGGAGTTCGTGCTCGACGAAACTGCAGGTGGCGCCAAGGTCGCGGCGGAAGTCCACCACCTGGTAGATCTGCACCGGGCGGGAGAAACCCTTGACCGCGATCTGGCCCTTGTCGCGGCACATGATGACGTCCTTGATCAGCGAATAGGTTTCGTGGGAGATCAGGATCTCGCTGGCCTCGGCGGCGCTTTCAAGACGGCTGGCCAGGTTCACTTCGCGCCCGATGATGGTGTAATCCATGCGCGTATCGGCGCCGAAGTTGCCCACCGTGCAATAACCGGTGTTGATGCCCATGCGGATTTCCATGGGTTTGGTAATGCCCTGTGCGCGCCATTGCTGGCGCAGCACCTTCATGTGTTTGCGCATGGCGATGGCCATGGAAACCGCTGCCACCGCGTCTTTCTTGGCACCCTGGCTAGAAGGGTCACCGAAGAACACCATCACGCAGTCGCCGACGAACTTGTCGATGGTGCCACCGTACTTCAGGGCAATCTTCGACATCTCGTTTAGGTAGTTGTTGAGCAGGTCGGTAAGGGCCTCAGCCTCCAGTTCCTCGGCCAGCTCGGTGAATCCCTTGATGTCGGAGAAGAACACGGTGAGCCGCTTGCGCTGGGTTTCCAGGCGAACGCTGCGCTTGCCGGTGAAGATCGACTCCCACACCTGGGGCGAGAGGTACTTGGCGAGGTTGCGTGCCAGACGCGCGGCCTTGGCCTGCTCCGTTTCGATCTCCTTGCGCGCCTGGGCGAGGCGCTGGCCCTGCTGGTGCACGAAGTAGGCGGTGGCGCATATGTAAAAGGTCGTGAACAGGATGCTCACCAGAGAAACCAGTGGCGGTGTGGTACCGCGGTAGCTCAGGGGCACGACGAGAGATGCCAGGCCGACCCCGACACCCACGCAGATCAGCGAGATGGCGAGGTTGCGCAGGCTGCCGCTCACCAGCGCGCTGAAGCTGAGTGTCAGCAGAAACATCAGGCTGGGCACGATCGAAAAACCGAGCAGCAATATGCCGCCACCGGCGTTCAAGGCATCCAGGCAGAGCAGAACCTGCGCTGTGCGCTCGGGATGATCGCGCTTGAAGCGATAGCTCAGGTGATAGGCCAGGTGCGGATAGAGCAGGGCGTACGGCACCATCCACAGCAGGTCCATCGAGAAATACTGGGTGTAGGTACCAGCTGCAAGCGTGGCGGCGCAGATCAGGTAGGCGAGCACGCGGGAGTAGTACTCGCGCAACGGGCGAGTGGCGAGGCCATTGCGGCGCTCAACCGGAGTGGAAGTCATGTGTGCGTACGATCCCTGGTAGTTTTTTCGACGCCGTTCTCTCGCGCCTTGCAGACTGACGCCAGGCTCGATCGACGGGTCACCCTGCGAAGGCGACAGCTTTCGAGCACATCAGCGACAGCCTCGCGATCACGGGGCCAGCTCGGCGATGGCCGGCCCGCGCGAAAGCCGTCAGATCATAACCAAGCAACGCCGCATCGCCAAACCAGAGGATGAAAACAATGATGGCACCGGTCGGATAGCCGCTGTCATCAGGCTCAGAAGCGAATCCGGCCCGTCAGCATGTCCTTGAACATCACCCAGTCGCCGAGAAAGCTGTAGAGCGGATACTGGAATGTTGCCGGCCGGTTCTTCTCGAAGATGAAGTGGCCGACCCAGGCGAAGCCATAACCGGCCACCGGCATCGCCAGCAACCAGAGCCACTGCTGGGTAAGGAGTGCGTAGCCAAGTATGCCAAGCACCAGCAGGCTACCGACGAAGTGCAGGCGACGGCAGGTGGGGTTGCTGTGCTCGGCGAGATAGAACGGATAGAAATCGGCAAAGCGGCTGAAGCGTTCGGCGGTTTGCGTACTCATGGCGTACCTCCTGTTATTGTCGCGCACAGACTAGTCATCGCTAACCTTGCGTGTCAGTGACAATCAGGGCCAGTTTAGTAGCCTTAGGCGCAGCTGCCCCACCTATCGAAGAACAAGAAAACCCCATGACCGAACGCACCACTTCCTCGAGCTGGGCGCTGAGTATCGTCCAGGCTCTGGAATCCGCCGGGATCGATTGCCGCCAGTTGTTCATTGAGCTGCATCTGGACTATGCCGCTCTGGACGACCCCGACGCGCGCTTTGCCCAGGATGACATGACGCGCCTTTGGCAACGCGCGGTGGCGGTTTCCGGTGACCCCGCCATTGGCCTGAACATGGCGCGCCAGGCGCGGCCGGCTGCACTGAACGTGGTCGGTTATGCACTGATGTCCAGCCGCAATCTCAAGGAAGGCTTCGCCAGATTGGTGCGCTACCAGCGGATCATCGCCGAGGGTGCCGATCTGGATTTCCAGCCCTGCGCACAGGGCTATCGGTTGAGTCTGACGATAATCGGCGACCGCTTGCCGCCAGCTAGGCAAAGTGCCGAAGGCTCCCTGGCAGGCTGCCTGACATTCTGCCGCTGGCTCACCGGAACGCCGTTGCTGCCGCTGGAAGTCAGCTTTCAGGGCCAACCGCCGGATGATCTGGAGCCCTATCGGCAGCTGTTCCAGGCACCTTTGCGCTTCGACGCGCGTCGCTACGCGTTGCTGTTTCGCGAAGAGGATGTGGAAATGCCGTTGCCGACCGCCAATGAAGCGCTGGCGCAATTGCATGATCGTTTCGCCGGTGAGTACCTCTCGCGCTTCTCCGACAGCAAAGTTATGCATCGCGCGCGGCAGATACTCTGTCGATTGCTGCCGCAGGGCGAGCCCAGGCGCGAAGTCGTGGCGCAGGCGCTGTGCCTGTCGGAGCGCACCCTGCAGCGGCGTCTGCAGGAGGAGGGCAGCAGCTTCCAGCAATTGCTCGACGATACGCGTCGCGATCTGGCGGTGCAGCACCTCGCCCAGCCGGACCTGGCGCCGCTGGAAATCGCCTATCTGCTTGGCTTTGCCGATCCGAGCAATTTTTACCGGGCGTTCAAGCGCTGGTTCGGCGTCACGCCCGGCGAATACCGTCTGGCCGCGCGCTCACGCCAGTAGGAACCTGTGAAAGCCCACATAGCCTTAGCTAGAGCAGATCGGTTACTTATATGCGCCTTTCCATGATGGAGTGACCCAATTGGCCACCAGCCTGCTCGCGTTAATAGACGATATTGCGACCGTACTCGACGACGTCTCGCTCATGACCAAGGTGGCGGCCAAGAAGACCGCTGGCGTACTGGGCGACGACCTGGCACTCAATGCGCAGCAGGTGACCGGGGTGAATGCCGACCGGGAACTGCCTGTGGTGTGGGCAGTGGCCAAGGGCTCGTTTCGCAACAAGGCGATCCTGGTCCCCGCTGCGCTGCTGATCAGTGCCTTTCTGCCCTGGGCAATCACACCGCTGTTGATGCTCGGCGGCGCCTTTCTCTGTTACGAGGGGTTCGAGAAGCTGGCGCACCGCTTTCTTCATAGCGATGACAGCGATCACGCGGAGACGGTGAAGGCGCTCGCCGACCCGTCCGTGGACATGGTGGCGTTCGAGAAGAAAAAGATCAGCGGCGCGGTGCGTACTGACTTCATCCTCTCCGCCGAAATCATCGCCATCACCCTCGGCACGGTCGCGGCCGCGTCGTTCAGTCAGCAGGTCATGGTTCTGGTGGGCATCGCCATCCTGATGACGATAGGCGTCTATGGGCTGGTAGCCGCCATCGTCAAGCTCGACGATCTTGGTCTGGCCCTGAGCAAGCGGGCCAGCGGTGTGGCCAGCGCCATCGGGCGAGGCATTCTGAGCGTCGCGCCGTGGCTGATGAAGTCGCTGTCGGTCATCGGCACCGCGGCGATGTTCATGGTGGGCGGCGGCATCCTCACCCACGGCATTCGCGCCGTGCATCATTTCATCGAGAACAGCACCCACGAAGCGCTCGGACTGCCCTATATCGGAGCGGTACTCGGCGGCCTGTTGCCGACGCTGCTCGACGCCGCATTCGGCATCGTCGCCGGCGGCGTGGTATTGGCGTTGGTTACGCTTGGCGGCCGGCTGTTCAAGCGCGGCTCCGGCGCCGCGGCCTGAGTCAGTGGCGCCAGAAGGCCGGGGTCAGCAGCACCAGCACCGTGATGATCTCCAGGCGTCCCAGTAGCATGCCGATCGACAGCAGCCATTTTGCCGTGTCGGGCAGTGTGGAGAAGTTGCCGGCTGGCCCGATGATCTCGCCCAGCCCCGGGCCGACGTTGCAGACCGCGGTCGCCGCGCCCGTGAGCGCGGTGATCGGGTCGAGGCCGAGGAGCGCCAGGCACAGCGCCAGCACGCCGATGGTCATGGTGATGAAGAAGGAAAAGGTCAGGATCGAGCGAACGATTTCTTCGTCCAGGTTGTGCCCGTTGTACTGCTGGCGGATTACCGCGCGGGGGTGAATCAGCTGCTTGAAGTTGGCGCGTAGCAGCGAGTAGGCCACCTGGAAGCGGAACATCTTCAGCCCGCCTGACGTCGAGCCCGAGCAGCCGCCGACGAAGGTCAGGTAGAAGAATGCCATGACGGCGAAACCGCCCCACTGGGTGTAGTCATCCACCGCGAAACCGGTCGTGGTAACCACGGAAACCACGCTGAAGGTCACGATGCGCAGTGCATCCAGCGCCGGAATGTCATTGTTCAGCCAATACCAGCCGCTGAACAGCACGCTGGTGATGGTGAGCATCAGGACGAAGCCTCGCACCTGCTGATCCTTGAGCAGCGCCGTGCGATGGCCTCGCAGCGTCATCACGTAAAGGGTGAACGGCAGACTGCCGAGCAGCATGAAGAATACTGCGACCCAGTGCGCGGACGGCCCGAACTTGCCCATCGATGCATCGGAGGTGGAAAAGCCGCCAGTGGCGACGGTCGACATCGCATGGTTTATGGCATCGAACATGCTCATGCCGGTCAACAGGAAGGCCAGAAACGCGGCGACGGTAAACGTCACGTAGATGACCAGCAGGTACTGCCCGGCCACGTGCGAGCGCGGCATCACCTTCTCCGACCAGTCCGAGGACTCGGTCTGGAACAGCCTCATGCCACCGACTCGCAGCAGCGGCAGAATCGCGATCGCCATGCCGATGAAGCCGATGCCACCCAGCCAGTGCAGCAGCGAGCGCCACATCAGCAGCCCGGGCGATGCTCTATCCAGTCCCGAGAGCACGGTGGCGCCAGTGGTGGTGATACCGGACATAGTTTCGAAGAAGGCGTCCGAATAGCTGATGTGCTGAATCAGCATCAGCGGCAAGGCGGCGAAACAGCAGACCACCACCCAGCTGATCGTGGTCAGGAAGTACATGTCGCGCGGCCGCAGGTTGGTGTTGGCTGGTCTACCCGGTGCGACAAGGGCGAAGCCGCAGGAGAAGGTGATCAGGCTGCCCCAGATGAATGCCTGCAGGTCATCGGTGCGTTCGAATGCCAGCAGGGTCAGCATCGGAATGATCATGCTGACGGCCAGGGTGATCAGGAAAATGCCGAGGATAAAACCGATGATGCGTAAGGTCGGCAGGGCCATGTAGAGGGTGCTCGGCACGGTGAAAGAGGGCGGACATTCTACTCGCGTCGCTCCGCCAGTAAACCGCCCGACGGCTGGTAGAAAAATGTTTTCTCGGCAGCCGTGGAGCCTCTTCCCAAGCGCAGCGCCATGAATAGAATAGCCGCCCGGGCGCCGGCCCATTTCCGGTCTCTGGGTGTTCACCTTCCATGTCAATCGACAATCCCTGCCTCACGTGCGGCGCCTGCTGCGCGTACTTTCGTGTGTCCTTCTATTTTGGTGAATGCGTTTCTGCCGGCGGTGCGGTGCCGGACCAGCTGACAGTTCAGGTTTCGCCGTTCCATGTGGCCATGCTCGGGACCGAGAGCAAACCTGCGCGCTGCGTCGGACTGCTGGGCGATGTCGGTTGCGGCGTGCGCTGCAGCATGTACGAGCAGCGTTCGAGCACCTGCCGCGAATTCGAGGCGTCCTGGGAGAACGGCGAGCACAATGCGCATTGCGACGCGGCGCGGGCGGCACACGGCCTGCCACCGCTGGTGCCGCCGCTGCAGCCGCAGCTCTCGCCGGATCGGGTGGCTTGACCTGGTGGGCTGTTTGGTAAGTTCGGTTGGTCAATTGCGGCGACCATGGCCCCGATACTGTGTTGCTGCTCCTTGCCATGAGCCCCGCCATGACTCGTCGCAGCGCCTTGTCTCGGAGCCATGTTCATCGGAACTTGCCTCAGCCAACTCACTGCACGGGCCACCAGCGCCGGCCGGCGCGTTGTTTGCGCTGTCGGCCGGCCATCACTCGCGGTACGTCGCCAACACCCTCTAGAATGTCCGACCCTTTCAGGAGGTAATGGATGGACGCTCTGGACCTGTTGCTCAACCGCGTATCTGTCACTCGCCTATGCGAGCCGGCACCCGATGCCGATCAACTCGATCTGCTTTTTCGTGCAGCCTTGCGTGCGCCGGATCACGGCCAGTTGCACCCCTGGCGCTTCCTGACCGTCGAGGGCGATGCGCGCGGCAAGCTCGGTGAGCTGTTTGCCGACGCTCTGCAGGCCCGGCAGACCGATGCCTCGGACGAAGCGCTGCAGAAGGCGCGCAACATGCCGCTGCGTGCGCCGATGCTGATCGTGGTGATCGCCAGTCCGAAGGCGCACCCGAAAGTCCCGGAAGGCGAACAGTTACTGGCTGCCGGCTGCGCGGCGCATGGTCTGCTGTTGGCCGCCCATGCCCAGGGGATTGGCGCGGTGTGGCGCACCGGTGAGTTCGCCTATGACCCGCATGTAATGAAGGGGCTGGGCCTGGCCGAGCAGGAACGTCTGCTGGGCTTCCTGTACCTGGGCACGCCGGAGGGCCGCATCCGTAGCGCCCCGGTGCTCGAGCCCGAGGCTTTCGTCAACGGCTGGAACGGTCAGTGATGGCTCTGAATCTCTGACACCGTGCCTACAGCGTTTGCCAACGGCAGACGCAGGCTCGCGATGAAGCCGCCATCGGGGTGGTTGACCAGCTGCAGCTGGCCACCGTGGCGCTCGGCCGCACGGCGTGCGATGGCCAATCCGAGGCCATGTCCGGCGGCCGTTTGTCCTGGCGCTCGGAAGAAGGGTTGGCTCAGTTGCGGCAGGTGTTCGTCGGCGACTCCTGGCCCGTGGTCGCGCACACTCAGTACCAGCTCGTCACCGTCGCGCTGCGCGCGCAGCTCCACGGGCACGCCCTCGGGGTTGAAGCGCAGGGCGTTGCGCAACAGATTGTCCAGTGCGCGTTCGAGCATTTCCGTCCAACCTGTGAATGCCAGGCCAGGCTCGACCCGACCGTCGATACGTTGAGCGGGCGCGATGATGCGGGCGTTGTCCTTCAGTTGCTCGAACATTGCTGGCAGGTCGACGGCCGTTGCCGTGCCGGGTTCCGCATCCAGGCGGGATAGCTCGAGGATTTCGCTGATCAGCGCTTCCAGTCGATCGCATTCCTTGGCCAGTCGCGGCCAGATCACTTCGCGTTCGCTCGGGCTGGCGCGCTCGGCCAGTGCCTGGGCAATGCGCAGGCGCGCCAGCGGTGAGCGCAGTTCGTGGGATACGTCGCGCAGCAGCTGGCGCTGACTGCCGATCAGCGCCTGCAGCCGTGCGCCCATGCGGTTGAAATCGCTCGCCAGCACACCGAGCTCGTCGCGCCGTGTTGCCAGACGGGCGAGGGACTGCTGCTGATAGCTGGTCTGCCCTAGGTCGTGCACGGCACGGCGCAGGCGATCCAATGGGCGAGTGATGGATAGCGTCAGCAGCAGGCTGAAGCCGGTGAGTACCACCAGTGCGATGCCCAACGCGCTGAGCGGCCAGGCCAGACTGCCGCGATGCCAGGCCTGCAGTTCGGGATAAGGAATGCGGTAGATGAACAGGTAGGTTTCACCGCTGGTCGGACTGGTGTAATCGGCGGTCAAGCGTCGCCAAGGCAGTGGGCGTTCGCGATCCTGATGGCGTGCCTCGAACGCGGCGGCGCGGGCGGAGAAAGTGCCGCGGACGATCGGTTGGCCGTTTTCCGCCAGCACCTGTACATCGACCCGCGCACGATGCCGGTGCTGTTCCAGCAAGCGCTGCGCAGCCTGCGGGCCCTGGCGCTCGTAGACCTCGGTCCAGGTTTCGGCAAGACCTTGCAGTGCCGGGTGGCGGCCGAGAATCCAGGCGTCCTGATTCAGCGCATGGCCGAGCAGCATGGCCAGGCCGGCAACCAGTGCAATGGCCAGCCAGAAGGTTGCGAGTATGCGCCAGAACAGTGATCGCACTGGGTCTCTCCACGGCAAAGCCCGGCAGCTTCCACCGGCGCTCTGAACGCGTGGCGGAAGTTGTCGGGCGGGTTTTCAGAACGGGAGCAGATCAGTTCTTCTGATCGCGGTCCGCTTTCCATTTGAGGAACTCTGCACGTTCGGCGCGCTTTTCTTCCATCTTCTTCATGCCTTCGTCGAAGGCCTTGTGCTGTTCGGGTTTGAGCAGCGCGCGCATGCTCTGGTGGGTCTTCTCGCGACTGGCGTCGAGATCGTTCTGCATGGCCTTGCGCTCGGCTTCGGGCAGCTTGTCGAGGTAGCGCTGGGTAATTTCCTGGCGCTGCCGCATCTGCTCGCCCATCAGCTTGCGCATTTCGCGCTGCTGTTCCTTAGTCAGGTCCAGATCCTGAAACATGTGCGGGGCATGCTTGCCAGCATGACGACCATCGTGCATGCCGCCGGGCATGGCGAAGGCGAGGGTCGGAACGGCAGCGGCGAACAGCAGGGCTACGAGTGATTTGCGCATGTTGAAAACTCTCCTATGTAGGGAAACCGGCCGTCCCGCCGCGTCGCTCATTGGCGGCAGGTCTGTGACCGGATGAGTTCAGTCTACGCAGGGCAAGGTCAAGGGCGGTCAGCCCAGGGTAAAGCCTCGGTAAAGACGATCAGACTGCGTACAGATAGCCGCGGCTGCGCAGGGCGACGATTCGCGGGCTGCCATCGGCGTGCGGGCCAAGCTTGCGGCGCAGGTTGCTGACGTGCATGTCGAGGCTGCGGTCATAGAGAGTGAGCTTGCGTCCCAGGGCGTGTTGGGCCAGGGTCTGCTTGTCGATCGGCTCGCCCGGTTGTGCTAGCAGCGTTTCGAGGATGCGGCCTTCGGAGAGCGTCAGGCTGACGTCATGACCGCCGACGCTGGCCACGCCGCGTGCCGGGCTGTAGCAGAGATCGCCGAGCTCGACCTGGCTGGGCGTTGCGGTCGGCTGGGTACGGCGCAGCACGGCACGCAGGCGTGCGGTGAGCTCGCGCGGGTCGCAGGGTTTGGCCAGGTAATCGTCTGCGCCGAGCTCGAGGCCGAGAATGCGATCCAGTGGTTCGCCACGACCCGACAGCATCAGCACCGGTAGATCGGGATGTTCACTGCGTAGCTGCTTGAGCAGCTCCAGGCCGCTTCCGTCAGGCAGCATCACGTCCAGGACCACTGCTGCCGGTTGGTGCTGCGCCAGCGCCTGACGCGCGCTGTTGCCATCGTGGCAGGCATGGGCGACGAAGCCTTCCTGAGCGAGCCAGCTGATCAGCAGCTCGCAGAGTTCTTCGTCATCGTCGATAAGCAGCAATTCACTCATGTCGGCTCTGGTACTCAGTTGAGCCACTGGCGTCGGCGGCGTCCGCGCGTGACCAGCAGGCCCAGGGTGAAACTGATGACTCCGACAGCACCACCGACGGCGAACCACTGCTGCTGTTCGTTCAGCATCGCGGGCAGCTCTTTCGTCTGCTCCGCCTGCAACTGCAGGCGCAAGCGGCGATTTTCCTCGCGCAGACGCAGCAGTAAGGCCTCGGTGGTGTCGGCGCTCGGGCCGGCAGGCTCGGGCTCGGCTACGGCATCCAGCTCGTCGTACTCGACGGGGGCACCAGGCTCGATCTCCGGAACGGCAGGTTCCGGTAACCCTTCTTCGGCATACAGCGCCGGGGCGAGCAGGGTCAGGGCGAACAGCAGGGCAAGCGGTCGTTGACGCATCGGAACTCCTATTTCCTTACGAGGCCGTGGACTGCCCGCGGCCGGGCTATTCCCTGCTGTGTCGGCTCAGGGCAATACTTTCTTGAAGGGCTTGACCACCACGTTCACATATACGCCGGCGGCCTTGTACGGATCGGCGTCGGCCCACTGCTGTGCGGCTTCCAGGGAATCGAACTCGGCGACTACCAGGCTGCCGCTGAAGCCGGCTTCGCCCGGATCGTTGCTGTCGATGGCCGGGTGCGGACCGGCGAGAACCAGGCGGCCTTCGTTCTTCAGCTGCTCCAGGCGCGCCAGGTGGGCTGGGCGAGTGGCGAGGCGGTCCTGCAGGGAATTCGGTGCGTCGGTGGCGATAACGGCGTACAGCATGGTCGATCCTCGTTCGCGTAGGGGCGTATATGAAAAGTACAGAAAGCCCGGGATATGCATGATGACACTGCCGGCGCAGCCTGCTCGTCGCGCCGGTCGAGGCGCTACGGCGAGCCCTGCCGTGCAGCGCGGCATCATAGCAAACGGCGCTTGCGACGGAAGCGCTGCGCTTGATCCCCGTGCAGCGGTTGATGGCACGCAGGACGGTATTGGCGGTCGAAGCAAGAGCGGTTTGCGGCGCCTGCAGCGCTGGCCGGTGTAATGACTGTGACGACACGAGCCAAAGCGCCGGTGCGGCGTTAGACTAGCCGGCCGTTTGCGCCGGTGTACCCCTTCTTTCGGGCCGGTGAAGGCTTGCCGCCGCAGGCTTACGGATTCTTATCGAGGTGTCTGCACCTCACTGGAGCGCGTTACCAGATGATTGTCGATCTGCATTGCCACAGCACCGCCTCGGACGGCGCGCTGGCGCCCGCCAAGCTGGTGGAGCGAGCCCATGCGCGCGGCATCCAGATGCTGGCGCTCACCGACCACGACACGATCGACGGACTGGCCGAGGCACGGACGACTGCGCAGGCGCTGGGCATGCAGCTGGTCAATGGCATCGAGCTTTCCTGCCTGTGGAACGGGGCTACCATTCATGTATTGGGCTACGCCTTCGACGCGGATGCGCCTGCCCTGCAGCAGGCGATCGCACAACTGCACGAGGGACGCTGGCGCCGCGCCGAGCTGATCGGCCAACGCCTCGAAGCGAAGGGGATGCCGGGTGCGCTGGAAGGTGCACGGGCGCTTCAGCAGGAACTCGGCGACAGTGGCAACGCACCGGCGCGGCCGCATTTCGCCGATTTTCTCGTGCGTGCCGGTCATGTGCGCGACCGTGCCGAAGCGTTTCGCAAATGGCTGGGTTCGGGCAAGCTCGGCGACGTCAAGCAGCATTGGCCGAGCCTGGAGCAGACGGTCCAGACCTTACGTGACTCAGGTGCCTGGATCAGCCTGGCGCATCCGTGGCAGTACGATTTCACCCGCAGCAAGCGGCGCCGGTTGGTGATCGATTTCGCCCAGGCCGGCGGCCACGCGCTGGAGGTGGTCAACGGCATGCAGCCGCTGGAGCAGGTCGGCGGTCTGTCGATCCTGGTACGTGAGTTGGGCCTGATGGCCACAGTGGGCAGCGATTTCCATGCGCCTGGCGACTGGTCGGAGCTGGGGCTGTACCGCAGCCTGCCGGAGGATCTGTCACCACTTTGGAGACATTTCGATCATGAGCGCCGCCTACCTGCTGCCAGCTGAACAGGGAGTTTCCATGAGCCAGTTCTTTCAGATCCACCCGGACAACCCGCAACCGCGCCTGATCAAACAGGCCGTGGAAATCATTCGCAAGGGTGGGGTGGTGGTCTATCCCACCGACTCCAGTTATGCCGTCGGCTGCTCGATGGGTAACAAGGCCGGCATCGAACGCATCCGCCGGCTGCGCCAGCTCGATGACAAGCACAACTTCACCCTGGCCTGCCGCGATCTGTCGCAGCTGGGCCTGTTCGCCAAGGTCGATACCGCCGCCTTCCGCCTGCTCAAGGCTCATCTGCCCGGTCCCTACACGATCATCCTCTCGGCCACCCGCGAAGTGCCGCGCATGTTGCTGCACCCCAAGCGCCGTACGATCGGCCTGCGTGTGCCCGCGCAGCCGATCGCTCAGGCGCTGCTGGAGGAACTCGGTGAGCCACTGATGAGCGTCAGCCTGATCCTTCCCGGTGAAGATCTGCCGATGAGCGATCCGTACGAGATGCGTGACGTGCTGGAGCATCAGGTAGACCTGATCATCGATGGCGGGTACGGTGGCCTCGAAGCATCGACGGTGGTCAGCCTGGTCGACGATCGGCCTGAAGTGGTGCGAGTCGGTTGCGGCGATCCCGAACCCTTCATGGCTTGAACCTGGATGGCGAGCGTGCCCGTACAACATCTGGCCTGTGCCGTGAGCGGGTTGAGGCAAGTTCGGATGCCGAAATTGACCAACTGAACCTACCAAACAGGCCAATTAATCAAGGACACCCTTTTGAGCTCCATGGATTCACAGCGGCGCGTGGTTTCCGGCATGCGTCCCAGCGGCCGGCTACATCTCGGTCACTACAGTGGCGTATTGAAGAACTGGGTCAGGCTGCAGCATGAGTACGAGTGTTTCTTCTGCATCGTCGACTGGCATGCACTGACCACCGACTACGAAAGCTCCGGCGAAATCTCGCAGAACATCATGGATATGGCGGTGGACTGGCTGGCTGCCGGCGTCAGTCCCAGTTCAGCGACGCTGTTCATCCAGTCGCAGGTGCCGGAGCACGCCGAGCTGCATCTCTTGCTGTCGATGATCTGTCCGCTGGGCTGGCTGGAGCGGGTGCCGTCCTACAAGGAGCTGCAGCAGAATCTGCAGCACAAGGACCTGGATACCTATGGTTTTCTCGGTTATCCGCTGCTGCAGGCGGCGGACATCCTGATCTATCGTGCCGGGCTGGTGCCGGTC
Organism: Pseudomonas sp. FeN3W; assembly: GCA_030263805.2. Taxonomy (NCBI): domain Bacteria; kingdom Pseudomonadati; phylum Pseudomonadota; class Gammaproteobacteria; order Pseudomonadales; family Pseudomonadaceae; genus Pseudomonas; species Pseudomonas sp. FeN3W. The sequence continues at coordinate 4,888,812 of CP136010.1, forward strand.
GGTGCCGACCAGCTGCCGCATATCGAATTCGCCCGCGACGTGGCGCGGCGCTTCAATCACCTCTATGGCCGCGAAGCGGATTTCGAGGACAAGGCCGAAGCGGCGATCCGCAAGCTCGGCAAGAAGACCTCCAAACTGTACGTCAGCCTGCGCAAGAGCTATCAGGAGCAGGGCGACGTCGAGGCGCTGAATACCGCCCGTGCGGTCATCAAGGAACAGCAGACCATCACCATCGGCGATCAGGAGCGGCTGTACGGCTACCTGGAAGGCTGCGGCAAGCTGCTGCTGCCGGAACCGCAGGCGCTGCTCGGCGAGCAACCGAAGATTTCCGGGCTCGACGGCGGCAAGATGGCCAAGTCCAACAGCAATGCCATCTATCTGCGCGATACGCCGCACGAGATCGAGGAAAAGATCCGCCGCATGCCCACCGACCCTGCGCGTGTGCATCGCAGCGATCCCGGTGAGCCGACGCGTTGCCCGGTCTGGCAGATGCATCTGGTGCACTCCGAGGAGGCCGTCTGCCAGTGGGCGGAGCAGGGTTGCCGGAGTGCCGGCATCGGTTGCCTGGAGTGCAAGGCGCCGCTGATCGACTCGATCAAGGCTGATCTGACACCCTTGCAGGAGCGTGCGCTGGACTACGAGCAGAATCCCGATCTGGTCCGCAGCATCCTTGCCGAAGGTGCGGAACACGCCCGTGACGAAGCCCGTGAGACGCTGATCGAAGTTCGCCAGGCGATGGGCCTGAATTACCGCTGAGGCGTCCCGCCGCCTTCGAGGATGACCATGCAGACCGAACTCCAGAGCCCCGAATCGACTCAGCCCGGCGAGCAGCTGCGCCTGGCGCTGGTCTATGGCGAGGCGGTGACCGAACTGCCGCTGGACCTGTATATCCCGCCGGATGCGCTGGAAGTCTTTCTCGAAGCCTTCGAAGGCCCGCTGGACCTGCTGCTCTACCTGATCCGCAAGCAGAACATCGACATTCTCGACATCCCGGTGGCGGAAATCACCCGGCAGTACATGGGCTACGTCGAGTTGATGAAATCGGTACGCCTGGAGCTGGCCGCCGAGTACCTGGTGATGGCCGCCATGCTCGCCGAGATCAAGTCGCGCATGCTGCTGCCGCGCTCGGCCGAAGCCGCCGAAGAGGAGGAGGACCCGCGCGCCGAGCTGATCCGCCGCCTGCAGGAGTACGAGCGTTTCAAGGCCGCCGCCGAGGATCTGGACGAACTGCCGCGGGTCGGTCGTGACCTGCAGGTGCCGCGCATCGATGCCCCGGATGCCAGGGCGCGCAAGCTGCTGCCGGATGTCAGCCTGGAGGAGCTGCTGGTGTCGATGGCCGAAGTGCTGCGCCGCGCCGACATGTTCGAGAGCCACCAGGTGACCCGCGAGGCGCTGTCGACCCGCGAGCGCATGAGCGAGGTGCTCGAACGCCTCAAGGGCGGCGGCTTCGTCCCGTTCGTCGCGCTGTTCCACGTCGAGGAGGGGCGCCTCGGCGTGGTGGTGACCTTCATGGCGGTGCTCGAGCTGATCAAGGAATCGCTGGTCGAGCTGGTGCAGAACGAGCCGTTCGCGCCTATCCATGTGCGCAGCCGTACCGAATAGCCAATTGCAGGAGTCAACCGTGGACCTTTCCGATCCCAAGGACCTCGCTTCGCTGCTCGAAGCCTTTCTGCTCGCATCCGGCAAGCCACTCTCGCTGGAGCGCCTCGGCGAACTCTTCGAGGAAGGCGAGCGGCCGTCGTCGGCGCAGCTGAAGAAGGCTCTCGAAGTGCTGGAAAAGTCCTGCAAGGGCCGCGCCTTCGAACTCAAGGAGGTGGCCAGCGGTTACCGTCTGCAGGTACGCCAGCGGTTTTCGCCGTGGGTCGGCCGGCTTTGGGAAGAGCGGCCGCAGCGCTACTCGCGAGCGCTGCTGGAAACCCTGGCGCTGATCGCCTACCGCCAGCCGATCACCCGTGGCGAGATCGAGGACATCCGCGGCGTCGCGGTCAACAGCCAGATCGTCAAGACGCTGCAGGAGCGTGAGTGGATTCGCGTGGTCGGCCATCGCGACGTGCCCGGACGCCCGGCAATGTTCGCCACCACCCGCCAGTTCCTCGACCATTTCAACCTGAAGAACCTCGACGAACTGCCGCCGCTCGCCGTATTGCGCGAGATGGAGCCCGAGCTGCGCCCGGTGCTCGACGACGAGGATGCCGCCGTACCTGCCGCCTTGCAGGCGCGGGCTGATGAAGTTGCAGACGAGCCGCAGGCGCCGCTGCGTGAGCAGACCAGCTTCCGCAGCCTGCTGGCCGAGCTCGATGGTATGGAGCAGGGCCTGAAGACCGACTTCGACGACCTGCTGGAAGCTGAAGAAGAAACATCGGCGGACGAGCCGCGCGGAGACGAGCCCGCGCAGTAAGCGCCAAGCCTGCTCCCAGCCGGCCAAACCACAGGCGCCTGGGTCGCCGCCTTCATGCCGGCATCGTGTCGTGTCCGAACGCCAACCGACCCTGGATGGTTTATGGTTGTCTGAGCTTTCAACCAAACGTTGAGCTTTCAACTTTACAGTTGAATTTTGTAGCAGGAGTGAGGCATGCATCCGCGAGTTCTAGAAGTCACCGAGCGCCTGGTCGAGCGTAGCCGCAAGACCCGCGAGCGCTATCTGGCGATGATGGCCGCCGCCGCCAGTGAGGGTCCGCAGCGGGGCAAGCTGCAATGTGCCAACTTCGCCCACGGTGTCGCCGGCTGCAATTCCGGCGAGGACAAGCAGAGCCTGCGCCTGATGAACTCGGCCAATGTGGCCATCGTCTCGGCGTACAACGACATGCTCTCGGCGCATCAGCCTTACGAGCACTTCCCGGAAATGATTCGCCAGGCGCTGCGCGAGATCGGCTCGGTCGGCCAGGTTGCCGGCGGCGTTCCGGCGATGTGCGACGGCGTGACCCAGGGCGAGGCGGGCATGGAAATGAGCCTGGCCAGCCGCGAAGTGATCGCCATGAGCACGGCGGTCGCGCTGTCGCACAACATGTTCGACGCCGCGCTGATGCTCGGCATCTGCGACAAGATCGTGCCGGGGCTGATGATCGGCGCGCTGCGTTTCGGCCATCTGCCGACCATCTTCGTACCGGGTGGACCGATGCCCTCGGGGATTCCGAACAAGGCGAAGGCCGAGGTGCGCCAGCGTTACGCCGAAGGCAAGGCCAGCCGCGAGGAGCTGCTGGAATCGGAGATGAAGTCCTATCACAGCCCCGGTACCTGCACCTTCTACGGCACCGCCAACACCAATCAGGTGGTGATGGAAATCATGGGCTTGCACCTGCCGGGCTCATCGTTCGTCAACCCTTACACGCCGTTGCGCGATGCGCTGACCCGGGAGGCTGCGCACCAGGTCACGCGCCTGACCCATCAGGCCGGCAACTACACGCCGCTGTGTCAGGTGGTCGACGAGAAATCCATCGTCAACTCGGTGGTCGCACTCAATGCCACGGGCGGTTCGACCAACCACACCCTGCACATCCCTGCGTTCGCCCGCGCCGCCGGTATCCAGCTGACCTGGCAGGACATGGCCGATCTTTCCGAGGTGGTGCCGACGCTGGCCAAGGTCTACCCCAACGGCCAGGCCGATGTGAACCATTTCCACGCCTGTGGCGGAGTGCCGTTCATGGTGCGCACGTTGCTCGACGCCGGGCTGTTGCACGAGGACGTGCATACCGTCGCCGGCAAGGGCTTGCGCCGCTACATCCAGGAGCCGTTTCTCGACGGTGACAAGCTGGTCTGGCGCGACGGCCCGACGCAGAGCCTGGACGAAGCCATCCTGCGTCCGGCCGAGCGGCCGTTCTCGCCGGAAGGCGGGCTGCGCGTGCTGGAGGGCAACCTCGGCCGCGGCGTGACCAAGATTTCCGCCGTGGCACCCGAGCACCGCGTGGTCGAGGCGCCGGCGCGGGTATTCATCGATCAGAGCGAGCTGGCGGCGGCGTTCAAGGCCGGCGAGCTGGAGCGCGACTTCATCGCCGTGGTGCGTTTTCAGGGGCCGAAAGCCAATGGCATGCCTGAGCTGCACAAGCTCACGCCCTTCCTCGGTGTGCTGCAGGACCGTGGCTACAAGGTGGCGCTGGTCACCGACGGGCGCATGTCCGGCGCCTCCGGCAAGGTGCCGGCGGCGATCCATGTCTGCCCCGAGGCGCTGGATGGTGGCCCGCTGGCGCGGGTGCGCGATGGCGATATCATCCGCGTCGATGGTGAGACCGGCGAGTTGCGGGCGCTTGTCGAACCGGCCGAGTGGGACGCGCGGGAACCGGCGATTCGCCCTGAAGACATGGGCATCGGTTGTGGCCGCGAACTGTTCGCCTTCATGCGCGCCTCGTTCAGCACGGCAGAGCAGGGCGCCAGTGCATTTACCGAGAGTCTGGAGGCGCTCAAGTGAAGACGGCGCTGGTTGGCGACATCGGCGGTACCAATGCACGTTTCGCGCTGTGGCGCGACCAGCGGATCGAGCAGATCCGTGTGCTGCCCACGGCAGACCATGCGCGGCCAGAACTGGCAATCCGTGCCTACCTCGACGAGGTGGGCCAGCCGCTGGATGCACTGGAAGCGGTGTGCCTGGCCTGCGCCGGGCCGGTGAGCGGCGATCACTTCCGCTTCACCAACAACCACTGGCAGCTTAGCCGGCAGGCGTTCTGCCACGAACTGGGCCTCAAGGACCTGCTGCTGATCAACGACTTCACTGCGATGGCCCTCGGCATGACCCGGCTGCGCGATGACGAGCGCATCACGATCCGTGAGGGCGCGCCTGAACCCGGTCGGCCACGCCTGGTCATAGGCCCCGGCACCGGGCTGGGAGTCGCGGGGTTGCTACCGCTGTCTGGTGGCGGCTGGCGCGCCTTGCCGGGTGAGGGCGGGCATATCTGCCTGCCGATCGGCAGCGAGCGCGAAGCGGCGATCTGGACACACCTGCATCGCGCACAGGGCCATGTGAAGGCCGAGGCCGTGCTCAGCGGGCCGGGTTTGTTGACGCTCTATCGCGCCTGTTGCGTGCTGGATGGCCGATCGGCCACGCTCGACTCGCCAGCGGAAATAACCAAGGCTGCGCTGGCCGGCGAGCCCTATGCCACGGCGGTGCTGGAACAGTTCTGCCGTTGGCTGGGACGCATCGTCGGCGACAACGTGCTGACCCTCGGCGCACGCGGCGGGGTATATATCGTCGGTGGGGTGGTACCGCGCTTCGTCGAGTTCTTCATGCACAGCGGCTTTCGTGATGCCCTGTGCGAGAAGGGCCAGATGAGCGACTATTTCGATCGCTTGCCGATATGGCTGGTGACCGCACCTTACCCGGGCCTGGAAGGCGCCGGTGTGGCGTTGCAATCGCTGCTGGAGGGCGTCTAGCCGGCTGGCAGGGAAAGGCGACGGGCGATCGGATAACAACAAGAAAAAGGGACGTGACGTGAGCCAAGCAGGTAAGAACATCCTTCTGGTCGACGACGATCAGGAAATCCGCGAACTGTTGCAGGCCTACCTCAGCCGCTCGGGCTTTCATGTGCGCGGCGTGCCGGACGGCGGGCAGTTTCGCGCGGCGCTGTGCGCCGAGCCGGCCGATCTGGTGATTCTTGACGTGATGCTGCCCGACGAGGACGGCTTCAGCCTGTGCCGCTGGATTCGCCAGCACGAGCGGCTGGCTTCGATGCCGATCATCATGCTCACCGCCAGTTCCGACGAAGCCGATCGGGTGGTCGGGCTGGAGCTGGGCGCCGACGATTACCTGGGCAAGCCGTTCAGCCCGCGCGAGTTGCTGGCGCGGATCAAGGCACTGCTGCGGCGGGTCAGCTTCGCCCAGGAACGCGGCAGCGATGTGCTGGCCTTCGATGATTGGCGGCTGGACATGATCAGCCATCGCCTGTTCCACGTCGACGGCGAGGAGGTCTTTCTCTCCGGCGCCGATTTCGCCCTGCTCAAGCTGTTCCTCGACTATCCGCAGCAGATCCTCGACCGTGACACCATCGCCAATGCCACCCGTGGCCGCGAGGTGATGCCGCTGGAGCGCATCGTCGACATGGCGGTCAGTCGCCTGCGCCAGCGTCTGCGCGACACCGGCAAGTCGCCGCGGCTGATCCGCACGGTACGTGGCAGCGGTTACTTATTGGCAACCCAGGTAACGCCGCACCATGAACCTGCGCACTGAGCGGCGCCTGCGGCTGGTGCCGCGTTCGCTGCTCGGGCGCATGCTGTTGTTGACCCTGCTGGCGGTGTTGTTGGCCCAGGGCTTGTCGAGCCTGATCTGGCTGTCTCAGCTGCGTGCCAGCCAGATGGAAGGCTTGCTCACCAGCGCCCGCAGCCTGGCGCAGTCGATGGCGGCCAGCGTCAGCTACTTCCGCTCGTTGCCGCTGGGCTATCGCCCGCTGGTGCTCGATCAGTTGCGCAGCATGGGCGGTACACGTTTCTTCGTGTCGCTCAACGACAAGCCGCTGGACATGGAAATCCTCCCGGAGACGCCGCGCAAGCGTGCGGTGCTGCACGAAGTGGAGCAGGTATTGCGCCAGCGTCTGGGCGGCGCGGTGGACCTGACCATCGAGTTCGTCAGCCCGGACGACCTGCGTATCTTCAACAGCGGCATCAAGCTCGATGAGTTGCCGCGTTCCTGGGCGCACTACGCGCTGGGCCTCGAACCGCTGTCACCGCCGGTGCTGGTGACGCAGATCCAGATTGCACCGCAGGAATGGCTCTATCTGGCCTCGCTGATGCCGGCACCCTACGTCAGCCTGGAGGACGAGGGACTGCCGACCCAGCAGCTGTGGTTCATCGTGCTCACCAGCGCCTTTCTGTTGCTGTTCATCGGCCTGCTGGTGCGCTGGCAGAGCCGGCCGCTGAAGCGCTTGGCCAAGGCGGCACGAGAGTTGTCGCTGGGCGCCGAGATGCAGCCGCTGACCGAGGCCGGTGCCAGCGAGATCGTCGAGGTGAGCCGAGCCTTCAACAACATGCGCCAGCGCATCAGCCGCTATCTGACCGAACGCGGCCAGCTGTTCAGCGCGATTTCCCATGACCTGCGCACGCCCATCACGCGCCTGCGTCTGCGTGTCGAGCTGCTGGAAGACGAAGCGCAGCAGATCAAGTTCACCCGCGACCTCGACGAGCTGGAGCTGCTGGTCAAGGGCGCGCTGCAATGCGTGAAGGACACCGACATCCACGAGAACATCGAGGCGGTGGACCTCAATCTGCTCATCGAGCACATCGTCGAGCCCTACCAGGCCTGCGACCAGACCCGCGTGACCCTGGATGGGCGCGCGCTGGCGACCTACCCCGGCAAGCCGCTGGCGCTCAAGCGCTGCATCGGTAACCTGCTGGACAATGCCCTCAAATACGGCGAGCGCGCCCACCTGCATGTCGAGGATGGCAAGCAAGCGCTGGTGCTGCACGTCGATGACGAGGGCCCAGGCGTGCCCGAGCAGCGCCTGGAGCAGGTCTTCGAACCCCACGTGCGGCTCTCCGGCCAGCAGCAGGGCTACGGGCTGGGCCTGGGTATCGCGCGCAACATCGCCCATGCCCACGGCGGCGAGCTGAGCATACGCAACCTGCAGCAGGGAGGGCTGAGGGTGACCCTGACGCTACCGCGCTGATCCGGCTCAGCGTGCCTCGTTACCATCGCTGCGACTTTGTAACGGCCTTGTGACCATCGCCCATCCCTTCGTTACCCAGTGTCCATTTTCCTGCGCATAGACTCGATCCATCGCAAGCGACCTCGACTTGCCGGATAAAAACAAGAAGGTGCCTCTACATGAAAGCGATCCATCGTCTCGCTCTTTCCGTCTCCCTTGCCCTGCCAATGTTCGCCCATGCCGGCGAGGTCGAAGTTCTGCACTGGTGGACCTCGGGTGGCGAGAAGCGCGCCGCCGACACCCTGCAGAAGCTGGTCGAGCAGAAAGGCCATACCTGGAAGGACTTCGCCGTCGCCGGTGGTGGCGGCGAGGCTGCCATGACCGTACTGAAGACTCGCGCGGTTTCCGGCAACCCGCCGTCCGCCGCGCAGATCAAGGGCCCGGACATCCAGGAGTGGGGCGAACTCGGTCTGCTCGCCAACCTCGATGACACCGCCAAGGCCGAGCGCTGGGACGAGCTGCTGCCCGAGCAGGTGCGCAAGATCATGCAGTACGACGGCTCCTACGTCGCGGTGCCGGTCAACGTGCATCGGGTCAACTGGCTGTGGATCAACCCGGAGGTATTCGAGAAGGCTGGCGCCACGCCGCCGAAGACCCTCGACGAATTCTTCGCCGCGGCCGACAAGCTCAAGGCCGCCGGCTTAATCCCGGTTGCCCACGGTGGCCAGCCCTGGCAGGACGGCACCGTGTTCGAGGGCTTCGTGCTGAGCATTCTCGGCCCGGACGACTACCACAAGGCCTTCGTCGAGCTGGATAACGACACCCTGACCGGCGACAAGATGGTCCAGGCTTTCACTGCCCTGAAGAAGCTGCGCGACTACATCGACGCCGACGCCGCTGGCCGGGAGTGGAACCGTGCTACCGGCATGGTTATCGACGGCAAGGCCGGCATGCAGATCATGGGCGACTGGGCCAAGAGCGAGTTCACCGCTGCCAACAAGGTGGCTGGCGAGGATTACCAGTGCCTGCCGTTCCCCGGCACCCAGGGCAGCTTCGCCTACAACATCGACTCCCTGGCGATGTTCAAGCTCAGCGACGATGACAACCGTAAGGCCCAGGAAGACCTGGCGCGCACGGTGCTGGAGCCGGAATTCCAGACCTTCTTCAACCAGAACAAGGGCTCGATTCCGGTTCGCCAGGACCAGGACATGAGCGAGTTCGACGCCTGCGCCCAGCAGTCGATGACCGACTTCAAGGAGGCCGCCAAGGGCAGCGGCCTGCAACCCAGCCTGACCCATGGCATGGCCGCTTCGAGCTATGTGCAGGGCGCGGTGTTCGACGTCGTCACCAACTTCTTCAACGACCCCAAGGCCGACCCGCAAAAGGCGGCCAAGCAACTGGCGGCGGCGATCCAGGCCGTGCAGTAACGCCAAGGGCGGACCGCTCCGCCCGGTTCCCGAAACGTGCGTCCCGGTACATGCCTCGGCATGTGCTGCGGGCAACGACATCCCGGATTTCCACGAGGGATCACATCCATGAGTTCCATCGCGCTTCAAGCCAGGCCCGCCAAGGCCTCGCCGCTCGACGCCCTGCAGCGCTGGCTGCCCAAGCTGGTGCTGGCGCCGAGCATGCTGATCGTGCTGGTCGGCTTCTACGCCTACATCGGCTGGACCTTCCTGCTCTCGTTCACCAACTCACGCTTCATGCCCAGCTACAAGTGGGCCGGCCTGCAACAGTACGAGCGCCTGTGGGACAACGACCGCTGGTGGGTCGCCAGCCAGAACCTGGTGGTCTTCGGCGGCCTGTTCATCGTCATCAGCCTGGTGATCGGTGTGGTGCTTGCCGTACTGCTGGACCAGCGCATCCGTCGCGAGGGGCTGATCCGCACCATCTACCTGTACCCCATGGCGCTGTCGATGATCGTCACCGGCACCGCCTGGCAGTGGTTGCTCAATCCCGGCCTGGGCCTGGACAAGCTGCTGCGCGACTGGGGCTGGGAAGGTTTTCGCTTCGACTGGCTGGTGGACCCGGACCGGGTCATCTACTGCCTGGTGATCGCCGCCGTGTGGCAGGCCTCGGGCTTCGTCATGGCGCTGTTCCTGGCGGGTCTGCGCAGCGTCGATCAGTCGATCATCCGCGCCGCCCAGGTCGACGGCGCCAGCCTGCCGACCATCTACCTGCGCATCGTGCTGCCGAGCCTGCGCCCGGTGTTCTTCAGCGCGCTGATGATCCTCGCGCACATCGCGATCAAGAGCTTCGACCTGGTGGCGGCGATGACGGCTGGCGGCCCCGGCTACTCCAGCGACCTGCCGGCGATGTTCATGTACGCCCACACCTTCACCCGCGGCCAGATGGGGTTGGGGGCGGCGAGCGCCATGCTGATGCTCGGCGCGGTGATGGCGATCATCGTGCCGTACCTGTATTCCGAGCTGAGGAACAAGCGCCATGTCTGACTTCGCGCAACCGCGCCTGACCCTCGGGCGCCTGACCATCCATGCCACCCTGTTGCTGGCCTGCGCCGTCTACCTGGTGCCGCTGATCGTGATGCTGCTGACCAGCTTCAAGACCCCGGAAGACATCCGTACCGGCAATCTGCTGAGCTGGCCGGAAGCGTTCAGCGCCATGGGCTGGCTGACGGCCTGGGACAGCATCGGCGGCTACTTCTGGAACTCGGTGAAGATCGTCATCCCGGCTGTGCTGATCTCCACTGCGCTGGGGGCGATCAATGGCTACGTGCTGTCGATGTGGCGCTTCCGCGGCTCGCAGCTGTTCTTCGGCCTGCTGCTGTTCGGCTGCTTCCTGCCATTCCAGGTGATCCTGCTGCCGGCGTCCTTCACCCTCGGCAAGCTCGGCCTGGCCAACACCACCACCGGTCTGGTGCTGGTCCACGTGGTCTACGGGCTGGCCTTCACCACGCTGTTCTTCCGCAACTTCTACGTCAGTGTGCCAGATGCACTGGTTCGCGCGGCGCGGCTGGACGGCGCCGGCTTCTTCACCATTTTCGGACGCATCCTGCTGCCGATGTCGGTGCCGATCATCATGGTCTGCCTGATCTGGCAGTTCACCCAGATCTGGAACGATTTCCTCTTCGGCGTGGTGTTCGCCAGTGGCGATACCCAGCCGGTCACCGTGGCGCTGAACAACCTGGTCAACACCAGCACTGGCGCCAAGCAATACAACGTCGACATGGCCGCAGCGATGATCGCCGGCCTGCCCACGCTGGTGGTCTACGTGGTCGCCGGCAAATATTTCCTGCGCGGGCTGACTGCCGGCGCCGTCAAGGGTTGAGGAGAACAACGATGGCTTCCCTGGAACTGCGCAACGTTCAAAAGAGTTATGGCAACAGCCAGATCGCAACGCTCAAGGAGATCGCGCTGAAGATCGACGCCGGTGAGTTCCTGATCCTCGTCGGCCCCTCAGGCTGCGGTAAATCCACGCTGATGAACTGCATCGCCGGGCTGGAGAACATCACCGGCGGCGAGATTCTCGTCGACGGCGAGGACATCAGTCAGGCCAGCCCGAAGGATCGCGACATCGCCATGGTGTTCCAGTCCTACGCGCTGTATCCGACCATGAGCGTGCGCGACAACATCGCCTTCGGCCTGAAGATGCGCAAGGTGCCGGCGGCGAAGATCGAGGAGGAAGTGGCGCGGGTGGCCAAGCTGCTGCAGATCGAGCCACTGCTCGAGCGCAAGCCGGCGCAGCTCTCCGGCGGCCAGCAGCAGCGCGTGGCCATGGGCCGGGCGCTGGCGCGGCGGCCGAAGATCTACCTGTTCGATGAGCCGCTGTCGAACCTCGACGCCAAGCTGCGGGTGGAGATGCGCACCGAAATCAAGCTGATGCACCAGCGCCTGAAGACCACCACGGTATATGTCACCCATGACCAGATCGAGGCGATGACCCTCGGCGACAAGGTCGCGGTGATGAAGGACGGCGTGATCCAGCAGTTCGGTACGCCGCACGAGATCTACAACGACCCGGCCAACCTGTTCGTCGCCAGCTTCATCGGCTCGCCGCCGATGAACTTCGTACCGCTGCGCATCCGCCAGCGCGACGGGCGCTGGGTCGGGGTGCTCAACAGCGAACAGGGCAGCTGCGAACTGCCGCTGCCGATCACCAGCGACGACGGCCTGCGTGATCGCGAACTCATCCTCGGCATTCGCCCTGAACAGATCGGCCTCGCCGAAGTCGGAACAGCTGATTTTTCGCTGGCGGTCGACATCGAAGTGGTGGAACCCACCGGGCCAGACACCTTGGTGGTGTTCACGCTGAATCAGGTCAAGGCCTGTTGCCGGTTGACACCGGACCAGGCTCCGCGAGTGGGGGAGACGCTCAATCTGCAGTTCGACCCGCGCAAGGCGCTGCTCTTCGATGCCCAGACCGGCGAGCGGCTTGGCGTCGTGCAGCCGGAGCCGGTGCGCGAGAGCAAGGTCACCCGGCTGGTTTCCAACGGAACGGGCACAGCGCAGTGAACAGCCGCCTGCCTTGCCAGCAGGCGGTCGATGAAAGTGGATGGTTACAGGAATGAACAGAGCCGTCTCGGCTCGATCCAGCGATCAATAACAACAAAAGCGGAGTGGATATGAACAAAACACTGACAGCCCTGGGCGTTGCCAGCGCCATTGCGGGTCTGAGCCTGCCTCTCGGCGCCCATGCCCTGGAGTTCACCGGTTACATGCGCAGCGGGGTCGGCGAATCGGTCAACAGCGATTCGCAGTCCTGCTTCCAATTGCCCGGTGCGCCGAGCAAGTACCGCCTGGGTAACGAGTGCGAGCAATACGCCGAGCTCGACCTGCGCCAGGACCTCTACACCTTCGCCGATGGCTCGGTACTGAGCCTGGAAGGCATGGCAGCGCTGTACAACCAGTACAACCACACCCCGGAATTCACCGGCGACCACGGTTGGGCGCGAATGGTCCAGGCCTATGCCGAATGGAGCAAGGTGCCGGCGCTGAATAACGGCTCGCTGTGGGCGGGCCGCCGTTTCTACAAGCGTAACGACATCCACATCTCCGACTTCTACTACTGGAACCAGAGCGCCACCGGCGCCGGTGTCGAGGACATCGAGATCGGCGGGCTGAAGTACAGCTACGCCTTCTCGCGCAAGGACAACGTGTTCCAGAAGGACTACGTCACCCGCCATGACTTCAACGTCGGTGGCTTCGACAGCAACCCGGGCGGTGAGCTGGAGCTCGGCCTGAGCTATCTCGACAAACCCAGTCGCGATGACGCCAACAGCGGTTGGGCGGTGACGGTGCAGCACGTGCAGTCCGACTTTCTCGGCGGCAAGAACACCCTGGCGCTGCAGTACGGCGAAGGGCCGGGCACCGGCCTCGGCTACACCGGCGACGTGACCCTGGATGACAGCGCCAAGAGCTGGCGGGTGGTGGAGTACTTCGACTGGCAGGTGACGCCGCGCTTCGGCGGCCAGGCCCAGCTGGTCTATCAGAAGGACAAGCGCGCCGACGGCGGCGATCAGGACTGGTGGTCGGTGGGGGCCCGCCCGGTCTATGCGTTCAGCGAGCAGTTCAAGCTCGTCGCCGAGGTCGGCCACGACCAGATCGACGCCACCGACGGCACGCGCAAACTGACGAAGTTCACCATCGCGCCGACCTGGTCACCCGCTGGCCCTGGCTTCTGGGCGCGGCCGGAGTTCCGTCTGTACTACACCTATGCCAGCTGGAACGAGGCGGCGCAGCGTGCGGCCAACCTGATGGCCGAAGGCACGGCGCTGTCGGACACCGGTGCGTTCGGCAATGCCCGCCATGGTTTGAACTTCGGCGTGCAGGTCGAACATTGGTGGTGACCGGCTAGCGCGTCGCCATCCAGATCAGCAGGCCGGCCTGGAACAGCGCCAGCGCAATCAAACAGACGATGGTGAAGCGCAGCGCACCGTCCTCACGGCGGAAGCGGGCGATGCGCTCCTGCAGGTCGCGGATCTGGTTTTCCTGCGCCTGCAGGTTGCGGTCGGCCTGTTCCAGCATCGCCGCCGCCTCCTGCAGTTCCACCACCTGCACCTTCTCGCTGTTCCAGTCCGCTCGCAGGGCGCTGACCCTCGGTGCGCCATAGGTTGGCTTGGCCGCCTGATCCTTCGGGTAGTCGATGTCGAAGCCCTGGGTGCGCAGGCAATGGTCACGGCGCAAGCGCTGGTCGTCGCTCGACACGTCCTTGGGCAGCGATCCGCCCTCGACCAGATAATGGCCCCAACGCCGTTGGGCCCATGCCGCGCCCTGCGCCAACAGAAAGCGGCCAAGTCCGCGATTGCTTGGCTCCAGCCGCAGGCCCGAATCCGGCCCGAGGCGTAGCTCCTTGCTGCGGTGGTCCGCCCAGACCTCCAGCACGTTGTTCTTGCGCGAGCGCACCTGGCCGGGAATGTTGATGAACATTCGCAGCAGGCTCTGCTCCGGGGTATGCCGTTCCAGTTGCGCAAGTTCGACGAAACGCAGCGGGCGCGCGCCGCCGTCGCGCTCAGTGGGCTGTTGCGCCAGGCGCAGCAGGCGGAAACGGTCGGGCTTGAGCTCTGCCCACGGATGCTTCGCTACTGCCGGCTGGTCTTTTTCAGTGCTCTGGGTGGTTTCGCTGTCGGTCATCTGCGCGTTCCTGGGCCTGCGCGGCGGCTCGTTCAGGAGCCGATCGGGCCCTCGTCAAGCGGGCTATCGGCAGCGCGGCGCCTAACTGGAGGCTGGCAGGATGCCATTGGCCTGCAGAAAGTGCCGGATACGCTCCTGCAAGCCCCAGGCGAGCGGCAGATCGGGGTCGTCATAGGAGGCCAGCTGTCGCGCATCCGCCGGCACGATGCGCAGCACATGGTTCATGCCATCGATCAGCGCCAGCTCGGCGTCGGGCTTGGCACGCTGCAGGGCTTCGGCGTCCTCGATGCCGACCTGGATGTCGTGGCGGCCCTGGATGATCAGTGCGGGAGTCTCGACGGCTGCGAAGGCCTCGGCGGGGTCGTAGGCGAACAGTGAAATCAGGTACGGCTGCACGCTGGGGCGGAACAGCACCTGCAACGGCTCCGGCACTTCGGCGTGGGTTTGGCCGGCCTTGAGCTCATCGATCAGAAAATGACTGGTGGCGAGCAGTGCCGGCGGCAGGCGCCCCTGCAGTTGCTCGCGCAGCACCTCGTCGATCGGCCGGCCGCTGCCGGCGATGCTGATCAGCGCCGCGGCGTCCGACTTCGGCGCGGCGAGACTGGCGATCAGCGCGCCTTCGCTGTGGCCAACGAGGATCAGCTGGCTGAAACGGGGGTCATCCTTGAGCTTCGTGCTCCAGGCCTGCGCATCGCTGACATAGGCCTCGACGCTGAGGTCGCGCTCGTCCGCTGCGGCCGCCAGGCTGGCGCCGACGCCGCGCTTGTCGTAGCGCAGGCTGGCCACGCCCAGTTTGGCCAGGCCCTGGGCCAGGCGCTTGAGGCTGTCGTTGCGTCCGGCCGGGTTGTTGCCGTTGCGGTCGGTCGGGCCGGAACCTGCGATCAGCAGCGCTACCGGTACCGGCTGGTCGCTTTTGGGCAGCAACAGACTGCCCTGCAGCACGCCACTGCCGGTGTCCAGGTTCAGGGTCTGATTGAGCAGGGTCTGCGCCTGCAGGAAAGAAGGGGACATGGTCAGTAGCAGCAGTATCAGCAGGGCACGCATGGAAGGATTTCGTTGGTCACGGAGCAGGTTGGACGCGGCAATCGACGCAAAGGTCAGTATGCGCCGGCAACAGGAGCGATGACAGCGTAGCGGCCTCAGGTATACTTCCGGCCCCTGTTTTTCGGTCGATCGCGGAGCGTCCTGCATGTCCGGCAATACCTACGGCAAGCTGTTCACCGTCACCACTGCCGGCGAAAGCCATGGTCCTGCGCTGGTGGCCATCGTCGACGGCTGTCCGCCCGGGCTGGAGCTGTCGCTGGACGATCTGCAGCGCGACCTCGACCGTCGCAAGCCGGGCACCAGCCGGCACACCACGCAGCGCCAGGAAGCCGACGAGGTGGAAATCCTCTCCGGCGTGTTCGAAGGCAGGACCACCGGTTGCCCGATCGGCCTGCTGATCCGCAACACCGACCAGAAGTCCAAGGACTACTCGGCGATCAAGGACCTGTTCCGTCCGGCTCACGCCGACTACAGCTACCACCACAAGTACGGCCTGCGCGACTACCGCGGCGGTGGCCGTTCCTCGGCGCGTGAGACCGCCATGCGCGTCGCCGCCGGTGCCATCGCCAAGAAATATCTGGCGACCCTGGGCATCCAGGTGCGTGGCTACATGAGCCAGCTCGGGCCGATCGAGATCCCGTTCAAGACCTGGGACAGCGTCGAGCAGAACGCCTTCTTCAGCCCCGACCCGGACAAGGTGCCGGAACTCGAGGCCTACATGGATCAGCTGCGCCGCGACCAGGATTCGGTGGGCGCGAAGATCACCGTGGTTGCCGATGGCGTACCGCCGGGCCTTGGCGAGCCGATCTTCGACCGTCTGGACGCCGAGCTGGCCCACGCGCTGATGAGCATCAATGCGGTCAAGGGCGTGGAAATCGGTGCCGGTTTCGCCTCGGTGGCCCAGCGCGGCACCGAACACCGTGACGAGCTGACGCCGCAGGGGTTCCTCTCCAACAATGCCGGCGGCATTCTCGGTGGCATCTCCTCGGGACAGCCGATCATTGCCCACCTGGCGCTCAAGGCTACGTCCAGCATCACCACGCCAGGGCAGTCGATCGATGTGAATGGCGCGCCGGTCGAGGTCATCACCAAGGGGCGCCATGACCCCTGCGTCGGTATCCGCGCCACGCCGATCGCCGAGGCGATGATGGCCATCGTGCTGCTCGACCACCTGCTGCGCCACCGCGCGCAGAATGCCGACGTACGCGTGAGCACGCCGGTGTTGGGGCAACGATGAGCTTGAAGTCGTAGGTTGGGTTGAGGAGCGCAGCGACGAAGCCCAACGAGCAAGGGTTCGGCCTGCTTAATGGCTGATCCGGGAACGTTGGGCTTCGCTGCGCTCAACCCAACCTACCAGATGCTTCTGCTTGTAGCTTATGACTGTTTCTTTGCCATACTGGCGCCTCTCCGGCTTCTACTTCTTCTATTTCGCCCTGCTGGGGGCGACCGCGCCGTTTCTCGGCCTGTACTTCGATCATCTGGGTTTCTCTCCGGAGCGGATCGGCGAGCTGATCGCCATTCCCATGCTGATGCGCTGCGTGGCGCCGAACCTCTGGGGCTGGTTGGGCGATGCAACCGGTCGCCGGCTGGAAATCGTCCGTCTCGGTGCGCTGTGCACCTTGCTCTCCTTCGGGCTGATCTTCTTCGACAAGAGCTTTGCCTGGCTGGCGCTGGTGATGGCGTTGCATGCGTTCTTCTGGCACGCGGTGTTGCCGCAGTTCGAAGTCATCACCCTGGCGCATCTGCACGAGCAGACCGAGCGCTACAGTCAGGTCAGGCTGTGGGGCAGCATCGGTTTCATCTTCGCGGTGGTGGGGCTCGGGCTGCTGTTCCAGCAGCTGAGCCTCGATCTTTACCCGACTGCAGTGGCCTTCGTGATGGTCGGCATCGTGCTGAGCAGCGTCTGGGTGCCCAACGCTCAGCCGCGGCAACGCGCCGAGACGGCCGGGCAGGGCGGGTTCCTCACCCAACTGCACCGACCTGGCGTACTGGCCTTCTACGGCTGCGTGGCGTTGATGCAGCTGGCCCATGGGCCGTACTACACCTTCTTCAGCATTCACCTGGAAGCACTGGGCTACAGCCGCAGCTTTATCGGGCTGATGTGGGCGCTGGGCGTGGTCGCGGAAATCCTGCTGTTCCTGGTGATGGCGCGTTTGCTCGAGCGTTTCTCGCTGCGTCAGGTGCTGCTGGCCAGCTTCCTGATTGCCGCGCTGCGCTGGGTATTGCTCGGGCAGTTCGCCGAGCACCTCGCCGTGCTGCTGATCGCGCAGCTGATGCACGCGGCGACCTTCGGCAGTTTCCATGTGGCCGCCATCCACTTCGTCCAGCGCAGTTTCGGCCACCGCCAGCAGGGCCAGGGTCAGGCGCTGTATGCCAGCCTGTCCGGCATCGGTGGAGCGCTGGGTGCACTCTACGCCGGCTATGCCTGGTCCGGCCTGGGGCCGGCCTGGTCGTTCGCCATCGCCAGTCTGGCGGCGCTGGCCGCAGCCGCTATCATTGCCTTCCGTTTGCAGGAGGATCGCGCATGACTGCCACACGTCAGCACCTGAGCCAGGCGATCATCGACGCCGGCCGCTTCTTGTATGGCCGTGGCTGGTCGCCGGCGACCAGTAGCAACTACTCGGCGCGCCTGACCAGCGCCGAACTGCTGCTGACCGTTTCCGGCCGGCACAAGGGCGCGCTGACTGCCGATGACCTGCTGGCAGTGGACATGCACGGCAACAGCCTGGAAGAGGGCAAGAGGCCGTCGGCGGAAACGCTGCTGCATACCCAGCTGTATCGCTGGAAGCCGGAGATCGGCGCGGTGCTGCACACCCATTCGGTCAATGCCACGGTGCTGTCCCGCGTCGCCCTGGCCGATTCGCTGGTGTTCGCCGATTACGAGCTGCAAAAGGCCTTCAGCGGTATCTCCAGCCATGAATCGCAGGTGCTGGTGCCGATCTTCGACAACGATCAGGACATCGCCGCCCTGGCCGCCAGGGTGCAGCCGTGGCTCGACGAGCATCCCGATTGCGTCGGCTACCTGATTCGCGGTCACGGCCTGTACACCTGGGGCGAGGCGATGAGCGATGCGCTGCGGCAGATCGAGGCGTTCGAATTTCTGTTCGAATGCGACCTGAAGATGCGTGCCCTGCAGCCCAGATAAATTCCAGCCTGCCCGGTAGCGACCGGTCAGACGACCTTTTCGGAGAGCCGAACATGAGTGTCCTCAGCGTCTATCACGAGTCCCGCCCCGACCAACCGCTCAAGGTGCTGACCCACCTCGAAGACATCGCCCCGACGCTGGCCAAGGTCGGTGTGCAGCTGGAGCGCTGGGAGGCCAGCGCACCAATCGCCGCCGGAGCCAGCCAGGAAGAGGTGATCGCCGCCTATCGGCCGCAGATCGACAAGCTGATGACCGAGCGTGGCTACGTCACGGTGGATGTGATCAGCCTGACCCGCGATCACCCGCAGAAGGACGAGCTGCGCGCGAAGTTTCTTGATGAGCATCGCCACGCCGAGGACGAAGTGCGCTTCTTCGTTGCCGGGCGCGGGCTGTTTACCCTGCATATCGACGACATGGTCTACGCCGTATTGTGCGAAAAGAACGACCTGATCTCCGTGCCCGCCGGCACGCGCCACTGGTTCGACATGGGCGAAGAGCCGCACTTCGTCGCCATCCGCCTGTTCAACAATCCGGACGGCTGGGTCGCGGAATTCACTGGCGAAAGCATCGCCGATCAGTTCCCGCGGCTGGACGACTGAGATGCCGATCAAGGCGATCCTCACCGACATCGAAGGCACCACCAGCGCCGTCGCCTTCGTCTTCGACGTGCTGTTCCCCTATGCCCGCGAGCATTTGCCGGCTTACATCCGCAGCCACGCCGACGAGCCTGCGGTCGCCGCGCAGCTCGAGGCGGTGCGTAGCGAAAGCGGTGAGGCCGATGCGGATATCGAGCGCGTCATCGAGATACTGCTCGGCTGGATCGCCAGTGATCGCAAGGCTACCTCGCTCAAGGCGCTGCAAGGCATGATCTGGGCCCAGGGCTATCGAGCCGGTCAGCTCAAGGGCCACGTCTACCCGGACGCAGTAGCCGCGCTACGGGAGTGGAAGGCGCAGGGTTATACGCTGTATGTGTATTCCTCCGGCTCGATCCAGGCGCAGCAGCTGATCTTCGGCTGTTCCGAGGCCGGCGACCTGACGCCGCTGTTCTCCGGTTATTTCGATACCACCAGCGGGCACAAGCGCGAGGTGGCCTCCTACCAGCGCATCGCCGAAGCCATCGGCGTGCCGGCCGCCGAGGTGCTGTTCCTCTCCGACGTGGTCGAAGAACTCGATGCCGCGCAGCAGGCCGGCATGCACGTCTGCGGGCTGGGCCGCGATGGCGGTGCGCTCGGTGAGCATGAAACCGTCGCCAGCTTTGCGCAGATCGACCCGCGGCGTTACTGAGCCGCCAGGCGATTACTGAACCCTGCCGCCGCGCTGGCATCCTAGTTTAGGTACTCACCCAAACAGGAGCGAACCCATGGGAGATGCCTTCGGCGGTATTTTCGGCCTGCTCATCCTGATACTGGATATCTGGGCGATCATCAGCATTGTTCGCAGCGACAGCACCGGCGGCAAGAAGGTGCTCTGGGTGCTTCTGATCGTTCTGCTGCCAGTGCTCGGCTTGATCATCTGGGGAATCATGGGGCCGCGCGGCAATCGTCCCGACGCGCGCGGGCCACATCGGTAGCCGTCGATGGAAAGCCTCAGCGGCCCGCTGGCCATCGCGGTGCTCGTGCTCGACATCCTCGCCATCGCTTATGTCTGGCGCAGTCGCATCGAGGTCGGGCGCAAGGTTGTCTGGTCATGTGTGATCCTGCTGCTGCCCGTGGTCGGTCTGATCATGTGGGCGGTAGCGGCCGGGCCGTTCGGCAAGGCGCGGTTGTGACACATGTGGCGCTGCGGCCTGCTGATCGGTCTGCTGGCCTTTGCTGTTGAGCCGCTCCTGGCTGACGACGCGGTGGCCTGGCAGGCATTGCGCGAGGGGCGGGCGGTACTTGTCATGCGTCACGCCAGCGCGCCTGGCTTCGGTGATCCCGAAGGCTTCGTTCTCGAAGACTGCAAAACCCAGCGAAATCTGAATCAGCGCGGCCGGGATGAGGCCCGGCGCTGGGGCGCGCGGCTGCGCGAAGCGGGGCTGAATGAAGTGCGCTTGTTCAGCAGTCGCTGGTGCCGCGCGCTGGAGACCGCCGAGCACATGGCGCTGGGCCCGGTGGAGCCACTGCCTGCGCTGGATTCGTTTTTCACATCGCCGGCAAACGAGCAGTGGCATACCGACGCCTTGCGCGAGGCCGTCGAGCAATTGCCGGTCGGTGAGATAGCGGTGCTGGTCACTCACCAGGTCAACATCACCGCACTGACGGGCATCTTCCCGCAGTCGGGCGAGGGATTGATTCTGGAGCGCCCGCTAACGAGTCCGCCCAGGGTGCTAACGCGCATCGCGCCGCCTTAGCCACCCTTGGCCGTTTTGGAATAGTTGTCCCAGATATGGATGGCCGCATAGGCGCGCCACGGACGCCAGGGTTCGGCGCGTTCGGCCAGCGCCTTGGCGCTGATGCCGTCTGCACCCCACAGTGGCGCTTTCAGTAATCCCAGATCGGCAGCGGGAAAGGCGTCCGCGACGCCGAAGCCCCGTAGCGCGATGTATTCGGCTGTCCAGGGACCTATCCCCGGCAATTCGCAGAGTCGTCGCACCAGCGCATCGGCACCATCTTCCACGTGCAGCAGCAGCGCGCCTTCGGCCACCGCGGTCGCGAGGCGGCGCAGCGCCTGGGCTCGCTTGGATGGCATGCCGATGTTCTCCAGCGGGTCATCGGCGATGGCCTGTGCGCTAGGGAAGAGCCGCTCCAGCCCCGGCGGGGCGTCCCGCAGCGTCTCGCCGAGGCGTTCCACCAGGCGCCGCGTAATGGTCACCGCCGCCTTGACCGTGACCTGCTGGCCGACCACCGCCCGCACCGCCTGTTCGAACGGGTCGTAGGCGGCCGGCAGGCGCAGGCCGGGGTGCGCGGCGATCAGCGGCCCGAGTGCGGGATCGCTAGCGAAATGCGTGGCGATGGCCTGCGGATCGGCATCCAGATCGAACATCTTGCGAACCTGTCCGACGAGTGGCTGGGTGGCATGTTGCAAAGAGTCGCTGAGCATCAGTTCGAGCGCCGGGCGGTCGGCCTGCGCGCGCACGCGGAGCCAGCCGCTGGCTTCGCCAACGCGCAGCGTGCGCGAGTAGCCGTCAGTGTCCAGCAGTTCCACGCCGGGTAACAGACGCAGGGCGAAGTGGTGGTGAAACTGCTGCCATTCCCAGGGTTCGAGGTAGGGCAATTGGATGATTTCGCTCATGACCCGACTCTAGGATCTCCCGATGGCCTTGTCGTCCCGAAGTGTGCTTTTGCTGCCTGCGGTTTCCGCTGTCATCTTGGCCAACGTAGAATGCGCCTCTTTTCGGTGGGCAGGCTGCATCGCCCGTCAAGCCAGATTGCCATCATGCGGCGGAGCGCTGCTTCGTCGCCGGTCAAGGGAGATACCCCATGAGCGACTTTCAGGAAACTCTCTACGAGGGATACGGGCAGCGGTTCCAGGTCGACAAGCTGCTGCACGAGGTGCGCACCGCGCATCAGCATCTGGTGATCTTCGAGAACCCGCGCATGGGCCGGGTCATGGCCCTGGACGGCGTGGTCCAGACCAGCGAAGCCGACGAATTCATCTACCACGAAATGCTTGCCCACGTACCGATCCTGGCCCATGGACTGGCGCGTCGCGTGCTGATCATCGGTGGCGGCGACGGCGGCATCCTTCGTGAAGTGGCGCGCCACCGCGATATCGAGAGCATCACCATGGTCGAGATCGATGCCACGGTGGTGGAAATGTGCAGGGAGTTCCTGCCGAACCATTCCGCCGGCACCTTCGAGGATCCGCGGCTGAATCTGGTGATCGACGACGGCATGCGCTTCGTGGCGACCACTGAAGAGAAGTTCGACGTCATCATCTCCGACTCCACCGATCCCATCGGCCCGGGTGAAGTGTTGTTCTCTGAGAACTTCTACCAGGCCTGTCGCCGCTGTCTGAATGAAGGCGGGATCCTCGTCGCGCAGAACGGTACGCCGTTCATGCAACTGGGCGAACTGCAGACCACTGCCAGACGCATGCAGGGGCTGTTCGCCGACTGGCATTTCTACCAGGCGGCTGTGCCGACCTATATCGGTGGTGCCATGTCCTTCGCCTGGGGCGCGTGCAGCGTGGAGAGCCGCAAGCTGCCGCTGGAAACCCTGATGCAGCGCTTCGCCGGCAGCGGCATCGTTACTCGGTATTACAACCCGCATGTGCACCTTGGCGCCTTCGCACTGCCGCAATACGTGTTGCATGCGATCGCCAAGCCCAGCAACGACTGATCCGCCTGTGATGGCTGTCTCATAACGGGGCATTCAGACGAACCAGGCCTCGCGGCCCGCCCGGAAACGGTGCGGGCCGCTTTCGTTTCATCTCCAACGCCTTGTTCTACAAGGGTTATCCGGCGTGGCGCGAGCTTTGCACTGTCGTTGGGCAGGTTTCTGTCCGAGGGCTCCGCATGGACCGCGTTTTCTACGATGAGATGCACGACGCGCACGGCGCATGCCGCCCGCACTACCGGGCCTTTTCGGCTTGGCTTTCCGATACGCCATCCGACGTGCTGGCGCAACGTCGGCGCGAGGCGGATCTGCTGTTCCACCGCGCCGGCATCACCTTCACCCTGTACGGCGACGAGCAGGGCACCGAACGGCTGATTCCCTTCGACACCATCCCGCGCGCCATCCCGATGAGCGAATGGCGGATGGTGGAACGCGGCTGCATCCAGCGGGTACAGGCGCTCAACCTGTTCCTCGCCGATCTCTACCACGGGCAGCGCATCCTCAAGGCCGGCGTCATCCCGCCGGAGCGGGTGCTGACCAACGAAGGCTACCAGCCGGCGATGCAGGGGCTGGACCTGCACCGCGATACCTATGCGCACATCGCCGGGGTCGACCTGGTGCGCGATGGCGATGGCACCTACTACGTGCTCGAGGACAACCTGCGCACGCCCAGCGGCGTCAGCTACATGCTCGAGGACCGCAAGATGATGATGCGGCTGTTCCCCGAGCTGTTCGCCGCGCAGCGCATCGCGCCGATCAATCACTATCCCAACCTGTTGCTGGAAACGCTCAAGCATTCCAGCCCGCTGGACAATCCCTGCGTGGTGGTGATGACGCCGGGACGTTTCAACAGCGCCTTCTTCGAGCACGCCTTTCTCGCCCGCGAAATGGGCGTGGAACTGGTCGAGGGCGCGGACCTGTTCGTGCGCGACGAGCGCGTCTACATGCGCACCACCGCCGGCGCGCGCCAGGTCGACGTGATCTACCGCCGGCTCGACGACGCCTTCCTCGACCCGCTGGCGTTCAACCCGGAGTCGGCGCTGGGCGTACCCGGCCTGCTGTCGGCCTACCGGGCGGGCAACCTGGTGCTGGCCAATGCCATCGGCACCGGCGTGGCCGACGACAAGTCGATCTATCCGTTCGTGCCGGACATGATCCGCTTCTACCTGGACGAGGAGCCGGTCCTCGCCAACGTGCCAACCTGGCAATGCCGCAAGCCGGAGGAACTGTCCCACGTGCTGGCGCACCTGCCGCAGCTGGTGGTCAAGGAAACCCAGGGCTCCGGCGGCTACGGCATGCTGGTCGGCCCGGCGGCCAGCGCGAAGGAGATCGAGGCCTTCCGCGCGCGGCTGAAGGCCAATCCCGGCGCCTATATCGCCCAGCCGACCCTGAGCCTGTCGACCTGCCCGACCTTCGTCGAGAACGGCATCGCCCCGCGCCATATCGACCTGCGGCCGTTCGTGCTCAGCGGCCGGGAAACCCGCCTGATGCCCGGCGGGCTGACCCGCGTGGCGCTGCGCGAGGGCTCGCTGGTGGTCAACTCGTCGCAGGGCGGCGGCACCAAGGACACCTGGATCGTGGAGGATTGCTGAATGCTGAGTAGAACCGCGGCCGATCTGTACTGGATGTCCCGCTACCTGGAGCGCGCCGAGAACATGGCACGCATGCTGGACGTCAGCTATTCGCTGTCGCTGATGCCGCAGGACGGCCGTGGCGACGGCCTCGACGAACTGGCCATGCCGCTGCTGATCACCGGCACGCTGGACGATTACCTGGTGTGCCATGGCCAGCTCAACGCCGAGCGCATGCTGCATTTCTTCGCCCTCGACGAAGGCAACCCGGCCAGCCTGTTCAACTGCCTGCGCCTGGCGCGCAGCAACGCCCACGCGGTGCGCGGGCGCATCACCTCGGACATGTGGGAGAACATCAACGCCGCCTGGCTGGAGATGCGCGGCATCGCCGAGCAGGGCCTGGGGCGCTATGGCATCAGCCGTTTCTGCGAATGGGTCAAGGAGCGTTCGCACCTGTTCCGCGGCGCCACCGTCGGCACCATCATGCGCAGCGACGCCTACCGCTTCATCCGCCTGGGCACCTTCATCGAACGCGCCGACAACACCCTGCGCCTGCTCGACGCCCGCCACGAGCTGCTCGGCGAGGAAAGCGAGAACCTCGACGACCGCTCGGCGCGCGCCTACTACCAGTGGAGCGCGCTGCTGCGGGCGCTGTCCTCGTTCGAGGCCTTCGCCGAGATCTACCGCGGCTCGCCGCGCACGGCCAAGGTCGCCGAGCTGCTGCTGTTGCGCGCCGACGTGCCGCGCTCGCTGCGCGCCTGCCTGGTGGAGCTGCAACTGATCCTCGCCAGCCTGCCGGGGGACAACGGCCGCCCGGCGCAGCGCCTGGCCTCCGAGCTGGAGGCGGGCCTGCGCTACACCAGCATCGACGAAGTGCTGGAAATCGGCCTGCACGACTGGATCACCGCCTACGTCGAGCAGGTCGGCCGGCTGGGCAACGCCATTCACTCTGCCTACCTGGAGGCCGCATGAAGCTATCCATCAGCCACGACACCAGCTACCGCTACCAGGACCAGGTGCGCGCGAGCATCCAGTACCTGCGCCTGACGCCCCAGCAGAGCCAGCGCCAGCGCGTGTTCAGCTGGGAGCTGGAGCTGCCGCGCCCGGCGCGGGCGCAGCGCGACCCCTACGGCAACGTGCTGCACGTGCTGACCCTGGACGAACCGCACGACGAGATCGTCATCCGTGCCCGCGGCCAGGTGGAAATCGACGAAACCTGCGAATGCGAGGCCGAGGACGGCTCGCCTTTGCCGTTCCTGCGTTCCAGCCCGTTGACCCAGGCCGACGAGCCCCTGGCCGAGTTCGCCCGCTGCCAGTGCGGCAGCCGGCGCACACGCGACGGCCTGGCCGAACTGATGCACGCGCTGGCCGACCACATGCTCTATACCCCCGGCGCGACCCGGGTGGAAAGCACCGCGGCGCAGGCCTTCGCCGGCGGCGCCGGGGTCTGCCAGGACCACAGCCATGCCTTCATCGCCTGCGCCCGCAGCCTGGGCATCCCGGCGCGCTACGTCTCCGGCTACCTGCTGACCGACGACAGCGACCACCTGGCCAGCCATGCCTGGGTCGAGGCCTGGATCGACGGGCAGTGGTACAGCTTCGACGTCTCCAACCGGCTGCTGCGGCCGGACCGCCACCTGAAGCTGGCGGTGGGCCTGGACTACCTCGATGCCTGCCCGGTGCGCGGCATGCGCCGCGGCGGTGGCGGCGAATCGATGCACGCCCGGGTGCAGGTCATGCCGATGCAGATGGGCCAGCAATGATCGCGTGCCGTCCGGGCTTGCGACGGACGGCGGTTGGGTTACCATCCGCGCGCCGCCTGCGGCAGCTCCTCATCCACTAGAGCCACACGAACCATGACCTACTGTGTCGCCATGAACCTGGCCGATGGGCTGGTGTTCGTTTCCGATTCGCGAACCAACGCCGGCGTCGATCACATCGCCACCTTTCGCAAGCTCTACCGCTTCGGCATCCCCGGCGAGCGGCTGATCGTACTGCAGACGGCCGGCAACCTGGCCACCTCCCAGGCCGTGGTCAGCCTGCTGCGCCATCGCCTGCTGGGCGAGGGCGCGAACCTGCACAACGTGCCGACGATGTTCGCCGCGGCGCGCCTGGTGGGCGATACGCTGCGCGAGGTGATCGAGCACGACGCCTCGCCGAGCATGGCCTCGGGGATCGACATGAGCAGCTCGTTCCTGGTCGGCGGGCAGATCGCGGGCGAGGAACCGCAGCTGTACAACCTCTATCCCCAGGGCAACTTCATCTGCGCGACGGTCGACACGCCCTATTTCCAGATCGGCGAGAGCAAGTACGGCAAGCCCATCCTCGACCGCGCGCTGCGCCACTCGACGGCGCTGGAGCAGGCCCTGCGCTGCGCGCTGATCTCCTTCGACTCGACCATCCGCAGCAACCTCTCGGTGGGCATGCCGCTGGACGTGCTGGTCTACCGCAAGGACAGCCTGCAGGTGCCCGACGGCTACCGGGTGGAGGAGGGCGACGCCTACTACGAGGACATCCGCGAGCAATGGTGCAGCAACCTGCGGCGCATGCTGGTTGAACTGCCGGCCGCACCGGGGTTCTATCTGGATTGAGAGGCCGCCTTGCGGCCTGTCCGTGCAACCGGGCTGGCGGCCTGCTAGCTTGTCATCGTGGGCATGGAGGATGCCCGCGCCGTTTCACTCACGCAGTCGTGACCCGTCTGCCGATGCCTCGACGCCGGAGCCGGTCTCCCGTCGGGTACGCGGCAACCACCATCCACGCTCGAGAGGAGGTTGATTTCATGAGTACCACCTTCCACGAGGATGTCAGCAGCACCGTTCTGCGCCGGATGAAGGAGGGCGGTTTCGATTTCGCCCGAGTCCATCCAATCGACTTCTATGCGGTATTCCCTGAACAGGACCGCGCCCAGAGAGCCGCGCAGAACTTTCGCGGCGAAACCATCAATACCCAGGTGTTTCCGCGTGAGGACGGAAGCTGGAATCTGCAGGTAAGCAAGGTGATGTACGCGACGTTCGATGGCATCGGCGATTTCGAGCAGGATCTGGAATACCTGGTCGAACCCCTCGGTGGGGTGCTCGATGGCTGGGGCGTCACCCAGGAGATCGAAGGTCAGGACACCTGACCGTCCTATCCTCACTCCCGCTTGAAGCCACTCTGAAGTGCCTGGTCCCAGGGAGGGACCGGGCCGAAGCGGTTTTTCAGAAACTCCAGCAATAGGCGGCTCCGCGAGTCGGCCTCGCGCCGCAATCGCAGCGCATAGATGCCGCTGGCTTCCGGCTGCGGCAATCCCCCTTCGCAGAACAGCGGCAGCAGTTCGCCACGCAGCAACTGGTCGCTGATCAGCCAGGTCGGCAGGTGGGCGATGCCAAGTCCCGCCAAAGCCCCGGCCAGCAGCGCTTCGGCATTGTTCGCCACCATGCGCAGGCGGCCCGGGCGCAGCAGTTGCGGTCGCCCGTCGCGCTCGAAACGCCACGCATGGGGCGGCGCCAGCGCATCCCAGTCCAATCCATCATGGTCGGGCAAATCCTCCGGTCGCAGCGGCACGCCGCGACGTTCCAGGTAGGCGGGGCTGGCGCAGACCACTCGTACCATCGGTGCCAGCGGTGTGGCGACCAGACGGGTGTCGGCCAGCGGGCCGATGCGCAGTACCAGATCGACCTCACCCAGATGCTCGCCGTGCAGGTCGACGAAGCTGTCGATCAGGCGCAGCTGGATATCGACTCCCGGATAGGCCTGGAGAAATTCGGCCAGGGCCGGCGCCAGGTGACGTCGACCGAAGGGGGCCGGCGCGTCGATCCGGATGCGGCCTTCCGGTGCGCTGTCCAGCGACGTCGCTTCGGCGCGCGCCAGATGCAGTTCCTGCACGATGCGCCGGGCGCGTTCGGCGAATGCCAACGCGGCGGGCATTGGGCGAACCGCGTGGGTACTGCGGCTGAACAGCTGGCAGCCCAGCGCCTGTTCCAGTGCATCGATGCGGCGCGCCACCGCCGAAGGTGTCAGGCCATGGCGGCGCGCGGCGGCAGAAAAGCTGCCAGCGTCGAGCACATCGATGAACAGGCTGAGCTGGGCGGAAAGGGCGTCGGGCAGCATTCGAATTCCTTGCTTGTGCGATTTTCGCAAAGCCATTGTGCGTGGCTATGCGTACCGGCGCCAGCAGCAGCGGCGTACGATGAGCCCCCCATGAACTGGAGCGTCGGAATGCTGCTGGATATCGGATTGAACGTACTGCTCGGATTGGCGCTAGGCACGCTGGGCGGCTTGTTCGGTATCGGCGGCGGATTGATCGCGATTCCCGTGCTGGGCGTGCTGTTCGGCCTGGATCAGCAACTGGCGCAAGGCACCGCGCTGGTGATGGTCGTGCCCAACGTACTGCTCGCCATCTGGCGCTATCACCAGCGCAATCGCATCGACTGGCGGCATGCGCTCGCGCTGGGCAGCGCCAGTTTCGTGTTCGCCATCGCCGGTGCGGCCGTTGCCGTGTCGCTGGATGCCGGGCGCATGCGCATGGCGTTCGTCGGCTTCCTGCTGGCGCTGGCGGCTTACACCCTGCTACGGGTGTTTCTGCGCCCGGCCACCGGCGACGGACAGCTGCGTCATCCCTGGCCATGGCTGGGCCTGCTCGGCGCGGGTGCCGGAGCGTTGGGAGGGCTGTTCGGTGTCGGTGGCGCGGTCATCGCCACGCCGATTCTGACCAGTGTATTCGGCACTTCGCAGGTGGTCGCCCAAGGCCTGTCGCTGGCACTGGCGGCACCGAGCACCGGTGTCACCCTGGTCACCTATGCGCTGCATCATCAGGTCAACTGGTCGCTGGGCCTGCCGCTGGCGGTAGGCGGGTTGCTCAGCATCAGCCTGGGCGTGCGACTGGCGCACGCCTTGCCGGAGCGTCTGTTGCGACTGCTGTTCAGTGTTTTTCTGGTGGCAAGCGCCGTGCTGCTGGCGATGGAAAGCTGATCGGCGCGATCCCGCCAGTCGTTCAGCCCGTCAGGCCGATCAGGCCACCGCCCACAGCACCACCGATCACCACCAGCCAGGGCGGTAGTTTCCAGTACATCAGTGCGGCGAGGGCGAGCAGGGCAAGGGCGAAATGCCCTGGTGCCTTGATGCCGCTGGTCCATACCGGATCGTACAGCGCTGCCAGCAGCAACCCGACTACCGCCGCGTTGACCGCCGCCAGGGCTGCCTGTGTGCGCCGGTTGCTGCGCAGACGCTCCCAGAACGGCAGCACGCCGATGACCAGCAGGAACGACGGCACGAACACCGCGACCAGGCACACCGCCGCGCCCAGCAAGCCGCTGGACGACTCATTCATCGAGGCGCCGAGAAACGCTGCAAAGGTGAACAGCGGGCCGGGTACCGCCTGGGCCGCGCCGTAGCCAGCGAGGAACGTATCGCGGTCTACCCAGCCTGGCTGCACCACTTCGGCCTGCAGCAGCGGCAGCACCACGTGGCCGCCGCCGAACACCAGCGCGCCAGCGCGGTAGAACGCATCGAGCAACGCCAGCAACGGGTTGTCCGTGCCGCTGGCGAGTAGCGGCAACAGCATGAGCAGCGCAAAGAACAGCGCCAGTGCTGTGAGCGCGGCCCGACGCTTCACCGCAACGGGCAATACGACATGTGCTTCGGTGGTGGCAGGGCGAAAGAAAACCACCCCGATCAGACCCGCCGCGGCGATGACCGCAACCTGGCTCCAGATGAACGGGAGCAGCAGCACGGTGCTCGCCGCCGCCAGCGCAATGGCGATTCGCGGCGCGTCGGTGCACAGCGTTCGTGCCATGCCCCAGACGGCCTGGGCAACCACGGCCACGGCGACGATCTTCAGACCCTGAAGGACGCCAGCAGGCAGCGCGTCGCCCCATGTGGCGATTCCCAGCGCGAACAGCGTCAGCGCGATCGCCGATGGCAGGGTGAAGCCTGCCCAGGCCGCCAGCGAGCCACGGTAACCGCCGCGCAGCAAACCGATCGCCAGGCCTACCTGGCTGCTGGCCGGGCCTGGAAGAAACTGGCAGAGCGCGACCAGATCGGCATAGCTGCGCTCGTCCAGCCAGCGGCGACGCTGGACGAACTCCTCGCGGAAATAGCCGAGATGCGCGATGGGACCGCCAAAGGAGGTGAGGCCCAGGCGCAGGAACACCAGAAAAATGGTCCAAGCGTCGAGTCGGGAGGGTGTCGAATGATGCTGCGAGTCGGTGGGCATGCGGGTCTGTCGGCTATCGATCTGTAGGGTCGAGTCGGGCAGGCAGTCTAGCTGTTCAAGGTGTCAGGTGGATGACAGCGGACGCGCTGCGGCGCCGTTGCAGGGCCAATCATCGGCAACCAGAAACAGCCGTTCCTGCTCCAGCCAGACGCCCGATGCATCCGGTTCGAGCCGCGCCAGCAGCTGCGCCCGCGCCTGTGCCGGATTGGCGGCCTGCCAGTCGGCGAACCGGTTGGCAGTCCACAGTTCGGCTTGCGTAACACGTGCTGGCGCGAGCCAGGCCGAGCGAGCGATGGGTTGCCAGACGGCGTCGGGCGTCTCGGACTGGAAGCGCGGCCAGTCGGCCTGGCGCAGCCATCTGCCCTGCAGGTGGTGCGGGTTGGCGCCGAGTGGCGGCGTGCAGCTCTGCGGCCAGGGGCGGAACAGGTACCCGCTGAGCCAAAAGCTGCTTTGCACCGGGCGGCCGGTAAGTTCAGCGAGCACCGCCAGCGTTGCTGGCTGGGTACACAGCGGCAGCTGTCGCTGGCACATATGGTCGAGTTTCAGATCGAGTCGATCGTGACTGCCGGGACCAAGCCAATGCGCGTGCCGGCTGCCATCGCCCTGCGCGAGCCCCAGGTAGAACTTCACGGCCAGCTCCAGGTGATGCACGCCCTGGTCATCGCAGAACAGCAGGTCCAGCTCGCCGAGGGTGCTGCCGTTCTGCCGGATCGGCAGATTGGCGGCGAGCAGCTGGATATCGGGTGCGTGGGACAGCGCGTATTGCCACAGCCGCTCGTAGTACAGGCCCAGTCGTCGAATGCGGTGCAGCGACAGCCAGGCTTCGAGAATCGATGGCTCGGCATCCTGTTGCCGCAACCAGTTGGCCAGCCGCTCCGGGTCGCTGTTCCAGCAGCTCGCGGACAGCGGGTGACGCTGACACTGCGGTGCCTCGCTCAGCAGCGGCGGCGAGAGGATCGTCCAGGCGAGATCGCGCACCTGCGGATGCTGGAGGCGGTTGGGGAGGGCGGAAAGACTGCACAGTCTCATGAATGCAGCATAGCTGTCGGTTTGCTGATGGTCCGGCGTTTCGCTGATAATCCGCTGCCGCTGAACACCACGCGGACCAGGGGCTCTAACGCCTGTGCTGGAATTCAGGCGCATCGCTGATCCGTATCGGCGTCGTCGCCTGCGTGCTGCGTGTTATTTTCGAGCGCTGCGACTGCCCGCAACCATCCGCTCAGCCACACCAGGGAACGTCAATGGAGCAATTCCGCAATATCGGCATCATCGGCCGCCTGGGTAGCTCCCAGGTGCTGGATACCATCCGCCGGCTGAAGCGATTCCTCGTCGAACGCCATCTGCATGTGATTCTTGAAGAGAACATCGCCGAGGTGCTGCCGGGACACGGCATGCAGACCTCGTCGCGGCAGCGGCTGGGCGAATCCTGCGACCTGGTGATCGTGGTTGGCGGCGACGGCAGCCTGCTGGGCGCCGCCCGGGCGATGGCCAAGCACCGGGTGCCGGTACTCGGCATCAACCGTGGCAGCCTCGGCTTTCTCACCGACATCCGTCCGGATGAGCTGGAAGAGAAAGTCGCCGAAGTGCTCAACGGCCAGTACACCCTGGAAAATCGCTTTCTGCTGGAGGCCCAGGCGCGACGCTTCGATGAGCCGATCGGCGAGGGCGACGCGCTCAATGATGTGGTGCTGCATCCGGGCAAATCCACGCGCATGATTGAATTCGAGTTGTACATCGACGGCCAGTTCGTCTGCAGCCAGAAGGCCGACGGTCTGATCGTGGCGACCCCCACCGGCTCCACTGCCTATTCGCTGTCGGCGGGCGGGCCGATCATGCATCCGCGATTGGACGCCATCGTCGTCGTGCCCATGTACCCGCACACGCTGTCGAGCCGCCCGATCGTGGTCGATGGCAACAGCGAGCTGAAGATCGTGGTGTCGCCGAACATGCAGATCTACCCGCAGGTGTCCTGCGACGGCCAGAACCACTTCACCTGCGCGCCGGGCGATACCGTGACGGTGCGCAAGAAGCCGCAGAAGCTGCACCTGATCCATCCGCTGGACCACAACTACTATGAGGTCTGCCGGACCAAGCTCGGCTGGGGCAGCCGCCTCGGCGGAGGCGATTGATGCAGCTTGATCCCGAGCGCGGCTACGACCTGATAGGCGATATCCACGGCTGCGGCCATGCGCTGGCGCGGCTGCTGGATCAGCTGGGCTACCACCTGCAGGGCGGTGTCTGGCGTCATCCGCGGCGGCAGGTGATCTTCCTCGGCGACATCATCGACCGTGGGCCGCACATCCGTGAGGCACTGCATCTGGTCTATGACATGGTCGACCGTGGCCAGGCCTACTGCATCATGGGCAACCACGAGTTCAATGCCTTGGGCTGGTACATGCCGGCGCCGCCGGGCAGCGGTCGCGATTTCGTCCGTGAGCACTCGCCGCGTTTCGCCCGGCTGCTGCAGGAAACCTTCCAGCAGTTCGAACCCTATCCCGAGGAGTGGAAAGCCTTTCGCGACTGGTTCTACGGCCTGCCGCTGTTTCTCGAAACGGAGCGCTTCCGCGTCGTGCATGCCTGCTGGGACAGCCGCGTGATCGCGCGCCTGCGCCCGTTCCTCAACGACGCCTGCATCAATCCGGCGATACTGCACGAGGCCGGCCTGCCGGGGACCTTCATCTGCCAGGCGCTGGATCGTCTGCTGCGCGGCACCGACATGCCGCTGCCCGAAGGCATGACCCTGACCAGCGAGGAAGGCTTCGTGCGGACCTTCTTCCGCACCAAGTTCTGGGAAGAGAACCCGCAAACCTACGGTGATGTCGTGTTCCAGCCCGACGGTCTGCCGGATCACGCGGCGCGCATGCCCTTGTCGCAACAGCAGAAGAGCCGCCTGTTCCTCTACGGCCCGAACGAGCCGCTGCTGTTCGTCGGTCACTACTGGCGTCGTGGCCGTCCGGGACCGCTTCGCGACAATCTGGCCTGTCTGGACTACAGCGCGGTGAAGAACGGCAAGCTGGTGGCGTATCGGCTGGATGGCGAAACCCGGCTGGACCCGGCCAAGTTCGTCTGGGTAGATGTGCAGGCGGTGTTCCGATGAGCGTGGCCGTTGCCGAGGCCCTGCGCCTGCCACTGTCGGAGGATCTGAGCGGTTTCATTGCCTTGCTGCGTCGCCTGCGGGTGCCGTGCCGGGTGTCGGAGGAGGGCGATCAGCAGGTACTGCGCGTACCGCTTGAAGTCGTCGAGCAGGTTCGTGACCTGTACGCACGGCATCCCCATGGCGATGACAGCGTCGTCATCGAGCAGCCGCGGCGGCGCGGCGGTTTCGTCGCCGCTCTGCGCGCCAGCCCGCTGACCGCGGCGGTGCTGGTCATCACCCTGGTCGTAGCGGCCGTCACCCTGCTCGGCGAGAACTTCGCGACGATCCGCTGGCTGAATTTCGTCGACTTCCGGGTCGATGGCGACTACGCCTACTTCGCCTCACTGGAGCAGACGCTAGCTGCCGGGCAATGGTGGCGGTTGATCACGCCGATCTTCGTGCACTTCGGCATCCTCCATTTGGCCATGAACAGCATGTGGTTCTGGGAACTGGGGCGGCGCATCGAGGCCCTTCAGCGTGCCTGGATGTTGCTGGCATTGACGTTGCTGTTCGGTCTGGTGTCCAACTTCGCCCAGTATCTGTTCGGTGGTCCGGGCATTTTTGGAGGGCTCTCCGGCGTGCTGTACGGGCTGCTCGGGCATTGCTGGCTGTACCAGAAGCTCGCGCCAAGCGAGGCCTACCGGCTGCCGCCGGGGGTGGTGGTGCTGATGCTGGTGTGGCTGGTGGTGTGCCTGAGCGGCGTCATCGAGGTGCTTAGCTTCGGGGCGCTGGCCATCGCCAACGCGGCGCATGTCGGCGGGCTGGTCGCCGGCTGCGTCACCGGCATCATCGGCGGGGCGATGGCGCGCAGGGGGTAGCGGCAAGCTACAAGCCGCAAGTAAACGCGGTGAGGGCGAATGCTCTGAAGCTTGAAGCTTGAAGCTTGAAGCTTGAAGCTTGAAGCTTGAAGCTTGAAGCTTGAAGCTTGTGGCTTGCAGCTTGAGGCTTATGGCTGCTTATTCCGCTAGAATGCCGGTTCGTTTCCCTCGGAGCTGGCCATGTCGACCTTTATCCAAACCGCCGAAAACATCACCCCCGAAATCTACCTGAATCTCAAACAGGCCCTCGAACTCGGCAAATGGGCTGACGGCCGCAAACTGACCCCCGAGCAGAAGGAAACCTGCATGCAGGCGGTGATCGCCTGGGAGATGAAGAACCTCCCGGAAGAGCAGCGCACCGGCTTCATGGGCGGCCAGGAATGTGCGTCCAAGAGCAAGAAGGCCGAGCCGGCGATCGATACCAGCCTGTTCGCTCCCGCCTCGGGAACCCGCCACTGATGCTCGAATTGGGACGCGGTGCGCTGAGCAAGATGTCGATTCAGCTCGGCGCACCGGCGCAGTATTCCTTCCGCCTGAACGACGAACTGGTGCCGGTCAATCCGCTGATCGGCAAGACCTTGCGGCTGGAATACCTCGGCGCCATCAACTGCACCCATTGCGGGCGCAAAACCAACAAGAGCTTCAGCCAGGGATACTGCTATCCCTGCTTCAAGAAGCTGCCACAGTGCGATGTCTGCATCATGAGCCCGGAAAAGTGCCATCACGATTTCGGTACCTGCCGCGATCCGCAGTGGGGCATGGAGTTCTGCATGACCGACCACGTGGTCTACCTGGCCAACTCGTCGGGCATCAAGGTGGGCATTACCCGTGCCACGCAGTTGCCGACGCGCTGGCTGGACCAGGGCGCCAGCCAGGCGTTGCCGATCATGCGGGTCGCCACGCGCCAGCAGTCGGGCATGGTCGAAGACCTGCTGCGCACTCAGGTGGCCGATCGCACCAACTGGCGGGCGCTGCTCAAAGGTGACGCCGAGCCGATCGACCTGATCGAAATGCGCGAGCAGATCTTCGATGCCTGTGCCGAGGGGGTGCGCGACTTGCAGCAGCGCTACGGGCTGCAGGCGATCCAGCCGGTGGCGGATGCCGAGGTGCTGGAGATTCGCTATCCGGTAGAGGCTTATCCGACCAAGGTGGTCAGCCTCGATCTGGAGAAGACACCCGTGGTCGAGGGCGCGCTCAAGGGCATCAAGGGCCAGTACCTGATTCTCGACACCGGCGTGATCAACATCCGCAAGTTCACCGCCTATCAGGTCGCCGCCAGCGCTACGGCGTAGGGTGGATAACGCTTCGCTTATCCACCGCTTACGGCGGGCGGGCTCAAGGATGAGCGGCCAGGGCAATCGCGTGGAAAAGGCTGCGCCGTTTTCCACCCTACAAGTCCTCCGCGACAGACGCTAAGCTCGAACTCATCCGCAGCCCGTAGGGGCTGCAATCCATCGCACATTTCGCTTGAAGCTAGCCGCTTGAAGCTCAGCCGACGAGGTTTCCATGCGCACCGAACAACCGAAAGTCATTCATCTGAAGGATTACCAGGCCCCCGAGTACCTGATCGATGAAACCCACCTGACCTTCGAGCTATACGAGGACCGCACCCTGGTGCATGCCCAACTGGTGATGCGCCGTAACCCCGAGCGCCCGGCCGGCAAGCTGCCGCCGCTGGAGTTGCACGGCCAGGAGCTGGAGCTGCTGTCCATAGCGCTGAACGACCGCGCGCTGGGCCTGGGCGACTACCAGATCAGCGAAGACTGCCTGACCCTACAGCCGGACAGCGACAGCTTCGTCATCGACAGCTCGGTGGTGATCCACCCGGAAGCCAACACCGCGCTGGAAGGCCTGTACAAGTCCGGCAGCATGTTCTGCACCCAGTGCGAGGCCGAGGGCTTCCGCAAGATCACCTATTACCTCGACCGCCCGGATGTGATGAGTAAGTTCACCACCACGGTGAGCGCCGAACAGAAGGCCTATCCGGTGCTGCTCTCCAACGGCAACCCGATCGCCAGCGGCAGCGAGGACAATGGCCGCCACTGGGCGACCTGGGAAGACCCGTTCAAGAAACCGGCCTACCTGTTCGCCCTGGTGGCCGGTGACCTTTGGGCCATCGAGGACAGCTTCACCACCATGAACGGGCGCAACGTGGCGCTGCGCATCTACGTCGAGCCGGAGAACGTCGACAAGTGCCAGCACGCCATGGACAGCCTGAAGAAGTCGATGAAGTGGGACGAAGAGGCCTACGGCCGCGAGTACGACCTCGACATCTTCATGATCGTCGCGGTCAACGACTTCAACATGGGCGCCATGGAGAACAAGGGCCTCAACATCTTCAATTCCAGCGCCGTGCTGGCCCGCGCCGAAACCGCCACCGACGCCGCGCACCAGCGCGTCGAGGCGATCGTCGCCCACGAGTACTTCCACAACTGGTCGGGCAATCGCGTGACCTGCCGCGACTGGTTCCAGCTGTCGTTGAAAGAGGGCTTCACCGTCTTCCGCGATTCGCAGTTTTCCGCCGACATGAATTCGCCGACGGTCAAGCGCATCGAGGACGTGGCCTACCTGCGCACCCACCAGTTCGCCGAGGATGCCGGCCCCATGGCGCATTCGGTGCGTCCGGAATCCTTTATCGAGATCTCCAACTTCTACACCCTGACCGTCTACGAGAAGGGCGCCGAAGTGGTGCGCATGATCCAGACGCTGCTGGGTGAAGAAGGCTTCCGCAAGGGCAGCGACCTCTACTTCGAGCGCCATGATGGCCAGGCGGTGACGGTCGACGATTTCGTCAAGGCGATGGAGGATGCCAACGGTGCGGACCTGACCCAGTTCAAGCGCTGGTACAGCCAGTCCGGCACGCCGCGCCTGGCCGTCAGCGAGCAATACGACGAGGCGGAGAAGAACTACCGTCTGACCTTCCGCCAGAGCTGCCCGCCAACGCCGGGCCAGCCGACCAAGGAGCCGTTCGTGATCCCGGTGGCGCTGGGCCTGCTCGCCGCCGATGGTTCGGACATGCCGCTGCGCCTGGAAGGCGAGCCGCAAGCTGCGGGCACCAGCCGCGTGCTGGCGGTGACCGAAGCCGAACAGATCTTCACCTTCGTCGACGTCGCCGAGCGCCCGCAGCCATCGCTGTTGCGTGGTTTTTCCGCGCCGGTAAAGCTGGATTACCCGTACAACCGCGACCAGCTGATGTTCCTCATGCAGCATGATTCCGATGGCTTCAACCGCTGGGAAGCGGGTCAGCAGTTGTCGGTGCAGGTGCTGCAGGAGCTGATCGGCCAGCATCAGCGTGGTGAGGCGCTGGCGATGGACGAGCGTCTGATCTCGGCGCTGCGCACCGTGCTGCAGAACGACGAGCTGGACGCGGCGATGGTCGCCGAGATGCTCTCGCTGCCGGGTGAGGCCTATCTGGCCGAAATCAGCGAAGTGGCGGATGTGGACGCCATCCATGCCGCGCGCGAGTTCGCCCGCAAGCGTATCGCCGACGCGCTGTTCGAGCCGCTGTGGCAGCGCTACCAGGCCAATCGCGAAACCTCGCGCAGCACGTCCTATGTTGCCTCGGCCGAACATTTCGCCCGTCGCGCGCTGCAGAACATCGCCCTGTCATACCTGATGCTGAGCGAGAAAGCGGAAGTCGTGGAAGCCTGCCTGGAACAGTTCGAGCAGTCCGACAACATGACCGAGCGCCTGACCGCGCTGGCCGTGCTGGTCAACTCGCCGTTCGAGGCCGAGCGCGACAAGGCGCTGCAGGCCTTCGCCGAGCACTTCAAGGACAACCCGCTGGTCATGGATCAGTGGTTCAGCGTGCAGGCCGGCAATCCGTTACCCGGCGGGCTGGAGCGGGTGCAGGCGCTGATGCAGCACCCGGCATTCACCCTGAAGAACCCGAACAAGGTGCGCGCGCTGATCGGAGCCTTCGCCAACCAGAACCTGGTCAACTTCCACCGCGCCGATGGTGCCGGCTACCGCTTCCTCGCCGACCAAGTCATCACCCTCAACGCGCTGAACCCGCAGATCGCCTCGCGCCTGCTGGCACCGCTGACCCGCTGGCGCAAATACGACAGCGCCCGGCAGGCGCTGATGAAGGGCGAGCTGGAGCGCATCCTAGCGTCCGGAGAGCTGTCCAGCGACGTCTACGAAGTGGTCAGCAAGAGCCTCGCCTGATTCGACAAGGCCGATCGTGCAATGCGCTCGGCCTTTCTTTTACGAGAGCCTGTTCCCAGCCGCTATCCAGAAGATCAAAGCTTCCTGCGTGTCGTGACCATCTTCTGGCGTCTCGCGTCGGATCGTCACCGCACGTGCGAACGAGGCGGTCCGCCATACTGGCCACTGGCCCAATCAGCCTGGCTGATCATGCGTCAATCATTGCGTGAGAGTTAACAATTCATAACGTCCGGCCAATTGTGTCTGTCCGCGTAAGCTGGCTAGGATGGCCGAGCCTGTATTTACAGGCCTTACCTAATAAGAATAAAGGGGGTATGTATGAGTGAGCCCGTTCAGCGGCGCACACTATCCGGCCGCGCCGTGGTTCCACACCAGGCGAGGGCGTCGCGTTTTCACTCATCGGTTGCCGGCATGCTTTCGCTATGCGGCGCCTTCTCGCTGCTGCTGCTCGCAGCATCGGCACCCGCCCAAGCCGCTACCGATGGCCAGACCCGATACTCGATAGAGTCGGCCAAGGCGGTATCCAGTCTTCTGCTCGATATCACTCAGGCCGGCGAACGTCTCGTTGCGGCGGGCGATCGAGGCCACATTCTCTACTCCGATGACGATGGCGCCAGCTGGATGCAGGCCAAGGTGCCGACGCGTCAGCTGCTGACGGCCATCGACTTCGTCGACGACAAGCACGGCTGGGCGGTCGGCCATGACGCATTGATCCTGACTACCGCCGATGGCGGTGAGAGCTGGGCAGTGCAGTATGAGGATCGCGAGCGCGAAGCCCCCTTGCTGGACGTCTGGTTCGAAGACACCCAACACGGCATCGCGGTAGGCGCCTACGGTGCGCTGCTCGAAACCATCGATGGCGGCCAGAGCTGGGAGGACATCAGCGAGCGTCTCGATAACGAGGACGGTTACCACCTGAACGCCATCGCCCATATTCAGGGCTCGGGTCTGTTCGTCGTCGGCGAACTGGGCGGCATGTTCCGCTCCACCGATCTGGGCGAAACCTGGGAGCGCGTCGAGTCGCCGTATCAGGGCTCGTTCTTCGGCGTGGTCAGTGGTTCTGAGCCAGGCGTGGTGATCGCCTTCGGCCTGCGCGGCCACCTGTTCCGTTCCGTCGATTCTGGCGACAGCTGGGAAGGCATCGAACTCGCCAACGGTAACGGCAATATGCTGGAGTCCGGGCTGGCCGACGGCAACCTGTTGCGCGACGGGCGTATCGTAGTGGTCGGCCATGGCGGCGCGGTGCTCACCAGCGACGATCAGGGCCGTAGCTTCAAACTGTTCAATCGTCCCGACCGCCGTTCGCTGTCGGGTGTCACCTCCGATTCCCAAGGCAACCTGATCCTGGTAGGGCAGGGTGGTGTTCGCATCGCCTCGCCATCGGGCGCGGATCTGGCCCCAAAACAATAAAGCCGGGAGAGTCTGCATGACCAAGCACCAACAGAAGCCGGCGTCGTTCCTCGAGCGCCTGATCTTCAACAACCGGCCGGCAGTCGTCGTACTCTGCCTGCTGATCAGCGCGTTCCTCTTCTATCAGGCGGCCCAGGTTCGGCCGCAGACCAGCTTCGAGAAGATGATTCCGCTGGGGCATCCGTACATCCAGAAGATGCTCGAGCACCAGAATGACCTGGCCAACCTCGGCAACACCGTGCGGATCTCCGTGGAAGCGGTGGAGGGCGACATCTTCTCCAAGGAGTACATGGAGACGCTGCGGCAGATCCATGACGAAATCTTCTACATCCATGGTGTCGACCGTTCCAATATGAAGTCGCTGTGGAGCCCCAGCGTGCGCTGGACCGAGGTCACCGAGGAGGGCTTCGCCGGTGGCGAGGTGATTCCCCAGACCTACGACGGCTCCCCCGAAAGCCTGGATGACCTGCGCGACAACATTCTCAAGTCCGGCCAGATCGGCCGCCTGGTGGCGAACAACTTCAAGTCGAGCATCATCGATGTGCCACTGCTGGAGTCCTATCCGGACCCGGAAAACCAGAGCCGTCAGATCAAGCTGGACTACCAGAAGTTCTCCCACGAACTGGAAGAGAAGATCCGCGAGAAGTACCAGGCGCAGAACCCGAATGTGAAGGTGCACATCATCGGCTTCGCCAAGAAGGTCGGTGACCTGATCGACGGACTGGTCGGTGTGGCGCTGTTCTTCATCGTTGCCATCGGCATCACCTTTGCTCTGCTGCTGTGGTTCACCCGCTGCCTGAAGAGCACCATCGCGGTGCTGATCACCACGCTGATTGCCGTGACCTGGCAGCTCGGTCTGCTGCACACCTTGGGGTTCGGCCTCGATCCGTACTCAATGCTGGTGCCGTTCCTGGTGTTCGCCATCGGTATTTCCCACGGCGTGCAGAAGATCAACGGCATCGCCATGGCCTCCGGCTATACCGAAGATCCGGTGACGGCGGCGCGCATGGCGTTCCGGCAGCTGTTCATCCCGGGGATGGTGGCGTTGCTGTCGGATGCGGTGGGTTTCGTCACTCTCCTGCTGATCGACATCGGCGTGATCCGCGAGCTGGCCATCGGCGCTTCGCTGGGTGTGGCGGTGATCATCCTGACCAACCTGATCCTGCTGCCGGTGGCGATCTCGTACATGGGCATCAGCCAGCGGGCGATCAAGCAGGCCCGCGAAGAAGCCTCTCGCGATCATCCGTTCTGGCGCGCGCTGTCGAATTTCGCCAGCCCGAAGGTGGCGCCGATTTCCATCACCATTGCCGTGGTCGCATTGGTGGGTGGTCTCTGGTACGGCCAGAACCTGAAGATCGGCGACCTGGATCAGGGCGCGCCGGAGCTGCACCCGGATTCGCGCTACAACCTGGACAACGACTTCGTCATTCGCAACTACTCGACCAGTTCCGACGTGCTGGTGGTGATGGTCAAGACTGCGCCGGAAGGCTGCTCCCACTACGACACGCTCGCCGCCATGGACGAGCTGATGTGGAAGATGCAGAACACCGAGGGCGTGCAGTCGGCGGTGTCGATGGTGTCGGTGGCGCGCCAGGGCATCAAGGGCATGAACGAGGGCAGCCTGAAATGGGAGACGCTGTCGCGTAACCAGCATGTGCTGAACAACTCCATCGCCCGCGCGGAAGGCATGTACAACAGCGACTGCTCGCTGGCGCCGGTACTGGTGTTCCTCAACGACCACAAGGCTGAGACGCTGGAGCACGTGGTCGCCGCGGCCAAGGATTTCGCCGAGGAAAACAACCGCGAAGGCCTGGAGTTCGTGCTTGCCTCGGGCAACGCCGGAATCGAGGCGGCCACCAACGAGGTCATCGCCGCGTCGGAAACCACCATGCTGATCGCCGTCTATCTGGCTGTGAGCATCATGTGCCTGCTGACCTTCCGCTCGGCGGCGGCGACGCTCTGCGTGATCCTGCCGCTGGTGCTGACTTCGATCCTTGGTAACGCGCTGATGGCCTTCATGGGCATCGGGGTGAAGGTCGCCACGCTGCCGGTGATCGCGCTGGGTGTGGGTATCGGTGTGGACTACGGTATCTACATCTACAGCCGCCTGGAGTCGTTCCTGCGTCAGGGCATGACCCTGCAGGAAGCCTACTATCAGACGCTGAAATCCACCGGCAAGGCGGTGATCTTCACCGGCGTCTGCCTGGCGATCGGTGTGGTTACCTGGGTGTTCTCGGCGATCAAGTTCCAGGCCGACATGGGGCTGATGCTGACCTTCATGTTCCTCTGGAACATGGTCGGTGCGATCTGGCTGCTGCCGGCCCTGGCCCGCTTCCTGATCAACCCAGAGAAGTTGCGCCAGAAGGCGTGAAGATCACGCAGTAACGAAAAACCGCGGCCCTAGGGTCGCGGTTTTTTTATGGGTGTTTTCGTACGGCGGTCAGCTACGGTCAAGCGCTCTGGCTTATGGCCTGGAACGCAGCCTGCGCGGCCACTTCGCCGATCACCAGGATCGCCGGGCTCTTCAATTTGAAGGTCAGGGCATCTCGGCACATGTCGGCCAGGCTCGAACGGCATTCGCGCTGCTGCGGCAGCGAAGCGTTCTCGATCATCGCCACTGGCGTCGAAGCGGCAAGGCCACCTTCCAGCAGACCTGCCTGCACCTGCTCCAGCTTGCTGACACCCATGTACACCACCAGCGTGGTGCCGCTTTTGGCCAACGCCTGCCATTGCGGGCTGCTGTCATCCTGGGTGTGTGCGGTTACCAGGGTGACGCCGCGGGCGACGCCGCGTTGGGTCAGCGAGATGCCGCATTGCGTGGCGCCGGCCAGGCCGGCGGTGATGCCGTTGACCAGTTCGACCTCGATGCCGCGTGCCGCTAGCCATTCGGCCTCCTCGCCGCCACGGCCGAAGATGCACGGATCGCCACCCTTGAGGCGTACCACGCACTTGCCCTGGCGGGCGTAACGCAGCATCAGGCGGTGGATGAAGGCTTGCGGCGTGGAGCGGCAGCCGCCGCGCTTGCCCACCGGGATGATGCGTGCGTTGGGGCAATGTTCGAGCACGGCGGGGTTGACCAGGTCATCGATCATCACCACCTGCGCCTCGCCCAGCGCTCGTACGGCCTTGAGGGTCAGCAGTTCCGGGTCGCCGGGGCCGGCGCCTACCAGCCAGACTTTTGCGCTCATGGGGAAATCCTCGTCGGTTGGTATCAGGAA
Source organism: Pseudomonas sp. FeN3W (assembly GCA_030263805.2). Classification (NCBI taxonomy): domain Bacteria; kingdom Pseudomonadati; phylum Pseudomonadota; class Gammaproteobacteria; order Pseudomonadales; family Pseudomonadaceae; genus Pseudomonas; species Pseudomonas sp. FeN3W. Next base: position 4,931,928 of record CP136010.1, read on the forward strand.
GGTGCGCGTTCCGGCTGGCTGGCCAGCAGACGCTTGATTTCGGGAACGCAGGAGCCACAGCTGGTGCCGCAACCGAGTTCCTGCTTGAGGCCGGTCAGATCGAGACCGCGCTCGATGCCTGCACGGACCTTGCTCTGGCTGACGTTCAGGCAGTTGCACAGGGTGCGGTCGGTGCTGACCTTGGCACTACCCGGCGGCGCGCTGAGCGGCGCCAGCAGCCAGCGACGCAGTTCGGCATCGGCACTGCCGCTTTCCCAGAGGCCGCGCAGCCACTGCCGGGCGGCGGTCTCGCCGGCCAGGCGCAAGGCGACGATGCGGCCGTCCTCGATGCGCACGCGCTTGCCGACGGCGCGCCTTGGGTCGTCATAGGCCAGTACCGGGCCTTCGTCGAGGCCGAGCAGGCGGTCGATGGCGTCCAGTTCGGCGGCTGTCGGCGGCGTGTGCCGGGCGGCGCGAATCAGCAGGGCCGGGCGCTCGCGTCCGCCGAGGCTGAAACTGGCGTAGTCGAAGGCTTCGAACAATGGCCGCAGCGCCTCGAAGCGTCGCTGCACATCGCCCTCGACCAGCGCGAAGAACTGCCAGGGCAGTTCGACCTGCTCGACTTCGATGCCGGCGTGCTTGAGTTCGGGCTGTTTCGACAACGGGTCGACGCTGGCCAGGGTCAATACATTGCTGCCCAGCCCCTTGAGAAAGCGATCGCCCCAGTGCATCGGCAGGAAGGCCTGGCCGGCACGCAGGCTGTCGTCCTTGTGCACCGGCAGGATCAGGCTGCCGCGACGGCTCTTGACCTTCACCAGCTGGCCGTCCAGCAGACGTCGGCGACGCATGTCCTCTGCATTCATGCCAAGCAGCGCCTCTTCGACATGGCCGAACAGCCGCGCCGCAGTGCCGGTGCGGCTCATGCCGTGCCACTGATCGCGCAGTCGGCCGGTATTGAGCGTCAGCGGGTAGCGCGCCTCGCGCTTTTCCTTCGGCGCCTGGTAGTGCTCGGCGATGAAGCGCGCGTGGCCATTGGCGGTGGGGAACACACCATCGCCATACAGTCGTGTGGTGCCCTGTTCGCTGCCCGGCGGAAACGGCCATTGCTGCGGACCGAGCGTGTCGATCAGTGTGTAGCTCAGGCCGCTGTAGTCCAGATCGCGAGCGGCGGTGAGCGGCTTGTACTCCTCGAACAGCGCCTCGGCATTCTCGAACGCGAACCGGCTCGGCTCGCCGGGGCGCAGGCGACGTTCCAGCCGTCGGGCGAAATCGCAGGTGATCGCCCAGTCGGCTCGGGCTTCGCCGGGGGCTGGCACGGCGCGGCGCACATGGCTGATGCGGCGCTCGGAGTTGGTCACGGTGCCTTCCTTTTCGCCCCAGCTCGCGGCCGGCAGCAGCAGGTCGGCGTGGCGGCAGGTTTCGGTGGTGAAGAACGCTTCCTGCACCACGACGAAGGGACAGGCGGCCAGGGCCTCATGGACTTTCTGCTGGTCGGGCAGCGACTGCGCCGGGTTGGTGCAAGCGATCCACAGCGCCTTGATCTTGCCGGCGCGCACCGCCTCGAACAGCTCGATGGCGGACAGTCCGGGCTGTTTCGGCAGCTGCTCGACACCCCAGTAGCCCGCCACTTCAGCGCGGTGTTCGGCGTTGGCCACGTCGCGGTGGCCGGGCAGCAGGTTGGACAGGCTGCCGGTTTCGCGGCCGCCCATGGCATTCGGTTGACCGGTGAGCGAGAAGGGCCCGGCGCCCGGCTTGCCGATCTGTCCGGTGGCCAGGTGCAGGTTGATCAGCGCGCTGTTCTTGGCACTGCCGGCGGTTGACTGATTCAGCCCCATGCACCACAGGGAGAGGAAGGCTGGTGCGCTTCCGATCAGCCGCGCGCAGGTTTGCAGATCATCTACCGGGATGCCGCAGAGGTCGGCGACCATCGCCGGGGTGTAGTCGCGCACCAGGCTTTTCAGCGCATCGAAGCCCTCGGTATGCGCATCGATGAAGCGCCGGTCGATCCAGCCTTCCCACATGAGGATATGCAGCAGGCCGTGGAACAGCGCAACATCGGTGCCGGGCAGGATCGGCAGGTGCAGATCGGCCAGCTCGCTGGTGTCGGTGCGCCGCGGGTCGATGACGATGAGGGTCATCTCCGGCCGCTTCGCCTTGGCTTCTTCCAGACGGCGGAACAGCACCGGGTGTGCGTAGGCCATGTTGCTGCCGGCGATCAGCAGGCAGTCGGCCTGCTCGATGTCCTCGTAGGAGCAGGGCGGGGCGTCGGCACCCAGGCTGCGCTTGTAGCCGACCACCGCCGAGGACATGCACAGTCGCGAGTTGGAATCCAGGTTGTTGGTGCCGACCAGGGCGCGGGCCAGTTTGTTGAAGGCGTAGTAGTCCTCGGTCAGCAGCTGGCCGGAGACATAGAAAGCGACGCTGTCCGGCCCGTGCTCGCGGATGGTCTCGGCGAAAACGTTGGCCGCGTGCTCCAGCGCGCTGTCCCAGTCGGTGCGACCGCGGGCCAGGCCCTTGCCCAGACGCAGCTCAGGGTAGAGCGCGCGGGCGCCCAGGTCGCCGGTCAGGTGCAGGGTCGAGCCCTTGCTGCACAGCTTGCCGAGGTTGGCCGGATGGCCGGGGTCGCCGGCCACATCGAGGATGCGCTCGCCGTCGTGCTCGATCAGCACGCCACAGCCGACTCCGCAGTAGCAGCAGGTCGAGGCGGTTGTCATACGCATGGCGTCGTCTCCTGGGAAAAGGTGCTGGTCAACTGCGGTGTGTTCAGGCCGCGCATTCCTTGCGCGGGTTCAGCGAGAGCTGCACGCGCCCGTTCTCGACGCGCGCCTCGTGGCGGTGCGCGCAGCCGACGTCTGGGGCCAGCGCCTCGCCGCTTTCCAGGTTGATCTGCCAGTTGTGCAGCGGGCAGGCGACCTGTTTGCCGTAGACGATCCCCTGCGACAGCGGGCCGCCCTTGTGCGGGCAGCGGTCGTCGAGGGCGAAGACCTGATCGTCCGCGGTGCGGAAGATCGCGATATCACCCTTGGGGCCGGCGATGATGCGCGAGCCAAGCGGGTTGATCTCATCCAGTGCGCAGATATCGAGCCAATTCATGCGGTGTCCCTCCAGATCTCAGGCGTTTTCCAGCTGCTTGACGGCGATACGGTCGAATTCCTTCTTCAGCTGTGGCTTGGAAAGCTGTTCCTGCCACGGGTCCTGCTCGAAGGAAAGCGAGAACAGCAGCCGCTGGTGCAGTGCCTGACGGCGGTCGGCATCGTCCAGCACGGCCTGCTTGATGTGGTCCATGCCGACGCGCTGCAGGTAGTGCACGGTGCGCTCAAGGTAGAAGGCTTCCTCGCGGTAGAGCTGGAGGAACGCCAGGCTGTATTGCATGACCTCCTCGGCCGTGCGGACCTTGACGAAGAACTCGCCGGCCTCGGTTTTGATGCCGCCGTTGCCGCCTATGTACAGCTCCCAGCCGGAGTCGACGCCGATGATGCCGACGTCCTTGATGCCCGATTCGGCGCAGTTGCGCGGGCAGCCGGAGACCGCCAGCTTGACCTTGTGCGGCGACCACATGTTGAACAGCGCGTGTTCCAGGTCGATGCCCATCTGCGTCGAGTTCTGCGTACCGAAGCGGCAGAACTCGCTGCCGACACAGGTCTTCACGGTGCGGATGGACTTGCCGTAGGCGTGGCCGGAGGGCATGTCGAGATCCTTCCAGACGCCCGGCAGGTCTTCCTTCCTGATCCCCAGCAGGTCGATGCGCTGGCCGCCGGTGACCTTGACCATGGGCACCTGGTACTTGTCCGCCACGTCGGCGATGCGCCGCAGTTCGGCGGCATTGGTCACGCCGCCCCACATCCGCGGCACCACGGAGTAGGTGCCGTCCTTCTGGATGTTGGCGTGGGCGCGCTCGTTGATGAAGCGCGACTGCGGATCGTCCCTGGCCTCGCCCGGCCAGGTGGAGATCAGGTAGTAGTTCAGCGCCGGACGGCAGGTGGCGCAGCCGTTGGGCGTGCGCCATTCCATGAAGGCCATGGCCGCCGGGATGCTGGTCAGGTGGTGCTCGCGGATGGCCTTGCGCACCTGGCCGTGATTGAGGTCGCTGCAGCCGCAGATGGCCTTCTCGCTCTTCGGCTTGACGTCGGCGGCGCCGCCGACGGTGTTGATCAGGATCTGTTCCACCAGGCCGGCGCAGGAACCGCAGGAACTGGCGGCCTTGGTGTGCTTCTTCACCTCGTCGACGGAGAACAGCCCGTGTTCCTGGATCGCCTTGACGATGGTGCCCTTGCACACCCCGTTGCAGCCGCAGACCTCCATGTCGTCCGGCATGGACATGGCCTTGTTCTGGCCCTGGTGGCCGGCATCGCCGATGGCACCCTCTCCAAACATCAGGTGGTCGCGGATCGCACTGACGTTCTGCCCCTCGCGCACCTGGCGGAAGTACCAGCCGCCATCGGCGGTGTCACCGTAGAGGCAAGCGCCGACCAGCACGTCGTCCTTGATCACCAGTTTCTTGTAGACACCGCCGATGGGGTCGGAGAGGGTGATGGTCTCGGTGCCGTCACCGCCGATGAAATCGCCGGCGGAGAACAGGTCGATGCCGGTGACCTTGAGCTTGGTGGAAGTCACCGAACCCAGGTAGCGGGAGAAGCCGAGCATGGCCAGGTGGTTGGCACAGACCTTGGCCTGCTCGAACAGCGGCGCGACCAGGCCGTAGGCGGTGCCGCGGTGGTTGGCACATTCGCCGACGGCGTAGATGCGCGGGTCATAGGTCTGCAGGGTGTCGTTGACCAGGATGCCGCGGTTGCACGGGATGCCGGCCTGTTCGGCCAGTTCGCTGTTGGGGCGGATGCCGGCGGCCATCACCACCAGGTCGGCGGGGATTACTTCACCGTCCTTGAACTTGACCGCGCAGACCCGGCCTTCGCCGTTGTCGAGCAGTTCGGCGGTGTGCTTGGGCAGGAGAAACTTCAGGCCGCGGCTTTCCAGCGCGCTCTGCAGCAGGGTGCCGGCGGTCCTGTCCAACTGGCGTTCCATCAGCCAGTCACCGATGTGCACTACGGTCACGTCCATGCCGCGCAGCTTGAGGCCATTGGCTGCCTCCAGGCCGAGCAGGCCGCCGCCGATGACCACCGCGTGCTTGTGGGTCTTGGCGGTGTCCATCATCACCTGGGTGTCGGCGATGTCGCGATAACCGATCACGCCCTGCAGGTCCTTGCCGGGAATCGGCAGGATGAACGGATTGGAGCCGGTGGCGATGAGCAGGCGGTCGTATTCGGCTTCGCTGCCGTCATCGGCGATGACCCGGCGGCGGGCGCGATCGATCTTCATCACCTTGCGGTTGAGCATGAGGCGGATGTCGTTCTCGGCGTACCAGTCCAGATCGTTGAGCACGATCTCTTCGAACTGCTGCTCGCCGGCCAGCACGGGGGAAAGCAGGATGCGGTTGTAGTTGGGATGCGGCTCGGCGCCGAACACCGTGATGTCGTAGAGCTCGTTGGTGAGTTTGAGCAGCTCTTCGAGGGTCCGCACGCCGGCCATTCCGTTGCCGATCATTACCAGTTTGAGTTTCTTCATGCCCGTTCTCCGTGCCGCTCGACGTCTGTCGCCCGGCCTGCTCGAATTTTTTCAACAACAAAAAAGGCGTCCCACCGGTTACCCAGTGAGGACGCCTTTGTCCGTGTCCCGCTCTGTCGGGAAACCTGCCGCTCCACGTTGAGGGCCAGGTCGTAATGATTCTTCGAGATTCTGCTTTGCAGAGGCTGTGCCAACTTGCGATTGCGCCGGTTTTCAAGGGCTTGAGCACTTGCTGTGGAGCGGCCCTGGTCGATCAGTTGCACTGATATGCAGCGGCTTGCGCCTTGATGGTGCGAATCCGCCCTGGAATCGACTCCGAAAAACGCCGTTGACAGGCTGTGGGCAGCTTTTTAAAGTTTCGCCCATGCGCCGATTTAGTCAGCTACTTGCGGGGCGCCTGGAGCCGATGGCTTCGAAATACCGCTAAAGCGCTGGTTCCGGTGTCGCCTCCCACCGCTGCCCAGCGGAATCCTCGAGGCGGAAGTTGAATTGATGAACGCAAAGCACGCCCAGTTGCGCCTGGCCCCGATCACCAGCGGCCTGCACCCCAGCAATCCGAAAATCCTGCTGGGTGGTACTCACCAACCGTCACTGTTGCGCTACCTCGAAGGTTGGCCGCGACGCCATCGCAAATCCCGCGCCCTGCTGATCCAGTTCGCCATGGCCGACGAGTCGCTGGCACGTTTCGCCAGCGACAGTTTCGACCTGGCGGTGATCCAGGCGCCTGCGGCCGAATCGCTGCAGGAGCGAATCCATGAGCTGACGCGCGTGGCGCGACAGGGGTTGATCGTTCGACGCCAGCTGTAGGGCGGGTTGCAACCCGCCGTTCGGCGCCGGACAGGGCAGCGTCCGCGCGGGTTTCACCCGCCCTACGGCTGCGCGGGATGCGTAGGGTGCGCTCTGCGCACCGCCAGCCCTCGATGCGCTCCGGAGCGCACCCTTGTATGGCTTGCCAGGTGTAGGTTGGGTTGAGGCGCGTAGCGCCGAAGCCCAACATCACACCGAAACCTCGCCCGACACCCCGCTCGTTGGGCTTCGCGGAGCTCAACCCAACCTACGGCCCGCATCGCCGCGGGGTGTGAACTCCCACAGGGGGCTGTGCGGGCTGGCTGTTGTTGTGAGAGCCCCGATCCTTTGGCAAATTCGTAGGTTGGGTTGCAACCCGCCGTTCGGAACCGGCCTGGGCACTGTCCGCGCGGGTTTTGCCCATCAGCGCACAGCATCCTCTTCCTTGCCACAGGCTGCTCCCCTGGCCTTGAACACTTTGACAACCTCGCTGACGAAGCTCACCACCAGCGTCCGTTCGTTGTCGGGCAGGTCCTGAATCATTTCCCCGATGGATTGGGCGTGATCGGCAGCGTTGGCGGGACCTGTGCGAAAAAGATCGCTCGGTGAGCATTCCAGTATCTCGGCGATCTGCTGCAGCCGGGGCAGCGTTGGCGATATCACGCCGTTTTCCATGCGGCTGATCGTTTCCTTCTCGATGCCCATGATCTCCGCTACCTGTGCCTGGGTCAGCCCTTTGGCCTTGCGGCGGACGGCGATCACCATGCCCACCTCGTACACCAGCCCTCTGTCCTTCATGCGCTTAGCCTCTCACGTCATTACATATGACGTTTTGAGTTATTTTCTGAGCGCAGGTCTCATAAACGAAGGACGTTTTACGTCAATATTATAGGCTTTAAACGTCATTTCCTGTTGACCCTCATCAGGCCCGGGAGCGATAGTTGCGCCATTAGAGTGCTATCTAGAGCGCTGCTGGGGTCGCTGGGGAAATGGAATGCTGACCAACTTGAAAATACGCACAGGGATATCGATCGTCCTCTTCACGCTGATTGCGGCGCTGCTGGTGTCGACTTTCACGGCCTGGAGAGGCGCCAGGACCAGCATGGAGCAGATTCAGAATCTGTATCAGCAGGGGATCGAGCGCGGCGGCCAGTTGCAGAAAGCCTATGCCCGTCTGTTGCGCGCCCGTATCGGTCTGGCCGGCGCCTTCCTGGAAACCGGCGCGGGGGACGTGGACAAGGCGCAGGCCACCCTGGTTATCACCCAGAGGCTGGTCGACGAAGCGGACGCCGCCTTCACCGCATTCAGCGCCGACAGCGGCGGAGATTCCTGGCAGGCGCTCGAGCAGAACCTGCGACAGACGTTCGCCCTCTACCAAGCGGTCCTGGAAGAACAGTTGCAGGCGCTGCAGTCCGGTTCGCAGAGCCTCTACATCGAGGTCAACCTGAAGGCGCGTGCCGCGAACGACGATTTCGACAAGGTGCTGCAGGCCTATGAGCAGCGTATGGACGGCCATACCACCGCGGTCATGCAGGACGCCCATGACCGTTATGCGCTGGCCTTGGTCGAGGCCGTCGCCCTGACCCTCGTGACCCTGTCGCTGGCGCTTGGCTGCTGGTGGTTCATCAGCACCCGCGTGCTCGGGCCGCTGCGCGAGGTCGGAGGCATCTTCGGCCGTATCGCCACGGGCGACCTGACCAGCCGGATCGAGGTGCGCTCGACCAACGAGATCGGCGTGCTGTTCGCCGCGCTCGCCCGCATGCAGGAAAGCCAGCGCGACACCATCGGCAGGATCGCCCATTCGTCGAACCAGCTCGCTTCGGCCGCCGAAGAGCTCAGCGCCGTCACCGAGGAATCCAACCGTGGGCTGCATCAGCAGCACCAGGAACTGGAGCAGGCGGCGACCGCGGTCAACGAGATGACCACCGCCGTCGACGAAGTGGCGCGCAACGCGGTGTCCACGGCGCAGGCCTCCAACGATTCCAACCAACTGGCGCAGCAGAGTCGCGTCCAGGTCCAGGACACCCTCGCCGAAGTGGAGGCCATGACCCGGGATATCGAGGTCACCTCGCAGCTGGTGCGGGAACTGGCCGGGCAGGCGCACAGCATCGGCACGGTGCTCGACGTGATCCGCGCCGTGTCGGAGCAGACCAACCTGCTGGCGCTCAACGCCGCCATCGAGGCCGCGCGTGCCGGCGAGGCCGGGCGCGGCTTCGCCGTGGTCGCCGACGAGGTGCGCACCCTGGCCCAGCGAACCCAGGAGTCGACCGGCGAGATCGAACAGATGATCGGCCGTATCCGCAACGGCACCGATCAGGCCGTCGAATCGATGACGGCCAGCACGCGCCGGGCGCAGTCCTCGCTGGAGTCGACCCGCGGCGCCGGCCAGACGCTGGAGGACATCTTCCAGAGCGTGATGCAGATCAACGAGCGCAACCTGGTGATCGCCAGCGCGGCGGAGGAGCAGGCCCAGGTGACGCGCGAGGTGGACCGCAACCTGATCAACATCCGCGAACTTTCCACCGCAGCCGCGGCCGGCGCCAATCAGACCAGCGCGGCCAGCAACGAGCTGTCGCGGCTGGCGGTGGAGCTCAACGAGATGGTGCTGCGCTTCAAGCTCTAGGGCTGCAAGCCGGACCACTCCTGCGGAGCCCTCTTCTATATGCCACGCGCACGCGAACTCATTGAATTGACCCGCAAGGCGCTCGCCAGCCTGCGAACGGACTCCCTGGCGGAACAGGCGGCTCTGATCTGCCAGGAAATCGAGCGTATCGCCCCGGATGCGATGGCCTTCATCCTGCGGGCCGACGAACAGGGGGCGTTGCGTCCGCTGGCCGGTTCCGGCCTGTCTGCCCGGCAGGTGCAGGCACTCGAGGGACTGGCTCTCGACGGCCTGTGCGGCATGGCCGGCGATGCGGTACTGGCCGATACGGCGGGCTCGACGCAACAGGACCTGTACGATACCGGTGCAACGCAGGACACGAAGCGTTTCTGGGCGGCTCCGGTACGCGCCGGCGGCGGCCGGGCACAGGCGATGCTGGTGATACAGTTGCAGGATGTGGCCATGCCCACTGCGCTGCATCGGAGTCTGATCGATATCTGCCTCCCGCTCTGTGCGTTGGCCCTGGAGCGTGAGGAAACTCGCGCCCGGATCGACCGGCTGACGCTCTATGACGACCTGACCGGGCTGCCCAACCGCCGCCTACTACAGGCCCGGGCCGGGCAGGCCATTGCCAAGGCGCAGCGCGACAGGAGCCCGCTCGCCGTGCTGGTCGTCGACGTCGACCGTTTCCAGCGCATCAATCATTCCCTGGGGCAGCCCGGCGGTGATGAACTGCTGCGCCTGGTCGCCCGGCGCCTCGAGGAAGGCCGACGTTTCTGCGATATCGTCGCCCACCTGTCGGCCGACGAATTCGCGCTGGTGGTGCCCTGGTGCGACGCCGAGCAGGCTGCCGCGTCGGCGCGCTGCCTGCTGGCGGCGCTGAGCAGGCCCTGCCGGATCGCCGATGTCCCGCTCGGCCTGTCGGCCTGTGTCGGAATCAGTCTGTTTCCCGGCGATGGGCAGGATGTCGATACGCTGATCCATCGCGCCGACATGGCCATGCAGCGAGCGAAGACCTGCGGATTGGGCCGCTTCTGCTTCTTCACCGAGGAGCTGCAACGTCCGGTCCTGGAGCTGTCGCTGGAAGAGGACCTGCGGGTCGCCATCGAGCGGCACCAGTTGTGCCTGCACTACCAGCCGCAGGTCTACTTCAGCGATGGCCGGTTGCGTGGCGTGGAGGCGCTGGCGCGCTGGCGCCATCCGCAACTGGGCGATATCTCGCCGGCCCGCTTCATCGTGCTGGCGGAGCAGTGCGGGCTGATCGACGTGCTCGGACGCTGGGTGCTGCAGGAGGCCAGCCGCCAACTGGCCGACTGGCGGCGCCGGGGACTGGCTGTCCCGGCGATCTCGATCAACCTGTCGCCCTCCAATTTTCACGACCCCGGGCTGCCGGCGACGATTGCCCGCACGCTCGCGCAACACGGCATCCGGCCCGCCGAGCTGATGCTGGAAATAACCGAAAGCGTGTTGATGGATACCACTCCCGCTTTCCTGAAGATCCTGCGCGAGGTTCACGAGCTGGGCGTCCTGCTGTCGATGGACGATTTCGGCACCGGCTTCTCCAGCCTGAGCCACCTGCATCGCCTGCCCGTGCAGGAGCTCAAGCTGGATCGCAGCTTCGTCTTCGACCTGGAACACGATGCTGCCAGCCGGACCCTGAGCGATGCCGTGCTGCGCCTCGGCGAGAGCCTGCAGCTGTCGGTGGTGGCCGAAGGGATCGAGACCGAGGCGCAACGGCGCATCCTGATGCAGATGGGCTATCGGCTGGGGCAGGGCTATCTGTTCTCCGCGCCCCTGCCGCCCGCGGAACTGGAGGCATGGCTGGCCGCCAAGCCCGGGCAGGCGCGGCACCTTGCCGATGCCGTCGTGCCCGACTGAAGCCTCTTGCTGCTCATGGCGGTACTTGCCCCAGCACTATCAGGATCAGGTTCAGCAGCAGCGAAATCAGCGCCACGCTGCGCCATACCCTGAGCGGCTCACGTTCGAGCAGCGGGCGTGGCCGAAGGCTGGCGCTGCGCTGTTCGCCTTGTTCCAGCTCAAGCAGCCATTGCTCGGCGGTTTCGAAGCGCTGCCGTGGATCGACCGCCAGGGCACGGCCGAGACTTTCCTCCAGCCAGGTCGGTACGTCCGGGCGATAGCGGCTGGCCGGTGTCGGATTGCCGAAGCGCGGGTGCTGGAAGGCTTCGATCTCGCCGTAAGGGTAGTGGCCGGTCAGCAGGTAATAGAGTGTCACGCCGGTCGCGTAGAGATCCTGCGCCGTGTTGGGTTCGGCGCCTGTGAATGCCTCCGGGGCAATGAAGCTCGGGGTTCCGGGCAGGTGATTGGGTAGATCGCGAGACAGCCCGGGGCAGAACGCCAGGCCGAAATCCAGGATGCGCAGCTCGCCGTCCTCACTCAGCAGCAGGTTTTCCGGCTTGATGTCGCGGTGCAGGATGTTGCGCCGATGCAGCATGCCCACCGCGCGGATCAGCCGGGACGCGACCTGCAGCAGATCGGCCAGTGGCAGCGGGCCGTCCCGCTCGAAGCGTCGCGCCAGGGTCGTCCCGCTGTACTCACGCTGCACGTAATAGAGGTGTTGGCGTTCTGGTAGCGGATGCAGTTCGGCGAAGTTGCGCCCGGCGACCCGACGCATGAACCACTCTTCCTGCAGCAACGCCGGCCCGGCGTCCGCCTCGTCCTGCCTGCTGGGTGGCAGCGTCTTCAACAGCCAGGCCTGGCCTTGAGCATCATGCACTTGGTAGATCAGCGACTGCCGCGACTCGTGCAGCAGTGCATACACCTGCCAGCCCTCGAACAGCTGGCCGGGGCGCAGCTTCGGCGGCAACGGCCAGTGATCGAGCTGGGCGAGGGCGTCTGCCAGCACCGCTTCGGGCAGCGCCTCGACGCGCAGCAACAAGGCACTGGCGTTGTCCTGGCTGCCGCTCTGGTGCGCCAGATTGACCAGCGCTCGTGCCGCGGCGCCGAGGTCAGGTTGATCGTGCAGGATATGCGCGATGTCGCGCTCGGGGACGAAGGACCAGACACCGTCGCTCAGCAGCAGGTAGCTTTCGCCTTCCTGCAGCTCGCCGTCGAGGTAGTCCATCACCAGGTGTTGATCCAGCCCCAGCGCACGCTTGAGCACATGCTGCATGCCCGACTGTTCCCAGACGTGATCTTCGCTGAGTCGCTCGAGCTGCGAGCCGTTCCAGCGGTAGGCGCGGCAATCGCCGACATGGGCCAGGGTGAAGCGCCGACCCCGCAGCACCAGCGCGGTGAGGGTGGTCAGCAGTGGCTGACTGCCGCCGTTGGCCTGCAGCCAGCGGTTGTGCGCCACCAGCACGCGATCCAGCGATTGCGCGACGGCCCAGGTTTCCGGTGTCGCGTAGTAGTCGAAGGCCAGCGCCTGCAAGGTCGCCCGCGCGGCCAGTCCGCCATCGGCGCACTGGCTGACGCCATCGGCCAGGGCGAACAGGTAGCCCTTGCCAGTCGCCAGCCCGGGTGCCGGGGTGACGATGCGTATCGCGTCCTGGTTTTCCGGGCGCGGTCCGGCGGCGCTGGCCTCGCCATAGCTCAATCGCAGGGGCATGGTCGTTCTCGAATGACTGCGTACTGCAGCAGAGCAATATTCGCGCCCTGCAAGATCCGCGTGGACATCACACCCGCGCCGCGGTTACCGCAGCCGAACCCCAGGTGGTGCGCCAGCGACGCTTGACCCCATGCAGGCCGAACCAGGCCAGCACACCGAGGCTGGCGAACAGCCAGAGGCCGAGCTGGTAGTCACCGGTCGATTGCTTGACCGCGCCCAGTCCGGCGGTGAGCAGAAAACCACCGATACCGCCGGCCATGCCGACCAGCCCGGTCATCACGCCGATTTCCTTGTTGAAACGCTGCGGTACCAGCTGGAACACCGCACCATTGCCGGCACCGAGGCTGAGCATGGCGACCACGAACAGCGCCAGGGCAGCCGTGGAGCTTGGCAGGTTGAAGCCAACCGCGGCGATGCAGATGGCTGCGACCGTGTACATCACCAGCAGTGCGCGAATGCCGCCGATGCGATCGGCCAGCGCGCCGCCCAGTGGCCGCAACAGGCTGCCGGCGAACACACAGGCGGCGGTGTAGTAGCCGGCCTTGACCGGGTCGAAGGCGTACTGGTCGTGGAAATAGCCGGGCAGGGTGCTGGCCAGGCCGAGAAAGCCGCCGAAGGTCACGCTGTAGAAGAACATGAACCACCAGCTGTCGCGGTCGCCCAGCGCCTTCATGTAGTCGGCCAGCGATTTCGGTGCCGGGCGGTTGGGCGCATTCTTCGCCACGCTGGCGAAGATGATCAGGGTGAGAACTAGCGGGATCAGCGCCAGGCCGAACACGTTGTTCCAACCGAAGATCGTCGCCAGGACTGGCGCAAACAGGGCCGCCAGCACGGTGCCGGAGTTACCGGCACCGGCGATGCCCATGGCCTTGCCCTGGTGCTCGGCCGGATACCACTGCGAGGCCAGCGGCAGCGCCACGGCAAAGGAGGCACCGGCCATGCCGAGGCACAGGCCGAGCAGCAGCGCTTGTTCGTAGCTGTGGATGCCATGCAGCCAGGCGACGAACAGCGCGACGATGACGACGCTCTGGCCGAACAGGCCGGCGGTTTTCGGCGAGGTGCGATCGGCGAGGATGCCCAGCGCCAGACGTAGTACCGCACCGGCCAGGATCGGCGTGGCGACCATGAAGGCGCGTTGCTGGGTGGTCAGGCCGAGATCGGCGGCGATCTGCACACCCAGCGGGCCAAGCACGTACCACACCATGAAACTCAGGTCGAAGTAGAGGAAGGAGGCAAACAGGGTCGGCGCATGGCCGGCTTTCCAGAAACTCGTGCTCATTGGATCGGCTCCAGGGCGTTCGTGGCGCGGCGTTGGCCGCCAGGGCTGCTCGATCCGCCTCGTCTTCGAGGCGGAAAACAAAAAGGCGCCGCAGCACGCCTGCCGGAGCAGGAATGATGCGACGCCTTTGTCGTGTACGCAGACCGCCGTTGGCCTGCCTGGAGCGGAACTAGCATCTAGCGTGCCAGTCTGCAGAGGCCGCCGATTCTGTGCGTTCCACGCGCTGAACAGGCGCTGCTTGGCGGCCAGGCGCACAGATAGCGCGCAACCGCGCGCCAAACCAGGGCAGCGCATCTCGTAAAACCCAGGCGCGCTTGCTGTTAGTCTTGAACGGCTTTTGCCAAGGAGCGAGCGATGCCCCTGATTGCGACCCTGACTCTTAATCCGGCGATGGACCTTTCGGTCGCCACCGCCCGGGTGGTGAATACCGACAAGCTGCGTTGCTCGCTGCCGCGCCATGACCCGGGCGGTGGCGGCATCAACGTCGCGCGTGTGGTCAAGACGCTGGGGGGCAAGGCGCTGGCCATCTACCCGGCGGGCGGCCCGTTCGGCGAACTCCTGCAGCGCTCGCTGGACGAGCTCGGCCTGGTGCATCGGCCGGTGCCCATCGCGGGCGACACGCGGGAAAGCTTTACCGTGGACGAACTGGAAACGGGGCTGCAATACCGCTTCGTGCTACCCGGGCCGGTGCTCACGCCGGAGGAACTGCAGCGCTGCCTGGATACCCTGGTGGCGCTGCGGCCGGCGCCGCAATACCTGGTGCTCAGCGGCAGCTTTCCGCCCGGCGTGGGCGTCGGCTTCTTCGACGAGTTGCGGGGTTTGGCCCGGCGCATCGGCGCCCGGCTGGTGGTGGACCTGTCCGGCGAGCCCCTGGCGTATGCGGCCCGCCAGGGCGGCGCCTACCTGATGAAGCCGAGCCTCAACGAACTGGCCAGCATCATGGGCCATCCGGTGACCGACGAAGCCCGGCAGGAGGAGGCGCTGCGCAGCCTGATCGCACGGGGCAGCGCCGAGATCGTGGTGCTGTCGCTGGGTGCGGAGGGCGCGCTGGTCGCCTGCGGCGATTACCTGGAGCGGCTGCCCTCGCCGCAGGTACCGGTGGTCAGTGCGGTGGGGGCAGGCGACAGCATGCTCGGGGCCATCGTCCTGGCCCTGGCCGAAGGCCGCGAACTCGGCGATGCCGTGCGTTGCGGCGTCGCCGCCGGCGCCGCAACGGTGATGCGCCCGGGAACCGAGCTCTGCCATCGCGAGGATGTGCAGCGGCTGATTGCCGAACTGGGTCGCACGGGCCCCTGGGGCGTCGCGTAGGTTGGGTTGAGCCTGCGAAGCCCAACGAGCGAGGTATCAGGCGATACATTCGCAATATGGATTTCTCGGCTACGGGAAGCCGACCTGGGCTCCGTGCGATGTTGGGCTTCGCCGCTGCGCGGCTCAACCCAACCTACGTCGCTCAACGCCAACCTGCCCGACAGCCCCTAGTCGATCCGGTTGACCCGCGGAAACTTGCCGGCGAACGCTTCGGGCATGGCGACGACGCGGCTTTGGCCATAGTCGTAGAAGACGAAACCGGACTTGGCCATGGCGATCAGTGTGCCGTCGGCAGGGCGGGTGATGCGGAAGATGATATCGCCGCCGTACTTGTTGAAATCCATCACGCCGACTTCGAACAGCAGCGCATCACGGGCATGGGCTTCGGCTTTGTAGGTCGTGGCGAGGTCGGTCACGATGATCCCGGCACCGTCCTGGCGGGTTTCGGCCACGCCGTAGGCGAACAGGAAGCGCGCCCGCGCCTCGGAAATCATCGAGATCATCGAATCGTTGGCCAGATGGTTGCCGGCGTTGATGTCGGTGATTCGCACGGTGAGCTGGGTGGAAAAGCAGTACTGGTCTTCCGGGAAATGCAGGGTAAGACGCGCCATGGGTCGCTCGGTAATCGGTCGAAGGCGCGCATTCTAGCGCTGTGTCATTCGCCCAGGTTAGATGCGCGACGCGAATGGGTTGGATGTGTAGCGAGCCCCAGCACGTGGTCATGCGTGCGCGGCGGCTCTTACAAATGGGGCTGACCAGGCAACCTCGATCGGTCAGCCTGCCCGATGCAAGTCATGCTGCGCTTGTGCGCCACTATGCTGCAGACGCTGCTGGATCAACTGCAGACGCGCGTCGATGAAGGGAGTGACCAAGGCAAAGCATTCGGGCGGGCTCAGTCTCGGTTGGGCTGCATGGATCACGCTGCGCTCCAGCTTGGCGACCAGCCGCTTCAGCTCCATATCGGTGTCTGTACCCATGCGCCGACAGAGTGCCTTCAGGCGCTTTTGCAAGGTTGGCGTGCAGCCGCCCTGATTCGAGGCGACGACGCAGAGGCCGCGCAGGCGTGCCACGTCTTCCAGCTCGCGGCAGGCGCGAGCGACCTGGGCGGGTTCGCTGCTTGAGATCGGCGTGCGTCGTTCAAGCGCCTCGATAAGGGTTTCGATCAGGGCGCTATGCCCATCGAAATCGGCGGGGTTGTTGCGCAGAACCAGCCAGCCTTCGGTTATCGAATACGCATCGGGCAGGGCGCTGCGCTGTTGCAGACGTTGCGTCAGGCTGCTCGCGAGCGCACAGCGCAGCGCCACCGCGGTGGGTTCGCTCTGCACGCCCAGGCCGCGATGCTGTTGCAGCAGGCGGAGAATCTCCAGGTCTTCCTGAACTGCCAGCAGGCGCAACTGAGTAACGCGCCGGGAATGTTGCGCGGTGGCCATGCCGTTCAGATAGTGACCCAGTATCAGCAGTGCACAGGCGATCGCCAAGGTCGCGGTGATGGTCATTCTGCAAATATCCCTGAGGTGAGCGCGCGGCACTGCCGCGCGGGCAACAAAAAAGCGTCCGGACCGGCATGTCGAAACATGCGGTGCAGGGACGCCTTCGTCTTTGCCGGACGCCTTCGTTGGCTCGGCCAATCCATCTAGCAAGCTGCTTGCCAGCCTGCCGCTTGCTGCATTTTTTTGCTGTATTCCGCATCGTGGCTGATGTCGGCGTTTGCAGCGGTCTCACGATCCATACCGAGGGGCTGAGAAAACACGCTTGCCGTTGGTGCGCTTGGTCAAGCGGTTGCACTACGGGCGGGCAGCTCACTGCCCAAGCAGTTCGTTCATGGCGATGATCTGTTCGGCGACCTGGATCAGCTTCTGCTGACGACTCATCGCCTGGCGACGCATCAGGGTGTAGGCCTCTTCCTCCTTGCAGTCGCGCATCTTCATCAGCATGCCTTTGGCCAGCTCGATGCGTTTGCGTTCGGCGAGTTGTTGCTCACGGGCCTGCAACTGCGCGCGGATCGCCTGGTCGGTCTCGAAACGCGCCATCGCCACATCGAGGATCGGCTTGAGCCGCTGGGCCTGAATACCCTCGACGATATAAGCGCTGACCCCCGCGCGGATGGCTTGGCGCATGGCATTCGGGTCACTGTCGTCGGTGAACATGACGATGGGGCGTGGTTGATCGCGGCTGACCAGCACCACTTGCTCGAGCACGTCGCGGCCGGGTGAGTCGGTGTCGATCAGCACCACGTCAGGGCGGATCGCCTCGACCCGTTCGGGCAGATCGATGGTCAGGCCGGATTCATCGATGACTTCGAAGCCGGCCTCGATCAGCGCGCTTCGCAGGCGCCCGATCTTGCGTGGGGTATCGTCGATCAGCAGGATGCGCAACATGCCTGAGCCCCTCGTCAAAGTGCAGCCGCCACGGCCTGATCGGCCATGGCGTGCAGCGGGAAGCTGCGGGCATAGGCTGCCGGATCGCTGCCGTCCCAGGTCTTGCCATCCATCAGCGTGGCGTTGCGCACGGGCGACTCCGGCGCGGTGATACCCAGCGCTTCGGCGGCCTGTCGATACAGCGCGATCTGTTGCACCTGGCTTGCGACCAACTGGTAGTCAGGGTCCTGACGCAACAGGCCCCAGCGCCGCAGCTGGGTCATGAACCAGAGACCGTCGGAAAGGTAGGGCATGTTCGCTGCGCCATCGGCAAAGAAGCGCAGCGGGTGTTGGTCATTCCAGGCGTTGCCCAGCCCATCCTGATACGAACCGAGAAAGCGTGATTCGATGGCTGCCAGCGGCGCGTTGACATACTCGCTCCCGGCAATCAGCTGCGCGGTACTGCGGCGATTTTCCTGGCTCTGGTCGATGAAACGGCTTGCTTCGAGCACTGCCATCACCAGTGCGCGCGCGGTGTTGGGGTACTGCTCGACGAATGCGCGGGTGCAGCCGAGCACCTTTTCCGGATGATCCGGCCAGATCGACTGACTGGTTGCGAGGGTGAAGCCGACCCCCTCGGCGATCGCCTGCGCGCCCCAGGGCTCGCCGGCGCAGAAGCCGTCGATGCGCCCGGCCTGCAGGTACGCCACCATCTGCGATGGCGGCAGCACCAGCGTTCGTACATCCTGCAGCGGGTGGATACCATTGGCGGCCAGCCAGTAGTAGAGCCACAGCGCGTGGGTGCCGGTGGGGAAAGTGTGCGCGAGGGTCAGGCGCGCACCGCTTTGGCGCACGCTGTTGCGCAGTGCCTCGGGATTGGTCACGCCGGCTGCCTTCAGCGGAGCCGACAGGTTGATGCTCTGGCCGTTCTGCGCAAGCCCCATGAGCACCGCCATATCCACCGCGGGGCTGCCGCCGATGCCCAGATGTACGGCATAGATCAGTCCGTACAGACCGTGCGCTGCGTCCAGTTCGCCGCCAATCAGCTTGTCGCGCAGGCCCGACCAGGAGTTCTGTCGGTGCAGGTTGAGCGTCAGGCCGAAGGGCTGGGCGAAGCCCTGAGTGGCGGCGACGATCAGCGAGGCGGCATCGGTAAGTGGCAGAAAGCCAAGGTTGAGCGAGCTCTTTTCCGGTGCATCGCTGCCGGCGACCCAGGCCAGTGCATCGTGGCGGTGCGGCGTAGAGGGTTCGGACATGCTGGGTAGGCCTTTCGATTGCGAAGCGTGCGACACAGGCAACCCTGCGCGACCGCTCAGGAGTGGTCTATGCCAAGCCTGAAGCAAGCGATATGCCAGCGAGAAAATGGTGCGTCACCGCGGTGTCCATGCACCGCGCTGGTCCGGCAGCGTCTGTGTGAAGCGTTGCGGCGTTGCCGGTCAGCGTGGGTAGAGTGGCGGCAGGGCGCTTTGGTCCTGCTCGACACTGGGGCTGGTCGCCGGAGGCAGCGTCTGGATCGCCTGCCACAGTGCTTCGCCTTGCCAACGCTGGCCGGCTTCGCTGTAAAGCGCACCGTTGAGTCCGTCCAGCGCATCGGACAGCGGCACGAAGCGCGCAGCCATGTCGGCCAGCGTTTCCGGCTGTTGCCGCGCCCAGGCATCCAGCGCCTGGCGAGTGGCTTGCGAGTCGTTGGCCTGGCAGGCGCGACGCAGGTCGTCGAGCAGGCTGCGCGGGGTCGGGCCGGGCTGGAGTGCGCGCTGCACTGCGGGTTGCCGTCGTGCGTGCAGCCACAGTCCGAAGCCGGCGAGGGTGGATAGGGCAAAGATCAGGGTGCTCAGCTGCCAAAGCCACAGTACTGGCTGTTCGGCAGGCACCGCCGTTACGGCCGGTTGCTCGACGGGCGGTGGTGCGAGATTCGGATTATCGGCGACATTCAGACTGCGCTCGTCCAGCGTGGTGCGTTCCAGCCGGTCTTCCACGGTGTTCCACCAGACCACCTCTACTGCGGGTAACTGCAATGCCCCGCTGCGCGTGGGGATCAGCGCCTCGCGCTGCTCGCGGCTACCGACCAGGCCCGCGCCACTGACCTCATTGGCCAGGATCGGTTGATCCGGGTAGCGGCGCAGATCGGGGCTCTGGGCAGAGCCGATGGCTGGCAGTTGGGTGCTGGTCAGGCCTTCGGCCTTGAGCAACAGGCTGCGGGTGAGCGATTCGCCGGTCTGTAACTGATCGGGCTCCGGGCTCCAGGCCTCGACCAGGGTCAGACTACGTGCCGGCAGCCAGGGTGCAGCGGTGGGGTAGTCTGCGGGTTTGGGCTTGACCGTCAGTGGGATGCTCGGCGACCTGACCTGCGTCGAGCGGCCCGAGCGCGAGCCGAACAGCGGGTTGCTGCCATTGCTGACGGTGGTGGCGCTGAAGAGTTGCGCTGGGATGGTCAGCTCGCCGGATTTCTGTGGGAACAGCGCATAACGCACCTCGATGACGCCGTGGAGAATGCCGTTGATGGTCTTCTCGTAGGTGCGTGGCTCACCGAGCCGCTCGACCAGGGCTTCCGGCATCTGCAGCGGCGAGAGGGTGCTGTCGTCGTACAGCGAAACCGAATGGTAGATGCGCAGGGTGAGGATCACCTGGGCCTGCACGTAAACGCTTTCCTGATCCACGCTGGCATCGATGAAGATCGGCGCCAGCTGGTCGCCTTCGCTGCTTTTCAACGATTCCTGGACCAGCAGGGTGATTGGCTCGCTGCGCCAGTCGCCCAACTGCAACGGCGGGATGATCACATAGCCGGTCTGCTTCGGTCGCAGGGTGATCAACCAGCGTGTGATCGCGTGGGCTTCGCCGTTGCTGCTGGAAAGCTGGTTGACCTGACGGGTATCGAACACCTCGAACAACGGTTCCAGCGGCTCCAGGTCAGGCCTGCCGAATACCGTGCTGCCCTGGCTTTCCAGACTCAGCTCGAGGGTTTCATCAATGCTCAGCTGGGTGCGGTCAACCCGGGCGAACAGGCCGGCGGCTGCGGCCTGGCCAGTAAGGAGGCCGAGCAGAAGAAAAGCCATCAGGCGCATCATCGATTGGTTTCCTGGTGCTTGCGTTGTTCGTAGAGGAATTTTCGTCGCAGCAACTCGCCGGGATCGTCCGGAATCTGCCGCAGCCATTGCTCCATCGCTTGTTGCCGCTCCTGCTCGGGGAGCGCCTCGTGTTGCACCTGGGCCGCGCTGCCATCCATGTCTTCGGTCTCGGGCGTCGCTTCGGTTGTCGATGGCAGCGAGGCGCCGCTGGCTTCGCTGGAAGGCTCGCCCTGGGCATCCTCGGGCGAAGGTGAGCGGGCAGAGCCCGTTTCCTGTGATTGCGGCTGCTCGGGTTGCGGCAGTGGCTCTTCGGTTTGTTCGTCCTGCTGATTCTGTGCTTGCTCGGACTCGGGTTGTTCCTGCTGGCGGCGCAGCAACTCTTCGATCAAGGCCTTGTTGCGCTGCGCCGCCTGTAGATCAGGTTGCAGTTCCAGCGCCTGGTCATAGGCCTCGATGGCGGCCTCAAGGGCTTCGCTGCGAGCCAGGGCATTGCCGCGGTTGTAGTGATCGGCGGCCGTGTTGCCTTCGGCGAACAGCTCTGCCGCGCCGGCATAGTCGCCGGCCTGATAGCGTGCGGTGGCCTGCCAACGATGATCGGTGAAGCGCTCGGCGGCCTCGGCCGGCCGCTCCGCGTCCAGCAGGTGTTGGCCCTGCTGATCGCGGCGTAGCCAGAGATCCTCTAGCTCGAAGGCGTTGGCGGGCTGTGGCTGCAACAGGAACAATGGCAGGCAGAACAACCAGCCGCGGCGGCCGGCGAGGGCTGCTAGCAAGAGCAGCGGCAACAGCAGCCAGTGCCCCTGATCCAACCAGGCTTCCAACCGCATGATTTCATCGTCCTGTTGCAACGTGCCGGTTTGATCGAACAGGCCGAGGGCGGCCAGGTCATCGTCGCCCAGCCGCGCGCGCTGATAGCGCCCCCCCAGTTCCCCGACCAGGCGTTGCAGTCTGGCGTTGTCCAGGCGCGGGATGAGGATTGCGCCTTGGGCATCCTTGAGGAAGCTGCCGTCCTTTCCGGCGATGGGCGCGCCTTGTTCGGTGCCGACGCCGAGGATCAGCAGTCGCTCGTTCCTGCCCTCCATCAGCGTGACGATGGCGCTGCGTTCGTGCTCGTCCAGGCTGCTGCCGATCAGCAGCAAGCGGCCGCGCCCCAGGCCAGCCTGCTCGAGCAGGGCGAGGCCCTTGGTGACGGCAAGGTCTGCGCGCTGGCCCGGCTCGGGCATCAGCGTCGGGTGCAGGGCGTCGAGCAGGTTGCGGGTGGTCTCCAGGTCGTCGGATAGCGGCACAACGGTATGGGCGCTGCCGGCGAATACCACGACGGCGGTCTGGACGTCCTGCCGGCGCTCCAGCAGATCCAGCAGTTTGCGCTTGGCTTGCTCCAGGCGAGTGGGTGGCGCGTCGCTGGCGAGCATCGATGGCGTGAGTTCGAGCAGCACCACCAGGGGATCGCTGCGCTTGATGCTCGGTTGTTCGAAGCGTTGCCAGCTGGGCCCGAGCAATGCGATGACCGCCAGCAGCCAGGCCAGGCCCAGTACCAGCCAGGGCAGGCGACTGTGGCGCAGTCGGCCACGAGTCAACAGGACAGCATGGAAGGCTTCCGGCAGCAGGCGCTGCCAGCGCCCGACCTGCAGCTGCCGATGCCAGAGCCGCCACAGCAGCCAGATCAGCAGCGGCACGATGAGCAGCCAGTATGGCCGCAGCAGATGCGGTAGCAGTTCGCTCATCGGCGCTGCTCCCGTCGCCAGGCCAGGCGTTGCAGCTGTGCACTCCACAGGCTGGCCGCAACCATCAGCAGGCTGATCAGCAAAGCCGCCGACAGCGGCCAGATGTACAGCGCCTCGGCCACGCGGGCCTGGGCTGGTTGCTGCGCCGCCGGTTCGAGCCGATCCAGCGTGTCGCCGATCGCCTTCAGCTCTGCGCTCGACGAGGCGCGGAAATACTCACCCCCGGTTTGCTCGGAAATGGCGCGCAGCGTCGGCTCGTCGAGGTCCAGGCCAGGGTTGAAACCGAAGCGGCTGAGCACGCCACCCTCTTCCGGCACGGCGCCGATGCCGATGGTGTGGACCCGCACGCCTTCTTCGGCGGCCAGCGAGGCCGCCAGCAGCGGCTCGATTTCGCCACCATTGTTGGCGCCATCGGTGATCAATACCAGCACGCGATTGTTCGCCGGTCGCTCCCGGAGGCGTTTAACCGCCAGGCCGATGGCGTCGCCGATGGCAGTATTGCTGCCGGCGATGCCAACCCTGGCTTCATCCAGCCAGACTCGCACGGTACGGCGATCGAAGGTCAGTGGCGCCTGCAGATAGGCTTTGCTGCCGAAGAGGATGAGACCGACGCGATCGCCACGACGCTCCTCGATGAAGTCGCCAAGCAGTATCTTGACCAGTTCCAGCCGCGTCAGCTCTTCGTCCTGCCACTGCATGTCTGGGTAATCCATCGAACCGGAAACATCCACCGCCAGCAGCAGATCGCGCCCGCTGGTAGGCAGCGGCAGTGGTTCACCCAGCCACTGGGGGCGTGCTGCGGCGAACAGCAGCAACAGCCAGACGGTCAGGTAGGGCAGTTGCTGGCGCCAGGCGAGCAGGGCGACCCGCGCGCGCCGGCCGGACAGCTGCTGCAGTTCGTCGAGGAAGCTGACCTTCAGCGCGGCTTCGCCGCTATCGGCCGGCGGCAGCAGTGCGCGCAGCAGCCAGGGCAGCGGTAGCAGCAGGAAGACCCAGGGCCAGGCCAGTTCAAACATGCTTGCGGATCCAGATGTCGACGGCCTGTTCGAGCCCGTCGATGGCCTTGTCGTCGAGGCGGCACTCGGCCCGGTAGGCACCTTCGACCAGAATCATCCAGCGGGTCAGTCCGGCGGCAGGGCAACGGTTGTCGAGAAAGGCCAGCCACGCGCGCCCACTGAGCGTGTGCGGGTGGTCGTTGGGGTAACGAATGCGGCAGAGCCGCTTGAGCAGCCCATTGAGTTGTTGCAGCCACTGGCTGGCCGGTTGTCCGCCATAGGGTTTGCTCAAGCGCGACAGTTCGATGAGCGCCTCCTGGCGCTGCGGTTCCAGCGGTGGTTCCGGCTGCACACGGGGCTTGCGCCTGAGTAGCCGGCGACGAAGCCGCCAGAGCATGCCAAGTGCCATCAACAGCGCCAGGCCGAGCAGCCACCAGCCCGGTGCCGGAGGCCACCAGCTGATCGGCTCGGGGCTGATCAGCGGAGCCAGTTGATCGAGCGGATTCATTGCCGTGCGCTCGGATGGCGGACGCTCAGGTGCTCGCGCAACTGCTCGACCAGATCGTGCTGGGTATCGAGCGGCATCAGCGGGACCCGCAGTCGATCGGCCAGGCGCTGCCAGCGGGCGCTGCGCGCTTCGCCCAGCTCGCGGTAGCGCTGACGCAGATCGGCATCCTGGGTATCCAGCTCCAGCCGCGCATTGCCTTCGCTGAAGCGCAGCAGGCCGGCGGCGGGCAGGGCGTGATCCAGCGGATCGAACAACGGCAGCAACAGCAGATCGACATGGCGCGCGAGCAGGCTGAGCTGCTGCTCGGCGGCATCGGTGAGGGTGCGCTCGTCGCAGAGAATCACCGACAGACTGCCCGGACGCAGCACTTCCCGTGCCCGGCGCAACGCCATGCTGAAAGCGTCGGGGTCGATCGGGTCGTCTGGCTGCAGACGGTTATTGGCGCGGGTGACGCGATCCAGCAGCTGCAGCAGGCTCTGCTTGCTGCGCCGTGGCTTGATCTCCTGACGCTCATCGCCGAACACCAGCCCGCCAACCCGATCATTGTGGCTGAGCGCCGCCCAGCCGATCAGGCTCGCCGCCTGCGCCGCCAGCACCGACTTGAACAGCCGGCCGCTGCCGAAGAACAAGCGCGGGCTCTGCTCGACGACGATATAAATCGGCCGCTCGCGTTCTTCATGGAAGAGCTTGGTGTGCGGTTCCTGGGTACGTGCGGTGACGCGCCAGTCGATGGTGCGTACGTCGTCGCCGGGCTGGTAGATGCGGACCTGGTCGAAATCCACGCCACGCCCGCGCAGCTTGGAATGATGCAGCCCGACCAGCGGGCTGCGGCGATGCGGTGTGGAAAACAGCGGCACTTCACGGACACGATGACGCATGTCGATGAGTTCGGCCAGGCTCACACGGATACCGGAGCCCTGCTCGGTTGGCTGCCCGGCGGCGAAAGCCTGCGGTTGCATCAGGCCACCGCGACCACGTCGAGAATGCGCTGGATGACCCGGTCCTGGTCGATGCCGGCGGCTTCCGCCTCGAAGGAGAGAATCAGGCGGTGACGCAGTACATCGAAAAGCATCGCCTGTATGTCCTCGGGACTGACGAAATCGCGTCCGGCCAGCCAGGCATGGGCACGGGCGCAGCGGTCCAGCGAGATGGAGCCGCGCGGACTTGCGCCATAGGCGATCCACTCGGCCAGCTCGGCATCGAACTTGGCCGGGGTGCGCGTGGCCATGACCAGCTGCACCAGGTATTCCTCCACCGCATCGGCCATGTACAGGCCGAGAATGTCCTTGCGTGCGGCGAAGATCGCCTGCTGGCTGACCCGGTGCTCCGGCGCCGCCTCGCCATTGATCGCCTCACCCCGGGCCTGCTGCAGGATGCGCCGCTCCACCGAGGCGTCGGGGAAACCGATCTTCACGTGCAGCAGGAAGCGGTCGAGCTGTGCTTCGGGCAGGGGATACGTTCCTTCCTGCTCGATCGGGTTCTGCGTCGCCATCACCAGAAACAGCGGCGGCAGGTCGTAGGTGCTGCGACCGACACTGACCTGGCGCTCGGCCATGGCTTCGAGGAGCGCCGATTGCACCTTGGCCGGCGCGCGGTTGATTTCGTCCGCGAGCACCAGGTTATGGAAGATCGGCCCCTGCTGGAGGACGAAGCTGCCGGTCTCCGGACGATAGATTTCGGTGCCGGTGATGTCGGCGGGCAGCAGGTCGGGGGTGAACTGGATTCGATGGAACTCGGCCTCCAGGCCTTCGGCGAGTTCCTTGATGGCGCGGGTCTTGGCCAGGCCCGGCGCCCCTTCGACGAGCATGTGGCCGTCGGCGAGCAGGGCGATCAGCAGGCGTTCGATCAGCCGTTCCTGCCCCAGGATCTGGGTGGACAGGAACTGTCGCAGCGCGATTATCGATTCACGGTGATCCATCGTTTCGAGTCTTCCAGGTGGGCGGCAAATCGGCTGGCGCGGCGGGCAGGGACGCCGGCTGCTATTGGCTGCTACAGACAGTCGCAGGCGACTGCAGGAGAAGCGCCACTTTACTGCATTAACCCTCGACTAGACTAACCTTGAACCTTCGTCCTGTGCCGTCAGTCACTACCGACGTCTCTTTCCCCAGCAAGCCAAGCGGAGCCATACATGGCGTTCTTTTCAGCGGCCAGCAAGGCCGACTTTCAGCAGCAATTGCAGACAGCGTTAGCGCAACACGTAGACCCGAAAATCCTGCCGCAACTGAGCCTGTTCGCCGAACAGTTCTTCGGCATCGTCGCGCTGCCGGAGCTCACCGAGCGGCGCATGAGCGATCTCGTCGGCTCGACGTTGGCCAGCTGGCGGCTGTTGGAGCGCTTCGATCCCTCAACGCCGGAGGTGCAGGTATTCAACCCCGACTTCGAGAAGCACGGCTGGCAGTCGACCCATAGCGTGGTCGAGGTGCTGCATCCGGACATGCCGTTCCTGGTCGATTCGGTGCGCATGGAGCTGACGCGCCGCGGCTACAGTATCCATACCCTGCAAACCAGCGTGCTGCAGGTGCGTCGTGAGGCCGACGGCAGCTTGTTGGAACTACTGCCCAAGGATGAGCGCGCCGCTGACAGCCATGCCGAATCGCTGATCTTCGTCGAGATCGATCGTTGTGCCAGCCCGACGGCCCTGCGCGAGCTCGAGCAGTCACTGCTGGGGGTGCTGGCTGATGTGCGTCAGGTGGTGGGCGATTTCGCGGCGATGAAGGGCAAGGCGGTCGAGCTGCAAGGACGTCTGGAGCAGGTCAACCTGAGCATCGACGGCGATGAGCTGGACGAGATCCGCGACTTCATGCGCTGGCTGGCGGACGACCATTTCACCTTCCTCGGCTACGAGGAGTTCTCGGTGCAGGAACAGGCCGATGGCGGGCGCATCGTCTATGACGAAAGCTCGCTGCTGGGTCTGTCGCGGACCATGCGCACCGGACTTTCCGAGGAGGAGCAATCGCTCACCGGCCAGTCGGTCAGCTACCTGCGCGAACCGCTGCTGCTGTCGTTCGCCAAGGCGGCCATGCCCAGCCGCGTGCACCGTCCGGCTTACCCGGACTTCGTTTCGCTGCGTGAGTTCGATGACGAGGGGCGGGTGGTTCGCGAGTGCCGCTTCCTCGGCCTGTTCACCTCGTCGGTCTACACCCAGAGCGTGCGGCGCATCCCGTTCATTCGCCGCAAGGTCGAGACGGTAGTGCAGCGCGCCAACTTTGGCAGTTCCGCGCACCTGGCCAAGGAGCTGGTGCAGGTTCTCGAGGTGCTGCCGCGTGACGAGCTGTTCCAGGCACCGATCGACGAGCTGTTCGAAAATGCCATCGCCATCGTGCAGATTCAGGAGCGTAATCGGCTGCGGCTGTTCCTGCGTTTCGATCCCTATCGACGTTTCTGCTACTGCCTGGTGTATGTGCCGCGTGACAGCTACTCCACCGAGACACGGCTGAAGATCCAGCAGGTGCTGCAGGAACGGCTCGAAGC
This sequence comes from Pseudomonas sp. FeN3W, assembly GCA_030263805.2. NCBI lineage: Bacteria > Pseudomonadati > Pseudomonadota > Gammaproteobacteria > Pseudomonadales > Pseudomonadaceae > Pseudomonas > Pseudomonas sp. FeN3W. The sequence goes on from CP136010.1 coordinate 4,959,126, forward strand.
CAGCGACTGCGAGTTCTCCACCTATTTCTCCGAATCGGTGCTGACGCGCGTGCAGTTCATCCTGCGTCTGGACCCCAGTCGCGCGCTGCAGGTGGATACGGTGCGTCTGGAGCAGGAAGTGCTGCAGGCCTGCCGTACCTGGCAGGACGATTACCAGAGTCTGGTGGTCGAGCGCTTCGGCGAGGCCAAGGGCACCCATCTGCTCAGCGAGTTTCCAAAAGGCTTTCCAGCGGGCTATCGCGAGCGCTTCTCGCCGCAGTCGGCCACCGTCGACATGCAGCATGTGCTCGACCTCAGCGAGGAACGACCGCTGGTGATGAGCTTCTATCAGCCGATCACGGCTGAAGAGAATCGTCTGCACTGCAAGCTCTACCACCTGAATACGCCGCTGCCGCTGTCGGACATCCTGCCGATCATGGAGAACCTGGGGCTGCGGGTGCTCGGCGAGTTTCCGTTCCGGTTGCGTGACCGCAGCGGCCGCGAGTACTGGATACACGACTTCGCCTTCACCTATGCCGAAGGCCTGGAAATCGACCTGCTGGAAATCAACGAGGCGCTGCAGGACGCGTTCATCCATATCTATGGCGGCTCTGCCGAAAACGACGGGTTCAACCGCCTGGTGCTGACCGCCGGGCTGGCCTGGCGTGAAGTGGCGCTGCTGCGCGCCTATGCGCGCTATCTCAAACAAATCCGCATGGGCTTCGACCTGGGCTATATCGCCAGCGCGCTGCTCAACCATACGGATATCGCCCGCGAGCTGGTACGGCTGTTCAAGATGCGCTTCTACCTGGCGCGCAAGCTCGGTGACGATGATCTGGCGGATAAGCAGCAACGGCTGGAGCAGGCGATTCTCACGGCTCTGGATGACGTGGCGGTACTCAACGAGGACCGGATTCTGCGGCGCTATCTGGCGCTGATTCAGGCCACCCTGCGAACCAACTTCTATCAGACGGATGCCAGCGGCAAACCGAAATCGTATTTCAGCTTCAAGCTCGATCCGCGCTCGATCCCGGAAATGCCGCGTCCGGCACCGATGTACGAGATCTTCGTCTATTCGCCACGGGTCGAAGGCGTGCACCTGCGCGGCGGCAAGGTGGCGCGTGGCGGGTTGCGCTGGTCCGATCGCGAGGAGGACTACCGCACCGAAGTGCTCGGCCTGGTCAAGGCACAGCAGGTGAAGAATGCGGTGATCGTCCCCGGCGGCGCGAAAGGCGGCTTCGTGCCGCGCCGGCTGCCTACCAGCGGCACGCGGGATGATATTCAGGCCGAAGCGATCGCCTGCTACCGCATCTTCATCAGTGGCCTGCTCGACATCACCGATAACCTGCATGAAGGCCAGGTCGTACCGCCGGCCAACGTGCTGCGCTATGACGGTGACGACCCCTACCTGGTGGTCGCCGCGGACAAGGGCACCGCGAGCTTTTCGGACATCGCCAACGGCATCGCCGCCGAATACGACTTCTGGCTCGGCGATGCCTTTGCCTCGGGCGGCTCGGCAGGCTACGACCACAAGAAGATGGGCATCACCGCGCGCGGCGCCTGGGTATCGGTGCAGCGTCACTTCCGCGAACGCGGCATCAACGTGCAGACCGACGTGATCAGCGTGATCGGCATCGGCGACATGGCCGGCGATGTGTTCGGCAACGGTCTGCTGATGTCTGAAACCCTGCAGCTGGTCGCGGCATTCAACCATCTGCATATCTTCATCGACCCCAATCCCGACCCTGCACGCAGCTTCATCGAGCGCAAGCGCCTGTTCGACTTGCCGCGCTCGTCGTGGACCGATTACGACGCCTCGTTGATCTCGGAAGGCGGTGGCATCTTCCCGCGTTCGGCCAAGCGGGTCGCGATCACGCCACAGATGAAAGAGCGCTTCGCCATCGAAGCGGATCAGCTGACGCCAGCCGAGCTGATCCACGCACTGCTCAAGGCGCCGGTGGACCTGTTGTGGAATGGCGGTATCGGCACCTATGTGAAGAGCAGTGGCGAAAGCCATGCCGAAGTCGGCGACAAGGCCAACGATGCGGTGCGGGTCAATGGCGCCGATCTGCGTGCCAAGGTGGTGGGCGAGGGCGGCAACCTCGGCATGACCCAGCTGGGGCGCGTCGAGTACGCGCTGCATGGTGGCTCGAGCAACACCGACTTCATCGACAATGCCGGCGGCGTCGATTGCTCGGATCATGAGGTGAACATCAAGATCCTGCTCAACGAGGTGGTCAGCGCCGGTGACATGACCGCCAAGCAGCGCGACCAACTGCTGTTCGAGATGACTGATGCGGTGGCCGAGTTGGTGCTGCAGAACAACTACAAGCAGACCCAGGCGCTGTCTCAGGCGCAGCATCGCTCGCGCGAGCGGGCCGCCGAGTATGTCCGGCTGATCAATGCGCTGGAGGCGGCGGGGCAGCTCGACCGCGCGCTCGAGTTCCTGCCCAGCGATGACGCCCTGACCGAGCGCGCCAGCATCGGCAAGGGCCTGACCCGGCCGGAACTGTCGGTTCTGATTTCCTACAGCAAGATCGAGCTGAAGAAAGCGTTGCTGGATTCGCGCGTGCCGGACGACGACTACCTCGCCCGCGAAATGGAAAGCGCCTTCCCGCAGCAACTGAGCGAGCGTTTCCACGATGCCATGCTGCAACATCGCCTCAAGCGCGAAATCGTTGCCACCCAGATCGCCAACGATCTGGTCAACAACATGGGCATCACCTTCGTTCAGCGCCTGAACGAGGCGACGGGCATGAGTGCGGCGAATGTCGCTGGCGCCTACGTGATCGTGCGCGACATTTTCCATCTGCCTCACTGGTTCCGGCAGATCGAGGCGCTGGATCACAAGGTGCCGGCGGAGCTGCAGCTGGCCTTGATGGACGAGCTGATGCGCCTGGGCCGCCGCGCGACGCGCTGGTTCCTGCGCAACCGTCGTAGCGAGCTGGATGCCGCACGCGACGTCGCGCATTTTGGTCCACGGGTCGCTGCCCTTGGTCTGAAACTCGATGAGCTGCTGCAGGGCTCGACGCGTGACCGTTGGCAGGAGCGCTACAAGCGTTACACCGAAGCTGGGGTGCCCGAGCTGCTGGCGCGCATGGTGGCCGGTACCAGCCATTTATACACGCTGTTGCCGATTCTCGAGGCCGCTGACGAAACCGGCCAGGTGCCTGCGCAGGTGGCGGCAACTTACTTCGCCGTCGGTGGTGCGCTCGAGCTTCCCTGGTATCTGCATCTGTTGACCAACCTGCCGGTGGCCAACAATTGGCAGGCCCTGGCGCGTGAAAGCTTCCGCGACGACCTCGACTCACAGCAGCGCAGCATCACGGTATCGGTACTGCAAATGGAGAACGGTTCGGAGGCAATCAGCGAGCGGGTCGACGCTTGGTTGGCTCAGCGACCAGTGCTGCTGGAGCGCTGGCGCTCGATGCTGGCCGAGCTGCGCGGCGCCAGCGGCAACGACTACGCCATTTACGCAGTCGCCAGCCGTGAGCTGCAGGGGCTGGCGCAGTCGGTAGGGCATGGCTGACGACGTCTTGCGGCACCCTCCGTGGACGATCCGTCTGCGGGAGGGCGTGCGTCATTGATGCAGCGCCACGAAAAAACGCACCGCCCAAAGGCGGTGCGTTTTTTCTAGCGGATGGATTTTTGCTGCGCAGGGAGTCGGTGGCGGTAAACGCTCAGTCCTGCGCAGGCAGTCCGACCTTGAAGCGAGTGATCTGCGGCAGATCGCGCAGGTAGCGGATCAGGTCGGGCGCGCCTGCCAGCTTCAGCCCCTGGCCAATGGCATTGGCGGTGGGATCACGCTTCTCCAGCAACAGCAATTCGGAATTGCTGGCATCGCGCAGTAGCGTCAAGCGGGCATAGGGAACCTGGCTTTCGAGCAGCATGGCCATGAATTCACGGTCGCTCCAGGCCTGAGCAGGCATTGTCACGGCATGGTATTCGGTGTCCAGCGCATGCACACCGGAACGGTCGAGGCGGTAATCGGTGACATCCGCCGGCAGCATGACTTCCAGACCGCGCAAGCGCGCATAGGCCACGGCGCAGGCAAAGGCTTCCAGATGGTGTTCACCGGCCCAATAAAGTCGCTCCCCGAGCCAGCTGGCCTGGCGAACATCGATGGCTGTCCCCTTGTCGAAGCCGGGCAAGGCAGTACCGAGCGCTCGAAGAAAATCCTTGTAGCTGATGATTCGCATCTGCCGACAGCCCGCAGTGCTGGAAAAGGCCTCGAAGGTCGGGTAACTCGGTTCATTTTTGCGCTGCCCGCCGAAGCCGTCGATTTGCCGCAGGTCGAGCCGTGACCGGGTGCAATCCTTGCTGATCAGGCGGATCAGCGCTCCATGGGCACGGGCCTTGTCTTCCTGCACCGGGCCGGAAAGCGCACCACGTGGCAGCTCCAGCAAGCGCTGCAGGCAGGGGCCATCGTTCCAGAAAATGCTGGGCTCAGGTTCGGGTAGGCGGGAAAAGGGCAGCTGCAGGCTGCTGGCGCGTTCCTGAATGGGCAGCGTAGCCTTGGAGCGTAGCCCGAGGCGTTGCGCAAGTCGTGCGATTTGAGATGTCAGTGAAGGCATTGGCTCGGGCAGGCTCATCATGATGCTTGAGCTCTCAGGGCTACGGCCGAAGTGTGGCAGACCTGTGTCATTTGCGCACGGGCTTTGCGCCACCCGTAGCGCTGTCCTGCGTCACAGCCTTGGGCAAAGATCGCGTGTCGATGTGGCAATATCGCCGAATAGATCACTGAGGAGCCTCCATGCCAAATCTGGTACTGGATATCGCGTTGTCCGCCGAACGAATGAAGGCGGTCTACCAGGGCCATGCGAATCGAGTCCTGATTCGAAGTCGCGACGGCACGCGAGTCAGCTTGCCGGCGCATCATCTGCGCCCGTTTCTGACCCACGAAGGGATATATGGTTCCTTCGAGCTCGAATTCGCCGAGCAGGGGCAATTGCTACGTTTGCGGCGGCTGCAATGAAACCGGCGGTCGGTGCGCTCGACCGGCCTATTTCCTCTCTGGCTGCAGCGGCTCAAGCCCCCTTGGGCTGCTATACTCCGCGTCCACATTTACCGAGACCTTAGGCTGCGTATGTATAACCTGGCCCGCCAGCTGTTGTTCAAGTTATCTCCGGAAACTTCCCATGAACTTTCCCTCGAGCTGATTGGCGCCGGTGGCCGTCTCGGGCTCAATGCAATGCTCGGCAAGGCGCCGGCCAGTCTTCCTGTTCGTGTGATGGGGCTCGATTTCCCCAATCCGGTCGGCCTGGCAGCAGGGTTGGACAAGAACGGCGAGGCCATTCGCGGAATGTCGCAGCTGGGCTTCGGTTTCATCGAAGTGGGAACCGTGACTCCGCGCCCGCAGCCAGGTAACCCCAAGCCACGGATATTCCGTCTGCCCGAGGCCGAGGCGATCATCAATCGCATGGGTTTCAACAATCACGGCGTCGATGCGCTGCTGGCTCGGGTCGAGGCCGCGAGGTTCAAGGGCATTCTCGGTATCAACATCGGCAAGAACTTCGATACCCCTGTCGAGCGTGCCGAGGAGGACTACCTGCTCTGTCTGGACAAGGTCTATCACCACGCCAGCTATGTCACCGTCAACGTCAGTTCGCCGAATACGCCCGGCTTGCGTAGCCTGCAGTTCGGCGACTCGCTCAAGCATTTGCTCGATGCGCTGCGGCTGCGTCGAGAGGACCTCGAGATCATGCACGGCAAGCGCGTGCCGCTTGCCATCAAGATCGCCCCGGACATGACCGACGAAGAAACCGCTTTGGTAGGCGAGGCGGTGTTCCAGGCCGGGATGGACGCGATCATCGCCACCAACACCACTCTTGGCCGGGAAGGCGTTGCCGGCCTGGCTCATGCCGATGAGGCGGGCGGCCTTTCTGGGGCACCCGTTCGGGAGAAGAGCACGCACACGGTCAAGGTGCTGGCACAGACGCTTGGCGGGCGGCTGCCGATCATTGCGGTGGGTGGGATCACCGAGGGCAGGCACGCGGCAGAGAAGATCGAGGCGGGTGCCAGCCTGGTTCAGTTGTATTCGGGTTTCATCTACAAGGGGCCGGCTTTGATTCGCGAGGCGGTGGATGCCATCGCGGCGCTGCGCTCACAAGCACATTGATGATCGCCCGGAAGGGGCTCCTGTTGGAGCCCCTGGGCTTCTAGCCCGCCGCCCGGGTAGGGCGCGCTATATCAAGTCGGGTGGATCGGTGAATTAGCCGACCGCGTGAAGTTCGTTGAGTCTATGCAGACCGGCCGTGCCGGTCAGACCATCCCAGTTGTCGCCGCGACCCTCCCGCCAGCCGTTAATCCAGGCTTGGCGAACGTTGGGATGGGAAAAAGGACAGAGGTCGCGAGATTTGCCATGTATGCCGTGCTGATAACCGCGTAGAAATGCTCGTTCCATCGGATCACGCTTGAGTCTTCTCATTGGGTATTGCCCTCAGTGGTTGACTGGTGTTCCTGTGGCCTCATGGCGAGACCGGGCAGATAGACTGCCAATGAAGCGCGCTGCCGGCGTGGCGCGCTTCGCCGACACCATTGCGATGTCGGCCTGAGGTGAGTTCTAACCCAATGCTGAAGGCGCTGGAATGATCGTTTTGTCATAAGTAGGTAACGAATCTATGGTTCTACCCATAAGCCCGGAGGGCAGGGGATGCGAAGTGCGCGCTGCTGAGCCGCTTCTGCGTGATTGCAACCATGGTGTCCGTAACCGCTTTCTAATTTTCTTTGCTGGGCCTGTTCCGACGAAAGGGTCGCGACGGTCCGAAGCATCTTTTGTGGAAACTCCATGACCGACCGCCATGAACTGATCCTGACCTGCCCCAAGGGGCTCGAAGGCCTGCTGCTCGAGGAAGCCACTGCGCTTGGATTGGAGGAGGGTCGCGAGCAGACATCCGCGATTCGCGGCTTCGGTGCGCTGGAGGTGGCTTACAGGCTCTGCCTGTGGTCGCGCCTGGCCAACCGCGTGTTGCTGGTGATCAGCCGTTTCCCCACGGTAGATGCCGAGACGCTTTACCAAGGGGTTCACGCAATCGACTGGGCCGACCATCTGCAGCCTGCCGGCAGTCTGGCAGTGGAGTTCAGTGGTCGCGGCTCGGGCATCGACAATACCCATTTCGGTGCGCTCAAGGTCAAGGACGCCATCGTCGATCGATTGCGAACCGCATCCGGCGAGCGCCCCAGCATCGACAAGCTCGATCCTGATCTGCGCGTGCATCTGCGCCTCGACAAGGGGCAAGCGGTGCTTTCGCTCGACCTCTCCGGGCACAGCCTGCACCAGCGTGGCTATCGACTGCAGCAGGGGGCCGCGCCGCTCAAGGAAAACCTTGCTGCCGCGATTCTGATCCGTGCCGGCTGGCCACGTATCGCTGCTGCTGGTGGCGCGCTGACGGATCCCATGTGTGGCGTCGGCACCTTTCTTGTCGAAGGGGCGATGATGGCGGCGGATATCGCGCCGAATCTCAAGCGCGAGCGCTGGGGATTCAGTGCCTGGCTGGGGCATGTCCCTGCACTATGGTCGCGGCTGCATGGCGAAGCTCAGGCGCGGGCAGAGGCCGGCCTGGCCAGGCCGCCATTATGGATTCGCGGCTATGAGGCCGATCCGCGGCTGATCCAGCCGGGACGCAACAACATCGAACGCGCTGGCCTGGCCGGCTGGATCAAGGTCTATCAGGGTGATGTCGGCGACTTCGAGCCGCGCCCGGATCAGAGTCAGAAGGGCTTGGTCATCTGCAACCCACCCTATGGCGAGCGCCTTGGCGACGAGGCGAGCCTGCTCTATCTCTACCAGAACCTCGGCGAACGCCTGCGTCAGGCCTGCCTGGGCTGGGAAGCCGCGGTATTCACTGCCGCGCCGGATCTCGGCAAGCGCATGGGCATCCGTAGCCACAAGCAGTACGCGTTCTGGAACGGTGCGCTGCCGTGCAAGCTGCTGCTGATCAAGGTCGAGCTGGATCAGTTCGTGACCGGTCAGCGGGCCACCCCTCATGAGGAGCATTCACAGCAGCAGGCGCCGGTCGAGCAGGCTCGCCTCAGCGAAGGCGGGCAGATGTTCGCCAATCGCCTGCAGAAGAATCTGCGTCAGCTCGGCAAGTGGGCGCGTCGCGAGGGTATCGAGTGTTACCGGCTATATGACGCGGATATGCCTGAGTACGCCCTGGCGATCGACCTGTATGGTGATTGGGTGCACGTGCAGGAATATGCGCCGCCGCGCTCCATCGATCCGGAGAAGGCGCAGGCGCGCCTGCTCGATGCATTGGCTGCCATTCCGCAAGCACTGGGCATTCCACGCGAGAAGGTAGTGGTCAAGCGCCGCGAGCGCCAGACGGGCACGCGCCAATATGAGCGTCAGGCTACTCAGGGCAAATTTCTCGAAGTGACCGAGGGCGGCGTCAAGCTGCTGGTGAATCTCACCGATTATCTGGATACCGGCCTGTTCCTCGATCATCGCCCTCTGCGCCTGCGTATTCAGCGTGAAGCGGCCGGCAAGCGTTTTCTCAACCTGTTCTGCTATACCGCAACCGCCACGGTTCACGCGGCCAAGGGCGGTGCGCGCAGCACCACCAGCGTCGACCTGTCGAAAACCTATCTCGACTGGGCACGCCGCAATCTCTCGCTGAATGGCCTTTCGGATCGCCAGCGCTTGGAACAGGGCGATGTGATGGCCTGGCTGGAAGAAGACCGTGGTGAGTACGACCTGATCTTCATCGACCCGCCGACGTTCTCCAACTCCAAGCGCATGGAAGGCGTGTTCGACGTGCAGCGGGACCATCAGGTGCTGCTCGATCTGGCGATGGCCCGGTTGGCGGTGGGCGGGACGCTGTATTTCTCCAACAACTTCCGCAAGTTCGTGCTGGATGCCAGCCTGAGCGAGCGCTATGCGGTAGAGGAAATCAGCAGCGCAACGCTGGACGAGGACTTCCGTCGTAACCCCCGTATTCATCGCGCCTGGAAATTCCAGGCGCGATGATCATCCGGTGTAGGCAGGCGCTCGGCCTGCCGGAGTCAGCGTTGTGCGGTGTTCTGGTTGCGCTGACCGTAGAGGCTGACCAGCACCTGATCGAGAATCGAGGCTGCGCCCCAGGGGCGGGGGTGGTTCAGGATCGCCACGACCGCCCAGACATTGCCGTCGCCGTCGCGGCTGTAGCCGGCGATGGCGCGTACGGTGTTCAGGGTTCCCGTCTTGAGGTGCGCCTTGCCGGCGACAGGGGTATTGCGTAGGCGCTTGCGCATGGTGCCGTCCACGGCGGCCAACGGCATCGATGAAATGAATTCGGCCGAGTAAGGGCTGCGCCAGGCGGCCTGCAGCAAGCTCCCCAGTTCGCGTGCGCTGACGCGTTCGGCGCGTGAAAGCCCGGAGCCGTTCTCGATCACCAGATGCGGCGAGATAAGTCCCTTCTTGGCCAGCCATTGGCGGATGACCCGCTGCGCCGCTTTGGCATCATCGGCATCCGCTTCGTTACGGAACTCCGCGCCCAGGCTCAGAAACAGCTGCTTGGCCATGGTGTTGTTACTGTACTTGTTGATGTCCCGAATGATCTCGGTGAGGTCCGGTGAGTATGCCCTCGCCAGCAGTCGTGCTTTGCCCGGTACCTGGGCCACACGGTCGGCGCCGAGGATGCTGCCGCCGAGCTCGGCCCAGATTGCGCGTACAGCTCCTGCGGCATAGCGCTCGTGATCGAGCAGTGAAAGGTAGGTCTGCGCGCTGCAGCCGTCGGCGAGCTTGCCGGTGACCACGACGGTGACGCCATCGCCATCCGCCACTGGGTTGTAGAGCACGTCCGGCCAGCCTGGGCATTTGCCCGCGGGCAGCGCTTTGACCCGGTTGTCGATACGAACGCTGGCGATCGGCGGCTCGACTGCGATGTTCACCTTGCCGCCATCGTTGCGGACGATGAAACGCAGCGCCTTGAGGTTGACCAGCAACGAATCCGGGCCGACCAGGAAGGGCTTGTTCTGGTCGCCGCCGTCATCGTCGAAGACCGGCAGGTCGGGCTGGACGAAATGGCTGCGATCGAGCACCAAGTCGCCAGTGACCTTTGTGACGCCGTTGGCGCGCAGATCTCGCAGCAGCAGCCAGAGCTTCTCCATGTTCAGTTTCGGGTCGCCGCCGCCCTTGAGGTAGAGATTGCCGTTGAGGGTGCCATCCACCAGCGGACCGTCGGCGTAGAACTCGGTCTTCCACTGGTGGTTGGGGCCAAGTAGTTCGAGAGCGGCATAGGTGGTGACCAGTTTCATGGTCGAGGCGGGGTTGACCGATACGTCGGCATTGACGAACGTCGGCGCCGCGTCGCCGGTCAGCGGTAGCATGACTACGGACAGTGCGTCACTGCTGATCTTGTTGGCTTTCAGTGCCTGCTCGACGCGCGGCGGCAGCGTCTGATTCACCCCGACGGCCTGGGCCGGCAGGGTCAAGGGCAGGGTGAGGACGGCTAAGGTAATGCCGCGAAGGATGGAATTCATCTTACGAGCGCCTCTGGGCAAACACAGGAGGCTGGCGATTTGATTTGGCATATGTTTCCCACTGCTCTTAGGGAACGAATGCGGGCCATTATGCCCGTGCGGTAGAGGCGTCGTGCCTCTATCCGATAAGCGTAGCTGCGGTACACGGCTTACTGCAAAGACAGATGCGTACTAGGTGCGATGAGTCGAGCGCTGCTGTCGGTCATCGCCTTGGCGCGGGGTTGCTGTTAGAGTGCGCGCCGTCATCAAGTAGAAAAAGGATCGCCCCCAAATGGCTACCAATCGTTCGCGTCGCCTGCGCAAGAAACTCTGTGTCGATGAGTTCCAGGTTTTGCTAATTAGCAAAAAATAATCAGAATCTTGTCAAAAACGCTCTGCCCTTCCCGCATTGCCCCCCTCGCTTTACCTGCAAGCATACAGCCGCTTTCTGCCGACATGCCTCCGGGGTGTGCCACGGTATTCCAGCCAGCACTGCTTCACTCGTTAAACCCAGAACTTCGCTTCATCCAATTGACCTCAGTTGGCCCTACAGCTTGCTCCACGTCTTGCTTGTCACATTGATGAGCAAATTGGCGAAGTGTGAGGTGCCAGCGGTGAGGGTGGTAAACGATTCGGCTCAAGAGGCTAGTGAAAAGGCCAAGCATGAGTTTCGGCGCGCCTCTGATGCTGTTCTGCGACAGCCTGGGTTATCCATTTCATTGCTGGAGCCGGTCGGAGACGGCGGGGAGGGTGATGCTATATAGCGATGCTTCTGGCGAAGCTTCAAAGACGGTGAACGAGAAAAGGTTCACAAAGGGATGTGAGATGCGTTCGCTTCAGAAAGCTTGGCTCGACTGAGCTACTTAACCGCGTTTGGATTCAGCTCGACCATGATGCAATGACACAAAAAAACCATCCAGGAGGATGGTCTTTTTAATTCAGAAACCGGGTGCGCAGAGACGTCGGTTCAGCGCGATCACTTTGCAACGTTGATCGGTTTCTCTGGGTACCAGGCGTCCTGCAAGGGGCTGACCTCGATCTTGGTCAGTTCGCTACGGTTTTTCAGCCAGGCCTCAACGGTTGCGCGTTGCTCCTCACTTACCGAGCCACGCTTCGCCAGGCAGACCAAGCCGAATTCTTCGCCGCCAACATAGTCCAGGCCGTTCGCGTCCATGGCCTCTACAAAGAACGCAATCAGGAAGTCATCGACAGCTTTTTCCGAAAGGCCTTCCTTGAATTCCAGATTGAGCTCAAACCCCAATTCCTGAAACTCGTCAACACACAGCTTCTTACGCAGACGACGGGAGCGGTTGGTAGCCATGGAAAATCCTCAAAAGTAAATGCGGTGCGCATTCTACCAGCTAATGAGTGGCACTGCTTGTTCGCGCTATGGCCGTCCTGGGCGCTGGTAGCTGCGAAAGCACGCCCACTAAGCCACTGTTTACAGTGCCACTTCGGCGGGCGACGGCGAGCCGACAGCCAGAGGACGGCTCGCTTTGTCGTGGTCACCGCATAAACTTGCCGCTCCAAGCCAGTCTTTTTTCAGCAGCCTGAAGACAGGGGCAGGCCACCACGCCGCAACAGCTCCAGGGTGAACTGGCTAACGCTGCTTCGATAGGAGACCTGTCAAAGCTAGGCCCAGCAGCTATCGCATCTGTGCTAATAAGAAAATCAACCAAACGTCAGCTCAGGTGATAGAGTCTGGCCAACCCGATAGGCAACAGATAGATCGCTTTAAATTCAAGGGAGCTCCGAAATGGACTTTATTACCACCGCAATAATTGCAAACTCTGCCTATGACATCTTCAAGTGCGGCCTGAAGCTGAGTGCTGCAAAGCTCAAGGAGCGTTTGGGTCAATGGATCAAGGAGGATGTCGTAGCAGAAGCAGTAGCAACAGAGCTAAGCAAGCTAGGAATCAATGATGAGATGAGTGAACTTGCGATTACTCGACGTATTGAGCAGTCGCCAGAGATGGCTCAATTAATTCGCGAAATTAATGCGGCAGCAGAAATTTCTGCACCATCGATGATCACCAAAGTGACACAGCACCACACTGGTAGCGGAGACAACGTTGCCGGGAATAAGATTATTCGGTGATTGAGTGTAAGGGAACTCGCTTGAAAATCATTGAGCAGCATCACAGTGGTAGTGGAGACAACGTCCAGAACAAAATTCTGAACGTAATTAAGTCACTTGCCCCAGATGACCTCCGAGTCCCAATGGAGATGGTCTTTGAGAGTCTTCGCAAGAAGGATCTTACCACCGCCAAAATCCAATTGGACATGCTGAAGGCAACGACCAAGAGCGATCCTGAATCCTCCGCTCTAGTGGATGTAATCTCTATATACGGCGGGCTAGTCGACGCGAAGGATCATGACACAGCCTGGGGAACAGTATCGAATATCGCGGCGACCACTCAAATCCCAATGGTCAAAGATGTCTGTTTAGCTGCTCTCTTGCGCCTATCTCATAAAACTGATCAGGAAGAGCCCGCTAAACAGCACTATCTTTCAGAGCTCGCCCCTGGGCAATACGCAACTGAGGTGTACCTCAGCCAATATGCCGATGAAGCGTGCCTTGAAGATGCTGCGAGCAAGTTCGTAATTCCTGAGCCAGTGCTTACAGGTGTTGTGGTAGGGAGTCTTCGTTTGGAGCTTACTGCCTTAGCCACTAGCATGGCTCAGCGCTTAAGTAGAACTTACCCTTCCTACAACGCCAAGGTTCTAGAGGTCTTGGCGAGCGCATACGAACTTAATCCTCGTGTCGCCCAGAAACATCTATGGCTTTGCCCCCCTGAAGTGAAACAGGAGGTAGACAGACTTGCCGAGAAGGTTGTCGAACTAATAGATATCTCGAATGGGGTCGATACGCGCCTCTACAATATGGCTTGCCCTATATTTGAAACGTATAGAGGTATTTCGCCAATAGCATTATTTAACACCCTTAAAAATAACTTGCCTCATTGGGAGTCCGCCCATACAGCAACAGCCACCACAATCAAGGCCATTGCAGGGGATGACGAAGGAATTTCTCAGCGGCAGCGCGATATCTTGGCAGCTAAAGATGACCCCCAACTCAGGGCTACTTGGTGCCGTAATTTTCTATCTGCCACTAGTTGCAGGCTGGAGGATGTAATCCGTTTTTCCGTCTGGCAAATACGGCTGAGGTTAGCGAGTGGCTATCTAAGGACTCCCCGTTAGATGATGCAACTGAAATGGAGAAGTCTTTTGTCAACCTGCTCGGCTGTTCGTTCCGTGAGTTGGATAACGACAGTGATCTTCACCAAAAAAACCAGCTATCTCAACTTGTCGATGATTTTTGGGATGCATGGGAAGGAGAGCTGACGAACATTGCTCCAGAGCGAGTTTTCGACTTGGCTGAGAATTTAGTCAATTCAGATTTGGCTCATAAAGCTTTACGCTTCACCTCGCGCCTAATTCCAGATCAAAAATTATGGCCATCTCCGTTTGTTTTGACACATCTGAAGTGCCTATTAGAAGCACAGCAGTACAAGACTTTTGATGATGTTATTGCAAGGGTGGCAGGGTCAGAAAAATCCTTAACAATTTTAAGCTATCAGTCATTGCGAGCGGAGAAGCTTGGGGATATTGAGGCAGCTATCAGGATTAGTGATCAGATCGTTGCACAGTCACCAGAAATACCATATAGCTGGCTGAGAGGCTGCCAGCTACGTGCTCGGTATCAAACTGAAGATCAGCAGATCGAGTTTCATGACCAAGTACCAGATGGTCTACTAAAAAAACACTCACATGAAGCAGTATCAATTCTTTACTTTTTTGCCATGGCAGGCAACTTCAAGCGTGTAGAACCTCGATGGGTTGAGTGGTTTATAGAGGATCCGCACGCTCTGGCTGTAGAGATGGTTAATTTTTACTTCGGACTGACTGTCAGCAGCAATAAGAAATGCGAGTTCGAGGTTTCGGCGACACTAGAGCAGTGTGTAGCTGCCGTCCAATTTGAGCAGGATGGCGACACAGTGATCAAGTTAATCGTTGATGGTCATCAAGTTTTCAATGAGTACACACTAAAATCATCTAGCCAGCTAGCGGAGTTACTAAATAACTTAGCTGTGGGTGAGACCGGTTCGCTGGGAATGGTCAATTACAAGCTCGTAGAGCGACTTCCACCCTACGTTGCTTGCTTGAGAATTGCTCTGCGACTCCGGCATATACATAACGACGGAAGTGATTGCTTTGCAATGTTATCAATGCCTTCGGACAATGAGCAGATCATACCGTTCTTGGAGGAAAAACTGGGTCAAAGCCAAGGCACAGGAAAACGGAAGCAGCTTAATAAAGCTGATAACATCCCGCTATATATTCGCGGGCATTTTTTGTGCCCGGACAATGCTTTCAAGGGGGCGCTGAATTGCTGGACTGATGCCGGCGTACCCAAAACAACACTTTTTGATCAGGGAAATGAATTTCCGGATGCCGTCGTGCTTGATGCATATGGTATCGGCTATCTGGCGGTGACAGATCTTGCGCAGAGCATGTTGGATATTGGTGTTAAGCTTGTATTGCCAGCAGCAACTAAGGAGGCGCTTAGCCGTTGGGTTGAAGAGATTTCTGACCAAAACTTCATGTTGATGGGGGTCACCGAAAAAGGAAAGTTGTTCCGCACGACTGCCAAGGATATCCAGGCGCGTGATGGGCACTCATTGAGGGCGCTGCAATTGATCCTGGATAATGCGTCAATTGCTCATCCAGTCCTACATGACGCAGCGCTTGAGATTTACTCGATCAAGAATGGCATAGACTCCACTGTATACGATGCAATGCAATTATCGATTGCAAACGATATAGCATGGCTATGCATGGACGGCGCATTCGCCGCGCTCCACAAGTCCAATCAATATGAAATAGCAAATTCTCAGGCAATTATTGCGCGAGCAATGGCAGCGAGTAATCAATTTGATTTTGAGCGCAAGCGCCATGGACTTTTGCTGTATTCGCTAGGGGCCCTGCCATTACCAGTTACCTATGCGGAAATACATCATTTGGCCGCCCACCCTAATGCCTTGGCTGGATTTATTCTATTCAAGATGATCCAGAACCATGGAAATCAAATTTTCGTAGGTGAGGAAAAGCCACTATTTCTTCTCGATGTGATCCAACTGCACCTTAATAGCATGTATCACTCAGGAAAAAGCCAAGCAGCTACGCGGCCACTCTATACGCCTTTGATGGACTACACGGAACATGTCTTCAACCATGGAATAAGGCTCTTTCTCGGAGCCTATGGTGACGGCAGCATCGAACGTCGATTGGCCATGGCGTTAAACCACATGGGGGCATCTTGTGGAATTTATCATCGATTCCTTGAGTTCGTTGTCGGCCACTTCCTCAATTTTGCTCAGGGACATTTCATGGACGCCAACGCTCTCCGGGTAAACCTCCAGTCGCTGGTGAGCCATCAGGAAAATCAATCATAAAACCGATGAGCCGTATCCCAAATCAGTGCAAGTGCGCTATTTGGCCATAGCAGCAAGGTTCTTCAGGGCTATCAACCCTCGCTGGATGGACAGCTGCATAATGTCTTTATTTAAAGGCGCTAAGTAGAATATTCTCATCTAACGTATTGAAATGCATACATTAGAGACTTGCGCCCGTAAAACGCGCCTGGCATATGTAAAATAGCGCTCGACGACCGATTCCCCCCCAGCTCCTCTCGTTGGATAGCGAAGCCCATAAGGCCCGCTTTTTTGTGCTAGTTGCCAGGAACAAAATCCCAGGCCAGCACCACCACATAGGTTCCTGCTATTGCCCGCACGCGCAGGACATCACCGCTCACAGATTCACGCATTGCCACATCCTCCTTGGTGACCGCTGACACCTTTCTAGCGGGGAATTCAACGCTAAAGGGTAGATGCACTCGCCGTAATTGCCGCCACGGCAATATGAAGTTTCGGCGACGATTTATATCCCTTCAGCGCGAGTCTGGCTGAAGCGGGCACCTACAGGCGGATGCCACAGGACTTCGGCGTGGCGAACTGCGTAGGCTCTTCGCCCAGCGGAAAGGCAACGACGTACAGGACATTGGCGGACATCGGTTCAGTGGCTGGGTTTGATCCCCATTTCATCTTCACCTTTCGTTCGCCGTAGAGCAGAGACACTCCAAGCGCGTTGAGTGCATCGATCAACGACTGCAACTCGTCATACACGTCGATTTTCTGCCTTTCGCTATACAGGTCGGCGCAATCGCGGTACTCCATGAAATAGTCCACCAAACTGGAAAATGCTTCCTCGGCTTCGCGGGGCAACTCGAACGCCGGCTCGGAAATGTCCGCCGTACTAGTTGTCACCAGTTTGGCTTGCTGCCTCCCTGTGGTCAGCGGTGTGGCCGCCAAGGTGACATTCTCTTTGTCGAATCTCTCTTGGGCGGCCCTTAATTCTTCCTCGGAGGGAATCTCGTAGGCCTTGTTGAAAACATCGATGTCCTCGAACTCGAATGCTCGCGCCAGGGCACGTCGTGTGTTGAAGTCTCCTGACTGGCCTTTCTCGACTCGCTGAATCGTTCGCTCACTCAACCCTGAGATCCCAGCTAGCTGCTCTTGAGACCAGCGGTTGGATTCGCGAAACAATCTGACGCACTGAGCAAGTTCAGTAGGAGTGAGTGGACGGGGTTGCTGGCTGGATTCAGAGGTTTTCATTTTGCTGCTCCATCACGTTGAACGATGTAGCTAGTGTGGAGAGTAGACAGCCAGGCCAACACGACAGGAACACGACAGTGAACTGACAAAGGGGGCGCCTCGATTCTCATTGCTGAAACCGTACCTTTGCATGTTTGGCTGGCAACAAGGTACGTCGGGGGCAGTTGAGCGAGATCATTCGGTTGTCCTGGCTTGGGTAGGCTCGGCGCCTAACCACTCTTGCCCGATGACTCCAGACGATGGACTAGCGGGACGGGGCGTTGATTTGACCCGTGGCGTCCGGCTGACAGTAATTGCCCCATGGGACTCCGCCGAATAGGTCAGGTTGTAGATCCCGCTCTTCAGACCAAAATGCGGATGCTTGCCTTGCTCAATGTCGAGCCAGAGTGAAGCTGTGCGCTTATGGCCTGGGAACGCGTGAGAGAAGAAGAAATCCAGCCGTTGTCCGACCGCTTGGGATGCTTCAATCGGTAGTCCTCGAACTGGTATCGCTCGAAGGCTTTGGCGTTGAAAATGACCACTGGTTTGAGATCGAACTGGACAGATGCGTCGATGAACGCCTTGAGCGCCGTCATATCCAGTTTGTGAGCAAGCAGCAGGGAGAGGCGCTTCTCCGGATGGACTCCATCGAATTCCACTCCGCCCATGCTGGTCTCCATCTCCCACTCACCCGAAGCATGGTAGTGACGTATCCAACTGTACTGCCATAAGGTCGATGTCTTTCGATAGCTACAAGCTTGGCCAGGCCTATGGCTCCAATGCCACTCGTAGATATCGCCCAGCTTGGCAGTCAACTGCTCGTTGCAACTCGGGCAATACCCGCTCTCATCTCGGGTGGCTGGAATGCGTCTGCCGTCCGTTGTGCGTGCTAGGTACATGCGGGCAATTCATCCTTGATCTAGCTTACGGATTCAATCTATTACCTATTGCGGGCCAGCAGCAGACTAGGAGGCGAGAGCCGCCTAGCATCCGATGCTATGGGTCAGCGCACGGGCATTGGCCGCTGTCTTCGAGTAGGAGAAGCTCAGGCGGGTTCAGGGGCTGATGATGGCGTTTGCTTGCGAACGGTACGAACCACCATAGCAGTGCCGCGCATCTCAACATCGAACAGCTCCGAGGTGCGTATGAGATCGCCCAGTTTCTGATAGCCATAGTTCACCACAGAGAACGAGCTGTTGTTGTGGATGTAGTCCGATGCCCTGCTGAGAAGCGACCAGCCATCATCTCCGGCTGTTTGGTCTGCCGCGTTTCGAAGCAAGCGCACTAGGGATGTGTCGCAACGCAGCTCATTTCGAGACTTTTTCCGGGGTTGTTCGTCCTGAGAAACCTTGTCGTCGTCTGCGGCCCGTACAAGATTCTCCACGTAGATGAACGACGTGCATGCATGCACAAAGGCAGAAGGAGTCTTCTTCTCGCCAAAGCCATACACCGGGAAGCCACTTTCTTGCAGGCGTAGAGCCAGTGGAGTGAAGTCGCTGTCGCTGGTCATCAGGGCAAAAGCGTCGATGTTCTTGCTGTACAGCAGATCCATCGCATCGATGATCATGGCTGCGTCAGTTGCGTTCTTGCCCTTGGTGTAGGCGAACTGCTGCATCGGGCGGATAGCGAATGGATGGAGCCGCTCAACCCAGCCAGAGAGACCGTCGCTCTTCCAGTCACCATGAGCATGTCGTACGTTGACCATGCCGTATTTGGCGAGCTCTTCCAGCACGCCTTCAATGGCACTGTGACTGACGTTGTCGCAATCGATCAACAAAGCAATTCGTTTCTGGTGCATCAGGTGTCGTCCTTGTAAGACTGCGTTTGCTTGAACGTTGCCACCATGCGCAGGGGCTATGCAAGCGCTGTAATTATATTGGTGATTCTGAGAGGTGCTTGCCCCAGAGCGACTCTCCAGCCTGTTATTATGTGCATGTTCAACTTGAGCGGTTAACATAATTTCATTACCACCATCTATCCCTTAACGTAAATGCTATAGTTTCTTGCCATTAAGCAACCACCTAGTCAATATGTCGATTTCCTGAATGATCAGACGATTCTTTCCAGGGAGATTGAACTTAGGCAAAAGCGTTTCGGGATCACGGGTGGAGCCAGGAGTGTACCCTAGTAGGCCTGCATATTTTGCGGCTTCGCCTCCCAATGAATCATAAAACCGGTCAAATACCTCTTCTTCACCATTGCGAGATAGCACTTTAAACTGCGATTTGCAGAATGCGCATACTTGCACATAAAAAGGAATGAACAGAGGGCCTGCGGAATACTTAGCCTTTTCAAGTGCCTGCTTGAACTGTTTTAGTGCGCTTTCACTGGCGCCGGTTAGCATGAATCTACTAGCCAATGACCAGTCTTCAATCCACGCTGGACTGTTTGTTAAGTTTGATAGCCATTCTTTTTCAAAAAACTTCAGATAATCCTTTTTGTATAGAACTGCAAGCCCGTCAGGTATGGCGGTGTCGCAGGGCAAAAATGCCCTGTTGATCTAAGGTTTGTCAAGAATTCATGGTACGCTCCAAACGCATCATCCAATAATTTCTCATCGACTACGTCGTCATGCAGTATCTGATCAATGCAGTCGCTGATTGGAGTGGCGCTGTCTAGGGTTTTAATCTTTGGGTATTGGGGTTGAGTGCTGGGTCAAAATCGCCTATCTCGGTGGCATGCATATACAGGTTGTGGGACACAAAGGCGCAAAAAGCTTTGTTGGCAAACCCATGCCCCTCAGCCTCCGCAGGCAAAAGACACGCAAGCGGCTTGATAAATGGATAAATAACTTCCCATTTTATTTTGCCTTCCTTGCTCATTCGCTCAAATACCTGCTTTGACTGCGTACTGACCGGCTTTGACGAGAAATCTAATCCCCATAGCTCGCTGTCAGTCAGGTTGCAGTTAACGGATTGCTTACGAAGAGCGTGAAACTGGTGAAGTTTGTACGGTGTCACCCCGGTTTCCTTACAGAATTTCTCGACAAACTCACGCAGAGGCCATCTGCTTGTTTCTGTACTCTTACCGAGGACTCCCCTTGGCTCCACATCGGAGATAGCTCTGACCAAGTCGATCATTGTGCCTGCAAGAAAACCTTGGTAGGCATCAATGCAGTCTTCAGATGTTGCCGAGTACTCCCTTATGAACTCTCTGTAGTGTAGCAACGCTGAAGTGTAGAGTTTCGCTGCAAGATCGGAAACTTTCGAGGCTCCGTATTTCTCATGGACGAGAATCTCGATATAGCCTGTTAACTCTCTGAGTTCTTCGTATGAGGAGTAATCCTCTTTGGCCAGATAGGACACATAGGACTGAATGGTCTTGCTCTTTTTTACTTCCTGCTTTGATTCAGGTGCGATCTGAGTCGTGACGGACACAAGCTCGTCGAGAGACCCATAAGTGCCGTTCTCCCTCTTAATGGCCTCGAATGCAGATCTCAATGCTGCCCGCCTGGCTTTTTCGCTAGCAGGTACATGAAACTTGACACTCTTCCCGTCACTGCTCCATAGGCCTAGGCAATCACACAGCACTTTGTTGAAGTGACCGAGCGTGGGGAATTGAAAATCCGTAAATGACATTTTGGCTCTCGCTGTATCGACTTTTCGCCACTTTAAAGTGAGGCCAGCAGTTTTCTAGGTATCAAAGTGTCGATGGCATTGTCGTGTGGTTCAGAATGCCCAAATGTGCTTCAGCGCTTTAAGGTTGGTAACTGCATGGAAATGTAGCCTCCTCCCTATGAAGCCGTCCTGCCCAAGGCGATACTGCCATACTGAGTTCTTTCACCGTGAGGTCGAAGCGATGGCGACATCAGAGAGCTGGCGAGTTGTCTGCCAAGACCCAGGAGATGGCAGCGGAGACGTCATCGTTGAGCTTCCTCCGGCGCTACTGGAGAAGCTTGGCTGGGCTGTGGGAGATGATCTGGTCATTGAGGGCGACAAGGAAGGAATCTCTTTAAAACTCAAGCCTCGATCCGCCGATGCCGCATCCTAGAGGCTGATGTGGCGTTGGCGCCTGTCTTTCAGAAATTCAGCATCTCGATGGCAATTCTGCTGCCGCCCATAGATGAGGCCTGCTCCACATTTCTGATACTCTCGCCCCATCTTTCGGCAGGGACGCGGACGAGGTCATGAGCCTCAGCTACCTGCCATTTCGCATTGCAAGGTAGTACGCCCGATGGCCATCAAGAAATCCGAACTCTATTCCTCCCTTTGGAAATCCTGCGACGAGCTGCGTGGCGGGATGGATGCCTCGCAGTACAAGGACTACGTCCTGGTGCTGCTGTTCGTGAAGTACGTGTCGGACAAGTATGCCGGCGACCCGAACTCGCTCATTGAGGTGCCGGAAGGCGGCAGCTTCGCTGACATGGTGGCGCTCAAGGGTGACAAGGAGATCGGCGACAAGATCAATCAGATCATCGCCCGCCTGGCCGAGGCCAATAACCTCACCGGCGTCATCGACGTAGCGGATTTCAACGACCAGGAGAAGCTCGGCAAGGGCAAGGAGATGGTCGACCGTCTGTCCAACCTGGTCAGCATCTTCAACTCGCCGGGGCTGGATTTCCGCAGCAACCGCGCTCAGGGCGACGACATCCTTGGCGATGCCTACGAATACCTAATGCGCCACTTCGCCACCGAGTCCGGCAAGAGCAAGGGGCAGTTCTACACCCCCGCAGAAGTGTCGCGGATCATGGCTCAGGTCATCGGCCTGGCCGGTGCTACCGACAGCAAGCAGAGCATCTATGACCCGACCTGCGGCTCGGGTTCGCTGCTATTGAAAGCGCACGACGAAGCCAAAAGCGTCACCGGTCTGGATCTGGCCATCTACGGTCAGGAAATGGACAACGCCACCAGCGCCTTGGCCAAGATGAACATGATCCTGCACGACTGCCCCACGGCGGAAATCTGGAAGGACAACACCCTGTCCGCGCCGCATTTCAAAGACCCGATGGGCAAGCTCAAGCTGTTCGACTTCATCGTCGCCAACCCGCCGTTCTCCACCAAGGCCTGGAGCAATGGCTTCAACCCGGCAGAGGATGAGTACAACCGCTTCAGCTACGGCATACCGCCTGAGAAGAATGGCGACTACGCCTTCCTCCTGCACATGCTCACCTCGCTGAAAAGCACCGGCAAGGCGGCGGTGATTCTGCCCCACGGCGTGCTGTTCCGGGGCGGTGCCGAGGCAGCCATCCGCAAGCGCATCCTCCAGCAGGGTTACATCAAAGGCATCATCGGCCTGCCGGCAAACCTGTTTTACGGCACCGGCATTCCTGCCTGCATCATCGTGCTGGACAAGGAAGGCAGCGCCGGGCGCAAGGGCCTGTTCCTGATCGACGCCAGTAAGGGCTTTATTAAGGACGGCAACAAGAACCGCTTGCGTGAGCAGGACATCCACAAGATTGTCGATACCTTCACCCAGCAGATTGAGGTGGAGAAATTCGCTCGGCTGGTGCCAATGGCCGAGATTGAAGCCAACGACTTCAACCTGAATATCCCGCGCTATATCGACACCAGCGAAGCAGAGGATCTTCAGGACATCGAGGCCCACCTGCATGGCGGCATCCCCGAGCGTGATATCGACGCCCTGCATGCCTACTGGCAGGTAATGCCTAACCTGCGAGGCGCGCTGTTCGAGCCACTGCGCCCGGCTACCTCAGCCTTAAAGTTGCCATCAGCGAGATCAAGCCGACCATCTTCGGCCACCCCGAGTTCGAAGCCTTTCGCCAGACGGTGGCGGGCCTGTTCGAGGCCTGGCGTGCCGAACACCGCCCAAACCTCGCCGGCATCGCCATTGGCGATCAGCCCAAAGCGCTGCTCAAAGAGTTGGCCGAAGATCTGCTGCATCGCTTCGAAGCAGCACCGCTGCTGGATGCCTACGACGTCTACCAGCACATCCAGGACTATTGGTACGCCACCATGCAGGATGACGTATACCAACTGGTGATCGATGGCTGGCAGCCACTTATTGCCAGTGGCTCAAGCAAGGGCGAACCCAATACCGACCTGCTGCCCCCCGAGCTGATTGTGCGCCGCTACTACTCCAGCGAAGCCGCTGCCATTACCGAGCTGGAAGCCAAACGCGACGCCATCAGCCGCGAGCTGGAAGAGCTGGACGAAGATCAGGGAGGCGAAGACAGCCCTCTGGCCGAAGGCAAAACCGACAAGGGCAAGCTTACCGCTGCCAGCGTCAAGGCACGCCTGAAAGCCATCAAGCACGACCGCGACGCCGATGAAGAACGCCAGGCGCTGGAGCAATGCCTGGCGCTGATCGAGCGCGAAGCTGAGGCCAGTAAGAAGGTCAAAGCCGCGCAGAGGGTGCTGGATGCAAAGGTGCAGGCCCACTACGCCCAGCTAAGCGAAGCAGAGCTGAAAACCCTGGTGATTGAAGATAAATGGCTGGCCACCCTGCAAACCGATGTACACACCGAACTTGATCGGGTCTCCCAAGCCCTCACTGGCCGTATCCGTCAACTAGCGGAGCGCTATGCCACACCGCTGCCGGCGCTGAATGCCGAGGTGGATGCGCTGGCGGCCAAGGTTAATGCGCATCTGGAAAAGATGGGGTTTTCGGTATGAGTACAGAGGTAATGTCAGGGTACAAGCTGACTGAAGTTGGATTAATTCCGGAAGAATGGGAAGTCAAACGTCTGGGAGAATGCTAGCTAGCACTCCCCGCTACGGTATAAATGCAGCGGCAGTCCCATACTCAGATCGTCTCCCAGTCTACATTCGAATTACAGACATAAGTACAGACGGGCGCTTTTCTCCTGAAAAACTGGTATCTGTTGATAATACACAAGCATCCAATTACTACCTATTGGATGGCGATATTGTTTTAGCACGCACAGGCGCCAGTGTTGGCAAGTCATATAAATATGACACTAGTGACGGCCCATTGGTTTTCGCTGGATTTTTAATTTTAATTCGACCAAACCCTACAAAGCTTGTATCAGGCTATATTTCTTCATATTTATCCACAAAAAAATACTGGGACTGGGTAGGTTTAATGTCCATGCGCAGTGGGCAGCCAGGAATAAATGGAAAAGAATACTCCCAATTACCTTTACCAATCCCCTCTATAAGTGAACAGCGTGAAATATCTATCACGCTATTCGAAATCGACTATCTCATCAAAAACCTGGATAAAATAATCGCCAAAAAGCGCGATATCCAGCAAGCCGTCATGCAACAACTCCTAACCGGCCAACGCCGCCTGCCGGGGTTTAGTGGGGAGTGGCAGATGAAGATTCTGGGTGAAGTTTGCAAAATCACCACAGGAAAAAAAGATGTAAATGAGGGCAACCCATCGGGGCAGTACCCTTTCTTTACTTGCGCAAGAGACCACACTTATAGCGATCACTATTCGTTTGACTGTGAGGCTATACTTGTCGCCGGAAACGGAGAGGTTGGAAACCTAAACTATTACTTCGGGAAGTTTGAGGCCTATCAACGAACCTACGTTCTTTATGAATTCTATGCCAATACTAACTATATCTGGCACGCATTGAAATTTGGGTTGGCTGCTTCGCTCGGAATTGGGAAAATTGGATCTTCGATACCCTACATCAAGAAGTCCGACCTGACGAACTTTGAGCTCCCTCTCCCTGCCCCGGAGGAACAAGCTGCAATCGCAGCTACTATTTCTGATATGAGCGCTGAGCTCTCCGCCCTAGAAGCCCGCCGCGAGAAGGCCCGCCAACTCAAGCAGGGCATGATGCAGGAACTACTAACCGGCAGAATAAGACTAAAATGAGCAACAGCGATTGGATAGCATTAGCAGGAGCCCTGATATCGGCACTCAGTCTTGCCGTAGCTGGCTGGAGCCTGTGGTTTACTCATATTCAATGGAAAAAAGTTAGCAGCAAAGTTGCCATGATTGGTGACTCAGGAATGGCCTCCGAAGTTTTGCCTGCATGGTATACCCGCCGAATGATGGATGACTGGTGGCTTTTCGGCTTGCTAACCACAGATGGCACTATCATTGCCATTCGAAGAATCACAGCAATCTCGGATGATGGAAAGTGGATGGATATTGAGCTTGCAGAAGCAGATGACGTCGAACACCTAAAACAACACCGTCCAGTTTTAACAGCAGTTGCACCTGATCGTCTTTCAGGATCCATTCAAATAGCAAATATCATCTCCGCCATCGAGTTACAAACAAGTTAGGAGCGGGAATGCAGGAAACCCAAGGCAAACCCACAATTAAAATTCACTGCAACCGTTTCAGGCAAGCGATACAAAAAATACCAGCTTCAGGGCGACCGATAGATTTTAGAAATTTCCCCAGCGGTAGTTGTGGCTCTACCTCTGAATTGATCGGTACCTATTTGGAAAGTCTTGGTTTTGGAAAATTCTATTATGTGCACGGATCAAAGCCAGGAATCGAGTCACACGCATGGATAAAACAGGGCAGGCTCATAGTTGACTTAACTGCTGATCAATTTCACGAGATCAACATACCTGTGATGGTATTAGATGAATCACCATGGCACAACGAGTTCGAGATATCAGCGTGCCATGCTATTGATCTGGTCGCCACAGATAAGACAGCATTTCTTCCATTACTCCCTTTTTACGAGAAAATTCTAAGAGTAATCCAAGAGAGCAATCATGAGCCTTAGCCCCATGAACAGCCCCTGAATTCGAGATCTATAGAGTTATAAATTAAAAACTTACAGACATGAAATTTGCAGCTGACAATAAACTAGGATAAATAGCAATGAGCACCGTCGGCCAGATCGAAAAAATGACCCAGCAACGTGTGGTCACTCTGTTCCAGAGTCAGCTGGGCTACGAGTATCTGGGCGACTGGGCCGAGCGCTCCGGCAATGCGAATATCGAGCCCGAGTTGCTGCGCGGTTGGCTGGCAGAACAGGGTGTCGGGGCTAATTTGGCCAGCCGGGCTATTTTCGAACTAAACCGTGTAGCCAATGATGCCAGCAAGGGTCTGTATGACCGCAACAAAGCGGTGTACGAGCTGCTGCGCTATGGGGTGAAGATCAAGCCCGAGGTCGGCGAAAACACCCAGACTGTGTGGCTGATCAACTGGAAACAGGCTGACAAGAACCACTTCGCCATTGCCGAGGAAGTCACCGTCAAGGGCGCTGATGCCAAGGCCTATACCAAGCGCCCGGATATCGTGCTCTATGTAAATGGCATTGCCCTGGGCGTACTGGAGCTGAAGCGTTCCAAGGTGGCGGTGAACGAGGGCATTCGGCAGAACCTGGATAACCAGAAGGTCGAGTTTATCCAGCCGTTCTTCTCCACCCAGCAATTCGTGATGGCCGGCAACGATACTCAGGGCCTGCGCTACGGCACCATCCAGACCGGCGAGAAGTACTACCTCACTTGGAAGGAAGAAAACGCTGACAGCGCCGTTGCCGACAATCTGCTGGATCGGCATCTGCTTCAGCTGTGCAACAAGGCGCGCTTTCTGGAGCTGATCCACGACTACATCGTCTTCGACAGCGGGGTGAAGAAGCTCTGCCGGCACAACCAGTACTTCGGTATCCGCGAGGCGCAGCGCTACCTGCGTCGGCGCGAGGGCGGGATCATCTGGCACACCCAGGGCTCGGGTAAGTCCCTGACCATGGTCTGGCTGACCAAGTGGATTCGGGAAAACATCCAAGACTCGCGGGTGCTGATCATCACCGACCGCACCGAGCTGGATGAGCAGATCGAGAAGGTATTTACCGGCGTTAACGAGCAGATCGTGCGTACCACCAGCGGTGCCGACCTGATCGACAAGCTCAACCAGCCATCGCCCTGGCTGCTGTGCTCACTGATCCATAAGTTCGGCACCCGCGAGGATGCCGATGTAGAAGACTTTGTGGAGGAGCTGCGCAAGAGCCTGCCGCCAGACTTCCGCGCCAAGGGCGACCTCTATGTATTCGTCGACGAGTGCCACCGCACCCAGTCTGGCGAACTGCATAAGGCGATGAAAGCCATCCTGCCCAATGCCGTGTTTATCGGTTTCACCGGCACGCCGCTGCTCAAGGCCGACAAGCAGAAGAGCATCGAGGTGTTTGGTCGCTACATCCACACCTACAAATTCGACGAAGCGGTGTCCGATGGCGTGGTGCTCGACCTGCGCTATGAAGCCCGCGACATCGATCAGAACATCACCTCGCAGCAGAAGATCGATCAGTGGTTCGAGGCCAAGACCAAGGGCCTGAACGACCTAGCCAAAGCGCAGCTCAAGCAGCGCTGGGGCACCATGCAGAAAGTGCTGTCCAGCCAGTCGCGGCTGGAGAAGATCGTCGCCGACATCCTTCTCGACATGGCCACCAAGCACCGCCTGGCTGATGGCCGTGGCAATGCGATGCTGGTCACCAGCAGCATCTTCGAAGCCTGCAAATGCTATGAGCTGTTCTGCAAAGCCGGGATGGGCGACATGTGCGCCATTGTCACCAGCTACAAGCCATCGCCTGCTGACATCAAGGGTGAAGCCACTGGCGAAGGACTGACCGAGAAGCTGCGTCAGTACGCCATCTACAACCAGATGCTCGGCGACAAAGATCCGGAGACCTTCGAGAAAGAGGTCAAACAGCGCTTCATCAAAGAGCCGGGCCAGATGCGCCTGCTCATCGTGGTGGACAAGCTGCTGACCGGTTTCGACGCGCCTTCAGCGACCTACCTCTACATCGACAAACAGATGCGCGACCACGGCCTGTTCCAGGCCATCTGTCGGGTCAACCGCCTGGACGGTGAAGACAAGCAGTACGGCTACATCATCGACTACAAGGACTTGTTCAAGCAGCTGGAAGGCGCCATCGGCGACTACACCAGCGGTGCACTGGACGGTTACGACAAGGCCGATGTGGCGGGCCTGCTGGAAGACCGGCTGAGCAAGGCCCAGGAAGACCTTGAGGAAGCCCGCGAGGCGATCAAGGCCCTGTGCGAGCCAGTGGAGAAACCCAAGGACACGCCTGCCTATATCCGCTTCTTCTGCGGCACCGACTCGGGTAATGCCGAAGTGCTCAAAACCAACGAGCCGAAGCGGCTGAACTTGTACAAGATGACCTCCGCGCTGATTCGCTGCTTCGGCAATCTGGCCAACGAGCTGGAAGAAGCCGGCTATAGCGCCAGAGAAATCAGCGAGATCAAGGATGAGGTTGATCACTTCACCAAGGTGCGCGACGAGGTGAAACTGGCCAGCGGTGACTACATCGACCTGAAGGCTTACGAGCCGGACATGCACTTTTTGATCGACACCTACATCCGGGCCGAGGACAGCGAGAAGATCTCAGCCTTCGATGATATGTCGCTGATCCAGCTGATCGTGGAACGTGGTGTCGATGCGGTGGACGCTCTGCCCAAGGGCATCCGCGAAAGCCAGGAAGCCGTGGCCGAGACCATCGAGAACAACGTGCGCAAGTTGATCATTGATGAGTCGCCGATCAACCCGAAGTACTACGAGACCATGTCTTCGCTTCTCGACGCGCTGATCGCCAAGCGTAAGGAAGACGCCATCAGCTACCAGGAATACTTGGATGAGGTGGTGAAGCTAGCTCAGCAGGCCAAGAACCCCACCAGCTCGACCAACTATCCTGGCTCGATCAATAGCGCCGCCCGCAAAGCGCTGTATGACAACCTGAGTCAGAATGCCGGCCTGGCATTGGCTGTGGATGCCGCTGTGCTGGACAGCCGGCAGGACGACTGGCGCGGCAATGCCATGAAGATCAAACGCGTACGCCTGGCTATCAAGCAAGTGCTGGATCAGTGGGGCAAAGACGCCGCTGAGGCCTTGGGCGACTATTCAGCAGGACAGGACAACGAACGGCTGGATGCCTTGCTGGAACTGGTCAAGCATCAGCATGAGTATTGAGTCCCGCAATATCACTGTCAGCGGTTTGACCGTGGAGGTCGTGCGCAAGCCGATCAAGAACCTGCATCTGGGCGTTTATCCGCCGCAAGGACGTGTGCGTGTGGCCGCGCCGTTGGCGGTAGATGACGAAGCCGTGCGCCTGGCGGTGGTGGGCAAGCTGGGCTGGATCAAGCGCCAACGGGCCAAATTTCAGGCCCAGCCCCGGCAATCCCAACGGCGCATGGTCAGCGGCGAGAGCCATTACTTCCTGGGCAGCGGTATCGCCTGCGCGTGCACGAGAGCAGTGGTATAGCACTGCATGTAACGCTGCGCGGTAAGGCCTGCATGGATCTGTTCGTGCGTCCGGAGACCACCGTCGAGCGACGCGAGCAGGTGCTTCAGGACTTCTATCGTGCAGAGTTGAAGCGCCTAGTGCCAGAGCTGCTGGAAAAGTGGCAGCCGAAGCTAGGGGTTGAAGTAAGGGCCTGGGGCATCAAACGGATGAAGACCAAGTGGGGCACCTGCAACATCGAAGCCCGACGCATCTGGCTCAACCTGGAGCTGGCCAAGAAGCCCGTGCAATGCCTGGAGTACATCCTGGTGCATGAGCTGGCCCACCTGCATGAGCGGCATCACAACGAACGTTTCACCTCTCTCCTCGACCTCCATTTGCCGCAATGGCGAACTCTGCGCGAGGAGCTGAATAGTTCAGTGCTGACAGAGTTTTAAGCCAGTGTGGTGGGTGGACGCCAGATCTTTTGGTGCCCAAAGCAAGGCATGGCGCTAAGCGGTTGATGGCAGTTGTTGACCAGATTAATTAGCGAGAAGGGCGTGGAGCGGTGCGTATTAGCCAAGTACCGGCGAATAGCAGTCAGGCTGAATCCACGCCATGAAGATGCCAAATCTCATACTTCAAGCTCTATTTCCAACTTCTTGCGTAGAAGACGTCTTATCGCTTCCGTATCCAGTGCTGTATCAACTCGATTGAAGGCCCCCAAATCTCCCAATATAAAAATCCCGGAGCAGTAAGAGCCAATTCTCCGCACTCGTTCTTAGCATTTTCCATCAAACTATCCACTGCTTTTTGATAGTCATCCGGTACTGACTTGCCACATGTGTAATGCCAAAGGTGATAGTACTCCTTCTTGAGTTCACATAAATCCTCAATCAACTTCGCGAGGATCCGATGCTGTTCGGCTATCGTCGGCATTGATACATATTCCTAGTAGTGGCTACACACGGAAAGTGTAGATGACTCTTAGCTATACATACATCAACATATACACCAAAGATCTGATATCAGCCAGGCCTTACCAAGGGAATGGCAGGTCAATCTACATTGCATAAGCAGCCTAAGCTAGTTCAAGAGGCGCCAGGGCAAGCGCAACCTAGCTTCCCCAGAAGCTTTGAAATGCATCAGCGAATACCATCCGATTTTGCGTTCAAAAGTCGCGATCACGTAGAAACTGCCGCTCGTTGTATGTAGTACCCAGAAGCCGCTTTCTTTATAAAGGTGGATAACATCGGATGTGCGAATTGTTGTCCCTTCCCTGAATACTTTACATGAGCTGTGATGACTGAAAACGCGACCCACGGCAGACCTAGCGAAGATATGGACATCAGTGAGGTATCCAGTCACGCGCCATGAAAATTGGGTGTTTTGTGCTTTTATTAGACACAGCTTTGTGCGCCTGGAAAGCTCTGTCATAGGCATCAAAAAATCCGTCCGAGAGTCTCAAGAGAAGCTCTTGTTCTGATGCCATCTCCCATTAAAATATAAACTGTACTTAGGGTTTGGAAAATGAACCCTTGCTCGAATTTGTGTAGATAGCTTGTGCGCACAAAGTCGCCTACATCCCAACGGCGCTGACTATCGTAAATCACTGTGTGTGCGTAGATGACGACTGGTTGACGGTTAGTTCTAGTCAACTCGTTGAGTTGCGCTGAGGTGACGTCCAGATCTATCCAGCGCCAATCAGAAATGAGGCAGTACTCAGAGTATGGGTGGCGCTCACGGGCAATCCGAACAGCCTCATCCTGACTGACCTTTGCTCCAGGCATCTGTATTCCATCGCCGTAGAGCAGATCGGTTATCTCATGCAATTCTTTCATCGCTTATCCACCGTAATACCGACGCGCAGGTGGCTCGGCGGTGTAGAGCACTACATCAGACCCCATCTGAACTTGACTAGCCATCAGTTTGGTCGGCCCTCCGAATTGATAGCAATTGAACTTGGTGTGCACGAGATGGAATATTTCGCCCCGCTTGGTTCGCTGCTCGATCAGTTTTAATACATCAGCAACTGCAATTCCCTTGTTGTCAGGAAAATCGCAGCTTACGACCGCTTGAAAGCTTCGGATGAATAACCCTTCTCCTGGTTCTTTGAGCGTCCGCTTAATGATCTCGGGATCATTTGTAGCTATTGTATTTACAACACCATTGGTTTCGGTACTGGCCAGCGTAATGCTCATCCAGCGCTCGCTGCCTTTCTTATTGAGGCACCAAAGTCCTGCGCTTTCTGACTTGAACTCAAAGTCTATATGTCCGGCTTGAGCAACCATGGTGTTCCTCCGCTTAAAATATCTGTTCAGTCGCTATGCCGCCGTGGAGGCGGGGTGTCATTCAGGGCGGCAGGAGCAGAAGCTGGACATCGCTCTTTGCGGACTCGGTTAGGGGGCCGCTGGCTGCAATCACACCTGCTTGGCTGGTGCCAAGGATTTCAATTGGCATTTATTGACGGGGGTTTCTGATAAGATCATGCGACACATCGTTAGCTTATCAGCTAACGATGTGTCGCGTCAAAATTGGTTTGATGCTCGTTTTTGAGCGCGAAGAAAATGAGGCTTGAAAAGGTTTTGGGGCAGGTGCTGCGGGATGCCAGGCTCCAAGCTGGTCTGACACGCACTGAGTGCGGCGAAGTCCTTCATATTTCAAATCTGAGCCAGATCGAAAACGGCCAAACCCTTCCTCGCATCGATACGCTTGCCGCTCTCTGCAAGGTGCTCGGTGTCGCTCCCAGCGATGTTCTGCTGGTTGTTGAAGCGCGTTGCTCTGGTCTCGACGTTGAAGAGCAGATAGTGCTGAGTAATAAAAGGCTTAGGGCTTTGCTGAGTGCGGGGCGGTTTGAGTCAGTTGTTCAAGAGGATGCGCTTCGGGAATTCGAGGGAGGAAGGCAGACAGTACTCGTGACTCCGTGAAGCGCATGCAGGGTGAAGGTCTACAAAAAGACGAGATCGCTCGTAGGCTGGGGTGACACTCAGGACTGTTCAGAGGTACTGGGCTAGAGGGTAAGCTAGGATCCCCGCGCACTGGTCGTGCAGTCGCTCATGCAAGGTCAAGATCCATGGCTGCCGTCAGAGCCTCTTCTCGCTTGATGTATTTCTCCTTGCTGATTTTCCCTCTTTTGAAATCTTCTAAGAGCTGTTTTCTCCGACGCTGGTAGGTTTCATAAGTCCTGGCAACTTGGACGTTATGGATGACCTGTTCGTACTTGGATTTTTCCCTAAAGGCGGCGTCCACATAGTTAAGCAAACTCTCAAGCGTTGCGTGGCCGCTCAAGGCCATGGCGCGCTCGGCCAACATCTTGTTTGTCATTAGTGTTTGCCTGAATGAGTCGGGGCTCAGGGCCTGTGTTTCAGCAATGAGCTTAGCCACAATGTTGGTGCAGAAAGCATGCCTGAAGAGGTGCGAGCAGGCTTGTTCCTCGATGCCCGCTGCACGTCGAATTAACGAAAACTCGGTCGTCAAGGTATCTATCCCTAAGGGGCGTCCGCCTCGCTCTGTCACTAGTAGAAAACCGTGGTCTGGAGCGTCCTTGAATCGCTTCATGATGGAGCGGCGGTCGCCGCGAATGTAGTTCAGGAGGTCTTCTATCATTGGTGGGCTAAGCTCAAGCTCACGAGTCAGCCCAGTCCCGCCTCTCTTCAACGTGGAAAGTCGAATTATTGGCTTTTTAATTTTGCTAGCAGCGAAAACTTGTGCAACAGTAATCGCCTGAATCTCGGCTCGACGGCCACCCAGCTCCTCGAACAGGGAAATCATCAGATGCCGACGATTGCATAAAAATTCCGATGTGGACATCTCATCAATCGCGTTGTGCAACTTTGCGATGGTGGCTTCGCCAATAGGTCTGCGGGTCTTTTTGGCACTGGCCGTCCTGAACGACCTGTGGTGAACGCTGGAGCGTTTGATGGCTTTTCCATTTCGGTAGAAAACTGAGTCCACCATCTCAATAGAAATGGTTCCACCTATTCCAACGAAATTATGAATTCCATTCATCTCTCCCACATGTGAGAGAAAGCTTAAACATCTTCTGCCTATGCTGGTAATTGTGCGCTCAGTTCTTTTTGGCTGAGTGGGATTGTTTAGTTTTGTCTGCTTGCGGAGTCCGTCGATGAAGTCGCAAAAATCGTCGTCGGAAAGGGCTATGAAGTTGAGTTTGTTATAGTAACAGAATCTAATCAGGTGACTGATCTGCCCGGCGTATTCACCAAAGGTACCCCCTTTGGTTCCAAATCTTGATGGGCCATTGCCGCCACGGCTGGGTTGCATGCGCGTCTTGATCATGTAGGCGTTGGCCTGCAAGCAAGGCGAGCCATCAGGCCAAGTCATGAATGGTATATTGCTACTATCAAGTGTATGCAGTTTATCGTGCGATAAATAGTCGTATAGTCGCAGTCTCGGGATTGGAGTGAACAATTGAGATGCTTCGGGGTACTCAATGATTCGCTTTGCCATTTGGCACCAACTGCAAATGATTTTTCATGGATAGAACGGTCACGTCATCAAAGGGGGCAGGATTCAACCCTAGTATCTTGATGATTCTGTTGATTGCGTCGTTAATTCTCTTTTGCCGCAATCCCGTATTCGTGGTGTCAGAGATCGTGATCAAATCTTTCCGGTTAATCTCCAGTGCCTGTATTAAAACCATATTTACCGCTTGGAGTGTGGAAATCGAAGACTTGAGTTCTTCGACCTGATCCTCCAGTGCAGAACGAGTACGTTTATTTGGAGGCGTCAGTTCCTTCCTGAACTTGCGTATAGCATTCTGTGCATGTGCCCGCAATTTTTCTAAGTGCTGAAAATCTTTCTCAGGCTCATTGTCGGCGAGCCTTTTCTTTAGAGTGTTAAGGCTTATGGGATGGATTGTGAAGCTTTCATTCTGTATGAAGAACTCAATGTCCAAAGAGCATAAGCCACCTTGGCTCTTCAGTGCGTTCAGAACTTTTTCGTTGTCAGTATAGTTACCTGGTGATTGCCCTATATCTACCAGTAATTTGAAGATGTTCGCTATGGATTGATCAATCAGCTCGCGCTTGGGTAGTGTGTTCATTTTATTCTCAGCTGACAATGAATAGGACTTGCATGGATTTACCATTTTCATCGTTGAAAAATTTTGGCTCAATCCGAGCTTTACCTTCTTCAAGCATCGCCGAAAGGTAGTCTTCGATTTTTTGCTCGTCGACCAAGGAGAATTTGGTGGTGCTGAATTCCGCAAACAGCAGATCCTGCAAATTCTGGTAATTGTCTAACCGTTCGTGTTTGGCGAGGTCAGCAAAATAGCGGGCGCCCGCGCCCCTGAGATCTTTGGGCTCTAGGCACTCGGTCAAGTAGTGCCAAACGTGTTCAATGTCGCGGTGTCCGAGCATCCAGCGAAGGGTATCCAACTCGCCGAAGCTATTGGTGTAGAAAAACATAATGGCAAAAAAGCGGCGCAGTTGGTGCTGGCGTACGTAGTAGCGTTCCCCGTCAGCAGTGATATCGCTTTCGAAGTAGTCGCAGGCGAAGTCCAGATGGCGGTTGTACAGGTGAAGCGAGCAGTCCTGTAATCCTTTGTGCCCCAGCGACGATGGGGTCGCGAAGAGGCCGGTCAGATCGTCGATAACCCGGAGACGCTTGAGTAGCTTTTGAAAGCGGCGAAGCTCCTCGATCATTTCCACGGCAATGGCGTCAATAGGCCGAGACTCACGCTGCCGCATTCCCAAGGCGTCGCGGGTGGATTTCTCCAAGTTGAAGACGAGCCATGATTTGCTTTTGTCCAAGCAGTTCGCAGCGTCCAGAGTGACCAACTCGTCAATGCGCCGCGCCATGATCATCCCAACGACCATCTGTATGCTGCCCAGGTAGACGTATACCAGCTCAAGCAGTCCGTGGTTGGCGCGCAGGTGCTGGAAGTACTGCTCCCGGCTGCCTTTTCGAGGAGATTTATTATTGGTGCTGCGGTTGCTGGATAGGCCTAACCTTTTGACGCCGAAGTTAGCGAGCTCCGGGCCGATAATTCTCAAAAAGTCCTCTTTGGATTGTTGGGTCATTGAGATATTCTGAGCGTGACTACGCGCTGCTACCCTGATGAAACCGTTCAGGATCTTCCTCCCATGTTCGACATGGAATTCCACACTGCGGCGGAATAGCTTCAACAGGTTGTCTGACGGCACGCTTCTGAATCGGGAAGATTCGTTGAGTTTTGGAATGTACTCTGTGATGGTGTTGGTATCTGCGGGTGCGGATAACCCTAACGTATTGAGTGTCGCGCTATTCACGAGCGCGTACCGATAGTAATAGTATACGGTGTCTTGGAGGATATCAGACTCGCCTGTGGTGACTCTGACCCCTGGATACTCGCGCTTGTAGTTGATTTCGTTGGGGTAGAAATTAAGTACTTCGAGAGCCGATTTTGGCGTTTGTCGCCCACGCAACGTGTCTGGGTAGATGCGCTCCGAAAGTGCTTTTGTGCTTACCTTGTAGCCATTGCTACTATTCCCGTAGTACAGATTAGCCTTCATGAGTGCCGCACGAATCCTCGGGATATCAGCCACGGTGATATCGAGTTTGAGATTCTCACACTCATCGTCGCTCACCTCCAACATACTTGGATACTTGGCAAAGATTATCTCGGCCTCGTTATCGCTGAGATTGCACAGCTGAGCATTGCAGAACGCGGATGAGCGTTCAGGCCATGCATAAACGGAGTCTTCAGCCCATGGAGTAGAGGCAAGATGGTTGAGAATTCCTTTCAAATCATCGGCGCTCAAGGCGCCAAGGCCGAACTTGATAAGGCCAAGCCTTCTTGAGTGTATCAACAGGTAGTCAATGAGTCTTAACGTGCATGACAGACGCATGTTTTGGGTCACGGGCGCGCGCGTGGAAAACTCTTCATTGACTCCGTTCGCACCAATTATGAGCAGATGTTGCAACGACCGTAATAATTTTTCGTTCTTGGCCTCAGTCAATAGACTGCCATCCCCAAGATGTACCGTCCAATCGAGTTCTATGGGTTTTTTTTGGTGGGCCTGAATTGCCCAGCGATGCTTATAGAAGTCACTTAGCAGCCAGGGTGCTGACGTATGAGGCGCTAGTTTTGTTATCACAAAGTCATCGAGAAATTCATACCCGGTGCTGGATTCACGCCCAGTGAGCAGGGACATAGATCAATGCCTCCATCTTTTTCGCATCAACTAGTTTCAGCGCAGCATCTAGGTGTTGCTTCAGCAGGCGGTTATAGCCGCTTGTGATTTCAGATTTAATTTTGTCTGCAAATGACGCCCAGTATTCCGCTTTGCCGCATACGCGGGCCCGATCAGTGGAGGTTTTGACTGCTGCTTCAAGTGAGAGCAAAGAAGCCAGGAACGGCACGCCGATAGAAAAAACAGCCTCACTAGCCTCGGTAATTGTCCGCTGTTCTGTGCGCTCAGGATCTGAAGCTTGGTAGGGAATCTCTTTAATTCGGTGGTTATCCAGAAAAGCATCCAGTTCATCCATGGTGTTGAATCGGGTCACTCGGAGGAGATGGTGACTATCCTTCATGGCTTCACAGACGAGCGCTTTCTGAAAGATCCGGATCCACCGAGCTTTGATGAATGCCAATAGAGCGTCCGGTAGGTAGTGGCTGAGCAGATCTGGGTAATAGTGCTCATGGCCGAGGGCCTTAGACATGGCTTCGCTACTTTTACTATGAATAAAGATTTCAACCGCCCTAGATGCCCGGATCTTGGTCAACCGTACTCGTTTGATGAATTCGACCAGCTGGGCAACCGGCAGGTCGCTGTGGGGCTTGAATTGTGTGATCAGTTGTTCGCGTAAGCTAGAATTGCCACGAAAGGTATGTTCGTTCCAGATGGTTACATCGGCCTTATTAAAGCTGAAGGCTTTCCCTGAAGTGATAAATAGGTAGCGATAGCTGTCTTTCCCTTGCGCGCGTAGCTTTCTCCGTCCAGAGCTAGTTATCTCGATAATATCCTTCACTATGTTGAAAGAAGTGTCATTGAGCTCGATGACCTGCTCTCGAACATCTGGATTCTTGCGGTCTTTGTATCCAGTTAGCAGGCGCTTCTCTTCGTTAAATCCCACCAATTGACCTTGCTGATTGTAAAGCTCGAAGCTCTTTAGAAACTCGGTCGTGATTTCAGGATGCTCAAGCACTAATAAGCACTGAAGTGGGAACAGACTTCCTGTAACGGGGAACCCGTAAATGTTGGCAAGATCCGCGGCATCGAAGTTTTCACCGGTGAGTCGGTTGTAAATCTTGCAAAGGAAACTTGATGGCACCTTAGAGTCGGCGGCCTCCAGTGTCGCGCAGATGTCAGCCAGTGTGTACCGGTTTACGATTCCCCGGCCTTGGTACTCGATGATCGGGGTGCCGCTCTGAGCGAGCAAGACACGACGGGCCTTTCGGGATTTCAGGTCTGCAACCTGATGGATTGCCCAGTTACGAACTGTGGCAAGGTCGTTCTTGATGTGGAAAAACAATACGTCAACGGCTTCTGAATCGGTTACGTAAAGGGGAATGCTCGTAAGTAGCTTTTCTTGGACAAGCAGCCCGCCTTCTCGCTCTTCTAGTTTGGTTTCAGATCCATGCTTGGTTGACGGTGGTGGTCGCTTGATTGGTGAGGTTAGCTTTGCCCATACCCCAGTTTTGCATAGGCACTTCTCAATCGATGTTATAAATCTGCCCCAGTTTTTGATTTGTGATTTTGCATCCTTCTGGGCTTCCTTTGCCTCGCTGAAGTAAGCAACTGTAAAGGCCTGTATGAAACTTTTCACGCCTGCCTCGGTTTTGAAGGTGCTCCGGGGCCATATGGTGTGGTGCTCACCGAGATAGTCGAACATGTAGTTCCATTCAACGCGAAATGCGCCAGGTCGGCCACGGAAGTACCTTTCAATTTCTGCGAAGATGGCCTCTACAAATACCCGCCCATAAGGGGCTACGAGCTGGGCGAGCCGTACGTACACACCAGTTTCGTCCGGGCGCAGGATTGACCAACCTTTCCAGTACCAACGTTTGTACTCATTAGCCGAAGCAATCTCCGCGCACACGCTTGCATCTGGTTTGAACAGGGAGAAGTTCCAGGAAAAATCGTGAGCTTCAGGAAGCTGCGCTAGAGCCGTCGTGAGCGATTGATAGAGGCAACGGCATAAGGTTTCACGCTTTTTTTCTGGAAGCTCCACTAGAGCATTGCCTGCCATGGCGGAGGAGAATCCACGCAAGATCCCCTCGATACAGGGGCTTCTGACCGTGTCCATGGTGATCCGTTGGCCGGTAATGTCACAGTAGGCCTCCAACAGTTGTATGGACGCGTGGACGCTGTATTTTCTGAGACCGAAGATTTTTTGGTGGTCGGCTGCCCCTTGGATAATCAGATTCGCCAACTCTGGGTCGATTGCAGCCAAAGGGTGATAGCGGATAGCTTGGGTTTTTTTGATAATTGTCATTTTTCTTTTGCTTCCATTGGCGTCTTAATCAATCGTTTCAGAGCTGTTTAGAAGATAATGACAATGTTCTCAAAATAGTC